>JAXLZA010000012.1:0-216331 GCA_046351135.1 Myxococcota bacterium | reverse complement strand
CCGTCGCCGACGCCGGCGTAGAGGCGCCCGTCGCATACCTCGAAGCCGTAGTCGCGGGCCTTCATGACGAGCGAGCCGCAGGTCCCGGTCTCGAGGCTCCGGGTCTGCATCCAGGCCATGACCGTGAAGGAGCCCGCCAGGTCGAGATCGCCGAGGTCGACCCACGCGCTGCCCGCGAAGTCGAGGGCGGAGCCCGCCTTGCCGACGGTCCAGGTCGCTCCGACGATCGAGCCGGTCCGGCTGCCGGAGCTGTCGGTGAGGCTCAGGCCGGCGCCGTCGTTGAAGGCCCAGGACGCGATCGGGCCGGTCGTCTGGGCGACGGCGGGACGCGCGGACGGAAGGACGAGGAACGCGAGCGACGCGAGCAGCGCGAGACCGAAACGCGCGGCGGTGCCGGCGATTCGGTGAGACCTGCGCGGCCGATTCCTCGGGCGCGTCGAGGAGGAACGGGGGCCGGAGCGCGTCGGGATCGTCATGGCGTCGGAGTCCGGAGGTCGGTGAGGAGCGGGGGGCGGGGCGGCAGCGACGGGTTCGGAAACGGGGCCCGATTCGGGAAAGAAGGAACGACCGGGAGTGTGGCGTTCATCCCGCGAGGCGCAACGGCTCACCGCCGATTCCCGATCGGCCACTCGGGAGCGGGAGGCGCCGGCCCGGGCGGGAGAATCGAGGCGATCGGTTTCAACGAGTGGCGCGCCGGGAGGGATTCGAACCCCCGACCCTCAGGTTCGAAGCCTGATGCTCTATCCAGCTGAGCTACCGGCGCGCGGTGGGCACCGCTGGGGAAGCGGAGCCCGATGAGCGCGCGCAAGCTAGCAGAGGCGGGCCGCCTCGACAGCCGGCTCTGCGCGCGAGAACATGACTGGAGCGACGCCCGCTGCGAGTCCGACTCGGCGCGCGGCGGACGCGATGGAGGAATCGGCCGTGGCATACGATCTCGTGATTCGGAACGGGCTCCTCGTGGATGGAACGGGCGCGCCCGCGCGCCGGGCGGACGTCGCCGTGGCCGATGGGCGGATCGCCGCGATCGGCTCGCTGGCCGGCGAGGCGGCCCGGGAGACCGTCGACGCCGAGGGCCACGTCGTCGCCCCCGGCTTCATCGACGGCCATACCCACATGGACGCCCAGATCTACTGGGACGCGCTCGGGACCTGCAGCTCCTATCACGGCATCACGACCGTCGTGATGGGCAATTGCGGCTTCACGCTCGCCCCGTCCCGTGCCGATGCCCGGGAGCTCGTCGTGCGCAACCTCGAGCGGGCCGAGGACATCTCGCCGGCCGCGATGGCGAAGGGCATCCACTGGGGCTTCGAGACGTTCCCGGAATACTTCGACGTCGTCGATCGCCTGCCGAAGGGCATCAACTACTCCGGCTACGTGGGCCACTCGGCGCTGCGGACCTACGTGATGGGCGAGCGCGCGTTCACCGACCTCGCGACCCCCGCCGATCTCGAGGCGATGAGCCGCGAGCTGCGCGACGGCCTGCGCGCCGGTGCGATGGGCTTCACGACTTCGCGCTCGAACAACCATCAGACCTCCGACGATCGGCCGGTCGCGAGCCGGCTCGCGTCCTGGGACGAGGTCGAAGCGCTCGTGAAGGTCGCGGGGGAGTTCGGCGGGATCTTCGAGATCACCAACGAGGAGAAGTCGCAGGGCACGCCCGAGGAGCAGGCCGAGTACTTCGGACGCATCGAGAAGCTCGCCCTCGAGTCCGGCGCGACCTTCATGTACGGCGTCGGGAGCTGGCGCAAGAATCCCGAGGGCTGGCGTTCGATGACGGGGGCCGTCGATCGCGTGAACGCGGCGGGGGGCCGCTTCTTCGCGCAGGTCCACTCGCGGCGCTTCGACGTGATCCTCTCGTTCCCCGGCCAGCTGCCCTTCGACCGGCTGCCGCTCTGGTCGCAGCTGCGCGCGAAGCCGCTGGCCGAGCAGAAGCAGGCGCTGCGGGACGCTTCACTCGTCGCGAAGCTGGTCGAAGAGGCCCATCACGGCCCCTACGGCAACGCGATCGGCGCCGAGGCCCGCAAGCCCGACTTCGACTGGGTCTTCCTGATGGAGGATCCGATGGGACCGCATCGCTGCCTCGGCGAGCTCGCGCGACAGCAGGGCAAGGATCCGGTCGCCCTGATGATCGAGATCGCGCTGGCGACGGACTTCTCGCAGATCTTCCTGCAGGCGGTCGCCAACGAGGATCCCGCCCAGGTCCTGGCGCTGATGCGCCACCCGAAGGCCCTGACGACGTTCTCGGACGCGGGGGCCCACGTCTCGCAGATCTCGGACTGCTCGATCTCGACCCATCTCCTGGGTCACTGGGTCCGGCGCGAGCAGAAGATCCCCCTCGAAGAGGCCGTCCACTGGATCACCGGCCGGCCCGCGGCGGCCTTCGGTTTCGAGAAGCGCGGCAACGTACGAGAAGGCTTCGCCGCCGACCTCGTCGTCTTCGACCCGAAGACGATCGGTCCCGAGATCCCGAAGATGGAGCACGACCTCCCGGGCGGCGCGCGGCGCCTCGTCCAGAAGGCGCGCGGCATCGCCGCGACGATCGTCGGAGGCGAGATCCTGCTGAAGAACGGTGTCCACACCGGCGCGTTGCCCGGCCGTCTGCTGCGCCGCGGCCCGGCCGGCCAGTAGCCATCGATCACGAGGTCACGAAGGCACGACGATCGCGCGCTCGAGCGTGCGAGAGCGCAGCAGCAAGGGGACGCGACGCATGGGCAAGCAGGAAGAAGAGAACAAGGCGCTCGCGCGCCAGATGGTGGACGCGCTGACGCGGGCCGACGTCGAGTGGGTGAAGGCGAACTACGCCGACGACTTCCGGATCTGGGTGACCGGATCGCTGCCGTTCAGCGGCACGGGGGACAAGGCCGCGGCGGTCGCGGGCATGCCGGCGGTGCTCGATCTGTTTCCGAAGGGGCTGCGCTTCGAGATCAAGGCCATGACGGCCGAGGGCGATCGGGTCGCGATCGAGGCGACGAGCGGCGGGACGACGTTCCGCGGCGACGAATACCGCCAGGAATATCATTTCCTGATGCGCGCCCGCGACGGCAAGATCCTCGAGTGGAAGGAGTACATGGACACGGAGCACGCCCGGAAGGTGCTCGTCGGAGGCTAGGCCCGCGCGCCCAGGGGGCGGCGTTCGTCCGGCCCGCCGCTCCGCGCGCCCCCGTGGTTCGTGGGGGCGGGCGGAGCCGTGGGATCCGGTCGATCGCGGGGCGCGATCAGAACGAGTAGCGAATGCCGAGCACGAGCTCGTGGGCGTCGTACTCGCTGTCGATCTGGCGACCGCCGATGTTCGCGATGTCGCCGCGGAAGTTCAGGTCCTCGGTCGCGAGGTAGCGATAGCCGAGGCTGAAGGTCGTCACGTCCGAGACGGGCACGCTGAGGCCCGCCATGAGGTTCCAGAGGAAGGCGTCGTCCTTCGAGTCCATCTGGAGCGCGTCCGTCTTGTTGTGGGCGTCGATGCGGACCTGGCCATAGCCCATGCCGAGCCCGAAGTACGGGATCACGCCGAGGTCGAAGTCGTACTCCGCGTACGCATTGAACAGGACGTGGATCATCGACATCGAGCCCTTGCCGTCGTGATTGCCACCCTGGATGCCGATCTGCTCGACCTTGTTCTCGCGGTAGCCGACGTTGACCTCGGTCCGGAAATGCTCGAGGAAGCGCGTTCCGACCGCGCCACCGAAGTTGAATCCCGTCTCCGACTGGACGCTGCCGTTCAGGCCGGGCGGATTCGCGCGGGTCAGGTTCTGATTGCGCATGAACGTGACGCCGGCGTCGTATTCGACGTAGGGGGCGAGCCCGAGGTCCACGGCACGGCCTGTGGAAGGAGCGAGACAGGCGGCGAGGCCCAGGGCGAGCAAACCGAAGCGAATCGCAGTCATTGGATCTCCCGTTCGAAGGCGGCCGGCCGAGGTCGACCGGCGGGCCCATATTACATCCGTTGAGACGAGATGTTGCCGCCGTCGACGACGAATTCGCTGGCCGTCACGTAGCTGGCCTCCTCGGAGAGGAGGAATCTCACGACCCGTCCGATCTCGGCCGGATCGCCGATCCGACCGAGCAGGATGCGTCGGGTGAAGGCCGCGTCCCCCAGGCTGTCGAGGGCCGGCTTCATCATCGGGGTCCGGATCTGTCCGGGCGAGATCGCATTGATGCGGACGCCGTCCCGGGCCAGCCGGTCGGCCAGGGATCGCACGAGGGAGAGGACGCCGCCCTTCGCCGCGCTGTAGATCGGGTTCATCGCATGGCCGAGGGTGGCGTTGATCGACGCGAAGGCGACGATCGCCGAGCCCGGATTCGCCGCGAGATCCGGGAGCAGGAGCTTCGCCAGCAAGGCGATCGGGCGCAGATGGATCTCGAGGCCGGCGTCGAAGGCTTCCGCCGTGAGTCCGTCGAGGGAGCCGGTGTCGACGATGCCCGCTGCATGCACGAAGCCGCCGATCGTCGGCAGGGCGCGCCGGCTCTCGGCGCTCGCGGCCTCGAGGGCCGCGGGATCGCGCACGTCGACGGCGAGGCCGGCGGTGACGACGCCGTAACGCCCGCGGATCTCGTCCGCGACCTGGCGGCTGCGTGCGGCGTCGAGATCCCAGATCGCGACGGGACGCCCGACGGCGGCCAGGGCTTCGGCGCTCGCCCGCCCGAGACCCGAAGCGCCGCCGGTGACGATGATGCCCGTCGCGGGGCGCCCGAGGCGGGGCGTGAAGTCCAGGGGGCGTCCTCCGAGGCGAGAGGAGGGGAAGAAAGCGCGTCGTGACGTGGGGGGCAGAGGAGTGCGGTCGGCTTCCGCCGGCACGGGCCCGGGCGCAGACCCGCGAGCCGGACCTGTTAGGCGCTGCGAACCTCGACGGCCACCGACGGGATGGGTCGGACGCTGCGCACGCGCACGAAGTACTCGTCCCGCATCTCCCACGGCACGCCGAGCGCATTCAGGATGTGGCGCTTCGTGGCCTGCCGACACGGTCGACCCTTCTCGACGGCGTGGATCGTGCGGGGGCTGACGTTCGCGCGCTCTGCGAGGTCGTTCTGGGTCCAGCCGAGGGCTTGTCGTGCAGCACGAATGCGGTTCATCGGGATCTCTCGCGGCGTTGGAGGCAGGGCCAGGGACGAGCGCGAGCATAGCGTCGCGCGTCCCCGCCGGCGCCCATCTTTGCGCGCAAGTGCTTGATTCCCTTCGGGGTTTTCGAGTCTCGGGCGATCGCGGACCGGGCCAGGGGGCAGGAGCCCCAGGGCAATCGATCGCATCCCGGGTCGACTCGGGCGGTTGCGAGCGGGCCTCGGGCCGGCCTGGGGCCCGCTCCCGGCCTGCCCCCGGCCTGTCCCGAGCGAGGAATCGGGCTGGGAGGGGACTTCGCCCCCGGGGCGATGGTTCCGAGCGCCCCGGGACGGTCGCTCAGCTCGGCGGGCGGACCCGCGAATCGAGGACCCGGCCCGGCATCGCACCCGTCAGCTGCCCATCGCGCTGGGTCAGCACTCCGTTGACCGCCGTCGCCCGATAGCCGCCCTCGGGCCGCCGCAGCCGCCGTCCGCCGGAGGGCAGGTCGCGCACGAAGCCGTCCTTCTCCCAGGCGAGCCGCTCGAGCTCGAAGACCGTGAGGTCCCCGGCATACCCGGGCTTCAGGAACCCGCGGTCGTGGAAGCCCAGGCTCTCCGACTGGCGGCCGGTCAGCTCGTAGATCGCGCGCTCGAGGGTGAAGTCGCCGCGCTCGCGGACGTGGCGGGTCAGGAAGAGGGTCGTGTCCCCGGCGGCGCACATCATCTGGACGTGGGCGCCGGCATCGCTCGCGCTCACGAGGGTCCGCTCGTCGCGGAGCATTGCGGCGACGCCCTCGACGTTGCCGTTGGCGATGCCCATCGCGACGACCCCCGGTGCGAGGTCGTTCTCGAGCACCCAGTCGGCGAACACGTCGGAGGGATGACCGCCGCGGGCGGCGACGAGATCGGCGAGGCTCCTCCCGAGCCACTGCTCGTTCTCGGGCCGCGTCACCGACGTGAAGCGCACGTACTCGATCCGCGTGTTCGGGAAGAGCGACTTGTCCACCGCGTCCCACTCCGCTCGCGCCACCGCGCGCCAGGCGGGATCGCGCAGGCGCGCCGCGCGCGCCTCGCCCTTCACCAGCATGACCTGGTTCCAGCCCTTGGGCAGCATCATGAAGACCATGGTCTGATCCCAGTCGACGTTGAAGTCGACCGTCCGGGGCGAGACGATCGGCCAGACCGGGGCGCCGTAGCGGGCGAGGGAGGCGGTGTACTCGATCAGCTCCCGGGCGCGGTCGGGGTTCAGGTCCGTATGCAGCAGCCCGTTCCAGATCGAGCGGACCCCGCGCGGGCCGAGCAGCTCGGCCATGCGCCGCATCTCGCCGAGGGGATCCTCGCCGGTCTGGTTCGGGATGTACTCGACGAAGCCGTGGCCCGCGCGGCCGAGGGTGTCGGCGAGGGCGCGCAGCTCGGCCTCGTCGGCGAGGCGGCTCGGGACGGGGCGCGCCGCACGGTCCACGTCGAAGAACGACGTCGAGAGCCCGAAGCAGCCGGCGGCGAGGGCGTCCCCGAGCTCCGCGCACATCGCCTCGATCTCCGCCCCGGTCGCCGCGCGCTTCCAGGCGTCCGGGCCCATCACGAAGATGCGCAGCATCGAGTGGCCGATCAGCGAGGCCATGTTCAGCGCCGAGCCCTTCGCGCTCATCGCATCGCGGTACTCGCGCCAGGTCCGCCAGGTCCAGGGGATGCCGCTCCGGAACTCCTCGATGGGCATGTCCTCGATGAAGCAGAAGACGTCCATCACCTCCTCGAGGTGCTCCGGGCGGACGGGCGCGAGGGAGAGGGAGCAGTTGCCGAGCAGCGCGGTCGTGACGCCGTGCTGCGGCATCGGATCGCAGGCGGGATCCCAGAACATCGTCGGGTCGAGATGGGTATGGCTGTCGATGAAGCCGGGGGTCACGTAGGCCCCGCGCGCATCGACGACGACTTCGCCCCGGGGCGCGAGATCGGGTCCGACCTCGGCGACGACGCCGCCGCGGACACGCACGTCCGCGCGCCGGGCCGGGCTCCCGGTTCCGTCGATCAGCATCCCGCCCGTCACGATCAAATCCGACATCGTCCGTCCCCTCCCGCGCTCCGTTCGTGCGCGGGGGCCGTCCCGCGCGCAGCCGAGCGTAGCCTCCCGGCGAAGGGGCGTACGCCTGCGCCGGAGGGAGGGTTCGGAAGCCGGGGGGCGGCGCTCAGGTGGGGGCGAGGGGAAGCAGGATGCGGACCTGTGTGCCCTTGCCCGGCTCGCTTTCGACGTGGATCTCCCCGCCGTGGTCGACGATCACGCCGTGGGCCACGGCGAGGCCGAGACCCGTTCCGCCCTCCTGGACGCGGGTCGTGAAGAAGGGCTCGAAGACCTGCTCGAGCATCGCCTTCGGCATCCCGCGGCCCTCGTCGTCGATGGCGATCTCGACCCGGTCCTGCCGGATCGCGGTGCGCACGCTGACGATGCCGTGGCCGTCGAGCGCTTCGGCGGCGTTGCGGATCAGGTTGACCAGGACCTGCTCGATCTCGATCGGGCTCATCAGCACCGGAAGCCGCGCATCGTCGAGCTCGACGCGCAGCTCGCCCCCGTGCTCGCCGACGTAGTTCCGGCAGATCGTCACCGCGCGCAGCACCACCGGTCCGATGCCCTCGACCCAGCGGGCCGTCGGCTGCTGGCGTGCGAAGCGCAGCACGTTCTTCACGATCTGCCCGCAACGCGTCGCCTCGGCGATCACCGCGCGCAGCGCCTGCTCCCGGATCGCCGTGCCTCGGGACTCGTCGTCCGCGGCGGCGAGCAGGGCGTACTCGGCGGAGGCCATGATCGACGCGATCGGGTTGTTGATCTGATGGGCGATGCCGGCGGCGAGCGTCCCGATCGACGCGAGCTGGCCCTGACGGAGGAGCTGGTGCTTCGAGGCCCGCAGCTGCTCGTCGCCCTCGATCACGCGCTCCTCGAGCAGCTTGCGCGAGGCCGCGAGGGCCTGCTCGGCACGCTTGCGATCGGTGATGTCGACGCCCTGGGCCAGCACGTGGGCCCGACCGTTCAGCTCGAGGATGTCCGCCGCGGCGAGCAGCCAGACCTCGCCGCCGGAGCGCGTCCGCATCGGGATCTCGAGATCCTTCGTCCACCGCCGGTCGAGCATGACGGCGATCAGGCGCTCGCGGTCGTCGGGCGCGACCCAGGCATCGAGCTCCGCCAGCGTCCGTCCGCGGACCTCGTCGAGCTTCCAGCCGGAGACGCGCTCGAAGCACTCGTTCACATCGATGATCCGCCCGGTCTCGAGGTCGCTCAGGATCAGCAGGGCGGGCGTACGACGGAAGGCGAGGGCGAGCAGCTCGCGGCTCGCCCGCAGCTCGGCATGGGCTTCGTCCCGGGAGCGCGCGAGCCCCAAAGCCTCGCGGCTCGAGGCATCGGCGTCGCGGCGCGCCTGATCGCGCGCGCCTTCTGCGGCGCAGCCTCCGACCCCGACTGCGAGGGCGACGACGAGCGCGTTCAGGCCGACGCGCTCCCGGACGGGATCGCCCCAGACCGCGACGGTCATCGCTCCGATCGTGACCACCGTGATTCCCGTCCAGACGACTCCGGCGCGCAGCCCGCCGAGGGTCGCCGCGAGGAAGGGCAGCGTCGCGATCGCGACCGGGATGTTGAATGGATGAATCGAGAGCGCGGGTCCGATCAGCAATGCGACCATCAGCATCCCGAGGAAGAGGTCGAGCATCGGCCGGACGTCGAGGGGCCGGCTCGGCAGCCCGCGTCGGGCACGGCGACGCGCGCGATGGCCCATCCAGTGCGGAATCGCGATGACCAGGGCGCCCAGGGGCGCGCACGCGAAGTTGAACAGGCCGCGGACGCGGGTATCGGTCAGCGCGTGGAAGGTTCCCGTCCCGAGCGCGAGGATCACCGCGCCGACGATCGTCGTGACGATCAGCCGGGCCCGATTGCGGATGAGCGAGTCGGCGTCGCGGGTCACCCATTGCGGGAGCAGGAAGTCGACGAAGCCGATGAGCCTCGTCGCGGCGGAAAGCGGCATCCGGTCGACCCCTCGCGACACAGGACTCCAGGAAGTCAATTTCTCCATGATCGCGCGCAGGTGTGGATCTGTCCATGCGGCGGCGCGGGCAGCGAGGCGCGCGACCCCGCTCGGAGGCGCGTGCATCTGCTAGGTTGGAGGATGCCCGCCGCGGAGGAGCACCATGAGCGTACCGAGGATCGCGATCAATGGATTCGGTCGGATCGGCCGCACCATCACCCGGATCGCCAAGCTTCGGCGTCATTTCGACCTGGTCGCGATCAACGACGTCGCCCCGCCCGAAGCGCTGCTCTACGCGTTCCGCTTCGACAGCATCCACGGCCGCTACCCCGGCCGGGTCGAGCTATCGGGCGGCACGATGAACATCGACGGCGATCCGTTCCTGATCCTCTCGGAGAAGGACCCGGCGAAGCTCCCGTGGAAGGAACTGAAGGTCGACTACGTCGTCGAGTCGACCGGGGCGTTCCGCAAGCTCGCCCAGCTCGAGCAGCATCTCGCCGCGGGGGCCCGGCGCGTGATCCTGACGGTCCCGTGCAAAGATCCCCTCGCCGCGACCCTCGTCATGGGCGTGAACGACCACGTCGTCACCGCCGACACCCGCATCATCAGCAACGCGAGCTGCACGACGAACTGCGCCGCGCCGGTGGTCAAGGTCCTCCACGAGACCTTCGGCGTGAAGCGGGGGCTGCTGAGCACCGTCCACGCCTACACCTCCGACCAGCGCCTGATCGACGCGCCCCACAAGGACGACCTGCGCCGCTCGCGCAACGCCGCGACCAACATCGTCCCGACCTCGACCGGCGCCGCGATCGCGATCGGGGAGGTCATCCCGGCGCTCAAGGGCCGGCTCGACGGCCTCGCGATGCGCGTCCCGGTCCCGGACGGCAGCGTCGTCGACCTCACGGTCGAGCTCGAGCGCGACGCGAGCGAGGAATCGATCAACGCCGCCATGAAGCGCGCGGCGGAGGGGCCGCTCCGGGGCATTCTCGAGTATTCGACCGACCCGATCGTCTCCTCCGACATCATCGGGAACGCCCATTCGTCGATCTTCGACGCGGAGCTGACGCAGGTGATCGACGGCCGCCTCGCGAAGGTGATCGCCTGGTACGACAACGAGTGGGGCTACAGCTCGCGGGTCGAGGACCTGATCGTGCGCCTCGCGAAGCTCGACGGGATGGAGGCGGGAGAGGCCTCCTGACGGGGCTCCGCCCATCGGGACTTTTCCGGTACGTTTCCGCGGGTCGCCCCGGTAGCTCAGCGGATAGAGCAACTGCCTTCTAAGCAGTGGGCCGCAGGTTCGATTCCTGCCCGGGGCGCCAAAGTGACCGCCGCGCTCGTGCCACGCCTCGATCGAACGATCGTTCGCGCAGGGTCCGCTCGCCGATGGGCCGGTCGCTGGACCGGAAGGGAGGAGGGCATCCGTGCGGGTCGATCGATCGGGTGAGTCGAAGACGGGGGACCGGGACGGTGTGCAGAGCCGGATCGGAGCGGGGCGCCCGGGTGGAGCGACACCGAGCAGGGTCGCGACGCCGTTCAAGGCGGCCGTCGCGCTCGCCCTCGCGTTGAGCCTCGTGGCCGCCTGCGCCGAGCGGGCGACGGGGCCCGCGTCCCCGGCTCCGGCCGCCTCGGCCTCGGCCGCCGCGGAAGCGGCCGTCGCCGCCCCCGGTCCCGACGGTGCGACGGTCTTCGCCGAGAATTGCGCGGTCTGCCACGCCCTGCCGATCCTCGGCTCGCTCCTCGAGCAGAACCGCGGTCGGCCGCCGGGCTTCGTCTACGACGCGCTCACCGTCGGCAACATGCGCCGGATGGGCGCTCCGCTCGACGACGCGAGCCGGCGGGCGGTGGCCGAGTTCTTCACGGGCGTGCGCTTCGATTCGGTGGCCGCCGAGCGGGACTTCGCGGTCTCGCCGCGCTGCGGGCCGGATCAGGGGAGCTTCGACTGGCGCGACCTCGCCTATCCGAGCTGGGGGCGCACGGCGCGCAACGACCGTGCGCTGCCGGCGGGAGCGGGAATTGCGCGCGAGGCGGTGGCCCGGCTCGAGGTGGCGTGGGTCGTCGCGTTTCCGGAGTCGTCGCAGCTGCGCTCGCAGGCGACGGCGGCGGGCGGGGCGCTCTTCGTCGGCAGCCACAACGGCTCCGTCTACGCCCTCGATCAGGCGACGGGCTGCACGCGCTGGCAGTTCAAGGCGGCGACCGAGGTCCGCTCGGCGGTCACGATCGACGTCGATGCGGGCGCGGGCGGGGCGGCGGCCAGGCCCGTCGTGCGCGCGATCTTCGGCGACCGCGCGGCGAACGTCTATGCGCTCGACGCGGAGACCGGCGAGCGGCTCTGGAAGCGCTCTGCCGATCCCCATCCCAACGCGGCGATCACGGGCTCGATCACGGCCCATGCCGGGAAGGTCTTCGTCCCGATCTCGTCGAACGACGACATCAATTCGATGGATCCGAAATTCCCCTGCTGCACCCATTCGGGGGCCGTCGTCGCCCTCGACGTCCGCACGGGCGAGCTCCTCTGGCGGACGCCGACCATCGAAGAGGCCCCGCGCCGGACCGGCGAGACCTCGATCGGCACCGAGATCCGCGGGCCCTCCGGCGCAAGCATCTGGAACACCCCGACCCTCGACGCGAAGCGCGGCCTGCTCTTCGTCGGCACGGGCAACAACCACAGCCGCCCCGCGACCGCGCGGAGCGACTCCGTCCTCGCCCTCGAGCTCGCGACGGGGAGGGTCGTCTGGACCTATCAAGCGCAGGCGCAGGACGCCTGGAACGCCGCCTGCTCGTTCGGCACCCGCACGAGCTGTCCCGATCCCGAAGGTCCGGACACGGATTTCGGCGGGACGACGATGCTCGTCGACGTCGGCGGACGCGAGCTGCTCTTCGCGGGCCAGAAGGCGGGCATCCTGCACGCCCTCGACCCGGCGACGGGGCGGCTCGTGTGGAAGAAGCAGATCGTGCGCGGCGGACCGCAGGGCGGCATCCGCTACGGCCTCTCGAGCCTCGCCGGGGTCGTCTTCGTGCCGGCGATGGTCGAGGGCGACGAGCAGGGCGAGGGGCGCGCGGCGCTGCCCGGGCTGCAGGCGCTCTCGGCGAAGGACGGCCGCGTCGTCTGGCAGACGAACGGCGCGGCGCTGTGTGCCGAGCGCAGTCCCTGCGTCGGCATCATCGGTGCGCCGCCGCTCGCGACCGACGAGGTCGTCTTCGCGGCGGGCGTCGATGGCGTGGTCTACGCGCTCGATCGCGCGAGCGGCGCCGTCCTCTGGCAGCTCGACACGTCGGGCGAGTGGTCGACGTTGCGCGGGGGCACGACCCGGGGCGGAGGCATCCAGGGCACCGCAGGACCGATGGTCGCGAACGGCCGGCTCTTCGTCAGCTCGGGCTACGGCCAGGCGCAGCGGCCGGGCAATGCGTTGATCGCGCTCGCGCCGCGGGCGGCGGCACCGGCACGGGCACCGGCGAAATGAGCGGCGCGTCCGCTCACTCGACCCGCCCCGCGATCGCGGCCTCGTAGCGGGCGATCGCGCGGAAGTAGGCGGCCTGGGCGAAGACGAGGGCGCGGGCCGCGTCGGCGGTCTGGATCTCGCGGATGTTGACGTCGATCAGGTTCGAGGAGCCGAGCTCGAACTTCCGCTCCTCGCCGCGCTGGAGCTTCGCCGCGAGGGCGTAGTTCTCGCGCGCGAGGCGCGTCTGGTCGTAGGCGGCCTGGACGAAGGCCATGGCGCGTCGGATCTCGGCCTCGATCGAGTCCCGCGCATAGCGGGTCTCCTGCTCGATCCGGATCAGCTCCGCGCGGTTGGTCGCGACGCGGCCGCGGGCGGCGCGCTGGAGCGCGGGGACCTCGAAGCGGACGGTGGCCTTGACCTCGGTGTCGTCCTTCGGGTTGTTCGAGAACGAGCCGATCGAGTCGATCCCGGCAGAGCTCTTGCCGACGTCCTTCGAGCCCTCGACGCCGACCCGCAGGTCGGGGAGCAGCGCGTTGCGGTTGAGCGCGAGGCTCGCGAGCAGGCCGTCGCGGCGCAGCGAAAGCTCGCGCAGGATCGGATGGCGGTCGGAGGCGCGCTCGACGTCGCTCGCCAGGCGGGCTGCGTCCCAGGCTCGCTCGGCGGGGAAGTCCCGGGGCATGCGGTCGTGCTCCGGAATCTTCATCTCGCCGTTCGCGTCGCGGTAGAAGAGGGAGAGGGTGACGGCGGCCTCGAGGGCGTCGCGCTCGGCGCCCCGGAGCCGGATCGCGCGATCGACGATCAGCCGCTCGTTGTCGACGACCTGGATCGCCGGAATCGCCCCGCGCGCCGCGCGTCCCTCGAGCTGACGGCGGCGATCCTCGGCGGCGCGCAGGAGGTGGCGCTCGACGTCGACGTTGAGGCCCATCGCGATCCAGTTCCAGTAGGCCTCGGCCGCCTGGCGCACGATCTCGAGGCGCCGGAGCTCGATCTTCGGCTCGGCGGCCCGCCGCTTGATGTCGCTCGCACGCAGGCTCGTGCGCGCGGCGTCGATCGATCCGTCCTTCAGGAGCGGGATCTCGAGGCCCGCGCGCAGCTCGCCGTCCTCGTTCGTCTTGACGCTCCCGAGATCGGCGGGGAAGTCGCCGCGGCCGATGCGGTAGCCGGCGTAGAGACGGCTGCCCCAGAGTCGCGTCGGCTGCTCGATGCCGAGGTCGCTCGTGAAACGATCGTAGTAGCCGGTCGGTGCCAGCTCGCCGCGCGCGAAGAGCCGGGAGTCGAAGCCGCCCCGGGCGGACAGCCACTCCCCGCCCGCGATCTCGAGCTCCTGGCGCACCGCGATCAGCAGCGGATAGGTCTCGTCGACCGAGGCGAGCACCTCGTCGAGCTCGAGCGGCCGCCGCTTCTCCCCTGGCACCCAGTCGTCGCCGTAGGCCGGCGGCGCCGGGGCTTCGCCGGACTCCCCGGTCGCTTCCGCGAGGGCCTCCGCCAGGGCCTCCGCCGACAGGGCGCCCTGCGGAGACGGCGGCTCGCCCGTCCGCGCACCGGGCACGACCAGCGCCTCCGCCTCCTGGGCGCCGGCCGGCCCCGCGTCGCCGGACCACGCCGCGAAGACGAGGGCCAGGAGGCCGAGCCGCCGCGGTGCTCGGCGCTCGCGCGCAGCCAACGCCCGTCTCACTTCGCCGCCCCCGCCTTCGTCCCGCCCTTCGTCGCCGTCGCCCCGCCTGCCGCGCCGGCGGAGGTGTCCTGCGCCGCGCTCTTGGCGGCGCCGGGGGCGCCGTAGGTGTCCATCGCGACCGTCGGCGGGAAGCCGTTCGCCTGGCGCCAGAGCTCGTAGCCGAGGGCGACCTGATCGAGGAGCACGAAGCCGTTGGCGCGTGCGCCCTGGCGCAGGTACTGCGGAGTCGGCCACGGATCGTCCTCGGGATCGGGGACGACGAGGATGCGGAAGCGTCCCTGGCCGTCGCTGCTCGAGTCGACGACCGCGACGCGGCCGCCGAAGGTGCCGACGGCGACGGACGGCCAGCCGCCGAACTGCACGCCGGGCCAGCCCTCGAATTGCAGCCGCACGCTGCGTCCCTCGTGGATCAGCGGGACGTCGTTGCCGTCGACCCAGAGCTCGACCGCCTGCGACTGGGCATCGGGCAGCAGGGCGATCAGCGGATCCCCGGCCTTCACGAGCTCCGCGCCGGGGCTCGCGTAGAGGCGGTAGACGGTGCCCGAGCGGGGTGCGGTCAGGCGCTGGGCGTTCTGCTGCGCGATCCGGACGGAGAGGGTCGCGAGATCCTGCTGTTTGCCGGCGGACTCCGCCTCGGCGACCTGCACCTCGGCGCGGGCCGACTCGATGCGCGCCTGGGCCTCGGTCTGGACGCGGCCGAGCTCGGCGCGGCGCGCCTTCTCCTCCTCGAGGCTCCCGGTGAGCGCCTGGCGGTCCTGGGAGAGCTCGGCCTTCGCCTGCTTGTAGAGGCGATCGGCGACCTCGAACTCCATCGTCGCGGCGAGGCCCTCGTCGACGAGCTGCTTCTGACGCTCGTAGTTGAGCTTCGCCTGGGCGACCGCGGCCTCGGCCGCCTCGACGCCGTGCTGCGCCGAGCGGACCTTGGCGCCGGCGACCTCGACGAGGTTCTGCGCCGCCTGGACCGCGAGGTCCTGGGCGCGGGTCAGCGCCTCGACCTGGGACTGGTAGATCTGGACCTTCTCGCGCGCCGCGGCGAGCTGGCTCTCGAGGGCCTCCCGCTGCTCGCCGAGGCGGGGGAGCATCTCGGGATCGAGGTCGACGATCTCGAGCAGCGGATCGCCTTCCTGGACCCGCGTGCCCTCCTGGACCCAGGACTTCAGCACGCGACCCGAGACCGGCGCTGCGATCGTCTGGATCCGATCGAAGGGATCGAGGGCCGAGACGTGGCCCGCGGCGGGCACGTTCTGCTGCCACGGCACGACGATCAGCGCGAGCACCGTCGCCCCCATCGCGAAGTAGAGGATCCGCGTGAAGAGCTGGAGCGCGTCGGGCCCCCGCACGAGCAGCAGCGAGGAGACGTCGCGAACGGGGCGTCGGGTCGCTTCGCTCATCGCGTCGCCCCCTGCGGCGAAGGCGTCCGGTTCCAGGTCTCGGGATTGCCGAGCGTGATCCGGCGGCTGCAGCGAGCGAGCACGTCCTCGCGCTCGCTCACGACGACGAGCGTCCAGGGCGCGTCCGCGGCGAAGAGCAGATCCGCGATCCGCTCGCGCGCAGGCCGGTCGAAGTCCTCGAGGGCGCGGTCGATCAGCAGGAGCCGCGGCCGCGTCAGCACGGCGCGCGCGATCATCAGCCGCGTCAGCTGGACCTGCGAGAGGGGCCGGCCGTCGGTCGAGAGGCGCGTGTCGAGGCCCTCGGGCAGCTGGCGGATCTCCTCGACCAGGCCGACGGCATCGAGGACCCGGATCATCTCGGTGTCGTCGAAGTCGTGGCGACCGACGCGGACGTTCTCGCGGATCGTGCCCGCGAAGGTCTCGCTGCCGCGCACGAGGGCGACGGCGGCGCGGAGGCTCTCGAGCGACAGGTCGCGGTAGTCGCGGTCGTCGATCGTGACGTGGCCCGCGGCGGGCTCGCGCAGGCCGAAGAGCAGGTCGAGCAGCGAGCTCTTGCCGCTGCCCATCGCCCCTTCGAGGGCGAGGCGCTCGCCGGGTTCGATGCGCAGGTCGAGGTTCGCGAGCAGCGGATTCGGGCCGTAGCCGAACTGCACGCCGACCGTCTCGATCGCCGCCGGCGGCAGATCCGCCGCGAGCTCCGCTCCGCCCTCGCGCTCGAGGGGCAGGTCGAGCAGCACCGACAGCTTGTCCATCGCGGCGAGCAGGTCGTAGTACTTCTCGAGCTGCTTGCCGAACTTCGCCACGGTCGAGACGATCAGCGTGATGATGAGCTCGGAGGCGACGAGCTGGCCGAGGGTCAGCTGGCCCTGGACGACGAGCATGCCGCCGAGGGCGAGCAGCGAGCTGCTCGCCAGGCCCTGCAGGACGAGCGTCCCGGCGTGCTGTCGGAGCACGATCCGGAAGTGGCTGGCGCGGGCCCCGACCCAGGCCGTCGCGAGGGTGTCGGCATGGAGCCGCGCGAAGCGGCGCTGGTCCGCGTCGCGGAAGGTCGCGGGGTGGCGCGAGAGCTCCTGCAGCCAGCCGACGACGTCGTACTTCGCCTTCGACTCGGCGATCGCCGTCGGCACCGCCTCCCGTCCGAGCACGACGACCACGACGAAGATGCCGGCCACGAGCAGCAGGCTGAAGCCCAGCATCAGCGGATGGTAGAAGGAGAGGATGACCAGACCGACGCCGGTCTGCAGCACGACCGACGTCCCCTCGAGCAGCAGCATCGAGAGCGATTTCTGCACCGTCACGACGTCGAAGACGCGGTTGACGAGCTCGGGCCCGTGGTGGCGATCGAAGGCCTTCGCCTGCACCCGCGGAATCCGCTCGGCCACGTCGATCACGACGCGCACGAAGATCCGCTGCTGGATCAGCTCCGTCACCCAGGACTGGATGACCGACAGGACCGCCGAGACCGCGAGGGCGAGCAGCAGGAGCAGCGCCAGCACCACGACGGGCTGGACGAGCCCGCCGAAGGCGATCGAGTTCACGAGCTGCTGGACCGCGATCGGGGTCGCGAGGCTCACCCCGCCGATCGCCGCCGCGTAGGCGACGATCGCCCAGAGGTCGCGTCGATCGGGGCGGAGCAGGGCGAGCAGCCGCTCGAAGGGAGGCGGGCCGCCGTGTCCATGACCGCCGCCGGCATGGCCGTGGGCGCCGTGCGATCCATCGGCGTCGTCGTGGACGTGCCCGTGGCCGCCGGTCGGCGGGAGGACCGACGCCGGGTGGCGGCTCTCGACGAGCAGCCAGCTGCGCGGGGCGTCCGGGTCCGCGGTGCCGACCCAGCGGGCGAGCTCGCCGAGGTCGAAGCTGCGGCTGCGGCCGTCCTCGAAGGACACGCGCGCGCGCAGCAGCGAGAAGCCGTCGATCGCGAAGAGCTCGGCCGTGCCGCCCGGGCCGTTCCGGACCGAGACGAGCGCGCAGCCCCGGTTCGCCGCGCCGAAGGCCTCCCGCAGCGACCAGATCAGTCGCTCGGTCCGCAGGCCGAGCGGGGCGCACTGCAGCTCGAGGGTCTGCTGCCAGGTCGGCTGGGCCGCGAAGAGCTCGTCGAGGGCCGAGACGGCCGCGGGATCGAGGGGGACGTGGGTCAGCTCTGCGAGCCGCCGCAGAAAGACGAGCGGGGCGACGGCCAGGGCAGGCGCGTCGGTCGAAGTCGGGGTCGGTCTCTCGCTCGGGGACGAAACGCTCGACATCTGGCTCGGAACATAACCGCTGATTCGGGCCGTGCATGCGGCCGGCCGCCCGAGCTGCCTCTCCGATGCGTGGCCCGTTCCGATCGGGCCGGATTCGCGGAGGGTGACACGCGCTGGCTATAGTAGCCGGCCCGGGGCCCGGCCCCGATCCAAAGGAGACACGGTTTGAGCGCAGCCACGGACTTCGTCGAGCGGCGGGATCTCTTCATCGGTGGGGGCTTCCAGCCCTCGCGAGCGGGCGGGACGATCGAGGTCCGCTCGTCCTCGACGGAGGCGGCCATCGGTCGCGTGCCCGATGCCTCGACGGCGGACGTCGATGCGGCGGTGGCCGCGGCCCGCTCGGCCTTCGACTCGGGCCCCTTCCCGCACTGGTCGCCGAAGGAGCGGGGCGAGGCCATCACGCGGCTCTCGAACGCGCTGAAGGCCCGCAGCGCGGCCCTCGCATCCGTCATCTCCCAGGAGACGGGGTGTCCGTCGCAGCAGTCGATGGGCGTGCAGGTCTTCGCAGCGACGTTCGTGCTCGACGTCTATGCGCGGCTCGCGGGGGAATTCACGTTCGTCGACGAGCGGCCGGGGGCGTTCGGGGCGCGGGTGCGGGTCCGGCGCGCGCCGGTGGGCGTGTGTGCGGGGATCATCCCGTGGAACGTGCCGCTCTTCATCGCGGCGATGAAGCTCGGGCCGTCGCTGGCCGCGGGCTGCACGATGGTCCTGAAGGCGTCGCCGGAGACGGCGCTCGACGCCTACCTGCTCGCCGAGGCCGTCGCCGAGGCCGGGCTGCCGCCGGGGGTCGTCAACATCGTCGCGGCGGGCCGCGAGACGAGCGAGTACCTCGTCCGCCATCCCGGCATCGACAAGGTCAGCTTCACCGGCAGCACCGCCACCGGCGGCCGCGTCGGCGGCATCTGTGGCGAGCAGATCAAGCGCTGCACCCTCGAGCTCGGCGGCAAGTCGGCGGCGATCGTGCTCGAGGACGTCGACCTCGGCGCCGCGCTCCAGCCGCTGCTCGGCTCGGCGCTCCTCAACAACGGCCAGGCCTGCGGCGCGCAGACGCGCATCCTCGCGCCGCGCTCGCGCTACAAGGAGATCGTCGAGGCCCTCGGCGCGGCGGTCGGCGGCATGAAGCTCGGCGACGCGATGGATCCGGCGACCAACATCGGTCCCGTCGTCTCGGCGCGCCAGCGCGACCGCATCGCCGGCTACCTCGCCTCGGGCAAGGAGCAGGGCGCGCGCGCGGTCTGCGGCGGCAACGTCTCGAAGAGCCTGTCGAAGGGCTACTTCATCGAGCCGACGGTCTTCGCCGACGTCGACAATTCGATGAAGATCGCCCAGGAGGAGATCTTCGGGCCGGTCTTGTCGGTCATCCCGTACGGCAGCGAGGACGAGGCCGTCGCGATCGCGAACGACTCGCCCTACGGCCTCTGCGGCTCGGTCTGGACGAAGGACGTCGAGCACGCGGCGCAGATCGCGGCCCGGGTCCGCACGGGCTGCGTAGCGGTCAACTCGGCGACGATCCTCGACTTCCACGCGCCCTTCGGCGGATTCAAGAAGTCGGGCATCGGCCGCGAGCTCGGGCCGGAGGGCATCGGTCCCTACACCGAGTACCAGTCGATCATCCTGCCGGCGAAGGCCTAGCGTCCGTCGCGCGGCGGGATCGGGGCCGGGCAGGGGGCTGCCCGGCCGATTCATCGAAGGGGCGGGTCGGGCTCCGGTCCGGTCTCCCGAGGAGGCGTGGGCATGCTGAAGAAGCTCCAGTTCTACATCGACGGTCGCTGGGTCGATCCCGTCGAGGCGCGCACCGGGACCGTGATCAACCCGGCCACCGAGGAGCCGATCGCGCAGATCGCGCTCGGGAGCGCCAAGGACGTGGATCTCGCGGCGCGCGCGGCCCGACGCGCCTTCGCGAGCTTCTCCGAGACGAGCCGCGAGGAGCGCCTCGCGCTCCTCGGTCGGATCGTCGCCGCCTATCAGAAGCGCTACGAGGAGATGGCCGAGACGATCTCTCGCGAGATGGGGGCCCCACTCTGGCTCTCGAAGGCGGCCCAGGCTGGGACCGGCCTCGCCCATCTCTCCGCCACGATCGACGTGCTGAAGCGCTACGAGTTCGAGCGCAAGCAGGGGAAGATCCTGATCCGGCGCGAGGCCGTCGGCGTCTGCGGCCTGATCACGCCCTGGAACTGGCCGATCAACCAGATCATGTGCAAGGTCGCGCCGGCGCTCGCGGCGGGCTGCACGATGGTGCTCAAGCCGACGGAGATCGCGCCGCTGAACGCGATCCTCGTCGCGGAGATCCTGCACGAGGCGGGCGTCCCGGCGGGCGTCTTCAACCTCGTGAACGGCGACGGGCCCACCGTCGGCCAGGCGATCGCGTCCCATCCCGAGATCGACATGGTCTCGTTCACCGGCTCGACCCGCGCCGGCATCGAGATCGCCCGGGCCGCGGCGCCGACCGTCAAGCGCGTCACCCAGGAGCTCGGCGGCAAATCGCCCAACATCATCCTCGACGACGTCGACCTCAAGGCGGCGATCGGCGGGGGCATGATGGCCTGCACGCTCAACAGCGGGCAGTCCTGCAACTCGCCGACCCGCATGCTCGTCCCGGCGAAGCTCCACGACGAGGCCGTCGCGATCGCGAAGGCGACCGCCGAGACGCTCAAGGTCGGGGATCCCTTCGCGGCGGACACGCGGCTCGGGCCGGTCGTCAGCGAGGCGCAGTGGAAGAAGATCCAGGGCCTGATCCAGAAGGGCATCGACGAGGGGGCGACGCTCGTGACCGGCGGGACCGGTCGGCCCGAGGGCCTCACGAAGGGGTGGTTCGTCCGCCCGACGATCTTCGCGAACGTGCGCAACGACATGACGATCGCGCGCGAGGAGATCTTCGGTCCGGTGCTCTCGATCCTCCCCTACGAGACCGAGGAGCAGGCGATCGCGATCGCGAACGACACGCAATACGGGCTCGCGGGCTACGTGTCGTCCGGCAGCCTCGAGCGCGCCCGCGGCGTCGCGCGGAAGATCCGCGCGGGCCAGATCGCGCTCAACGGCGCTCCGCCGGACTTCACGGCGCCCTTCGGCGGCTACAAGATGTCGGGCAACGGCCGCGAGTGGGGCGAGATCGGCTTCGAGGAGTTCCTCGAGACGAAGGCGGTCATCGGCTGGGGCGACTGAGGCGCGACTCGGTCGGGAGCGGATCGGCCGGGCACGGGCTCAGCGATGCCCGGGTCCGCCCGGGGCGTCCGTGCCCGGGCTGTGCTCACGGCTCCGGGCGGTCGCGCAGGCGATAGCCGACGCCGGTCTCGGTCATGAGGCGGCGCGGCTGCGTCGGGTCGGCCTCGATCTTCTTGCGCAGCAGTGCGACGTGGACGCGCACGTTGTGTTGCTCGCCGGCATGCCCCGGGCCCCAGACCTCGTTCAGGATCTGGCGATGGGTGAGCACGCGACCGGCATTGCGTGCGAGCAGGGCGAGGATCTTGAACTCGATCGGCGTCAGGCGGACCTCGTGGCCGTCGACGCGGACCTCGTGGCGGGCGAGGTCGACGTCGAGTCCCGGCAGCTCGAGGACGGCATCGTTCGCGACGACGACGCCGTGCGCGTGCCGGAGGGCGACGCGGATGCGCGCGAGCAGCTCGTTCACGCCGAAGGGCTTCGTCAAGTAATCGTCGGCACCGGCGTCGAGCGCGCCGACCTTGTCGTCCTCGCGGCCCCGGGCGGAGATCACGATCACCGGGGCGCGGCTCCACTCGCGCAGCCGAGCGAGCCAGTCGAGGCCGTCGCCGTCGGGCAGGCCGAGGTCGAGCAGCACGACGTCCGGCCGATGGCTCGCCGCGAGCGAGAGCCCCTCGCTGCCCGTCCCGGCCTCGAGCACGCGGAACCCGTGGGCGGAGAGCGACGCGCGCAGGAAGCGCCGCACCGCGACCTCGTCCTCGACGACGAGTACGATCGCGACCTCGTTCGTCACGCGGAATCCCCCTCCGCACCGGGGGGGAGGGCCGGTGTGGCCCCGACCGGCAGGCGGACCCGGAAGATCGTACCGCCTCCCGGCCGCGCCTCCGCTGCGATGGTGCCGTCGTGGGCCGTGACGATCCCGTGGCAGATCGCGAGTCCGAGCCCGACACCCGGCCCGCGCTGGCCCGATCCCCGCACGAACTTCTCGAAGGGGCGCGCCCGTACGGCCTCCGGCAGCCCGGGTCCACGATCGGCGACGGTGATCTCGATCGCGTCGCCGTCGCGCCGGGCCGCGAGCTCGATCGGGGTCTTCGCGGCGCCGGGCGCGTCGGCCCCGTGGCGCAGCGCGTTCTCCAGCAGATTGACGAGGAGCTGTTCGATCAACACCGGGTCGACCGCCACGAGCGGGAGGTCGGGCGCGAGCTGCGTCCGGACCTCGCGGCCTGCGAGGGACTTCTCGAGGGCGGTGCGCGCGGCGCCGACGAGCTCGTCGATGGGAATCCACTCCCGCCGCAGCGTGACCTCGCTCGATTCGAGCCGCATCATGCTGAGCAGGTTCGTCACGAGTCGCTCGAGGCGCTCCGCCCCGTCGCAGATCGTGTCGAGCAGCTCGTGCTGGACGTCTTCGTCGAGCGGAGAGCCGAGTCGGCCCCCGTGCTTCAACGAGGTGGCTGCGCCCGTGATCGCGGCTAGCGGTGTGCGGAGATCGTGGGAGACGGCGGCGAGGAGCGAGCTGCGCATCTCCTCGGTTCGCGCACGGACGATGGCGGCCGCTGCCCGTTCGGCCAGCACCGTCCGATCGAGGGCGATCGACGCCTGCCGACAGAAGGCCTGCAGGAAGCCCCTTTGGTCGGTGGACAGGGGCATTCGATCGGCGCGCAGCAGGGCGAGGACCGCGATCGGCTCCGCGACCGAACCGAGGGGGTGGGCGAGCGAACGCGCGCCCGGGAGCGTGTCGGTCCCGGCACCGGCGGAACGGGCATGCTCGAGCGCCCAGCGCGAGACGGCGATCTCGTTCGCGTCGAGCACGAGCCCAGCCGGCTCGCGCGCGATCGGCACGAGCCTTCCCTCCTCGTCGAAGGCGAGCACGGCCGTGTCGGCCTCGAAGGTCCGGGCCGCGAGCCGCGCGACCCGGCTCGCGGCGTCGCGCAGCCCGACGACGCTCCCGAGCTCGCTCGACAGGGCGACGAGGGCCGCCGTGCGCTCCTCCCGCGCGCGCGCCTCCTGCTCCTGTCGGCGGACTCGCGTGACGAGCTCGGACAGCACCATGCCGACGCCGAACATCATCGCGAAGGTCATCAGGAAACGGAGGTCGACCACGCGAAAGGTCAGATACGGCGGTACGAAGAAGAAGTCATAGGCTGCGACGCCGAGCGCGGCGGCGAGCAGTGCCGGCCCGCGCCCGAGCCAGACCGCGGTCGTCATCACGGCGACCAGGAAGAGCATCTCGACGTCGGGGACGCCGAGCTGGTGGTGGAGCGGTGCCGCCAGGGCCGTGGTGACGGCGATGATCCCCGCGGCGGTCAGCCAGGATCGCATCGGGACCGCGGCTCGCCGAGCGGGCGCCACCGACTCCTCGCGCTTCTCGTCGCGATCCCCGGAGATCACGAGCACGTCGATCTCCCCGCTGCCGCGCACGACCTCGTCGAGGAGGGAGCCGCGCAGCCGATCCCGGAGCCGGGAATGGGTCGGCTTGCCGATCACGATGCGCGTCACGTTCTCCTTGCGGGAGTAGGCGAGCAGCTCCTCCGCGACGCGCGCGCCCGAGAGGCGCATCACCGACGCGCCGAGCGACTCGGCCAGGCGCAGGTGGGACTCGAGCCGCGTGCGGTCCGCTTCGTTCAGGCCGCCCGAGGCGAGGGTATCGGCATAGGCCGCGATCCACGGCGCGCGCAGGCTCGCCGCCAGCCGGCAGGCGGTGCGGATCAGGCGCGCGCTGCTCGGGGCGGGACCGACGCAGACCAGGATCCGCTCGACCGTCGCCCACGGCTCGACCACGCCCTGCGCCGCGCGCGCCTCGCGCACGTCCTCGTCGACGGTCTGCGCGATGCGCCGGAGCGCGAGCTCGCGCAGCGCCAGCAGGTTCGCACGACGGAAGAAATGATCGGCGGCGCGCAGCGCCTGGTCGGGCAGGTAGACCTTGCCCTCGCGCAGGCGGGCGAGCAGCTCCTCCGGCGCGATGTCGACGAGCTCGATCTCGTCGGCCCGCTCGAGGATCGAGTCGGGGATCGTCTCGCGCACCTGGACCTGCGTGATCTGTGCGATCACGTCGTTCAGGCTCTCGACGTGCTGGATGTTGACGGTCGTGTAGACGTCGATCCCCGCATCGAGCAGCTCGAGCACGTCCTGCCAGCGCTTCGCATGTCGCGAGCCCGGGGCGTTCGTGTGTGCGAGCTCGTCGACGATCAGGAGGCGCGGTCTGCGGGCGAGGGCGGCGTCGAGGTCGAACTCCTCGAGCGTCGTGCCCCGGTATTCGACCGTCTTGCGAGGGAGGATCTCGAGGCCGAGCAGCAGGGCCGCCGTGTCGAAGCGCTGATGGGTCTCGACCAGACCGACGACGACGTCGGGCACCTTCTGCTCGATCACCAGGTCGCGAGCGACCTGCAGCATGCGATAGGTCTTCCCGACGCCGGGGGCGAAGCCGAAGAAGATCTTGAGCTTCGCGCGCGTGGCCCGGCTCTCGTCGGCGCGAACCCTTCGAAGCAGCGCGTCGGGATCGAGCCGTGCGCCGGCGTCCATCGTCACGGGCCGGTCTCGACCGCGGCGCGCTCGAGGTCGAGGTTGAGGAGCAGCACGTTGACGCGCGGCTCCCCGAGCACGCCGAGGCTGCGGCCCTCGATCCGCGCGTCGATCAGTCGTCGCACCGTCTCCTCGGCCAGGCCGCGGGCCCGCGCGACCCGCGAGGCCTGATGGATCGCGGCCGCGGGCGAGATGTGGGGGTCGAGCCCGCTGCCCGACGCGGTCACCAGGTCGACGGGCACCGGCCCGGGCGGAGCGCCTGCCTCGCGCAGCGCGGCGATGCGCTCCCGCACCGCTTCGTGGAGCACGGGATTCGAGGGCCCCAGATTCGAGCCCGTCGAGGCCGCCGCGTTGTAGGACACGGGGGCCGTCGCGGAAGGTCGACTCCAGAAGAATCGGGGATCCGAGAACGTCTGCCCGATCAGCGTCGAACCGACGACGCGGTCCCCGTCGCGGATCAGGGAGCCACTCGCCGGTCCGGACAGCAACGTCTGCGCCAGTCCGGTCACGACCAGCGGATAGACGATGCCGGTCAGGAAGGTGAGGGCCCCGAAGAGAACGAGGGTCGGTCGCAGCAGCGAGGTCACGTCGAATCCTCCTCAAGCCCATCCGCAAGCGACGAGCACGAGATCGATCCCCTTGATGAAGGGGAAGGGCAGGAGCATGCCGCCCAGGCCATAGGTCAGCAGATTGCGGCGCAGCAGCACTTCGGCGGGCGCCGGCCGAAACGCGACCCCCTTCAGCGCGAGCGGGATCAGCGCGATGATGATCAGCGCGTTGAAGATCACGGCCGAGAGTACGGCGCTCTCGGGAGAGTGGAGCCGCATCACGTCGAGCGCCTCGAGCTGGGGGTAGGTCGTCGCGAACGCGGCGGGCAGGATCGCGAAGTACTTCGCGACGTCGTTGGCGATGCTGAAGGTCGTGAGCGAGCCGCGCGTCATCAACATCTGCTTCCCGATCTCGACCACGTCGAGGAGCTTCGTCGGATTCGAGTCGAGATCGACCATGTTGCCGGCCTCTTTGGCCGCCTGGGTCCCGGTGTTCATCGCGACCGCGACGTCGGCCTGGGCGAGGGCGGGGGCGTCGTTCGTGCCGTCGCCCGTCATCGCGACCAGGTGTCCCCCGGCTTGATATTTGCGGATCAGCTCGAGCTTCGCCTCCGGGGTCGCCTCGGCCATGAAGTCGTCGACGCCGGCTTCGGCGGCGATCGCCGCGGCGGTGATCGCGTTGTCGCCCGTCAGCATGACGGTGCGGATCCCGACTCGGCGGAGCTCCTTGAATCGCTCGCGGATCCCGCCCTTCACGACGTCCTTGAGCTGCACGACGCCGAGCGCCCGGGATCCGTCGGCGACGATGAGGGGCGTCGCACCGGAACGGGCGACCTGCTTGGCGTCCGTGAGGACCTCCTCCGGCAGACGGCCGCCGCGCGCCTCGACGTAGGCTCGGATCGCGTCGACGGCGCCCTTGCGGATCTCGCGTCCCGAGAGATCGACTCCGCTCATGCGCGTCTGGGCCGAGAACGGAATGAACTGGGCGCCGAGGGGGGTCACCTCGCGTGCGCGCAGGTCGAATCGGCCCTTCGCGAGCACGACGATGCTGCGGCCTTCCGGGGTTTCGTCCGCGAGCGAAGCAAGCTGGGCCGCTTCCGCGAGATCCCGGGGGCTGACGCCCGGGGCGGGCAGGAACTCGGTGGCGAGGCGGTTGCCGAAGGTGATCGTTCCGGTCTTGTCGAGCAGGAGCACGTCGACGTCGCCAGCCGCTTCGACGGCGCGACCCGAGGTCGCGATCACGTTGGCCTGGATCATGCGGTCCATGCCGGCGATCCCGATCGCCGAGAGCAGCCCGCCGATCGTCGTCGGAATCAGGCAGACGAGCAGCGCCACGAGGATCGTGAGCGAGACCGGATGCCCCATGCCGCTCGACGCGACGGCGTACGCGGAGAAGGGCGCCAGCGTGACCGTCGCCAGCAGGAAGACGATCGTGAGCCCCGCGAGCAGGATCTCGAGGGCGATCTCGTTGGGCGTCTTGCCGCGCTTCGCCCCCTCGACGAGCGCGATCATCCGGTCGAGGAAGGTCTCGCCGGGACGGGCCGAAATGCGCACCACGAGCCAGTCGCTCTGGACGGTGGTTCCGCCCGTGACGGAGCTTCGGTCGCCGCCGCTCTCGCGAATGACGGGCGCGCTCTCTCCGGTGACGGCGGATTCGTTCACGGAGGCGATGCCCTCGACCACCTCGCCGTCGGCGGGAATCGTGTCGCCCGCCTCGACGAGCACCCAATCGCCCTGGGCGAGATCGGTCGACGGCACGGACTGGGTGCGGGCGTCGCGGCGCGGCTCGGAGAGTCGCTTCGCGACCACGTCGCGCCGCGTCGCGCGCAGGGCGTCCGCCTGCGCCTTGCCGCGGCCTTCGGCCATCGCCTCGGCGAAGTTCGCGAACAGGACCGTCAGCCAGAGCCAGGCCGCGACGGCCGCGGCGAAGCCCGTGGATTCGTCACCGGCGCCGGTCCAGGCCGCGTGGACGGCGAGGGCCGTCGTGAAGGCGCTGCCGACGGCGACCACGAACATCACGGGCTTCCTGGCGAGCTGCCGGGGGTCGAGCTTGAGGAAGGACTCGCCGAGCGCTCGGCGCACGATCGGCCAATCGAAGTGGGCACCAGTCGGTCTCAAGGTCGTCATGTCGTCTCCGATCGTGGCGCCGACCCGAGCGGGTCGGCACCGGCTTGGCTAGTTCCCCTGGATCTGCAGGTGCTCGATCACGGGACCGAGGGCCAGGGCCGGGAGGAACGTCAGGGCACCGACCAGCACGACCGTGGTCGCGAGGAGCACCACGAAGAGCGGGCCATGCGTCGCCAGGGTTCCCGACGAGGGCGGGACGGTCTGCTTGCGCGCGAGGGAGCCCGCGATCGCGAGCGCCGGGACGATCAAGGCATAGCGGCCGAGGAACATCGCCACCGCGATGGCGACCGCATAGAAACGGCCGCTCACCGTGATGCCGCCGAAGGCCGATCCGTTGTTGCCCGCGCCGGAAGAGAACGCGTAGAGGATCTCGCTGAAGCCGTGGGGGCCGGGATTGCCGAGGGGGGCGGTGCCCGCCGGGACGAGGCAGGCGATCGCGGTGCCGACCAGGATCAGGACCGGCGGAATCAGGATCATCAGCGAGGCCATCTTCATCTCGTAGGTCTCGAGCTTCTTGCCGAGGTACTCGGGCGTGCGACCGATCATGAGTCCGCCGATGAAGACCGCGACGATCGCGAAGGCGAGCATCCCGTAGAGGCCCGAGCCGACGCCGCCGAAGACGACCTCGCCGACCTCGATCAGCCAGAGCGGGACGAGGCCGCCCATCGGCGTGAAGCTGTCGTGCATCGCGTTGACCGAGCCGTTCGAAGCGGCCGTGGTCGCGGTCGCCCAAAGTGCGGAGTTCGCGATGCCGAAGCGCACCTCCTTGCCCTCCATGTTGCCGCCCGGCTGGAGCTCGCTCGCGACGGGGTCGACACCGAGCGACTCGAGGACGGGGTTGCC
Source organism: Myxococcota bacterium (assembly GCA_046351135.1). Classification (GTDB taxonomy): domain Bacteria; phylum Myxococcota_A; class UBA9160; order UBA9160; family UBA4427; genus UBA4427. The sequence continues at coordinate 188,351 of JAXLZA010000012.1, read as the reverse complement.
CCCCTGCTCGGCGATCAGGCAGACGAGCAGCAGGGGGACGAAGATCAGACCCATCGCGGCGAAGAGGGCATGGCCCTGGCGGCGGTCGCGGACCAGCTCGCCCAGCGTGAAGCACAGGGCACCCCCGATCAGAAGGAGCGAGAGCATCTCGATGAAGTTCGAGATGGGCGTCGGGTTCTCGAGGGGATGGGCCGAGTTCACGTTGTAGAAGCCGCCCCCGTTCGTACCGAGCTGCTTGATCGCGACCTGGGATGCGACGAGGCCGAGAGCGATCTCCTGTTCCGCGACGACGCTGCCGTCGGACAGGGCGACCGGCTCGGCCCGCTCCACGATGGCGCGCGGGGCGAAGGTCTGCGGGACGCCCTGCGAGACGAGCAGGAGGGAAACGATCAGCGAGAGCGGCAGCAGGATGTAGAGGGTCGTGCGGACCAGATCGACCCAGAAGTTGCCGATGCCCTTCGCGCGACTGCGCGAGAAGCCGCGGACGAGCGCGACGAGCACGGCCATGCCGGTCGCCGCCGACAGGAAGTTCTGGACGCCGAGCCCCAGCATCTGGGTCAGCGCGCTCATCGTCGTCTCGCCGCCGTAGGCCTGCCAGTTGGTGTTCGTGGCGAAGCTGACGGCCGTGTTGAAGGCGACGTCGACGCCGACGTTCGGGAGCGAGGCACCGTTCATGGGCAGGAATGCCTGCAGGCGCTGGAGCGCGTAGAGGAAGAGAAGCCCGACGGCGTTGAAGCCGAGCAGCGACCCGCAGTAGGTCTGCCAGCGCATGTCCTCGTCGCCCACGCGGGCAAGGCGATAGAGCCCGCGCTCGATCGGGCCGAGCACGCGCTCGAGGTAGCCAGCCGACCCGGAATAGACCGCAGCCATGTAGCGGCCGAGCGGGACGGCGAGAGCCGTCAACACGACGACGTAGAGCGTGATCTGGAGCAGCGCATTCGACGTCACGAGAGCTTCTCCGGCGCCAGCAGCGCGATCAGCAGGTAGACGAAGAGGGCGAGCGCGAGCACGCCGCCGAAGATTTCCATCACACCCATGGTTTCACCCCACCCTTTCGCAGAGCCGGACGAGGCTCCAGGCCAGACCGAAGAGGGCGAGCGCCCCGACGACGTAGACGAAGTCCATGAGACGAGACCTCCGATGGGATGGGAGTCTAGGCACCGGCGACTCGGGTGGGCATCAAGAGAGGGCCCCCGCGCATCAAGAACGTGTCAAGCTACGTTCGCGGCGCGTCGGATCGACCGTCGCTCGGCGAACGACCGGCGAGGCGGGGGATCCTGGATCCACGATGCTCCGCGAGAGCGGAGGAGCTCGGGCGCGGAAGCGCACGAGACTGGGGGGACGATGGTGCTCGAGGTCGCGCCGCTGCAGATCCGTGCCGGTCAGGAGCCGGCATTCGAGGCCGCGTTTTCGGAGGCCCAGGCGATCATCGCCTCGATGCCCGGCTACCGGACCCACGAGCTGATGCGCTGCCTCGAGCGCCCGGGCGAGTATCTGCTGCTCGTTCGCTGGGATTCGCTCGAAGCCCACGAGCAGGGATTCCGCGGCTCGCCGCGGTACCTCGAGTGGAAGGCGCTCCTCCATCACTTCTACGATCCGTTCCCGACGGTCTCGCATTATGCGGCGGTCGGGGAGCCGGGTGCGCGTCGGCAGGGGGGCGCCGGAGCCGAAGCGGAAGCAGGACCCGAAGCGGGCGCGAACTGATCGGGCCGAACGAGGATGGAGTGCTGCGGAACATGGCGATGCGATTGGCCGACTTCGTGCTCGTCGTCCACGTCGCGTTCGTCCTGTTCGTGATCGGCGGGCTCGTCGCCGTCTGGATCGGCGATCGCCTCCGCTGGCGCTTCCCGCGGCGCCTCGGGTTCCGCCTCGCCCATCTCGCGGCGATCGCGGTCGTCGTCGCGGAGTCCTGGCTCGGCCTCGCGTGTCCGCTGACGTCCCTCGAGCGGGTACTGCGGGCGGCGGCCGGCGCGCCGACCCTCGGCGAGGGCGAGAGCTTCCTCGGCCACGCGCTCTCGCGCCTCCTCTACTACGACGCCCCCGAATGGGTCTTCACCCTCGCGTACACCGCCTTCGGCCTGGCCGTCCTCGCGAGCTGGTGGGCGCGGCCGCCGCGCCGGGGCTGAGAGCGCTTCCGCACCCCGCTGCGGGTGGCTTGCCGGTCGACTGCACGGGGCCCGGTTTGCATCGATGCTGCGGACCGGCATCGTCGGGCGCGCAGCCGGGCAGGGCTCAAGCCCGCCCGCGCCGCCACCGATCGTCCCTCGAGCCGGGGCCTTCGTCCCGGCTCGATCGATCGGAGCCCCTCGTGAATCGCCGACGCAACCCCCGCTTCCGCACCCGCTTCGATGCGCTCTGCTCGGCCGGCGACCGGGAGGGGGCGGGGACGCTCTCCGACCTCTCGCGCTCGGGTGCGCGACTCTCGGGCGCCTCCTTCTGCCCCGAGCCGGGGACGAAGGTGCGGCTCTACGTCTTCATCCAGCCCGTCTCGCCCTTCGAGCTGGTCGGCGAGGTCGTCCGCAGCGAGGGGCAATCGTTCGCGATCCGCTTCACCGAGCTCGATCCCGCCGTCGGCCGCCTGGTCGAGGACGTCGCCGCCGTCGTCTCGCTGCCCTGAGCCCGCATCCGCGCTGCGCGGGCAGGCCCGGCGCGCTGCGGACCGGCGAGGTGCAGCGCCCGTCGTTGCCGCCTCCCGTGATCGGCCGCACCGCCCCGCCGCGCATCGCCTGCCGGCGTCCCGAAAAAGTTTCGTGTCATGCGTGGATTTTCGGGCGGGGTGAGTTCGATCACCGGCGCCCTTCGAGCCGGGCCCGAAGAGTCCGGCCATGGAACACGCGAAATCCCGCTTCGTCGACTCGCTCCTCCTGGCTGGTTCCGAGACCGGTGCGCCGCGATCCTCCGGCGGTCGTCGCGCCGCGCGCGCGGTCGTCGTGGGTGCGCTCGCCGCGCTCGTGGCGTCGCCGGCCGCGGCCGCGCTGCGTCAGTATCGGATGGCCTTCCAGCCGAGCCCGACGTCAGGCGTCGCCGGCTACACGATGCATCTCGGGACGAAGAGCGGGACCTACGTCTCGCAGTTCGACCTGGGCATGCCGCCGGTCTCGGGGGGGACGATCAACTACGCCCTCGACCTCGAGGACTCGGTCGATCTGTACGTCGCGCTGCGCGCCTACAGCTCGACGGGGGCGGTCTCGAGCTTCTCCTCCGAGATCCACCTGACGCCCGTTCCGACGACGGGCGGAACCGGCGGGACGACCGGCGGGACCGGAGGCACCACGGGCGGGACCGGCGGGACCGGCGGCACGGGTGGGACCGGTGGGACCGGCGGCGAAGTGACCGTGAATCCGCCCGGGACCCTCGAGCCGACCCTCGCGCTCGGGGTCGCCAGCAAGTCGACGACCGCGACGATCTCGCGCCTCATGCCGGATCGGAGCCTGGCGGCGCTGACGATGGATTCGCTGGCGTCGCGCGGGAACGCGCGGCCGGCGAGCTGCGATCTCGACGACGACGGGGATCTCGATCTCGTGCTCGGCTTCGGGGACGGCAGCAACGGGACGATCTCGATCCTGACCCTCGAGAACGGCGCGGTCGCCGGGGCGCGCTCGATCCAGGCCGGGACGCCGACCTATCGCTCCCAGGCGGGCCGGACGCTGCCGACCTGCGGCGATCTCGATGGGGACGGTCGCGCGGAGATCCTCGTCGGCTTCGGCGGCGGGATGCGCGGCGTCGTCCAGGTCTTCGACGACGTCACGACGAACTTCGCGCCCCTCGCGACGGCCCGGAGCAATGCCGAGGGCTACATGCAGATCCCGGTGCCGTCCAAGTTCCGCGGGACGATCTTCCCCGCCATCGGCGACATCGACGGCGACGGCAAGGGCGAGGTCGTGGTCGGCATGTCGGGCGTGCGCTCGGGCATGATCGTGGTCCTCGAGGACTCGGTCGCCGGCTTCGCGCAGCATGCGGTGAACACGACGGGCAAGACCTGGTATCCGGTGGAGCCCTCGACCTCGAGCTCGATGAGCGGCGGGCTCACGGTCCCGGCGATGGGGGATCTCGACGGCGACGGTCGGGCCGAGGTCGTGGTCGGCTTCGGCAGCGGCAGCCGCGGACGCATCGCGATCCTCGAGGACGCGGTCGGTGGCTGGCCGGCGGATCCCTCCGGCGTGCTGATCATGTCGGCGAGCCGCGCGAGGCTACCCGGTCGCAGGACGGTGCGACGCGCCCGGCGATGGGCGACGTCGACGACGACGGTGTCGACGTGGTCGTCGGATTCATGCGCGACGACGAGATCCAGATCTTCGACGATCTCCGGAACATGCTGCAGCCGATCGGCTCGAATGGCGGCTTCGTCGAGCGCCGGCACGAGCCTCTCGATCTACCCCGCGCTGGCCCAGTGAGGCCGGGCACGGCCACCAGGTCCGCGAAGGGCCGAAGGACGATGAGGGCATGAAGGCGAGGAGAGCCGCTTCGATGCGAATGAGGAGCACGGGCGTCCCGGACTCCGGGGCGCCCGTTACTCGAAGTCGCGGCGGCGGGGCAGGCCCTGGACGCGCCGCCGCGTCGGTGGACAGCTCAGTTCAGCGCCGGGCGCCGGCGCGCGGGGGCGCATCCGGGCACAGACGGATCGCCGGCGCCGTCGCCAGCGCTGAGCGAGCTCTCGAGATAGGCCAATCGGATCCTCGATCGCGGCGTGGATGCGCACGTCGAGGCGCTCGAGCAGAGGCCGCACGCAGTCGCGCAGCTCGTGGGCGGCCTGGGGCTCGAGCGGCAGGATCGATCGAAGCAGCCGAGCGCCGACAGGCCGATCGCCCTGGCGCGAGGGTACGGCAGCTTCAGGTTGTTCAGCATCCGGATCCAGATCTCGCGGGCCGTCGCCAGGAGCACGCACCCGCTCGGGTCGAAGGGGACGTGCTCGTCGCGGCGCAGGCGCTCCATGCAGTCGTCGAGGACATGCGCAGCCGAAGAAGGCGTCGACGATGATCCGCCATGCCCTCGCCAGTCGCATCCGCTCGACCACCTTCGCGAGGAAGTGGCCAGGAAGCCGATAAGCCAGGCTTCAAGCCGAGCTGGCGCGCGATCTCCGCATGCAGGATCGAAGAGCGTGATCGAGGCCCGCGGCGTCGGACCAGCACCTGGTCGAGGAAGCTGTTGCGCAGGTCGTCGTAGTCTCCTGATTGCCATGGAAGCCCTCGACCTCGAAGAGCCAGTGGTTCAGATGGGCGACGGCGCGCGCCGGGCTCGCGGTCTGGTCGATCTGGGGCCGGACGCGCTCGACGAGCTCCGCCAGGCGCTGGAGCGCAGCGTCGATGTCGACCCCGGCCCGGGCCTCGGCGGCGACCACGAGCGCGCCTTCGGCCAGGCCGACCGGGCTCTCCGGGCGGTGGGCGAGGGCGCGGAAGCGATCGGAGATTTCGCTGTTCACGACCGGAGCCTACTCAATCCCGGGAGCGGGGGACCACCTCGAAGATCCGGGGCTGCCCGTCGCGCAGCACCGTGATCCGGGCGGGCACGTCGACCCGCAGGGCTTCGAGGGCGTAGGTGAAGTCGTAGAGGTTCTCGATCTTCCGGCCGTCGACCTCGACGATGGTGTCGCCGCCCTGGATCCCCGCGGCCTCCGCGGGGCCGGCGGGCGCCACGCCCGAGAGGCGGACGCCGACCACGTCGGTCTCGCTGTAGTCGGGGATCGTCCCGAGGAAGACGCGCAGGCCGCCGCGATTCGGCTGATTCGCGGGCAGGGGCTGGGCGACGAACTCGGGCGGTGCCTCGGCGCGCGAGAGCCCGACCGCGAGGCGGGCGAAGAGGCGCGCGATCTCCGCGGCCCCGTCGGCGTCGAGGAGCTCGGGCCGGTCGCGCGGGGTGTGATATTCGGCGTGGATGCCGGTGAAGGCGGAGAGGATCGGGAGGCCCCGGGTGTAGAAGCTGGTCGAGTCGGTGGGGAGGTAGGCGTCGTCGTTGAGCGCGAGGGCGAGGCGGCCGGGGAGGGCGGCGCGCTCGATCGCCGCCGCCCAGTCGGGGCTCGAGCCGGCGCCGTGGAGCACGAGCTCCTGCTCGAGCCGGCCCACCATGTCGAAGTTCAGGTAGGCGACGGGACCGGTGTCGTGGGAGTGGGGGTTCACGTTCTCGTCGACCCAGCGATCGGAGCCGAGCAGACCGAGCTCCTCGCCCGACCAGGCAGCGAAGACGAAGTCGCGCTGGCCGAGGTCCTCGCCCTCCGAGCGCCGCGTCGCGAGCGACTCGGCGATCTCGAGCAGCACCGCGACCCCCGACGCGTTGTCGTCCGCACCGAAATGGATCTGATCCGCTTCGTCCGCCCGCGCGAGCGAGCCCGAGCCCTCGCCGCGTCCGAGATGATCGAGATGGGCCCCGAGCACGATCGTCTGCTCGCTCGGGCGGGAGCCCACCTGCAGCCGCCCGACGACGTTGGCGGACGCGCGGCGCAGCGTCTCGAGCTCGACCTCCGCCGAGAGCCGCAGCGCCGGGAGCTCGAAGCGCAGGGCCTCGCCCTCGTTCGGCTTCCCGGCCTTCTCCCAGCCCTCGTCGAGACCCTGCTGGAGGGTCGCGAGGCTCCGCCCGCCCGCGGCGAGCCAGCCGTCGGCGACGGTGTCCCGCAGCGCGACGACCGCGAGGCCCGAGCCCGCGAAGGCCGCGTCGAAGCGCAGCGGGGCCATGGGCTCGCGGAAGCCGCTGCGCGGTCCGTTCACGAACAGGATGCCGACGGCGCCCCGGTCCCGGGCGATCATCGCCTTGTGGCGCAGGCTCGCATAACGCTGAAGCCCCTGGCGCCCCGCCGCGTCGAGATCCGTCGGCAGGTCGCGCAGCACCATCACCCATCGCCCCGCGACGTCGAGGCCCGCGTACTCGTCGACGGCGGCGCGCGCGCCCTCCGCCGGAGCCACGAGGCCGTAGCCCGCGAAGACCACCGGCGACTCCGCGATCGCGCCGCTCTTCGAGAAGGCGAGGGGCCGCCAGTCGACGTCGAGGGCGAGCGGCGCCTCGGCGCCCGCCGCGCCCGGGCCCGCGCCCGGGGCCGCTGCGGCGCCTTCGCGGCGGGGGACGAGCCGGTTGCCGGGGCCGAAGGCGACGCCGGCGCTGTACTCGAAGTGGTGTCGGAAGGAGTCCGGCGTGCCGGCGGGCTCGAGGCCGATCGCCCGGAAGCTCCGCTCGACGTAGTCGGCGGCGAGGGCCTCGCCCGGGGAGGCGGTGCCGCGGCCCTCGGTGCGCGGATCGGTCAGCGCGGCGACGTGGGCGCGGAAGTCGTCGGCGCGGATCTCCGGCGCGCTGTCGGCGAGCGCCAGCGGCAGGGGCACGGCGGGCGGCGGAGTCGTCGTCGCATCGGGGTGCGGCGGGAGGCCGAGGGCGGTGCGGGCGGCGGCGTCGTCCCACGCCGCGCGGAAGAGCTGGCCCTTCTTGCCCTCGGTCCGATTGCTCGTCCAGACCAGCAGGTCGCCCGACGGCGCGAAGACCGGCAGCCCGTCGAAGCCCGGGCGGTCGGTCACGCGCACCGGCTCGCGGCTCCCCGCGGCGTCGACGAGGTAGAGCTCGAAGTTGTCGAAGCCGTGGCGGTTGGTCGCGAAGATCACGTAGTCGCCCGACGGGTGGAAGTAGGGCGCCCACGACATCGCCCCGAGCCGCGTCAGCGCGCGATCGTTTCCGCCGTCGACGTCGATCGCATGGATCTCGGCCCGCGCACCGTCCTCGCTGAAGCGCCGGAACACGATCCGCCGGCCGTCCGCCGAGAAGAACGGGCCGCCGTCGTAGCCCGGTGCCGTCGTCAGCTGCCGGATCCGACCCGTCTCGAGCTCGAGCAGGTAGAGATCGATGAAGTAGGCCGGATCCTGGGCCAGGCGATCGCGGTCCTCGGGTGAGAGCGGGCCACGATGGGCGTGGCGATTCGAGGCGAAGACCACGAGCCGGCCATCGGGCGAGATCGAGCCCTCGGCGTCGTAGCCCGGCGCCTTCGCCAGCGGCGTCAGGCGGCCGTCGGGCTCGGCCAGATAGAGATCGTAGGCGGGATCGAAGTCCCAGCTGTAGCGGCGGCTCTCGCCCTTCTCGCGCTGCTCGAGCTCGATCGCCTGGGCGAGCTCCGCGTCGGGATCTTCGTGGGTCGAGGCGAACAGGATGCGACGGCCATCGGGATGGAACCAGGCGCAGGTCGCGCGGCCGATTCCGGGCGAGACGCGGGTCGTCTCGCCGGTGGCGAAGCGCATGCGGTAGATCTGGTAGAAGGGATTGCCCGGCTCGCGCTCGCTCTGGAAGACGAGCTCGCGGCCGTCGGCGCTGAAATAGCCCTCGCCCGTGCGGCGACCGGCGAAGGTGAGGGGGCGGACCTCGCCGTAGAGGGGCGCCGGCGCGACCTCCGTCGCCGGGGCGGCCGTTCGCGGCGGTGCGGTCTGGCAGCCGCTCGAAGCCCCGAGTGCGCAGAGCGTGATCGCGATGCCCAGGGCGCGCCCAATCGGCCCGCTCGTCCCCCCGTCTCGAAGCCGCACCCCAGGTCTCCTCCTCGCGTCGTCCTCTCGTCGTTTTCTCGTCGTTCTCTCGCCGTCGTCTCGCGGCGCTCCGCGTCGCGCTAGCCCAGCGCGAGCGCCGCGTCGAAGCCGTCGCGGATCGCGCCCTCGAGGTAGCCCACGCCCGTCACGTCGCCGATCTCCCGGATCGGCACGCCCGCCTCTTTGAGGCACGCCGCGACCGACGGGTTCGCACCGAGCCCGACGGCCAGGATCACGTTGTCGGCCTGCACCGTCGCGATCCGCGCCTCGGAGGGCGAGGTCCGGATCTCGTAGGCGACCTCCCGCTCCCCGATCTCCCGGACCACCGCATTCGTCACGAGCTCCACCCCGCGCTCCCGCAGCTCGTGGAGCACCCGCCAGCGCCGCGGATGCGCCATCTCGAGCCCGAGTCTAGGTCCTGCTTCGAGCACGGCGACCTTCCGCCCGCGCTCGGCGAGAAATTCGGCGAGCTCGAGCCCGACGAGACCGCCGCCGATCACGACGACCTCCTTGCCGAGGGGCATCCAGGCCTTCGACGCCTCGCGCAGCAGCGCGGGTCGGCCCGTGATGCCCGTCGCGCGGCCCGCGCGGACGGCGAGGCGTCCGACCAGCGAGAGCTTCTTCGCGGCTGAGCCGTCGCCCTGGCCGGTCAGCAGGGCGCGCAGGTCGTCGCCGTCGAAGACGTGCTCGCGCTCGACGCCGAGGATCGCGGGCTTCTCGCGGGTGGCCCCGGCGGCGACGAGGACCTCGTCGGGCGCGATCGACCGGATCAGCTCGGGGGTGACCTCGGTCTCGAGCCGGATCTCGACGCCGAGCTTGCGGACCTGGCCTTCGAGCCAGTCGAGCAGGCGCTCGTTGGGCGGGTAGACGAGGGACGCGAAGCGCAGCGTGCCCCCGAGCTGCGTCGACTTCTCGCACAGCACGACCTCGTGGCCCCGCAGCCGGGCCAGCCGCGCGGCCTCGAGCCCCGACGGCCCACCGCCGACCACGAGCAGGCGTCGCGGTCGCGAGGCGGGCTCCCGCTCGCTCCCGGCGAGCCGGTCCTCGCGGCCCGTCACGGGATTGACGGCGCAGCGGACCGGGCGATCGAAGAAGGGCTGGGCCACGCACGTGTAGCAGTAGATGCAGGGCCGCACGTCCTCGGGACGGCCCTCCTCGATCTTCCGGGCCAGCGCCGGGTCGGCGAGCAGCTTGCGCGCCATCGCGATCACGTCGGCCTTGCCCTCGCGGATCAGCCGGTCGCCGAGCTCGGGCTCGATCCGCCCGACGGCGATCACCGGCACGCCGACCTTCGCCTTGATGCGCGCCGTCTCTTCGACGTAGCCCGCCTCCGCGTGGACGAGCGGGCCTTCGGTGAAGCCGGCGGCGGAGGTCGAGTCGGAGTAGGCCGAGACGTGGATCGCGTCGGCGCCGGCCTCGGCGGCGAGCTCGGCCGTCCGCTCCGCGTCCTCGACGGTGATCCCGCCCGGGGTGCGGAACTCGCGGCAATCGATCCGGGCCCAGATCGGGAAGTCCTGGCCAGCGCGGGCCTTCGCGGCGCGGAGGACCTCGCACAGCAGGCGGGCGCGGTTCTCGCGGCTGCCGCCGTAGGCGTCCTCGCGGAAGTTCCAGGCCGGGGACAGGAACTCGGAGAGCAGGTAGCCGTGGGCGGCGTGGAGCTCGACGGCGTCGAAGCCCGCGCGCCGCGCGCGCAGGGCCGCGCTCGCGAAGGCGTCGATCACCCAGGCGATGTCCTGCTCGTCGGCGACCTTGATCTCGGGCTTGCGCGTGCCGGTCCCGGCGGCCTTCATCAGCAGGCCGATCTCCTCCCGCGACAGGTCGTTCGCCATGTCGTTGGCGCCCTTGAAGCGCGGCAGCGACGGCATGAGCACCGGCCGTCCGTCCTGGACGTCGACGCGGGAGACCTTGCCGTGGTGGACGAGCTGGAGCGCGATCTTCGCACCGTGGCGATGCACGCGGTCGGTCAGCTCGCGCAGGCCCGGGAGGTAGTCGTCGCTCGAGATGGCGAGCTGGCGATGGGCGGTGGCACCGCGGGGATAGGCGACGGCGCAGACCTCGGTGATCACGAGGCCGACGCCGCCGCGGGCGCGCTCCTCGTAGTAGGCGATGATCGGCTCGCCCGCGCGGCCGTCCTCGCCGGCGATCTCGACGCCCATCGCCGACATCGCGATCCGATTCCGGAGCTGGAGCGTGCCGAGGGTGACGGGGGAGCGCAGATGGTCGAACATGGGGGCCTCCGATCGGCGGAGCATAGGGGAAACGGGCGTGGGCAAGCTGCAGGGCCGGGTCGCATTCATCACCGGAGCGGGGCGGGGCATCGGGCGCGGGATCGCGCTCGCCTTCGCGCGCGAGGGCGCGAGCATCGGGATCCTCGAGGTCGATGGTGCGCTGCTCGCCGAGACCGCGAAGCAGCTCGAGGGCCAGGGCGCGAAATGCCTGCCGATCGAGGGGGACGTCACGACCCGCGCGGCCTGCGAGGCGGCGATCGCGCGGACCGTCGACACGTTCGGCGGGCTCGACGTTCTCGTCAACAACGCGGCCTGGACGCCGACGCCCGGAGTACTGCTCGCCGACTTCGACGACCGGACCTTCGCGCGCGTTCTCGAGACCAATCTCTGGGCGACGTTCTGGTGCATGCAGGCGGCGCGGCCCCATTTCCTGCGCCGCGGGAAGGGCTCGATCATCAACTTCGCGAGCGGCTCGGGGACCCGCGGCCAGGAGACCCAGGGCGCCTACGCGGCGGCGAAGGAGGGCATTCGCGGGCTCTCCCGGGTCGCGGCGCGGGAGTGGGGGCCGGACGGGATCCGGGTCAACGTGATCTGCCCCTTCGCGAACTCGCCGGGGATGGTCGCGTGGTCGAAGCTCGACCCGATCGCCTACGCCGCGCAGCTCGAGCAGATCCCGCTGCGGCGGGTGGGTGACTGCGAGGAGGACGTCGGCCGGGTCGCGGTCTTCCTCGCGAGCGACGACTCGGCCTACGTCACGGCCCAGACGATGTGGGTCGACGGCGGGTCGGGGACGACGCGCTAGAGGCCGAGCTCGGAGAGGCCGGGATGATCGTCGGGCCTCCGGCCGGCGGGCCAGCGCAGCTTCCGCTCGCTCTCGGCGATCGGGAGATCGTTGATGCTCGCGAAGCGCAGCTGCATCAGGCCCCGCTCGTCGAACTCCCAGTTCTCGTTGCCGTAGGACCGGAACCACTGTCCGGAGTCGTCGTGCCATTCGTAGGCGAAGCGCACGGCGATGCGATTCCCCTCGAAGGCCCAGAGCTCCTTCACGAGGCGGTAGTCGAGCTCGCGCCGCCACTTGCGCTCGAGGAAGGCCTCGATCTCGGCGCGGCCGACGGGGAACTCGGCGCGATTGCGCCAGCGGCTGTCGGCGGTGTAGGCGAGGGCGACGCGCTTCGGATCGCGGCCGTTCCAGGCGTCCTCGGCGAGGCGGACCTTCTGGATCGCGGTCTCGCGCGTGAAGGGCGGCAGCGGCGGGCGCGGGGCATCGATCGTCATGGCTCGAGTCTCCTCGTCCGGAAGCGTGCCGTCAAAGGCGCGTCGGCGCACCGGCCCAGCCGCCCGTCGCCAGCGTCTTCGGCGAGAAGTCCCGCAGCGCGAAGCGCAGCCCGAAGGCGCCGCGTCGCCGCACGGCCGCCTCGACGTCGAGCCACCAGAGCCGCTCGGCCCCGGGATGCGCCGAGACGGCGCGCGCGTCGGTCACGATCCCGGTGCGTCCGCTCAGCTGGAGCAGGTCGCCCGACTCGAAGTCGACGAAGAGCAGGCCCGCGCGCGGGTTCGCGACGAGATTGCCGAGGGTGTTGAAGTGGAGGTTGCCCGCGAAGTCGGGGATCGTGAGCCGATCGCCGTCGACGTGCACGAATCCGGGGCGTCCGCCGCGATGGGAGACGTCGACGGCCCGCGGCGGCGTGGCCGCCGATTTCGCGCGGGCCTGCTCGGTGTCCACGTTGCCATCGCCGTCTCGTCCCCGTCGCCGTCGACGTAGCTCGCGACGAAGAAGGTGTGCCGCGCGGCCGAGCAGCCCGCGCGCCTCTTCGTCGAGGCCCGCGAGCGGCTCGGCGACGGGGCCCGTTTCCGCCTCCGTCTCCATCCCCGCGCGAGCGGGGGCGGGCTCGCGCTCGCGGCGCTGGATGTACTGCGGGCAGTTGCCGAAGGACTGATCGACGCCGACGGTGAAGCCGCGCGCGTCGAGGTGGACCACGCGGCCGTTCATGCGGTTGCGGCGGCGGTCCCCGAGCTCGATGCCGAGCAGGCCGAGCGCCGCGCCCGTAGACCCGCGGCCGCGGGATCGCCGGGGCGGGCAGCCGATCGGACCGAGGGCGCGGCTCCGGCGAGCGAGAGGCCGGGCGGCCCTTCGAGCAGGCCCGCCCAGGGCCGGCCAGCGGAATCGACGCTGCCGTAGACGAGGAACGGGAGCCCCGCGAAGAATTCGCGGTGCTGCTCCGGCATGAAGGGACGGATCACCCGCGCCCCCACGATCGCCATGCGTTCGGCCACGCCATGGGCGGCCTGCAGCTGGCGCTCGCCGGCATGCCACGGGGAGGGGGCAGGCTCGGATCCGGACGTCGTCGTGCTCTTCATGTCGTTCTCTCCGATCGATCGAGGGGGCGTGTGTGGGGGGCTTCCCTGGACCGGGCCGTCACGCGACGGCGCGGAGCCCGGCGGCCGTCGGCTGCATCGGCACGAAGCCCGGCTGCTTCTCGATCCGCTCGAGCCAGGCGCGGATGCGCGGATAGGGCTCGAGGGAGACGTTGCCCTCCGGTGCGTGGGCGACGTAGGTGTAGAGCGCGACGTCCGCGATCGTGAGCGCGTCGCCGACGAGGAAGGTGTGCCGAGCGAGCTCCGCCTCGAGGATCGCGAGCAGCGCGTGGGATCGGGCGATCACCGGCTCGGGCTCCACGTTCGCGCCGAAGACCGTGATGAGGCGCGCGGTGGCGGGGCCCGATGCGAGCGGGCCGGCGGCGACGGACAGCCAGCGCTGGATGGCCGCGGCGGCCTTCGGCTCGTTCGGGAGCCAGTGCTCCGCACCGGAGCGGCGGGCCAGGTAGACGAGGATCGCGTTCGAGTCGGCGAGCATGAAGCCGTCGTCTTCGATCACGGGGACCTGGCCGAAGGGATTGCGCGCGAGGAACTCGGGGCGCTTGTGCGCGCCCTGCAGGAGATCGACGTCGACCCGGACGAAGTCGAGGCCGAGCAGCGAGAGCATGAGCTCGACGCGGTGGGAGTGGCCGGAGAGGGGATGGCGCTCGAGGCGGATCGGCGAAGGGGACATGGCTGGACTCCTGTCGGGAAGCCCGGCGCGCGCAGTGCCCCGATGCGGGGCCGTCGGCCGGGGTTGGGGAAGGGGCCGTTCGGACGCCCTCCATCATCGGCGCACGTCGGCGCCCCGGGAATCGGCAGGATCCGGAAGGCGTTCTTTCACCGCGTGAAAGAGCGGGACCGGCGCGCGCGGCTTCCGGCGCGCGCTCAGCGCAGGGCGGGGTGGCGGCGGAGCGCGCGGACGCAGTGGTCCACGAAGGTCCGGATCTTGGCCGGCGGCTTGCGGCCGCCGGGATGGACGACGTGGACGGGGAGGGGCGGGAGCTCGAAGGGCTCGAGCACGATCTCGAGCTCCCCCGCTTCGACGAGGGCGTCGATCTGGTAGGAGAGCACCCGCGTCAGCCCCGCGCCGCGGCGCGCCGCATCGATGGCGGCCTGATTCGACGTGACGACGAGGCGCGGATCCGGGCGGACACGGATCGACTCGCCGTTCGACTCGAAGACCCAGTCGGAGAGCAGCGGGCTCGAAGACGACGCGACGGTGCGCGCCGCGACGAGGTCGCGCGGATGCGTCGGGCGTCCATGGGTCGCCAGGAAGTCGGGCGACGCGACGACGACGCGGCGCACGGATCCGACCCGCTTCGCCGCGAGCCCGCTGTCGGGCAGCTCCCCGATCCGGACTGCGACGTCGACGCCCTCTTCCGCCATCGAGACGACGCGATCGGAGAAGATCGCGCGGATCGAGACGCCGGCCTCGCGCTCGAGATACTCGAGCATCAGCGGCACGACGAAGATCTCGCCGAAGCGGACCGGAGCCGTCACCACGAGCTGTCCACGCGCCTGCTCCTGGCTGCTCGCGGCGGCGCCCTCGGCGGCCTCGAGCTCCGCGAGGATGCGCCGGCAGTCGCCGAGGAAGCGCTCCCCCGCCTCGCTCAGGCGGACGCCCCGCGTCGAGCGATGCAGCAGCCGGGTCCCGAGTCGCGTCTCGAGGGCGGCGACGGCGCGGGTCACGCTCGGCGCCGAGAGCGCGAGCCGGCGCGCCGCGCGGTTGAAGCTCCGCTCCTCGGCGACGGCCTGGAAGACCTGCATCTCCTGGAAACGGTCCAACGCGCCGGGCCTAATCCGCCTTGCGCAGCGGCACGCCCAGCTCGCCGAGCTTCTTCGCCATGTCGAGGGCGGAGGTCGCGAGCCGGCTCGAGACGTCCTTGTCGATGAAGGCGATGCGCCCGTCCTTCCCGACGTAGAAGGTCCAGCGGTTCGCGTAGCCGCTCGGCGACAAGACGCCGTAGGCCGCCGCCGTCGCCTTCGTCGGATCCGAGAGGATCGGGAAGCGCGCCGAGTGGGCCTTCGCGAAGGCGCGATTGCCCTTCTCGCCCTCGACCGGATCGACGCTCGCCATGAAGTAGGTCACGTCGTACTGCTCGATCCGGTCGCCGTCGTCCGCCAGCGACTTGCACTCGATCGTGCAGCCCGAGGTGAAGGCCATCGGGAACCAGGCGATCACGATGGCCTGACGTCCGCGGAAGTCGGCGAGGCGCCAGGTCCGGCCGTCCGAGCCCGTCAGCTCAAAGTCCGGCGCGGGATCGCCGACGGCGAGCTCGGTGGCACCGGCCGGTGCGGAGGCCGCGAGGATCGCGACGAGGATCGGGGTGAAGAGGGCGGTCGCGATCGCGCGGAGCGTCGCGGCGATCGGCGCAGGGACGGCAAGCGAGGGGCGGGAGGCGAAGAGCGCTGGCGTGGAGCGATGCATGGGGTCTCCTCGGGACGAGGGGCGCGCGCGGGATTTCGTGCGGCTCCGCTCGGATCGGACTCTAGCCCCGCCCGCGCGCCGTGGTCGGTGCGGCGCTTCCCGTCCTCAGGCCGGCTTCACGCGCACCGGGATTCCGTTGAGCACGCTCGTTCCCGACGGTGCATCGACGAGGTCGTCGTCGACCACGCGGTTCGCGTTGACGCCGGGGCGGCGCGCGGCGACCGGGAGCCGGGTGCCGGGCTGATCATGTCCGAAGCCGTGGGGCAGGCTGACGACTCCGGGCGTCATCCGCGGGCTGATCGCGACGGGCGCGACGAGGCTCCCGACGCGGCTCTCGATGTGCGCGAGGCTCCCGTTCGCGAGGCCCAGGCGGGCGGCGTCGGCGGGGGAGACCTGGAGGGTGCAGCGCTCCCGGCCCTTCGCCATCGCCGGCAGGTTGTGGAGCCAGGAGTTCATCGAGCGCGGGTCGCGCCGACCGATCAGCTGGAGGGGGGCGTCCGGCTCGGCGCCGGCGTCGAGCTGAGCGTCGAGCCAGGCGTCGAGGCGCGGCAGGTCGGCGACGATGCGCTCGGGCGCGAGCTCGATGAAGCCGCTCGGGGTCCGGATCGCATCGGGGAGCGAGGGGGTGAGCCGACCCAGCGCGACGCCGTGGGGGCTCGCCTCGAGCCGGGCGAGCGAGAGGCCGCCGGGGGCGAGGCCGAAGCCGTCGCCGGCCGGGCCGAGGCGCAGCATCAGGTCGACGAGGCGCCGCGGACCGGGCGCTTCGCCGAGCGCGGCGACGATCGCGTCGAGCTCGAGCCGACCGGCGAAGGGGCTCTGCGCGAGCACGGCCGCAGCGAGCTGGCGGACGACGAGCCCGTCGACCTGCTCGTCGCCGAGCGCGCCGAGTCCCATCAATCGCTTCGACAGCCCGAGCAGCGTCCGCCAGATCGGGCGCATCCCGGGCTCGGGCTCGAGCGCCGCGGGCGACCACTTGGCCACGTTCTCGACGGCGAAGTGGAGCAGGGCCACGTCGTAGCTTTCGTTCTCGAGCACCGCCGTCGGCGGCAGCACGAGGTCCGCGTGGCGCGTCGACTCGTTCAGGTAGTAGTCGAAGGCGACCATGAACTCGAGGCGCTCGAGGGCGCGATCGATGCGCTGGGCGTTCGGTGCCGAGAGGGCCGGGTTGCCGGCGATCATCACGAGCGCGCGAATGCGGTCCTCCCGCGTCGACTCGATCTCCTGCGCGAAGGCCGCCATCGGCCACTCGCCGAGGATCTCGTCGAAGCCGCCGACCGGGCTCTTCGCCCGGCCGAGCGGAGCCGGCTCGCCGGGCTTCGGGCCGACGAAGGCCAGGGAGACGGCGGGCTTCGGGAAGAGCAGGCCGCCCTCGCGGTCGAGGTTCCCGGTCGTGACGTTGAGCAGGTCGATGGCCCAGTGGGCGAGGGTGCCGAAGCGCTGGACGCTGGCGCCCATGCGTCCGTAGGCGGCGGCGCGCGCGGCGCCCGCGAAGTCCCGGGCGACCGTCCGGATCGTCTCCGCGTCGAGGCCGCAGGCGGACGCGACGCGCTCGGGTGAATAACGTGCGACGAGGGCGCGGACGCGCTCGAGGTCCCGGGTCCGGCCCGTGCAGGCGCCGAGCTCGACGCGCCCCTCCGCGAACACGACGTGGAGCAACGCGAGCACGAAGGCCGCGTCGCCGCCGGGTCGGATCGCGAGGTGCAGGTCCGCGACGTCCGCCGTCTCGGTCCGCCGCGGATCGACGACGACGAGTCGGCCGCCGCGGGCGCGCAGCGCCCGAAGGCGCTTCTCGATGCCGGGGGCCGTCATCAGGCTGCCGTTCGAGACGAGCGGATTCGCGCCGAGGATCAGCAGGTAGTCGCAGCGTTCGAGATCGGGGACCGGCGTATGCAGGAAGCCGCCGTACATCAGGCCCGCCTGCACCCAGCGCGGCCAGGTATCGAGGGAGCCCGCCGAGAACTGGCTGCGGGTCGGGAGCGCCTTCTGCAGCACGTTCCAGTAGAGCAGCGACTGGGCGTCGTGGACCGTCGGATTGCCGCGGTAGAGGGCGATCGCGTCGACCCCGTGGGCCGCACGGATCGCGCCGAGGCGCTCGGCGGCGAGATCGAGAGCCTCGTCCCAGCCGATCGGGACGAAGCCCGCCGCCGTCCGCCGCATCGGCGTCCGCAGGCGATCCGGATCGGCCTGGATCTCGCCGAGGGCGTGGACCTTCGGGCAGACGTGGCCGCGGGAGAAGGGATCGTCGGGATCGCCCTCGACGCGCAGGACGCGGCGGTCCTCGCTCGTGACGCGGATGCCGCAGGTCGCTTCGCAGAGGGTGCAGGCGCGGTGGGTGAGCCGGGGGGCCATGGCGTTTCGAGTCTCCCGCATGCGGTCGGGTCACCGGACCGGGACCCCGCCGCCCGGTCCCGAACGTAGAGCCTTCTGGTACCGTCGCTCGGTCCAATTCGGACCTTTTCGATGGGACCAATCGGGAGGCGGTCATGCGCGCCCTGCGACCCCGGCCCTTCGTGCTCCGCGATCTCGTGCTCGACGGGGGCGGCGCGCTCCACGACCAGATCTACCGCGCCCTGCGCGAGGCGATCCTCGCCGGACGCGCGGTCGCCGGGACGCGGCTCCCGACGACCCGCGCGCTGGCGGACGAGCTCGGCCTCTCGCGCAACACGGTGGTCGCGGCGTTCGAGGCCCTGCGCGCCGAGGGCTACGTCGCGGCGCGCGTCGGCGCGGGGACCTGGGTCGCGCCGCAGGTCTCGACGCGCGGCGAGGCTGGGGGCCGGGTGGCTGCGTCCGCGCGGTCTTCGGTGACACCGGATCGCGTCTCCGAGCCCGCTTGCGCCGTGCGCCCCCGGCTCTCCCGCTACGGCCGCGCCCTCGCGCGCCAGGCGCCGCGCCGCCTCTACGACGCGGCGGAGCCGTCGCCGCCCCTGCCGTACGACTTCCGGCCCTGCGTGCCCGATCTCGAGGGGCTCTCCTACGCGCCCTGGCGGCGCAGTCTCGCCCGGGCCGCCTGGTCGGTCCCGGCCTCGACCTTCGACTACGGCGATCCCGAGGGCTCGCTCGAGCTGCGCCGCGAGATCGCGGCCTACCTCCGCCGGGCGCGCGGCGTCGAGTGCCGCGCGGAGTCGGTCGTGATCGTGGGCGGCGTCGCCCAGGCGCTCGACCTGGTGACGCGGCTGCTCGTCGATCCGGGGACGTCGGTGCTCGTCGAGGATCCGCACTATCTCGGGGCGCGGCGCGTCTTCGAGGCGGCGGGCGCGCGCCTCGTCGGGGCACCGGTCGACGCCGAGGGCCTCGATCCCGCCCGCGTCCCGCGCGCGCGCCTCGATCGCTGCCGCCTCGCCTACGTCACGCCCTCCCATCAGTTCCCGACCGGCGCCGTCCTCTCCCTCGCACGCCGGCAGGCGCTGCTCGCCTGGGCCGCGCGCGCCGGGGCCTTCGTCGTCGAGGACGACTACGACTCGGAGTTCCGTTATGCGGGGCGGGCGATCCCCGCACTGAAGAGCCTCGATGCCGGGGATCGCGTGCTCTACGTGGGGACCTTCTCGAAGACGCTGCTTCCGAGCCTGCGGATCGCGTACGTCGTGGTGCCGGCGGTGCTCCACGAGAGCTTTCGCACGGCGAAGTGGCTGGCCGACTGGTCGGCGCCGGGCTTCGAGCAGGCGGTCGTCGCCCATCAGCTCGCGAGCGGCGACTTCGAGCGCCACCTGCGCCGCGCGCGCACCGCCTACGCGGCGCGCCGGGCCGCGCTGATCCGCGCGATCGACCGCGAGCTCGCGCCCTTCGCGCCGAGCCATCCCGACAGCCGCGCCGGGCTCCACCTGCTGCTCCGGCTCGGGCAGGTCGACGGCGAGCGGCCCTTCGAGTGGGTCGCGGCGGGGCGCGCGCGGGGGCTCGGGCTCTACCCCGTCGCGCCCTGTCATCTCGGCCGGCCGCCCGACGCGCTCACCCTCGTGATGGGCTTCGCCCGGCTCGAGCCCGAGGCGATCGACGCGG
This sequence comes from Myxococcota bacterium, assembly GCA_046351135.1. Classification (GTDB taxonomy): domain Bacteria; phylum Myxococcota_A; class UBA9160; order UBA9160; family UBA4427; genus UBA4427. The sequence continues at coordinate 168,861 of JAXLZA010000012.1, read as the reverse complement.
GCATCGCCCGGCTCGCGGCGCTGCTCGGCGACGGACCCGCGGTGCACCGGCAGCCGAAGCGGCCGATCTCCGGCAAGCTCCGGGCTGCGAGACGGGGGGAGGCGTGATGGGGGGCGAGGGCGGGGCGGGCGGCGGCGGGCGGTCGCCGGGGCGGCGCAGCGCGCACCGCGGTGGGCGCGCGCCGTGGAGGCGCAGTCCGGACCTCGCCGCCGTGCTCGCCATCCTGGTGCCCGGCGCCGGCCATCTCTATCTGGGGCGCTTTCGGGCGGCGGCCGCCTGGCTCGTGGCGATCCTCGCGGGCTACTGGGCGGTCTTCTTTCCGGGCCTCTTGCTGCACGCGATCAGCATCGCCGTTGCCTATCGCGCAGCCCGGGCGCGGCCGTTCGCCTCGCAGACGCCGGTCTCCGAGGGCGCTTAGCAGGCCGCAGGCTTGTCCCTGCCGACGCCCGTCGGTATAAACCGACCTCCGGGTCGCGGGCGCGCCGACGGCTCGAGGCGAGCGCCGAGCGGGCCAGACCGCCCGCGCCGCGAGGACCGACGATGACCCACGAGCTCGACGACGTCCGGATCCGAGAGATCCGCCCCCTGATCGCCCCGGAGATCCTGATCGAGGATCTGCCGGTCCCGGCCGCCCAGAACGAGACGATCTGGGGCGGGCGCGCGGCGATCGAGCGGATCCTGCGCGGCGAGGACGATCGACTGGTCGCCGTCGTCGGGCCCTGCTCGATCCACGATCCCGAGGCAGGGCTCGAGTACGCCCGCCGTCTCGCGGTGGTCCAGGCGCAATACGCCCGCGAGCTCTGCATCGTGATGCGCGTCTACTTCGAGAAGCCGCGCACGACCGTCGGCTGGAAGGGCCTGATCAACGACCCCCGCCTCGACGGGAGCTTCGCGATCCGCGAGGGGCTCTACCGCGCGCGCCGCTTCCTGCTCGGCGTGACCGAGCTCGGCCTGCCCGCCGGCACCGAGTTCCTCGACCCGATCACGCCGCAGTTCTTCGCCGACCTGATCTCGTGGGGCGCCATCGGCGCGCGCACGACCGAGAGCCAGGTCCACCGCGAGCTCGCCTCCGGCCTCTCGATGCCGGTCGGGTTCAAGAACGGGACGTACGGGACGGTGCAGATCGCGATCGACGCGATCGGCGCCGCGCAGGGGGCACACCACTTCCTGTCGGTGACCAAGCAGGGCATCGCCGCGATCGTCGCGACCGGCGGCAACCCGTACTGCCACGTCATCCTGCGCGGCGGCTCGTCGGGCCCGAACTACGACGCCGAGTCGATCGCGAAGGTCGAGGGCCAGCTCGTGGCCGCCGGCCTCCCGAAGCGCATCATGGTCGACGCGAGCCACGCCAACAGCGGCAAGGACCATCTGAAGCAGGTCGGTGTCGCCGAGTCGGTCGCGAGCCAGGTCGCCGCGGGCAGTGCGTCGATCTTCGGGATCATGATGGAGAGCTTCCTCGTCGACGGAAACCAGCCGCATTCCCAGGAGAAGGGCAACGCGGGGCTCGTCTATGGCCAGAGCATCACGGACAAGTGCATGAGCTGGGAGCGGACGCTCCCGCTCTTCGAGCGCCTCGCCGAGGCCGTCCGGAAGCGCCGCGGGCGTTAGGCCCCTCGGCGGTCCGGACCACGCTTCGAGCCGCGGCGCCCGCCGTGTCCGCGTCGGGAGGGAGCGATGTCGATCGGGAAGAAGCTCGAGTTCTGTCGCAGCGAGCGCGAGGGCGGGCTGCTCTTCGTGACGATCGACCGCCCCGAGCGCATGAACGCGCTCCACTGGCGGGCGAACGAGGAGCTCTCGGGGATCTTCGACGCCTTCGAGGCCGATCCCGAGCTGTGGGTGGCGATCCTGACGGGCGCGGGGGATCGCGCCTTCTGCGCCGGCAACGACCTCAAGTACCAGGCGACCGAGGCGAAGGGCGAGCTGCGGGCCGGACCGGCCTCGGGCTTCGCCGGCCTCACCTCCCGCTTCGGCCTGACCAAGCCCGTGATCGCCGCCGTGAACGGCGTCGCCATGGGCGGCGGCTTCGAGATCGCGCTCGCCTGCGACCTGATCGTCGCCTCGAGCGACGCGGTCTTCGCTTTGCCCGAGCCGCGGGTCGGCCTCGCCGCCCTCGCCGGCGGGGTCCACCGCCTCCCGCGCCAGATCGGCCTGAAGCAGGCGATGGGCCTGCTGCTCACCGGCCGCCGCGTCTCGGCGGAGGAGGGCCTGCGCCTCGGCTTCGTCAACGAGGTCGTCGCGCCCGGCGAGCTGATGGCGGCGGCACGGCGCTGGGCCGGGCAGATCCTCGAGTGCTCGCCCATGTCGATCCGCGCGACGAAGCAGGCGGCGATGCAGGGGCTCGCGCACGCGTCCGTCGAGGACGCGATGAACGATCGCTACCCCGCGATCGACGCGCTGCTGCGAAGCCAGGACTTCGTCGAGGGACCGCTCGCCTTCGCGCAGAAGCGACCGCCGAAATGGACCGGGCGCTAGGCGCCTAGCCGACCTCCGCGAGGACCTCGCGCAGGATCGCGAGGCCGTGGTCGATCTCTTCCGGCGAGATGACGAGCGGCGGCGCCATGCGCAGCACGTTGCCCCCGGCCGAGATCACGAGCAGGCCCTTCGCCCGGCAGGCGTCGACGATGCCCGCGACGGGCTTGACGAGCGCGAGCCCGCGCAGGAGCCCGCGGCCCCGGGACGCGAGGACCTTGTCGGGGCCGAGCGACGCCGCGATCGAGTCGAGTCCGTCTCCGAGGCGCTCGCCCATGGCCTTCGCGTGGTCGAGGACGCCGCCCTCGATCAGCTCGTCGACGACCGCCGCCGCCACCGCGCAGGCGAGGGGGTTGCCGCCGAAGGTCGAGGCGTGCGTTCCGGGGACGAGCGCCGACGCGAACTTCCTCGTCGTGCACATCGCGCCGATCGGGATCCCGCCGCCGAGCGCCTTGGCGAGGGTCATCACGTCGGGGATCACGCCCTCCTGCTGGTGGGCGAACATCGTCCCGGTCCGGCCCATGCCCGTCTGGACCTCGTCGAAGAGGAGCAGGCAGCCGTTCTGGTCCGCGAGGCGGCGCAGGCCGGCGAGGAAGCCGGGGTCGGGGGTCCGGATGCCGCCTTCGCCCTGGATCGGCTCGACGATGATCGCGGCCGTGCGCGGCGAGAGCAGCGCCTCGACGCTCGCGAGGTCGTTGTACTTCGCGTGATGGATGCCGGGCACCATCGGCTCGAAGCCCTTCCAGTAGGCGGGTGTGCCCGTCGCGGAGACGGTGAAGAGCGTCCGGCCGTGGAAGGCGTTCTCGAAGGCGATGATCTCGAAGCGGTCCTGGCCCTGGTCCCGGTGCCATTTGCGGGCGAGCTTCAGCGCCGCCTCGTTCGCCTCGGCGCCCGAGTTGCAGAAGAAGATCGCCTCGGCGAAGCAGCACGCGGTGAGCCGCTCGGCGAGGCGGATCTGGGGCTCGGTCGTGAAGAGGTTCGAGACGTGCCAGAGCAGGGCGGCCTGGGCCTCGAGGGCGGCGCGCAGCTTCGGATGGGCATGGCCGAGGCTCGCGGTCGCGATGCCGCCCATCAGGTCGAGATAGCGGCGCCCCTCGGCGTCGAAGAGCCAGCAGCCCTCGCCGCGCACGATGCTGATCGGCTGCGGGGCATAGTTGGGAACGAGGACCTTCTTGCCCCGTTCGGCGATCTCGGCGTTGGTCGTCATGGCTTCGGCCTCTCTGGGACGGGCGCTCTCGGGCTCGTGCGATCGGGCGGCCCGTCTCGGACGGAGCCGGCCGGCGCGCGGGGCGCAAAGCTAGTCGACGCAGGAGGGGACGCCAGGGGCGATCGGGGCGGACGACCGGCGCGCGGGGGCTCAGGGTTGCGGCGCGAGGCGGCCGCGGACGAGGTAGGGCTGCACCGCCTGCTGCTTGCCCTTGAGCTTCACCGGCTCGAGCGGATCGCAGGCGAAGAGATGGCGGGCCGCCTGCCAGGTCGCCTCGCCGATCACGACCTGGCCGGGCTGGGCGACCGAGGACTCGAGGCGGCTCGCGATGTTCACGACGTCGCCGATCACCGTGTAGTCCTTGCGCTGGGGCGTCCCGATGTCGCCGACGACGACGGTGCCCGAGTTGACGCCGATGCGCATCGCGATCGTCCGCGATTGCCCGCGCGCGGCGTTCAGCTCGGCCAGCGCCTCCTGCATTCGGAGCGCCGCCTCGACCGCGCGCTCGGCGTGGTCGGGCATCGCGAGCGGGGCGCCGAAGAACGCCATCATCCCGTCGCCGCTGTACTTGTCGAGGGTGCCGTCGAGGGCGAAGACCGCGCTCGTGAGGCGCTCGAAGATCTCGTTGAGGATCAGGATGACCTCGGAGGGCGGGAGGCGCTCGGCGAGGTCGGTGAAGCCGGCGAGATCGGCGAACAGGATCGAGACGACGCCCTCGTCGGCGACCATGCCGGAGGAGCCGGCGCCGGGGGCCTCGAGGATCCGCTCGACGACGGCGGGGGAGCTGTAGCGGGCGAGGCGGACGCGGCGCTCCTGCTCCCGGCGGACGTCGTCGCGCAGCGCCGCCTGCTCGACGGCGATCGCGGAGAGGAGCGCCAGGATCGAGAGCGCCTCGAGCTGCGGCATCTCGAAGGGCCGGCTCGCCGACTGACGATCGACGTAGAGGTAGCCGCTGACCTTGCCGTCGCGCAGCAGCGGGGCACACATCGCCGAGTGGATGTCGAGCAGGATCACGCTCTCGGCGCCGCCGAAGCGCTCGTCCATCGCGGTGTCGCGGATCAGGATCGCCTGCTTGTCGTCGATCGCGGCGCCCGTGATGTTCGTGCTGATCGTCATCGGCGCGTCGGGGACGCCCTCGCGGTTGCGCATCGCCATCGGCTCGATCGAGCCGCTCTCGGGATCGAGCAGGCAGATGACGCCGCGCTCGACCGGGATGTTGTCGAAGACGAGGGAGAGGATGCGGTCGAGGGTCTCGGGCAGGGTGGTGCACGAGAGCAGGCTCTCCGCGGCACCGGAGACGAGGCGCATCAGCTCGCCGGCGGACTCGGCGCTCGGGCGCGGGTCGTCGGTGCCGAGGGTCAGCGCGCGCTTCTCGCTGAAGAGCGAGAGATGCGGACCGCGTTCGGCGCCCTGCAGCAGATGATCGAGGTCCTGGAGATCGAGGACCTCGGTGTGGCGGCCGGGGGCCTTCTTCTCCTCGAAGATGACCCGCGCGCGGGAAGCCATCGACTCGGGGCCGATCTCGACGTAGAGGCGCAGGGTCCCGAGGTCGAGCCGGTCGCCGTTCTGCAGCACCTGCTCGTTCACGTGGAACGTGTTGACCCGGCAGCCGTTCTTGCTGCCGAGGTCGCGCAGGACCCAGCCGTCGTCCTCCCGGGCGATGCGGGCGTGCTGGCGCGAGATGCTCTCGTGGGGGAGGTGGAGATCGCAGTCGGGGGCGCGGCCGATCACGATCGGGCGGTCGCCGACGGTGAACAGCCGCTCCCGGTTGTCCTCCTGGATGCGGAGGCGGCAGACGATGCGATCGCGGGGCTTCAAGCGGCAGGGTTTCCCGGTGGACCGGCGGGCGTACGCAGGGCGGACCGCGGCGGATTTCGGGGAATCTATCGGCGAAGGCGCGAGGAGTCTCAAGTCGGGGCCCGGCGACCGGTCCCGGGTGCGGGGCGGGGGAGGGCGGTGCCGGGTAGTCTCCGGCGGTCATGGCCCCGCCGACGCTCGAACGTCCCGATGCTCCCGCCCGACGAGCGCTCGTCGACGTGCTGGCGCGCGCTTTTCGCGACAACCCGATGAACCGGACGATCCACGGTCCGGATCCCGCCCGACGGGTCCGGGCGAACCGCGCCGGCCTGCGGGCCCTCGTGCTCGACCTCCACCCGTGGACGGAGACGAGGGTGATTCGCAACGAAGGGCGGGTCGTCGGCGGCTTCGTCGCGGTTCCACCGGGCGGCTTCCCGCTGCCCGGGGCCTCGCTCCGCCGGCAGCTCGGCTGCCTGCTCTGGCAGGGGGCCCGGGCGATGGATCGCTGGGGCTTCGTCAGCGAGTCGCTGCGGCTCGCCCACCCGCTCGAGCCGCACTGGTATCTCGCGGTGCTCGGGGTCGATCCCGCCTACCAGCGGCGCGGCCTCGGCACACGCCTGCTCGACGGGCTGTGCGGCCTCGCGTGCGCGGAGCCCGGCCCGATCTATCTCGAATCCGATCGGCCGGAGAGTGTCGACTTCTATCGCGCGCGTGGATTCGAGTGTCTCGGCGAGCTCCACCCGCTCGACGTCGCGTGCTGGCAGCTGGGATGGATTCCGGAGCCCGAATCGTCTGGCGAGGGATCGGATCTATGCAATGCTGTCGCCCGCCGCTCGGCGTTCGATGAACTCCCTCCCCCTGTCGCGGCGCGCAGGGCCGCCCGATCGGAAGTCGCGACATGAGCACGCCTCTTTCGCCGCCGGCCACGACGCCCGGCCAGATGCCCGCCCCGACGCCCCCGATTGTCCCGACCAGCCTCGCGACCAGCGCGCCCGCGCCGCCGCGCCCGCGCCTGCGCCCCGACGACGGTCGCCTCGTTCGCGGCCGCCGCAGCCGCGCCCGCATCCGCGCCGCCGCCCGCTCGCTCTTCGAGGAGCGCGGCTTCGACGGTGCGACGCTGCGGGCGATCGGCGAGCGGGCCGGGATGGGGGCGAGCTCGATCTACCGCCACGTCCAGAGCAAGGAGGAGCTTCTGATCGAGGAGCTCTTCGAGCTGCAGGAAGAGGCCTGGACCCGGTTCCGGGCGAAGGACGATCGCAACCGCCCGACCGCCGATCGCGTCCGCGACTTCCTCGACGTCCAGCACGGGCTCTACGTGGCCGACCGCGACCTGACGACGATCGCGCTGCGCGCGACGACCAAGACCGAGGCCCGGGTGGCGCGGCGGGTGCTCCAGCTCTACGACCGCACGATCGGGCTGCTGATGGAGATCCTCCAGCGCGGTCGCATGCGCAACGACCTCGCGAAGGACGTCGACGTGCTCGAGGCGGCGCGGGTGCTCTTCCACGTGACGAACGGCGCGCGGATCCCCTGGGCCAACGGGATGGTGAAGGACGAGGCCTGCCGGGCGTCGATCCACCAGGCGGTCGATCTGATCTTCCGCGGGATCTCGGCGGGCGCCCGCTGACGCTCCTCCGCGGCGCGCGCGGGCCGGGGGGCATGGGATCGCGGACGGCCGTGCCCCGCGCACGCGGGCTCCGGGGCGGGGGCGGACGGACGTGAACCGGCGGCAATTCCTGTTCGCGGCGGCGTGCAGCGCGGCGGGGGTCGCGGTCTTCGCCTCGCGCCCGGAGAATCGCGCCGAGGGCGGGCATCCGAGCTACTTCGCTCAGCTCGAGCGGGCGCTTCGGGAGCAGGGCCTCGCCCGCCCGACCCTGATCGTCGATCTCGACCGCTTCGATCGCAACGTCGACGTGCTCGTCCGCGAGCTCGGTCCGCGCCACCTCCGGGTCGTCGCCAAGTCGTTGCCCAGCCCGCGTCTGCTCGCCCACGCGATGGGGCGGGCCGGGACGAGCCGCCTGATGGTCTTCCATCAGCCCTTCCTGAACCAGATCGCGCGGGAGCTCCCGAAGACCGACGTCCTGCTCGGCAAGCCGATGCCCGTCGTCGCCGCCGACCGCTTCCATCGCGCGCTCGTCCCGGGCGCCTTCGATCCGGCCCGTCAGCTCCAGTGGCTGATCGACGGCCCCGAGCGCCTCCGCCAGTACCGCGAGCTCGCCGCCGGCCGCGAGCTCCGGCTCCGCATCAACGTCGAGATCGACGTCGGGCTCCACCGCGGGGGGCTCGCCGAGCCCGCCGAGCTCGCCCGCCTGCTCGAGGCGATCGAGGCGGATCCGCGCCTCGAGCTCGCCGGCCTGATGGGCTACGACGCCCACCTCGCGAAGCTCGCCCCGGTGCGCGGGGCGCAGGCCCGCGAGCTCGCCCACGTCGAGCAGCGCTACCGCGCCTTCCTCGACGTGGTCCGCGCGCGGCGGTCCGCGGCGGGCGGCGAGGCGCTCACGCTGAATGCCGCGGGCAGTCCGACCTATCGCCTCTGGAGCGGGATCGACGGCGTCGCCAACGAGCTCGCCGTCGGCTCGGCCCTGGTCAAGCCCCTCGACTTCGACCTGCCGATCCTCGAGGACCACGTCCCCGCCGCCTGGATCGCGACGCCGGTCCTGAAGGCGCGCGACGGGCTCGCGATCCCGGGGCTCGGGGCGCTGAACCGGCTCTGGCAGCTCTGGGATCCGAATCGGGAGCGCACCTTCTTCGTCTACGGCGGCTACTGGAAGGCGCGACCCGTCTCGCCGCCGGGGCTCGAGCTCAATCCCGTCTACGGCCGGAGCTCCAATCAGGAGATGTTGAACGGCTCGTCCGGCGTCGTGCTCGGCGTCGACGACTACGTCTTCTACCGGCCGACCCAGAGCGAGTCGGTGCTGCTCGAGTTCGGCGATCTGGCCCTCGTGCGCGGCGGCCGGATCGTGGACTTCTGGCCCGTCTTCGAGGAGCGGGGCTAGCGCACGCCGAGGCCTAACGCCGCGGGGCGACCTCGAGGTCCTCGTCGCGCTCGATCTTCGCGGCGATCTCGGCGATCCACGCCTCGTACTCGGGGCCCGTCCAGGCGCGGTGGTGGCCGCGGCGATAGCCGCGGGCGTTCCAGTGGTACTGCCAGGCGTTGCGGCGATTCGCGCGCGCGCTGTCGCGCTCGGCGATCTTCTTCGCCGGGACGCCGGCGATGATCGAGCCGGGCGCAAACACGCTGTCCTCGCGCACCATCGCCCCGCCCGCCACGATCGAGCCGCGCCCGATCACCGCGCCGTCCATCACCACGGCGTTGATCCCGACGAGGCAGTCGTCCTCGATCCGGCAGCCGTGGACGGTGGCGTGGTGGGTGATCGAGCAGAAGTCGCCGATCTCGGTCGGATGGTCGTAGCCGACGTGGATCATCACGAAGTCCTGCAGGTTCGTGTAGCGCCCGACCCGGACGTGATGGGCCTCGGCGCGGATCACGACGTTCGGCCAGATCGAGGACTCGGCCCCGATCTCGACGCGACCGTAGACCTGCGCCGACGGGGCGACGAAGACGCTCGCGTGGATCACCGGCTGCTCCCGCTCGCTCATCTCGAGAAACGCTCCTCCCGCGCGGAGGCCGCGCGCCCTTGATCGATCCGCTCCACCCGGTAGCCGGCGTCGCGGAGCAGGGCGACGAGCCCGTCCTCGCCGACCAGATGGAGCGCCCCGACGGCGACGAACACCGTCTCCCCGGCCCGCGTCGAGTCCTCGAGCGCCGTCCTCAGCTGCTTCACCCAGCGCCGATTCCGCTCGCCGAGCAGCCGCTCGTAGACCGCTTCGAGGGCGGGCAGCTCGTCGACGCCCTCGCGAGCGACGCGGGCGAGGGTCGCCTCGTCGCCGGTCCGCCAGGCGTCCGCCAGCTCCTCGAGGGACGCGGCCGACTCGTCGAGACGCGCGAGGGTGTCGCGCAGCATCGCGTCCTGCAGCGGATAGGGCAGCTCGTCGAGCATGCGCAGCTGCTCCTCGAAGGTCTCGAGGCCGGTGATGGGACGCGCGCCGACCTCGGCGAAGACCTGGTTCTCGACCGACGCGGCGAGCGACCACCCGTTCGCCTCGACCGGCAGCTCGACGAGGCTCACGGCGAGGTACCACGGCTCGCGCCCGTCGCGCGCACCCCGCGGAAAGCCCATCCGCGTCAGCTCGGCGTCCCGCGCCTCGAGCATGCGCGCGGTCTCGGGGGTGACGAGGTCCGGCAGCCGCCGTCCCGGCTCGAGCACCGCGAGCGCCGCCAGCAGGTCCCCGACCCGATCCTCCGTCGCGAGGCGCAGGTCGATCTCGAAGACGAAGCGGTCGGCCCGGGCGAGATCCGCCTCGAGAACCGGCGAGAGCGCCCAGCCCGCCGCGGGACCGAAGTGGACGGTGCCGAGCAGGAGCAGGTTCGCTCCGGCACCGCGCTCGACGCGGTAGTAGGGCGGCGTCGCGGCGGCGGAGGCCGCGTGGGCGTCGGCCCCGGTCCGCGCGCCCGCGGCACCCGTCGCGCCGACCGAAGCGGCGGTCCGCGCGGCGGCGGGCTCGGCGTGCGGCGCGCGGCCGGCGCAGCCCGGGCCGAGCAGCAGGGCGATCGCGATCGCGAGAAGTCGGGCGGTGCGAGTCGCGGCCTGCAGCATCGAAGTGGTCCCCCTGCCGCGCAGTCTATCCGTCGGGCGCCCGCATCTGCTAGGGATGGGACATGCGGGCCGTCGTCGTCGACCGATTCATGGAGCCCCGGGCGCTGCGCGTCTCGGAGATCCCGCGGCCCAGGCCGGGGCCGGGCGAGCTCGCCGTCGCGGTGCGCGCGGCGGGCTGCAACTTCTCCGACCTGCTGATGCTGAAGGGCGAGTACCAGGTCAAGCCGCCGTTTCCCTTCGTGCCGGGGAGCGAGGTGGCGGGCCTCGTCGTCGGGCTCGGTGCGGACGTGACCGGCTTCGCCGTCGGCGACCGAGTGCTCGCGCGCTGCGGGACCGGGGGCTTCGCGGAGGAGGCGGTGGCGCCGGCGGTGGCGACGGTGAAGCTGCCCGGGACGATGGGCTTCGAGGCGGGGGCGGCGCTATCGACGGTCTATCCGACCTCGTATGCGGCGCTCGTCTGGCGGGCGGCGCTCGCGCCGGGAGAGACGGTGCTCGTCCACGCGGCGGCGGGCGGCGTCGGGCTCGCGGCGGTCCAGATCGCCCGGGCGCTCGGGGCGCGGGTGCTCGCGACGGCGGGCGGGCGGGACAAATGCGAGATCGCGCGGCGGGCCGGGGCCGAGCTCGTGGTCGACTCCCGAGAGGGCGACTTCGTGGACCGCGTCCTCGAAGCGACGGGCGGTCGCGGCGCGGACGTGATCTACGACTCGGTGGGCGGCGACACGACGGACCGCTCGCTCAAGTGCATCGCCTGGAACGGGCGCCTGCTCGTGATCGGCTTCGCGTCGGGGGAGATCCCGAGCATCAACCTGAATCGCGTCCTGCTGAAGAACATCTCGATCGTCGGGCTCCACTGGAGCGCCTACCCGGAGCGCGAGCCGGAGCGGATCCCCGAGTGCTTCGAGGGCCTCTTCGCGCTCGCCGCCCGGGGCGGCATCGAGCCGCTGGTCTCCGCGCGCCTCCCGCTCGAGCGCGCCGGCGAGGCGCTCGAAGCCCTCGCAGCCCGCGGCACGGTGGGGAAGGTCGTGCTCGTCCCCTGAGCGGGGCCCCGAAAGACAATGGGCCCGATCGCCCCACGCGATCGGGCCCCGGACCGGCGATCGGCTCTCGATCGACCGGCCTCTCCTCGCGAACGGTTCAGCTGCTCGTGATCGCGGCGTCGCCGTGCTCACCGGTCCGGATGCGCACCGCGTCGTCCACCGGCAGCACGAAGATCTTGCCGTCGCCGATCTTGCCCGTCCGGCAGGCCTCTTCGAGGGCCAGCACGACCTTTTCGGCCTCGTCGTCGGGCACGACGATCTCGAGCTTCAGCTTCGGCAGGAAGTCGACCACGTACTCGGCGCCGCGGTACAGCTCGGTGTGGCCCTTCTGTCGACCGAATCCCTTGACTTCGGAGACCGTGAGGCCCTGGACGCCCATCTTCGCGAGGCCGTCCTTCGCGTCGTCGAGCTTGAACGGTTTGATGATCGCTTCGATCTTCTTCATCTCGTCTCTCCCCCGGCGTCCCCGACCGGTCTCGTCGACCGGGCGGGGCGCCGCTTGCGAAAGTTAGTTCTCGTTGCGGGCCAGCTTGGTCGAGGCGAGGGCCACCTTCGCCATCGCCCCCGCCGGCTCCTCGAGGAAGCCCGGCGAGCCCGCGAGGTCGTAGGCGCGCATGCCGTGCTCACCGAGATCGAGGCCCTCGATCTCCTCCTCCTCGGAGACCCGCAGGCCGATCGTCGCCTTGAGGCCCAGGAAGAGGGCCGCCGCGCAGACGACCGTGAAGGCGCCGTAGCAGAGCACGCCGTAGGCCTGGGTCGCGAGGCTGTGGGCCGGATTCGTCGAGAAGAGGCCCACCGCGAGGGTGCCCCAGACGCCGCAGCCGAGGTGGACCGAGATCGCGCCGACCGGGTCGTCGATCTTGATCTTGTCGAGCAGCATGACCGCGCCGACCACGATCGCGCCGGCGATCAGGCCGACCACGATCGCGTTGACCGGGTTGATCACGTCGGCGCCGGCGGTGATGCCGACCAGGCCGGCGAGGATGCCGTTCAGCGCCATCGAGAGGTCGGGCTTCGAGGACACGAAGCTGTAGGCGATCACCGCGCCGACGCAGCCGGCCGCGGCCGAGAGGCAGGTCGTGACCAGCACGAACGAGGTCAGCGCCGGGTTGGCCGAGAGGACCGAGCCGCCGTTGAACCCGAACCAGCCGAGCCAGAGCACGAAGACGCCGATCGTGGCGAGGGGCAGCGAGTGGCCCGGCATCGGGTGGACCTCGCCGTTCTTGCCGTACTTCCCGATGCGCGCGCCGAGCACGATCGCGCCCACGAGCGCCGCCCAGCCGCCGACCGAGTGGACCAGGGTCGAGCCGGCGAAGTCGTAGAAGCCCGCCGCGTCGAGGAAGCCCTTGCCCCACTTCCAGGAGCCCGCGATCGGATAGACGAGGGCGCCGAAGATCGTCGCGAAGACCATGAAGGAGCCGAACTTGATCCGCTCGGCCACCGCGCCGGACACGATCGTCACGGCCGTCGCGGCGAACATCGCCTGGAACAGGAAGTCGGTCCAGTAGGTGTAGCCGCCGCTCGCGTAGCTCGGGGTGTTCGCGCCCTCGGCGAAGCCGGCGCCCAGCCCGACGCCCGCGAAGCCGAGCACGCCGTTGAACTCGCCGGGGTACATCAGGCCGAATCCGACCAGGTAGTAGGTCAGGATCCCGACGCAGGGGATGAAGGTGTTCTTGAACAGGATGTTGGTCGTGTTCTTGGCGCGCGTGAGGCCGGACTCGACCATCGCGAAGCCCAGGTTCATGATGAAGACCAGGGCGGCGGAGAGCATCATCCAGACGTTGTTCGCCACGAACAGCGCTTCGTCGAACTCCTCCGCGTGGGCGTCGCCGGGAGCGAGCCCGGCTACCGCGAGGAGGGCCGCCGCGCCGAGCGCGGTGCGGGTGAGGGGTCGTCGTGTCATCGTCGGTTACTCCTGGCGGGGAAGGCCGTTGGCTTTCGGGACTCCGGAGCTCGAGGCGATTCGCGTCCCCGCCGCCCGACGCGTCGAGCTCCCGTTGCCCTGCTCCAGAGCAATGGCCGTGCCAAGCGGAGCGACGGGGGCGCGGGGGCGTGCGCCGTGGCCCGACGACGCACGGCGGCCGCGTGCGGCGAATCGGGTGGGCCGAAGTCGGCACGAGAGCGTGCGAGCACGCGCCGCGATGCGCGCCGCCGTGCACGCTTTGCTGTCAGGGTCTGCACAGCATCTGGGCAGCCGGCAGCCGATCGTTGCGGCGTCGCCGCGGATCAGGCGCCCGGACGGATCCGGAACAGCCCCTCCTGGACCACCGACGCGACGAGCGTGCCGTCACGCCGGTAGAAGTGGCCCGTCGTGAGGCCGCGGGCGCCGGAGAGGTTCGGACTCTCCTGCGCGTAGAGCAGCCACTCGTCGGCGCGGAAGGGACGGTGGAACCACATCGCGTGGTCGAGGCTCGCGTTCTCGCTCTCGTCGGAGAGGAGCTGGATCGGATGGGGACGCGCAGCGGTGTCGAGCAGCGTCATGTCGGAGGCGTAGGCGACGACGCAGCGATGGAGCAGCGGATCGTCGGGGAGCGTGCCGCGGGCGCGGATCCAGATCTCGGCGCGCGGCGCCTGGCGGCCCCCGAAGTAGTCCATCAGCTCGACGTGGCGGCTCTCGATCGGGCGCTCGCGGTCGACCCACGCGAGCAGGTTGCGGTCCTCCCGCGCGTGTCTCGGTGCGCGCGCCGCGAGCACGGCCCGCATCGCGTCCTGCCAGTCGGGGAGCGCCTCGGGACCGGGGACGTCGGGCATCGCGCGCTGGTGGTCGAAGGTCGACTCCTCGACGTGGAAGGAGGCGGAGAGGGTGAAGATCGCGCGGCCGTGCTGGATCGCGGTGACCCGGCGGGTCGAGAAGCTGCGGCCGTCCCGGGTCCGCTCGACCTGGTAGACGATCGGGATCGTCGGATCGCCGGGGCGCAGGAAGTAGGCGTGGAGCGAGTGGACGGCGCGGTCCTCGACGGTCCGCCCGGCGGCGATCAGGGCCTGGCCGGCGACGAGGCCGCCGAAGACCCGCTGGCGCTTCTCGACGGGCTGCCGGCCGCGAAACAGGTTCAGCTCGATGCGCTCGAGATCGAGCAGCCCGACCAGGGTGGCGAGCGCGGACGGAGCGGACGGGGCAGGCGGAGCGGAGGGGGAAGGCGGAGCGGTCGACATCGCGAGGGGCGGGCTCCCGAGGCGCGGGGTCGGGGGATGCTAGACGATCCGAGCCCGGCGATCTCGGCACGCGGCGGGATGCGATACGGTCGACGGGCCGGACCGCCCCGCGTCCCACGCGGGCGCGGTGCCACCGGATCGCAGGAGGATCGATGACGAAGACGCCGTCCCCGGCCGAGCGCCTGCGCGCGCTGCTCGCCGAGCCGACGCTGCGGGTGATGCCGTGCTGCTTCGACGCGCTGTCGGCCCGGCTGGTCGAGCGCGCCGGCTTCCCGCTCACCTTCATGAGCGGCTTCGCCGTCTCGGCGGCCCGACTCGCGGCCCCCGATACCGGGCTCATCTCCTTCGGCGAGATGCTCGATCAGGGCCGCGGCATCTGCGCTGCCGTCGGGATCCCCGTGATCGGCGACGCCGACACCGGCTACGGCAATCCGCTGAACGTGCGCCGCACGATCGAGAGCTATGCCCGGGCGGGCTTCGCCGCCGCGATGATCGAGGATCAGGTCGCCCCGAAGCGCTGTGGCCACACGCGCGGCAAGCAGGTCGTCTCCCGCGCGGAGGCGGTGCTGCGCATCCGCGCCGCGGTCGATGCCCGCGAGGCGGGCGCCGACTGCCTGATCCTCGCGCGCACCGATGCCCGCGCCGAGCACGGCCTCGACGAGGCCCTCGAGCGCTGCCGCCTCTTCGCGGAGCAGGGCGCCGACATCCTCTTCCTCGAGGCGCCCCGGAGCGAGGCCGAGCTCGAGGCCTTCGGTCGGGCCTTTCCCGATCGGCCGAAGATGGCGAACCTCGTCGAGGACGGGGACACGCCGAATCTCCCCTATTCGCGCCTCGCCGAGATGGGTTTTCGGATCGCCGCCCACCCGCTGACGCTGCTCTCGTCGGGGGTCCGGGCGATGCAGGAGGCCCTCGCGGCCCTCGCCGCCGGCCACCCCGCGCCCCGGCGCCTCCCGTTCTCGGAGCTCCAGGCGCTGGTCGGCTTTCCCGAGTACGACGCCGCGCTGCGGGGCTATGCCGAGCACTGAGGAAGCGGCCGCCTCAAGTCGCTTCCGGCCGGCGTCGATGACCCCTCCGAGCCCCCGCGCCGGAGTCCCCGATGTCGTCGACCGCCTATCTCGCGCCCTTCGTCGAGCCCCTCGCGCGGCTGGTCCGCGACTGGCAGGCGGACGGCAAGCTCGACGAGGACGACCTCGATCGCGCGCTCTCGGCCCGGGCGCGGGCCTGGGTCGACGGGGTCTGTGAGGCGAGCGTCCCGACCCCGGCCGAGGACGTCGAGACGCTGGTCGCCCTCGTCGCGGGCCAGCTCGGCGGCGACGCGGCGCTCTCCGATCTCGCGGGCGAGATCGCCTCGGACTGGCTCGCGCGCCCGCCGATCGAAGGGCTGCTGCGCGCGGCCGGCTCGCTGGTCGACGGGCCGGGTCTCGTCGCGAGCCAGGCGGCCGACTGGCTCGTCGAGCTCCCCGACTGGACCTATCGGGGCGGTCGCGAAGGCTTCGCGCTCGCGCTTCGGGGGCCGGCCGCGGCCAGCCCCGGTCTCAAGGCCCTGCTCGGCGCACTGCTCGTCCGCCTCGCGAGCGCGTCGGCGCGGAGCCCCCTCGATCTGCGCGTCGAGGGCCTCGACGGCGGCGCGCTCGTGGTGTCGGGCGTCGCCGAGCCGATCCGCACGAACGATCCCGCCGAGGAGTCCCGGCTCCACCGCGCCGCCCTCGTCGCCTAGCACAGACGGCCCGACGCTCGCCTCCGGGCCGCCTCGAACGCGGCGCGATCCGCCCCCGCGCTCGAACTAACGCACCGCGCCGACCACCCGCAGCATCGGCCCCGCCGGAAGCCGCGTCGACTCGAGCACCACCTCGGCCTCGATCTGGGCGTCGCCTTCGCCCTCGGCGTCGATCAGCGTCTGGACCACGTCGAAGTGGAGCGGCGCCCGCTCCTCGATCCGCGTCCAGTGGGCCTTGCGCGCCTCGGGATCCGCGCGGAGCGTGCGGCCGTCCTCGAACAGGGGCGCGAGCGCCTGCTCGATCGCCCCGGCGTCCCAATCGGCATTCGCGACGGAGGCCGCCGCCGCCTCGAAGTCGCCGTGGGCGAGGGCGCGCAGCAGCTGGTGCATCTCGGCGCGGATGCGGGCCTCGAAGGACTTGCGATCGAGGCGCCGCGGTGCGCGCTCGGGCAGCGCCGGCTCGGCGCTCGGGATCGGCGCGCGTCCGGGATCGACGAGGCTCTCCCACTCCTCGACGAGGCTCGAATCGACCCGCGCCAGCAGCGCGCGCAGGTAGGCGATGACCTCGACGACCTCGTCGTTGCGCGCGGATTCCGGCAGGTTGCGGGCGAGCGTCGAATGGACCTGGCTCAGATACCGCAGCAGGACGCCCTCGAGCCGCGCGATGCCGTAGCGCCGCACGTAGTCCTCGAAGGAGAGGAAGCCTTCCCAGAGCTCGCGGGCGATCGACTTCGGCCGGATCGAATCGCCGCCGACCCAGGGATGCTGCTCGCAGAACAGGTCGAAGGTCGCGTAGAGGAAGGGCGCGATCGGCTTGTCCCAGGTCACCGTCTCGAGCCGCGCGATGCGCTCCTCGAAGGGCACGCCGTCGGCCTTCCACTCGGCGATCAGCTCGTCCTTGCGGACCCGGACCTGCGCCTCGAGCAGGGCCCGCGGATTCTCGAGGATCGCCTCGGCGACGGAGACGACGTCGAGGGCGTAGTCGGGGGACGCGGGATCGAGGGCCGCGACGGCATCGACGAGGTAGAGCGAGAGCGTGTGGTGGAGCCCGAAGTCGCGCTGGAGGTTCGCGTCGACGCGGGCCGTCGCACCGCGCGGACGTTCACGTCCGTCGGACCCGCCGTCCGCGGCGCGCCCGCGTCCGACCGCCTTCTCGACGCGGACGATCCCCGCCCGGCGCAGCGAGCGGAACAGGATCGCCGCCTCGCGTCGGAGCCTGCGCTTGCGGACCGGGGTCTCGAAGCTGTCGTCGATCAGCGCGACCAGCTCGCGCCATCCCGAGCCGGGGAGCGATTGATCGGCGCCGCGCTGGAGCAGCGCGACCAGCATGCCGTGGGAGAGGGCGAACTGGGAGCGCAGCATCTCGGGCGGCCGCTCGATCAGCTGCTCGAAGGTCTCTCGCGTCCAGCCGACGAAGCCCCGGGGCGGCGCCTTCTTCTCGGGCTTCTTCCCCTTGCCCTTCTCCGCGGCGCGGGTCGCCGCGCGCAGGTTCTCGATCACGTGCTCGGGGGCCTGGCAGACGATGCTGCCGGCGGTGTCGAAGCCGCGGCGCCCGGCGCGTCCCGCGATCTGCTTGAACTCCCGGACGGAGAGGATGCCCACCTTCTCGCCATCGAATTTCGAGAGTTTGGTGAAGAGAACGGTGCGGATGGGGATGTTGACGCCGACGCCCAGGGTATCGGTCCCGCAGATGACCTTGAGCAGGCC
This sequence comes from Myxococcota bacterium, assembly GCA_046351135.1. GTDB lineage: Bacteria > Myxococcota_A > UBA9160 > UBA9160 > UBA4427 > UBA4427. Next base: position 151,116 of record JAXLZA010000012.1, on the reverse strand, counting down.
CTTCTGGGCGAGCTGCTCGACGAGCAGGCGGTACTTCGGGAGCAGGCCCGCGTGGTGGAGACCGACGCCGAAGCGCAGGAAGCGCTGGAGGTCCTTGCCGTAGGGCGAGTCGAAGCGGAAGCCGGAGGTCGCCTCGGCGAGGGCGCGCTTCTCGTCGCGGTCGGTGATCTGGGCGCCGGTGAGTCCCTGGGCCTGCTCGGCGGCCTCGCGTTGCGTGAAGTGGACGATGTAGATCGGACCGCGGCCGCCCGCGAGCAGCTTCTCGACCGTCTCGACGATCGGCGTCTCGCGGTAGCTGAAGTCGAGGGGGACGGGCCGCTCGTCGCTGAAGACGTGGGCGACGCGGCGGTCGGTGAGGCGAGCGAGCTTCTCCTCGATCGGCGCCGTGTTGCCGAGCGTCGCCGACATCAGCAGGAAGCGCGTCTTGCGGAGCACGAGCAGCGGGACCTGCCAGGCCCAGCCGCGGTCGCGGTCGGCGAAGTAGTGGAACTCGTCCATCGCGACGTAGGGCGCGTCGGTCGCGTCGCCCTGGCGCAGCGCCATGTTGGCGAGGACCTCGGCGGTGCAGCAGACGACCGGGGCGGCCCAGTTGATCGAGGCGTCGCCCGTCAGCATGCCGACGTTCTCGGGGCCGAAGGCCTCGCAGAGCGCGAAGAACTTCTCGCTGACGAGCGCCTTGATCGGTGCGGTGTAGAACGAGCGGCGGCCCTCGCACAGCGCCTTGAAATGCAGGCCGAGGGCGACCAGCGACTTGCCCGAGCCGGTCGGCGTGTTGAGCACGACGTGGTGGTTCGTGAAGCACTCGAGCAGGGCCTCTTCCTGCGCAGGGTAGAGCTCGAGCCCCGCGTCCGCGCAGAAGCGCGTGAAGCGGTCGAAGATCGCGTCGGAGCCGAGCCGCGCGCCCTCGGGCACCCAGTCGATCAGGCGCCGCTTCGGAGCGCTCATTCGGCGTCGCGGGGGCGCCAGAGCTCGCGCGCGGCGGCCAGTCGGCGCAGCAGCTCTTCGCGGGACACCGGCCCGTCCGCCGGCTCCGGGAAGCGCGCGAGCATGCAGGTCACGTTGTCCGTGCCGCCGGCGCGATTCGCGGCCTCGATCAGCTTTTCGATCGCGAGGGCGGGCTCGCCGGGCTCGAGGGCGAGGCTCCGGATCTCGTGCTCGGCGACCAGACCATGGAGGCCGTCGGTGCAGAGGAGATAGGCGTCGCCGGGCATCGGCTCGAGGGGCGCGACGTCGACCTCGACCTCCTTGCGGACGCCGAGGGCGCGCAGGATCTGGTTCTTGCGCGGATCCGTCCGGGCCTCCTCGGGCCGGAGCACGCCCTCGCGCACGAGGGTCGCCACCAGCGAGTGGTCCTCGGTGAGGGGCTCGAAGGCGCCGTCCCGCAGGCGGTAGAGGCGGCTGTCGCCGACGTGGGCGACCCAGGCTCGGCCGTCGCGGTTGATCAACAGGCAGACGACCGTCGTCCCCATGCCCTCGAGCTCGTCGTCCTTGCGGGCCGCTTCGTGGATCATGCGATTCGCCTCGCCGATCGCGTGGACGAGGCGCTCGGGCGGGCGGCGATCGCCCATGGCGACGAGGGGGCCGATCATCTGCGTCGCCATCTGGCTCGCGACCTCGCCGCCGCGATGGCCCCCGAGCCCGTCGGCGACGACCAGCAGGATCTCGCCGCGCTGCGCGTCGTCCCAGCGGAAGAAGGCGTCCTGGTTGACCCGGCGGACGACGCCGACGTGGGTCGCGCCCGCGATCGACGGCTCCCCGATTCCCCAGGCCGCGTTCCGATCGGGATTGGAGGGGTCGAGGGACACGGGATTCCCGCACAGGATGGAGGTGGAAGAAGGGCCTCGCAGAGAGTAGTCGGTCCCGGCGCCGGCTCAATCGCCGTCTGATAATCTGCCGCCCCATGACCCGCGCCGAGAAGGCGGAGCGGATCGCCGCGCTGCTCGCCGCGCGCTACCCCGATCCGCCCATCCCGCTCCACCACGACGATCCCTTCACGCTGCTCGTCGCCGTCCTGCTGTCGGCCCAGACGACCGACGAGCGGGTCAATCAGGTGACGCCAGGCCTCTTCGCCCGGGCGCGCACGCCGGAGGCCATGGCGAAGCTGCCGGTCGCCGAGATCCTGCAGGCGATCCGCTCCTGCGGCCTCGCTCCGGCCAAGGCGAAGAACATCCGGGCGCTCTCGGAGATCCTCGTGCGCGAGCACGGCGGCCGGGTGCCCGATGATCTGGCCGCCCTCGAGGCGCTGCCCGGCGTCGGCCACAAGACCGCGAGCGTCGTGCTGGCCCAGGCCTTCGGCCGGCCCGCCTTTCCCGTCGACACCCACATCCATCGCCTGGCCGCGCGCTGGGGCCTCTCCGATGGATCGAGCGTCGAGCAGACCGAGCGCGACCTGAAGGCGCTCTTTCCCGAGTCGAGCTGGAGCTGGCTCCATCTCGCGATCATCCTGTTCGGGCGCGAGGTCTGTCCCGCCCGGGGCCACGATCTCGCCGCCTGCCCGATCTGCAGCTTCGCGGCGACGCGCAAGCGGATGGAGGAGGAGCGCCGGGCCGGTGGCGGTGGACCCCGGTCCAGGGCGCGGATCAAGTCGAACGCGGCGAAGAAGTCGAAGGGGACCGCGAAGCCGTCGAAGAAGCCGGCGCGGTCGCCGACGCGGAGTCGTGGTCCGGGCAAGCGTCCGACGCGGGGTCGGCCTCGTCCGGCCGCGCCCTCCGGATCGTGACGATGCGGCCGATCAGGGCCGCGGGCGGCGGCTCGGGCGGCGGCTCGATCTCGACGCGGCGGCCGACGACCTGGACGAGGCGAAGCCCCTCGTCGGTCACGACGAAGCCCTTCGCGCGCAGCAGATCGAGGCCGGCGAGCGCGTCGCGCAGGGTCTCGCACGAGAGGCCGGCCTCCGGCCGCCACTCCCCGGTGACGTAGTGGGCATGGCCATGGGGCGCCGGCTCGGGAGGCGGACCGAGCCGGTCGCGCTCGCCGAGATCGGGCGGGAAGAGCAGCCGCGGATCGACGTCGCCGCGCACCGCCCGCACGATCGGTGCGTCGGGCTCGATCGCCCGCAGGCGCGCCTCGATCGCGTCCCACTCGGACTCGGGGACGAGGTCGAGCTTGTTGAGCACGAGCAGGTCGGCGGACTGGACCTGGTCCTCGAAGGTGCCCTCGAGATCGCGTCCCTCGGCGAGCTGCTCGGCGTTGACGACCACGACCGCGATGTCGTCGCCGATGAAGTCCCGGACGGGCGGACGAAAGAAGTTGAGCTGGGTGTCGTAGGGCAGGGCCACCCCCGACGTCTCGATCACGAAGCGATCCGGCGCGACCTCGCGTTCGAGCCGGGCCAGCGTCTCGACGAGGTCGTCCGAGAGCTCGCAGCAGACGCAGCCCCCCTCGAGCTCGACGTAGGCCTGCTCTCCGGCGCCGAGCAGGGCCCGGTCGATGCCCAGGGCACCGAGCTCGTTCGAGACGAGGGCGATCCGCAGGCCGCTGCGCCGGGCGTCGCGCAGCAGCCGCTGGACGAGAGTCGTCTTGCCGGAGCCGAGGAAGCCCGAGAGGACGAGGGCCGGGATCCGGGTCGCCCGACCCGGTCGGCTCGCGTCCGGCGCGTCGGGCGGGGCAGGGGGTGTCGGAGTCGGGGCGGCCACGGCCCCAACCGTACTCCATCGCGGCACGCCGCACGCGCGGTCACCCTTCGACCGGGGGCTTCGTGCCGCGGCGCTCCGCTCGGGGCGGGGCGGGCTATCGTAGGCGCCGGCGATCCATCGCGGACGAGGAGTGGGCGTGGCGGAGCGTGATTTCGATCTGTTCGTGATCGGGGCGGGTTCGGGGGGCGTACGCGCCTCGCGCTTCTCGGCGGCGCGCGGGGCCCGGGTGGCCATCGCGGAGGAGGGGGCCCTCGGCGGGACCTGCGTCAACGTCGGCTGCGTTCCGAAGAAGCTCTTCGTCTACGCGGCGCACTTCCGGGACGAGATGAGCGAGGCCGTCGCGGGCTACGGCTGGACGGTGGGACAGGCCGGCTTCGACTGGCCGACGCTGCGCGACAACAAGACGCGCGAGATCGAGCGGCTCAACGGGATCTACGCCGGGCTGCTGCGCGATGCCGGCGTGCGCCACGTCCCGGGCCGCGCGCGCATCGTCGGGCCCCATGCGGTCGAGGTCGCGGGCGAGCGCTTCACGGCCGACCACATCCTCGTCGCGACGGGCGGCTGGCCGAATCGCCCCGACATTCCGGGCGCCGAGCTCGGTGTGACGTCGAACGAGCTCTTCTACCTCGATTCGCTCCCGCGTCGCGCGCTGATCGTGGGCGGTGGCTACATCGCCGTCGAGTTCGCGGGCATCTTCCACGGCCTCGGCGTCGACGTGACCCAGATCCACCGCGGGCCGCTCTTCCTGCGCGGCTTCGACGACGACGTCCGCCGCCATCTCGCGGATCAGATGCAGGGCCGGGGCATCGACCTGCGTCTCGAGACCAACCTGACGGCCCTCGCGAAGGCCCGCTCGGGGCTGCGCGCGACCCTCTCGGACGGCTCCCAGCTCGAGACGGACCTCGTGCTCTTCGCGACCGGGCGCCATCCGAACTCGGCGGATCTCGGGCTCGAGGAGGTCGGGGTCGCTCTCGCACCCGACGGCTCGATCGTCGTGGACGCCTACTCCCGGACGAGCGTGCCTTCGATCTGGGCGATCGGGGACGTCACCAATCGCCTCAACCTGACGCCCGTCGCGATCCACGAGGGCGTGTGTCTCTCGGAGACGCTCTTCGGCAAGGCCCCGCGCTCGCCGGACCACGAGAACGTCCCCGCCGCCGTCTTCTCCCAGCCCCCCGTCGGCACCGTCGGCCTGACCGAGGCCGCCGCGCGCCAGCGCTACGGCGAGATCGACGTCTATCGCACGACCTTCCGTGCCCTGAAGCACACGCTGACCCACGGCCACGAGCGCACGCTCATGAAGCTGATCGTCGATCGCAAGAGCGATCGGGTGGTCGGGCTCCACATGGTGGGCGCCGAGGCCGGGGAAATCGTCCAGGGCTTCGCGGTGGCCATCAAGGCGGGCGCGACGAAGGCCGATTTCGACGCCACGCTCGGCATCCATCCGACGGCGGCCGAGGAGTTCGTCACGATGCGCACGCCGGTCGCCGGCTGAGACGAGAGGGACCCCGGACCCGGATCATGCCCCACGCCTCGCGCACCGCGCGGACCCCGCTCGCAGGCAGCCCGATCGCGACGGTGCTGGCGACGATCGCGTCGACCACGTTCGCCTTCGCGAGCGCCGGCGTGGCCGAGGAGACGAGCAAGCCCCAGCCCGCGACGCCGGAGCTCGAGTCCGTCTACGACCCCTATCGCGGGATGGAGCGCAACGGCCGCATCCCGATGGTCGAGAAGGCGAAGTACGTCGACCATCCGGAGCGCTGGCGCTACATCCCCGAAGGCCGGCTCAAGCCGGGCAACTTCTTCGAGCGCTTCCTCGTCTCGAGCTTCGCCGTCCCGCTCTTCTTCCACAACGCCGACGTCGGCACCGGCGGCGGCCTCGGCATCACCGACATCGACTTCCGCCAGCAGCGCCGCCGCGAGTTCCTCGGCGCCTTCTTCTCCTACACCACCGAGGGACAGCAGAGCTACACCGCGCGCTGGCGGCGCTGGCTCAAGCACATGGACCTGCCCGACGGCGGGGTGCTCCAGGAGGAGCGCAGCTTCCTGTCGGCGGGCGGCGGCTACCGCAAGACCCTGACGCGCCGCTTCTACGGCATCGGTCCGACGACCAACGAGGACGACGAGTCGAGCTACACGGACGAGGTCGCCTTCGCGGACGTCGGCCTCTCGAGCTCGCTGCCGGGGCGGTTCGACGACTTCATCCTCGAGCTCGGCGTCCACGGCGAGGGCCACTGGCTGGACCACGGTCGCGTGGGTGGCCATCCCTCGATGGAGAGCCCCGCCAACGATCCGAGCTTCGCCTATCTGTTCGGCCAGGCCGAGGAGGTCGCGCTCGGATGGGTCGGCGGCGGACTGCGCTGGGACACGCGCGACAGCCAGCGCAATCCGTATCGCGGGACCGCGATCGGCGGGGCGGTCGACGCCGCGGTCGTCCAGACCGACGGGAAGGTCGGTGCGACGTACCTGATCTTCGCCGATCAGGTCGTCCCGGTCTGGCCGATCTTCCACGACGGCGGCACGAAAGACGAGGAGAATCCGCCGACCGACACCCTCGCGCTCCACTTCGAGTCGCGCCTCTCCTCCGGCGATCTGCCCTTCTTCGCGCGCCCCTCCCTCGGCGGCTCGGAGATCCAGCGCGGCTACATCGAGGGCCGCTGGCGCGACGACGCAGTCTGGACGGCCGCCGCCGAGTATCGCTTCTGGCTGCTGGCCCGCGGCTTCACCATCTGGCGCCACATCCGCGTCGAGCGCGTCGGCGCCGCCGCCTTCTACGAGGTGGGCGGAGTCGGCGACAACGGCTTTGCGCTCTTCCACGAGAGCCTGATCCAGAGCTACGGCGTGAGCGCCCGGGTCACCGTCGAGCGCGCGGCGATCTTCCGGGCCGACTTCGGATTCTCCCACGACGGCTTCAACTTCTCCGCGGGCTTCGGTCTGCCCTTCTGAGCTCCGGCTCCGCGAAGACAGGAGACGCATGACGCGTACGGACCTGATCGAGCTGCTGCGACGTTATGCGGATCGCCACCCCGAGGAGGGCGCGACGACCGGACGCGTGCTCGCGCTGGTCGAGGGAGAGCCCCACTGCTTCGAGCGCGACTGCTTCCGCCCGGGCCACGTCACGGCTTCGGCCTGGATCGTGTCGCGGGAGTCGCGCGCCGTGCTGCTCACCCATCACCGCAAGCTCGACCGCTGGCTCCAGCTCGGCGGCCACACCGACGGCGACTCGGACGTGCTCGCCTCCGCTTTGCGTGAGGCCCGCGAGGAGTCCGGGCTCGCCGAGTTTCGCGTGGTGGCCGATGCGAGCGGGGCCGTCCTGCTCGACGTCGACGTCCATGTGATTCCGGCCCGCGGCGACGAGCCCGCCCACGAGCACCACGACGTCCGATTCCTCCTCGAGGCCTCCGAGCGGGCGCCCCTCGCCCGGCAGCGGTCGGAGTCGAAGGCCCTGCGCTGGTTTCCCGCGGCCGACCTCGAGGCGCACCTCGCCGAGGAGAGCCTCGCCCGGATGGCGCGCAAGGCCGCGCGCTGGCTCGTCCGACCCTGAAGTCCGCTGCATTGTCCCGCGGGGGGCCGGCAAATTTCCCTCGTCGATCCAGCACTTTTCGCAGTCGGTCCCGTTTTGCGGTGCCGCTCGGGAAAGGGCCTCCGCGCCGTCGATTCCAGGGCGTCGGCGGCTCCCCGTCGGTCGTTTCGAACCGTGGCGCGGTGTTTGCACTCCAACACTGCAGAGCGTGGGCTCACCCGGAGGGGGCGGAGGTACGACGATGGACCGCTTCGAGATGCGTGAGAGTGTGGAATCGCTCCTTCCGGCCCTGCTCGGGCTGGAGGCCGAGCTGCGTTTCGCCTCGAGCAGCCTCGCGACGGCGACCCTGGTGGTGCTGCTGCTCTGCGCGACCCGGGAGGGCCTGGCCCAGAACGGCGCCGCCGGGGGCGGCGTGGGGCGGGGCAATACGGCGAACGTCCTCGTGACGAACCCGTCGGTCGATGCCGCTCAGGTGCCGATGGCGCTCGACCGGTCGACGATTCGTCACGGGCGGGAGCTCGACGCGCTGCTCGCCGTACGCGGCGGGCCGGCGCCCTTCACCGCCCGGCAGACCGACGCCGCGATCGCGGCGGCCGTCGCCCGGGGTCAGGCGAAGGAGCTCGAGAAGAAGTCGGGCTTCCGCAAGAAGAACAGCGACCTGCTCCGCACGCAGCGCGCGGTGCAGATCGCTCACCGCGACATGGTCGTCCGGCTGCGTCTGCGCCCGAAGACGCGCAATGCCGTCGGCGTCGAGCTGCGCTTCTAGCGCATAGGGTCCACGCATGACGCCGGCTATGCTCCGGCGTCATGCAAGACCCGGTCGCCGATCTCCTCGCCTTCATCGATCGCTCGCCCACGCCCCATCACGCGGTCGCCACCGTCGCCGCGCTCCTCGAGGAGGCCGGCTTCGCGCGCCTCAAGGAGGCCGAGGTCTGGTCGGTCGCGCCGGGCGATCGCCGCTACGTCGTGCGCGGCGGGAGCATCGCGGCCTTCGAGATCGGGTCGGCCCCGCCGGCCGAGGCGGGCTTCCGGATCGTCGGCGCCCACACCGACTCGCCCAACCTGCGCGTGAAGCCCAACCCCGACGTCCGCGCCCACGGCTACGCCCAGCTCGCCGTCGAGCCCTACGGCGGCGTCCTGCTCCACACCTGGCTCGATCGCGACCTCTCCCTCGCCGGGCGCGTCGTCGTGCGCGACGGGACGGGCCTCCGGAGCGAGCTCGTCGATCTCGAGCGCCCCGTCCTGCGCGTGCCGAGCCTCGCGATCCATCTCAATCGCGAGCTCAACCAGGAGGGCCTGAAGCTCAACGCGCAGCAGCACATGGTGCCCGTCGTCGGCCTGTCGGAGAAGATCTCCCTCGCTCGCCTGATCGGCGATGCGATCGGCGGGAAGCGGGGGCGCAAGTCGGCGAAGCCCACCGAGGTCCTCGCCTACGATCTGATGACCTACGACACCCAGCCCGCGGCGCGCGCCGGTGCGGAGGGGGAGCTCGTCCTCGCGCCCCGGCTCGACAACCTCGCCTCCTGCCATGCCGCGCTCCGGGCCCTGATCGCAGGCCGGCGGGGGTCGGCCGCGCATCGCGCCGCTTCGACCCGCGCGATCGTCTTCTACGACCACGAGGAGGTCGGCAGCCGCAGCCAGGCCGGGGCGGCGGGGAGCTTTCTCGCCGACGTGCTGACGCGCGTCTCGGCCGGCTTCGCCGCGCCGGGGGCGAAGGGCCGGACGGCGGAGCAGGCCTTCGAGCGCGCGGCGTCGAGGTCCTGGCTCGTCTCCGCGGACATGGCCCATGCCGTCCATCCGAACTACGCGGATCGCCACGAGCCGGGCCATCGCCCGGTGCTGGGCCGCGGGCCGGTGATCAAGCGCAACGTCAACCAGTCCTACGCGACGGATGCGGAGAGCGCCGGGCTCTTCACGTCGCTCTGCGAGGAGGTCGGCGTCACGCCCCAGCACTTCGTCGCCCGCAGCGACCTCGGCTGCGGCTCGACGATCGGGCCGATCAGCGCCGCCCGGGTCGGTATCCGGACGGTCGACGTCGGCAACCCGATGCTCTCGATGCACTCGTGCCGGGAGATGGCCGCCGCGGCGGACGTCGCGCCCATGATCGAGGTCCTGCGGGCCTTCTTCGCGAGCGACGTCCGACCGCCCGCCTAGCACGCGGCGCGCCGAGAGCCCCTCAGGCGCCGAGGATCGCCTTGCCGATGACCTTGAGCTCGAGGATCGGCTTCACGCCCTCGAAGATCGGGAGCACCGTCGCGTCGACGACGTAGCGGCTGATCGGATACTCCTCGGCATAGCCCCAGCCACCGTGCATCAGCTGGCCCGACTGCGTCGCCGAGACGGCGACGTCGCAGGCGAGCAGCTTGGCCTGGGCCGCGAGGGGGGCCGCGGCGCGCTCGTCCTCGTCGAAGGCGCGGGCGGCGGCGTAGGTGATCGCGCGGGCGCCGGCGATCTGGGCCGCCATCTTGCCGAGGGTGTACTGCGTCAGCTGGAACTCGGAGATCGGCTGCTCGAACTGCTTGCGGTCGACGACGTACTTCGCGGTCTCCTCGAGGGCGGCCTGGGCCAGGCCGCAGCCGCGTCCGCCGGTCTGGAGGCGGCCGGCCGCGAAGCCCGCCATCTGCAGATAGAAGCCGCGCCCTTCGCCCTTCGCTTCGCCGACGAGGTGGTCGGCGGGCACGAACCAGCGCTCGAAGTTGAGGGTGTAGGAGTGCATGCCGCGGTAGCCCGGCGTCGCGTCGGCCTTGCCGACGAGGCGGCCGCCCCCGGGCTGGCTGAAGTCGAAGGTGTGGTCGCGGGTCGAGGGCTTCGGCACCACGAAGAGGGAGAGGCCCTTCGCGCCCTTCGAGACGTCCGGGTCCGTGCGCAGCAGGACGGCGAGCACGTTGGCCCGGCCGGCGAACGTGCACCACGCCTTCGGGCCGTCGATGATCCAGCCGTCCACGCCGCCGACCGTCCCGCGCGCCGCGCGGCACTTCACGCTCGCCACGTCGGAGCCGATGTCCGGCTCGGTCACCGAGATGCCCGCCATGATCTCGCCCGACGCGAGCTTCGGCAGCCAGAACTTCTTCTGCGCCTCGGTTCCGCCGCCCATCAGGGCCTTCGTCAGGATCTCGGGGCGCGTGATCAGCGAGCCCGCCGCCGCGAGCGAGGCGCGCGAGAGCTCCTCGGTCGTGAGGATCATCGCGAGATTGCCCATCTCGACGCCGCCGTAGGCCTCGGGGATCGAGAGCCCGAAGAAGCCGAGCTCGGCCATCTTCTCGATGAAGGCCTCGGGGATCGTCTCGTCGGACCGGTGGATGTGCTCGGCGTGGGGCGCGATCTCGTCGGTCGCGAACTGGCGGACCTGGTCGCGCACCTGCTCGTGGGTCTCGTCGAGGGCCCAGTCGTTGGCCCCCCGCGTCGCGGCGACGTTCGCGCCGAGCTCGCGCAGCAGGCGCTCGGCCGTCGTGCGGCGCAGCGCGGTGCGCACGCTGGCGGGGAAGCTGCGCTCGACGGCCGCGTCGCCGAGTCCGAGCTCTTCGACGACGCCCGACAGGCGGAAGTGGAGATTCGTCATCAGCTCGCCGACCGCGGCGATCGCGGTCTTCTCGCGGATCGGCGTCGCCTTGCCGTCGGCGCGCCAGCGCTCGAGCTCGGCCAGGACCTCGTGGGCTGCGACGGCCTCGGTTGCGGCGTAGGCCACCCGCTCGGTCACGACCTGGTGGTCGTCTATGTCGTTGCCGTTCTTCGTCAGGCGCTTCGCCGACTCCACGGCATCGGCGAGCAGCCGCGATCCGGCTTCGAGGACGAGTCGGGCGTCGGCGAGGGTGGCGGTCATCGGCGGGATTCTCCTCTCGGCGGGTCGCTCGGCAGGGGGCGGCCCGGTCTCGGCCGGATTTCGGGCCGCCGGACCATAGCGCGCGGGTCCGGGGGAGTCCGAGGAGACCGGAGCGTGCCGCTCAGGCGCGATTGGCTTGCCGATCGGCGGCTCGGGCACGCGTGCCCAGCGCCGCGAGTCCGAGGCCCACCAGCAGCGCCGTCCCGGGCTCCGGGACCGGCAGGAGCGGATAGAGCGTGCCGGAACCGGCGGTAATCCGGGAGGACGATGGATCCAGCAGTTGACCGTTGTGTCGAAACTCGACGAGATCCAGCTTGATGGTGTGGGTGAAGTCGAGGTCGACGATCGCGGCGGAGCCGGGCGCTGCGCGATCGCCGGCGGAAACGCCGGCGTTTGCCTGGGCCACCGCCGACACGAATCCGCCCCGTCCGTTCGGCACGATGAAGGAGAGCTCGCAGCTGCTGGAAGTGACCAGCCCGCAGGATGTCTGTCCACCGCTCGTTCCGAAGAACGTCGGCGTGAAGGTCGCGCCGAAGATGCCGTCCGAGACGGTCAACCAGGAAGTGATCGCGGGCGCGTTCGAGCGGCCGCTGATGGCGAAATGGAGCGTGATCAGCATGGGCTCGTCGAAGGGCAGGGCGAGGTTGCGGAACTGCATGCTGTCGACGAAGCCCGCGCTCGCCTGGCCCCCGGCCGCCGGGCTCGGTCCCCCTCCGTTCGAGATCGCCCCTTCCGCGTGGACGCCGAGGGCGAGCTGCCCGAAGGCGGAAGACGCAGAAGCCGTCGCAAACGCCCGGGTCACCGTCGGGTCGTCGGCATTGGGGCTCGACGCGATGCGGCCGCAGGAGGCCGTCGCCAAGGTCGCGGTCCCCCCGCTGTCGTTGCAGGTCACGTTGCCCGCGCTACTGGAGAGGGAGACGTTGGCGTTGGCCGCCGTCGACGTCTCCACCGTCAGTGCGGTCGCTGCTCCGGCCCCCAGGATCGAAGCGAGCACCAGCAGGGAGAGCGAGAGACCCATCGGGGCGATGTGAGTCGGTTGCATCGGGGCGTCCTTCTACTGAGACGCCCCGTGAGTGGTCCGGAAGACCCGATTGTGGCAGGCAAATCGGTCGGTGCGCGGCATGCTCCCGACTCGAGGACCGGCCCCCGCCCGGTCGGGCAGAGGTCCCCGGCCGTGCCTTCCTTCGGGCGATCTCGGACGCCGCTCACCAGTGCTGCCGCATCTGGTAGCCGACGCGCCGCCGGCGGAGCGCCTCTTCGCGCTCCTCGCGCGTGTAGACGGGCGTGTCGGCGGGAAGGTGCTTGCGCACGTCGGCGAGCTTGCAGCGGGTCACGACCGGGTCGGGCGCGTCGCTCGGGAGCTTCCAGCGCAGCTGGATGATGCCCCAGGGATTGTCCGCCTTGTCGAGCCAGTTCTGGACACCGGGATCGCGCTTCGAGATGACCGCCCGGACCTTGCCGTCCCGGTCGAGACGGGCCTGGGATTCGTTGAGGCTCGACTGGTGGTTCGCCCAGTCGACCGTGGCGAAGCGGTCGTCCGCGACGAGCAGCGACCAGTAGAGGCACTTCTTCGGCAGTGCCGTCTCGATCACGAGCGCCTCGTCGTCGTCGATCTCGTAGGCGCCGTCGTAGTAGATCTGGTTCGGCATGCCGCCGATCGACTCGATCTTCTTCGAGCGCGTCAGCACGTTGACACCGTGGTGGTCGCGGTACCAGCGCGCGAGGTCGATGTCGAAGCGGACCATGCCCTCCGCCCAGGGACCGAGGTTCGCGATGCGACGGTCGATCTCGGCCGTCGTCGTCGGGGGCACGTCGTCGAGGCGCTCGATCGCGATCCGCGCATCGACCTCCTCGATCCAGTCGACGGCGCATTGCCGCATCAGCAGCCGCACCGTCGCCGACTGGAGCGGCCACCAGTCGCCCGCGTACCCGGCCGGTCGCTCGGCGGAGAGGATCACGCTGAAGGCGCCCTTCGCGCCGAGCGTGAGCTCGTCGAGGCTGTGCTGCATCGGCGCGACGGAGGTCGGGCCCTCGTGGCCCAGCAGCTCGTAGCTCTGCTGACCGATCTCGACGAAGCGGTTGGTGCCCCGGAAGCCGCTGATGCGATAGACGCCCTTGGGATCGACGTCGGTGGTGCGATAGGTGTAGTCGGGGCAGGGGCCGCCCATGTTCATCGAGATGTTCCAGCAGGGCGTCCAGGTCGGGCGCCGCGGATCGAGCGCGATGTGGGAGAGGTAGCCGTTCGCCACGGCCGAGAGCGCGAGGCGGAAGAGGTCGCGGCGGTCGTCGGCGGAGGGGTTCGTTCGGCCCCAGCGGTTGATCAGCTGATCACCGACCGGCGCGATGTTGCGCAGCATGGCGGCCCATTCGGGCATCTCGAGGCGGTTGGAGCTCATGATCCTTGCCTTTCTCGACCGGCCGCCGCGCGGGCGACCCGGTCCGGGTAGAGCGTTTCGAGGGCGCGGCGCAGGCCGTCGCGCCAGCCGACGCGACACGGGCCCGTGATCGCCCGGCGGCGCGTCGGATCGGCGACCGAGCCGATCGAGGCGCCCGGCACCGGCGTCACCTCGATGCGCGGCTCGAGACCGAGCAGCTCCGCGCCGTAGGCGACGATGTCCTGCAGGCTGACCGCCTCGTCGCCCGCCCAGTTCACGATCGTCGCCGGCACGCTCGCGGCCCCGAGCAGCGGGGCGACCTGGGCCAGCATGTCGTCGTCGTGGATCGGGCTGTACGGACACGGATCGAAGCGCGTCGTGGCCTTGCCGTTCGCCAGGAGGGCCTGGATCGCGAAGATCGGGAGCCCGCCGCGGGGTCCGTAGGCGGCGCCCATCCGCGCGATCGTGATCGGGATCCCGAACTCGCGTGCACAGAACCGGACGACGCCTTCCTCGGCGATCTTGCTGATGCTGTAGGCCTGGGCGAAGGGGAGCATGATGTCGCCCAGCGGATCGCCCTCCGTGAACGCATGCCAGGGATCGGGATGGGGCTTGTAGACCGAGACGGTCGACATCACGAGCGCCGCCTTCACGTCGCGGCAGTGGGAGAGCAGGAGCCCCGTGCCCTCGGCGTTCACGCGGATCGAGCCGTCGTAGTCGGCGCCCCGGACCGTGGCCGCGAGGTGGAGCAGGTAGTCGAAGTCGCGGGGCAGCTTCGCGAAGTCGGGCTCTTCGAGATCGACGACGAGCGTGCGGATCCCCGCGTCCTCGACCTCCTGGCGCGAGGCGGTCTCGCTGAAGCGCGCGATGCCCCAGACCTCGTTCGAGCGCGCGAGGGCGCGGGCCATGGGAAAGGCGATCTGGCCCGCGGGACCGGTGACGAGGATCTTCCGCCCTTCGAGCTTCGGCGTCGCCGTCGTCATCGCTTCCCCTTCCCGAGCTCGACCTCGACCTGGTAGGCCCGGATGTAGTCGGCGTATTCCTCGCGGATCGACTCCGCGGACAGGCCGTATTCGGCGGCGGTGTAGTGATGGGCACCGTGGGCGCCGGAGGAATTCTCGGCGCGCCAGCGCTCGAAGCGGGCGCGCAGCGCGTCGGGGAGGTCCATGCCGAGCCAGGCGTAGATCCGCTCGAGCTCGGCCATCGGGTTCGTGACGAAGGCCCGGTGGTGGACGTCGAGGACGCGGTCGGGGCCGAGCTTCGCGCGGGCGGCCATCGCCTGCTCCATGCCGGTGCGCAGATGGCGGTGGATCTCCTGCCCGATCTTGACGCGGCCGATCTTCTCGACCACCGCCGGCGGAAACAGCGCCGCCACGAAGCTCGCGTACGACGGCACCGCCTTCGCCGGATCGCGGTGCGTGAACACGAAGCGGATGTCGGGATAGGCGTCGAGCAGGTGGTCGAGGTGGAACTTGTGGTGCGGGGCCTTGAAGAGCCAGCGGTTCGGAGGGCGCCGCGACTGCAGCAGTCGGGCGACCCGCGCGTGCTGGAGGAAGGTCGAGCGCATGTCGCTCTTGCGCCACCAGGCGTGGTAGCGCCAGACGGGCATCGTCATCTGCTGCGCGCGGAACTCGAGGCCGAGGACCTCGGTGTCCTCCATCGTCGCGTCGGTGTCCCAGATGTGCATCGCGGCCTGCTCGGGCTGCTCGCGCAGCATCGTCTCGATCCGCGCGCAGTAGGCGACGCGCCGGGGATCGCGCTCCTCGTCCTCGAGGCGCGGCGGCGGGCAGGGCTCCTCCTGCTCCCAGGGGCGCAGCGGCCGGAAGCGCGGATCGAGGGACATCATGTTGCCGAGGGCGGTCGTCCCCGTGCGCGGCAGGCCGACGATCGAGACGGGGCGATCGATGGGCGCCCGGAGGATCTCGGGATGGTCCGCGAGCCAGTCCTCGATCTTCAGGCGATTGGCGAGCCGCCGCAGGATCAGCTCGATCGCGCGCGCCCGGTCCTCCGGTGCGTAGGGGGCGTCGGCCGCGAGGCTCTCGAGCAGGATCTCGAGACCTTCGAGGAAGCCGGACGACCCGAAATCCTCGAGTCCGGTCCGTTCCCGGGCCCGATCCATCAGCTCCCGGGAGGAGGGATATCCGCCGCTCATGCTCCGTACTCCGTCAACCGATCGCCGAGCCAGGACGTGGCGCGCCGCAGCGCCGACTCGGGGCCCTCGGCGTCGATGCTCGGGCCGATCAGCTCGAGGTCGAACGCGCCGGCATAGCCCGCGTCGAGCAGCCGCTCGATCAGCCAGGCCAGGGGTATCGAGCCGTCCCCGGGCACGCAGCGGTTGAGCCGCAGCGGCTCGCCGACCCGGAAGTCGCTGACCTGGACGATCCCGATGTGGGCGACGTGCTCGCGGAACTGACGGGCGAGGTCGCGCTCGTACCAGCAATTCTGCAGCTCGAGGCAGATCTGGACGTCCGCCTCCTCGGCGAGCCGGACCGAGTCGAGGAAGGTGTGGACGAAGCCGGTCTTGCGCGTCGTCACGCTGTTGTTCTCGACGGCGAGCTTCACCCCGCGCGTCGCGGCGTAGGCGACCGAAGCGGGCAGGGCCGCGACGAGCGCCGCGCAGGCGTCGTCGGTGTTCATCCGCTCGGGCGTCCGGCCCGAGGTGAAGTAGCAGAGCGGGCTGCCGAGGGCCGCGGCGGTATCGATCGCGGGCCGCAGCACGGCGAGCGCGTCCTGCGCGTCGAGCAGTGAGGCGTCGGCGCTCGACGCCGCGACGCAGGAGACGCGGCGGCCGGATCTCCGGATCGCGGCGATGCCGCTCGCGACGTCCGCCTCGATCTTGAGCATCGGAAAACCGAAGGCCGGCGCGTCGAGGCGCTCGAGCAGCGCGAGGTCGTCGGCGAGGGGCCACGCGAGGGA
Source organism: Myxococcota bacterium (assembly GCA_046351135.1). Classification (GTDB taxonomy): domain Bacteria; phylum Myxococcota_A; class UBA9160; order UBA9160; family UBA4427; genus UBA4427. The sequence goes on along the minus strand of JAXLZA010000012.1, from coordinate 134,847 downwards.
GCTGATGGTGTTGATCGAGATGCGCGGATGCATCGGAGGAACGTCGCCTTCCTTTCTCGTGCTCAATTCTCTCGGGCTCACTTTCTCTCGCACTCTCATCGCGGCGTGCGGCGCACGGCGCGCGGCGCACGGCCGGACGCCGGACCGGTCCGGTCGCGCGGACGTGATCCCGGGGTCGCGCGCCTCGCAGACCCCCCGCGATCCTACCGTGGCTGGACCGGTTCCTCCCGTCCGATTTCGCGTCCGGGTCTGACGGTCGGCCTGCGCGGGGGGCGGCCGGTGCGCCTTTCGCGGGTCTAGAATGCGCGAGCCCCTTGCCGACGAGAGGAAGCGCCCATGATTCTCGACGTATTTTCCGAGCTGCAGAAGCCGCTCGACCAGGACGAGTCCAGCTTCTATGCGGATTCCATCGCGCAGGCGAAGCTCGCCGACGCGATGGGCTTCGGCTGCTGGTGGAGCGTGGAGCACCACTGCACCCGCGAGTTCAGCTACTGCTCGACCCCCGACCTGTTCCTGACCGTCCTGTCGCAGCAGACCGAGCGGATCCGCCTCGGCACCGCGGGCACGCTCGCGCCCTTCGGCATCCACCATCCCCTCCAGATCGCCGAGCGCGCCGCCTTCCTCGATCTGATGAGCAAGGGGCGCCTCGAGCTCGGCCTCGCGCGCTCGGTCGAGCGCGAGTGGGAGACCTTCGGCGTCGATGGCGAGGAGGCGCGCGTCCAGGTCGAGGAGGCGCTGCGTCTGATCCCGCGGTACTGGACCGAGAAGCCCTTCGCCTACTCGGGCAAGCATCTCTCGATCCCGCCCCGCGAGGTCGTACCCCGGCCGCTGCAGAAGCCGCATCCGCCGCTCTGGGTCACGTCGGCCCGGATGGAGGGCTTCGAGCGGGCGGGGCGCTGCGGCGTCGGCGTCCTCGCGACGCTCCTGCTCGCGCCGCCCGAGATGCTCGCGGTCGCCTTCGAGGCCTATCGCAAGGGCCTCGAGCAATGCGTTCCGGCGGGCCGATTCGTGAACGACCAGCGCGCGCTGTTCACCTTCTTCCACTGCGCCCGGACCCGTCGGGAGGCGATCGAGAGCGGGGCGGCCGAGGCGGCGCTCTGGTTCATGAACATGCAGCCCGAGGTCTACAGCGTCCGGCGCAGCGACTGGATCGAGGGCATCCGTGCCCAGTCGGTGACTTGGATCGACGGACAGAGTCGCGTCCTCGCGCCGGGCGAGGCGCAGCCCGCCTACGATCTCGATCCGAACGATCCGGTGCCGGTGATCGCGCTGATGAATCGGCAGATGGCCGGCGAGAAGCTCGATCCGGTCGAGGCGTTCGAGGCGCTCGAGCCCTACGACGCGGTCATCATCGGCGACGTCGACAGCTGTCTCGCGAAGCTGCGCAAGCTCGAGCAGCTCGGGGTCGATCGCCTGATGGGCCTGATCCAGATGGGATCGATCCCGCACGAGATCGTGATGCGCTGCATCCGCGACGCGGGCGAATGCCTGATTCCGCAGCTCTCGGGAAACGCCGCGGCGAGCGCCCGACGGATCGGCTTGACGCAGGCCGAGGGCCACTCCTAGAGTGATCGAGCCGAAACGCGCTCGTGTCGCTGCGGGGCACGGCCTGCGAACGCGAAGCGAGGAGTCCCATGGCGACGAGCAGCGAGGGATCCGGGCTCCCGTGGGTCGAGGCGATCGCGCGGGCCTTCGAGCCGATCGGCTTCGACGCGTTCCACCGCGAGCGCCTGCCCGTGCTCGTCGCACGCCACGGCGGCCTCGTCGCCCGGGACCTCGAGGGCGCCCCGCCTCTCGCGTTCCGCGTCGGCTCGGGCTCGGCGTATACCTGGTGGCCGACGGCGGCCGGGCTGCGCGTCGCGCCGGGCGAGGCCGACGCCGAGACGGTCGTCGCCCTCGACGAGGGCGTGTTCTCGGAGTTCCTCCATCAGCTGATCACCGCCTCGGGCGCCGTCATGACCGGGCGCGCCGCGATCGTCCGCGGCAGCCTCGCCGGCTGGCAGCGCTTCGAGCCCGCGATCCAGTCCCTCGTCGAGGGGCGCGAGATCTACGGGCCGCAGGTCCGGGAGACGCTCGTCGACCGCGATGGCCGGCCCCTCGATCTCCACCACGCGTTCTCTCCCGACGACGACCTCGATGCGATGCGCCACTTCCTCGCGGTCGCGGGCTATCTCCACGTCCGCTCCGTCTTCTCCGCCGAGGAGGTCGAGGGCTTCGGGCGCGAGGTCGAGCACGTGCGCGCGAAGACGACGCCGGGCGATCCCTTCTCGTGGTGGTCGGTCGACGCGAGCGGGCGCGAGGTGGTGACGCGGATCAACTATCTCGGGCGCCACTCGCCGGCGCTCCAGGCGCTCTCCCACGATCCGCGCCTCGCACGGCTCGCGCGCCTGGCCGGCGAGACCCTGCGCGTCTGCGACGACCGGCTCGACGGCCCGATGGTCTTCATCAAGAACTCGAACGTCGTGAAGGGCAACGGCGATCTCGGCTGGCACGTCGACGACGGCATCGGCGGGCATCCGGTGATGTGTCCGCTGATCCAGGTCGGGATCCAGCTCGACCCGGCCAACCCCGAGAACGGCCAGCTCAAGGTCCTGGCCGGCTCCCACCGCTATTCGAAGCACTGGCTCGTCTGGGGCAGCGAGGGCGAGCTCCCCGACGTCGCCCTCGAGACCGAGTCCGGCGACGTCACCGTCCACTTCGGCGACGCGATGCACACGACGCCTCCGCCGACGGGCGCCCGGGCCGGTCGGCGAGCGCTCTACTACAAGTTCGCCGAGCCGAAGACCTTCGACTGGGTTCCCGCGGATTGCCACTACAACGACGCCCTGTTCCGGCCCGACGCGCGGGGCCGGACGGCGAGCCGCGCGGCGACGGATCGCTGAGCCCATGCGATGAGCGGGCTGCTGGCCGCCCTGATCGCCTACGTCGGGCTCCAGCTCGCCGTCGGTCTGCTCGTCTCCCGGCGGATCGCGACGGAGTCCGACTACCTGATCGCGGGGCGGCGGCTCGGCCCCGTGCTCGTCACGTTCTCGATGTTCGCGACCTGGTTCGGGGCCGAGAGCTGCATCGGCGTCGCGGGCGCCGTCTACGCCCTCGGGCTCGACGGCGCGACGGCGGATCCGTTCGGCTATGCGGGCTGCCTCTTCCTGCTGGGCGGGGTCTTCGCGGTGCCGCTCTGGCGGCGCGGGCTCACGACGCTCGGCGATCTCTTCGCCCTGCGCTTCGGACGGCGCGTCGAGCGGCTCGCGGTGATGCTGATGGCGCCGACCTCGATCCTCTGGGCGGCGGCGCAGATCCGCGCCTTCGGCCACGTCGTCGCGACCTCGTCGGACGTGGGCTTCGAGACCGCCCTCGCGCTCTCGGCCGCCGTCGTGATCGTCTACACCGCGGCGGGCGGGCTGCTGGCGGACGCGGTGACCGACGTGATCCAGGGGAGCCTGCTCGTCGTCGGGCTCGTCGTGCTCGCGGCGGCGGTGCTCGCGAGCGATGCCGTCTCGCTCGCGGGGCTCGTCGAGACCGGGCGCTCGTTCGCGCCCGCGGAGCGCGGCCTGCTCGAGCGCGCGGAGGCCTGGGCGATCCCGCTCTTCGGCTCGGTGCTTGCCCAGGAGCAGGTGGCACGCGTGCTGGCGGCGCGCTCGGGGGCGGTGGCCCGCTCGAGCGCATTCGCGGCGGGGGCGCTCTATCTCGCGGTCGGCATCGTGCCGATCGGGCTCGCGCTGGTCGGTGTGCGCGTGCTGCCCGGCCTGAGCGATCCCGAGCAGGTCCTCCCGCGGCTCGCGCTCCAGCATTTCCCGGTCTGGCTCTACGTCGTCTTCGCCGGCGCGTTGATCTCGGCGATCCTGTCCACGGTCGACAGCGCGCTGCTCGCGGCGGCCTCCCTCGTGGCCCACAACCTGATCGTCCCGCTGCGCCCGGGGATGTCCGACCGCGCGAAGCTGCGCGTCGCCCGCGGTGCCGTCGTGGTCTTCGGCGTCGCGGCGTACGGGCTCGCGCGGAACGCGGACGGTGTGTCCGGGCTGATCGAGTCGGCGGCGGCCTTCGCGAGCGCGGGGGTGCTCGTCGCGGCGGGCTTCGGGCTGTTCACGGGCTTCGGCGGCCCGGGGAGCGCCGCGGCCGCGCTCGTCTCGGGCGCCCTCGTCTGGACGCTCGCCGAGCGCGGCGGACTCCTCGCGACGCCCTATCTCGCCTCGCTCGCGGTGGCGACGTTCGCCTACGTCGCCGTCGCGCTCTTCGAGCGCGGCCGGCCGGCGGGCCGCGCCGTCCCGGCTGCCCCGAGCGGCGGGGGACGGGCCTCCAGGCCTCCACGCCCCGACCGGCCGCGCGGCCGTGTCCTTGCAGGACCTTCCGCACCGTCTCCTCCGGCACCCCGGCGAGCGCGGTCTGCGCGTAGTCCGCCGGATGCACGGCCGTGCTGTTCGGGCTCGGGTACTGGGAGGTCGGATGGGGATAGTCGGTCTCCCACATCAGGTTGTTCGGGAACTCCTTCAGGGCCGACTCGATGCCGCGCTTCTCGAACCAGAACGAGCCGTAGACCTGGCGCTTGAAATACTCCGAGGGCAGCAGGTCGTACTCCGGATGCTCCTTGCGGACGCCGCCGTTCGTCCACTGCCAGTCGAACATCTCGAGCACGCACGAGAGCCAGCCGACGCCGCTCTCGACCGAGACGAAGTCGAGCTTCGGGAAGCGCGCACACACGCCGCCGAAGAGCAGGTTCGCCAGACAATTCTGGTTGTCGAGGAGCGCGAGCGAGCCGCCGCGGGAGAAGTTGGCCTTCGTGCCCATCCCGGCCGCGTCGTTCGTGATGTCGCTGATGTCGCCCGAGCCGATGTGGAAGCTGATCGAGAGCCCCGCGTCCTGGGTCGCCGCCCAGATCGGATCCCAGTGTTTGTGGGCGAGCGGCGGCTGGCCGAAGGTCTCGGGGCGGCTGCCGAAGAGGACGGCGCGGTGGCCCTTGGCGGCCGAGCGCTCGATCTCCTTCACCGACGCGGCCACGTCCCAGAAGGGCAGCGCCGTCACCGGCAGCAGCCGCTTCGGGTCCGCGCTCGCCCAGTCGACCTGGAAGTCGTTGTAGGCCCGGACGCACTCGAGCATCAGCTCCGGCTCCTTCAATCGCAGGAAGCCGCCCGAGCCGAACCCGCCGAGGTTCGGATAGAGGACCATCGCGTAGATGCCTTCCTCGTCCATCAGCTTCAGCCGCGCGTGGGCGTCGTAGGAGGCCGCCGGAATGTCGTCGTAGCCCATCGGGACGTTGGGAAACGTGTCGTGATGACCGGCCATCGTGTAGAAGCCGGGTCCGCCGGCGGGCTGATCGCCGATGAACCAGACGTCCCGGCCCTCGATGCGGCGGATGTGGGGGACCTTGTTGCCCCACTTGCTCGAGACGCGGGTGGTCCAGACGTCGCCGGGCTCGGTGATGTGGGTGTCGACGTCGATCACCTTGTATCGATCGAAGTACTTCTGCGTCATGGGGCTTGCACTCCTGTCGTCCGGCTTCGCGCGGGCGGCCGGACCATAGCCGGTGCCCCGGGGTCGACGAGTCCGCCCGGCCGTGGGCCGGGGGGCGGACAGGCTCCGGTGGCCCGCCCGTTCGCGGCCGGCGGCCTAGAGCAGGCGGCCGATCTCCCCGACGATCGCGCGATTGCCGAACAGGAGGTCGAGCTTCCGGCCCTCCTCCCGCTCCCGCAGCCAGCACTCGCCCCCCGCCTCGATTGCGAGCACCCGGGTCGCGGCTGCGTCCCAGGGGTTGAGATCGCAGTCGACCATCGCGTCCGCCGCCCCCGAGAGGACGAGGAGGTGGCCGAAGGCGTCGGTGTAGCCGCGCAGCTTCGGGATCGACCGGGCCATCCGCTCGTGGAGCCCGCGGAGCCCGGCGCGATCGAAGCAGAAGAGGTCGCCGTGGCAGACGAGGGCGTCCGCGAGCCGCGCCGTCGTCGACACCGCGAGCCGCTCGTCGCCGCGGAACACGCCGCCGCCGGCGAAGCCGCCGATCCGATCGCCGACGGCCGGCAGGTCGATCATGCCGACCACGGGCTCGTCGTCGTAGAGGAGGGCCACGATCGTCGTGAAGAGCGGGATGCCGCGGGTGAACGCGATCGTGCCGTCGATCGGATCGACGACCCAGCGCCGCCGCGCCGGCGAGTCGGTCGCCCCGAACTCCTCGCCGAGGATCGCGTCGTCGGGGAAGGCCTCGCCGATCACGCGCCGGATCGCCCGCTCCGCCTCGCGGTCGGCGATCGTGACGGGCGAGCCGTCCTGCTTGGTCTCGACCGCCGTCCGGCGATAGCGCGGCAGGATCTCGGCGCGCGCCGCGTCGCAGGCGCGCCCCGCGACGGCGAGGGCGTCGCGCAGGGCGCGCGCGTCGAGGCCGGGGCGGGCGGGTTGCGTGGCGCGGAAGCCGCCGGTCGTCATGAGCGCAGTCGCTCCCCGGGCTCGTCGGGGGAGCTCGCCCCGTGCAGGGCGCGCAGGCGCGCGAAGGGGTAGATGCCCGTGGCATGGCCGTCGCTCCAGTCGATCTGGATCGCGTAGCGACCGACGGCGTGGATCCCGATCGGCGCGACGTCCTCGGGCACGTCCTCCTCGGCCAGGCGCCGCGTCCCGTCCCATTCGTCGACGCACTCCGCGCAGGCGCAGGCCAGCCGCAGGCCGCGCACGTCGAAGAGCGAGCGCGCCCCGTCGGCCCAGTCGATGGCGAGGGTGCGGGCGTCGTGCTGGGCGATGCGGGTCGGGGTGTGCTCGGGGGCGGTGGACATGGGGGGAGCATAGGATTCTTCGGCCGCTTCGGGGGCCGGGGCATTCCAGGCCCGGGATTCGAGGCTAGAGTCGTCCGCCATGACGGACAACAGCCAAGCGATTGCGATTCTGGGTGGGACGGGAGATCAGGGGCTCGGGCTTGCGCTGCGCTTCTGCCAGAAGGGGCGCCGGGTCCTGATCGGCTCCCGCAAGGCGGAGCGCGCGGTCGAGGCCGCGGAGCAGGTGCGCGCGAAGGTGCCGGGCGCCCAGGTCGAGGGCTACGGCAACGAAGAGGCGACCGCGAAGGCCGAGATCGTGATCCTCTCGGTCCCCTTCGAGCACACGGCCGGCACCCTCAAGGCGATCAAGGAGTCGCTGCGCGCGGGGCAGATCGTCGTCTCGATGACGGTGCCGCTCGCGACGGCGATCGGCGACGGCGCGGTCCGCACGGTCGGCATCTGGCAGGGCTCGGCCGCCGAGCTCGTCGCGTCCCTCGTGCCCGCCGGCGTCGAGGTCGTCTCGGCCTTCCAGAACGTCTCGTCCCACCGCCTGCAGCATCTCGAGGAGCCCGTCGAGTGCGACGTCGTCGTCTCGGGGGCGAAGGCGGCGCGCGAGAAGATCATGGCGCTCTGCCCGCTGGTCGACGGCCTGCGGGCCCTCGACGGCGGCCCGCTCTCGAACGCGCGCATCGTCGAGGCGATGACGGCGCTGATCATCGGGCTCAACGTCCGCCACAAGTGCCCCGAAGGCCTCGGCATCCGCTTCACCGGGATCTGAGCCTCCCGACCGCCGCGTCCGCTCCCGCCGTCCCGCGCGCGCCTGCGCTCAGGCCTGCGCGCGCGCGAGCCCGCCCTCGCGCTCGATGAAGCGGCGGATCACGTCGAGCCCGACCCCCGTCTTCAGGTTCGAGAAGACGAAGGGCCGCTCGCCGCGCATTCGCTTCGCGTCGCGATCCATGATGCCGAGGTCCGCGCCGACCAGCGGCGCGAGATCCGTCTTGTTGATGATCAGCAGATCCGAGCGCGTGATGCCGGGGCCGCCCTTGCGCGGGATCTTGTCGCCGGCGGACACGTCGATCACGTAGAGGGTGATGTCCGCGAGCTCGGGGCTGAAGGTCGCCGCGAGGTTGTCGCCGCCCGACTCGATCAGGCACAGCTCCGCGGTCGGGAAGCGCGCGTGCATCGTGCCGACCGCCGCGAGGTTGATCGAGGCGTCCTCGCGGATCGCGGTGTGCGGGCAGCCGCCGGTCTCGACGCCCATGATGCGCTCGGGCGGCATCGCGCCGGCCCGGGTCAGGATCTCCTGGTCCTCGCGCGTGTAGATGTCGTTGGTGATGACGATGATGTCGTACTCGTCGCGCATCGACTTGCAGAGGCATTCGACGAGGCGGGTCTTGCCGGAGCCGACGGGGCCTCCGACACCGACGCGCAGGGGGCCGTTTCGGTGCGTGGATCGCGTGGAATTCGTCATGAGCGGAACAACCTCGTGGTCTGGGTTTCGTGGGCGAGCGCGAAGAGATCGAGGGCGAGGGACGCGGTGCCGAGGGAGGCGGGCTCGGCCCGGCTCGCCGCGTCGGCGGCCGCGATCACGGCCGCCTCGCACGCGTGCAGCACGTGCTGGCCGTCGGTCTGACCGAGCATCCCGAGCCGGATCGCGGCGGAGACGCCGTTCGCCACGAACGCGTGGAGATGGGCTTCGGCGGAAACAACGGGCTCACCGACTTCAAGGAGCTCCTCGGCTTCGATCTCCAGTCCGACGCGACCCGCGCGGCGCTCTTCGTGGCGACCGTCGCGAGCCTGATCGTCGCCTATCTCGCCTGTCGCGCCGTCGTGCGATCCCGCTTCGGACGCGTCGTGGTCGCGATCCGCGACGCGGAGGATCGGGCGCGCTTCCTCGGCTACCGCGTCGAGCACTACAAGCTCTGGATCTTCGTCGTCTCGGCCATCATCGCCGCGGTGGCCGGGGCGCTCTACGTGCCGCAGGTCGGCATCATCAATCCGGGGGAGTTCGCGCCGCTCAACTCGATCGAGGTCGTGATCTGGGTCGCGATCGGGGGCCGGGGCACGCTCTTCGGGGCCATCGCCGGGGCGGTCCTCGTCAGCTTCGCAAAGACCTGGTTCACGGGGCTCTTCCCGGAGGCCTGGCTCTTCGTGCTCGGGAGTCTCTTCGTGCTGGGAACCTTGTTTTTGCCGCGCGGCGTCGTCGGCGTCGTCGAAAGGCCCTCGTCATGAGCCCGCTCGCCGAAGTCGGGAGGCCGGCGGCGGCCGACCCGTCCGCCGATCCGCGCCCGGACCTGCTCCACGGGGCGATCCTCTACCTCGACGGCGTGACGCTCAGCTTCGATGGCTTCCGGGCCCTCGATCGGCTGAGCCTCTCGATCGAGCGGGGGGAGCTGCGCTGCATCATCGGTCCGAACGGGGCCGGCAAGACGACGATGATGGACGTCGTGACGGGCCGCACGCGCCCCGACGAGGGGCAGGTCTACTTCGATCGCGACGTCGATCTGCTGACGCTGCGCGAGCCGGAGATCGCGCTCGCGGGCATCGGGCGGAAGTTCCAGAAGCCGACGGTGTTCGAGAACCTGCCGGTCTTCGAGAACCTCGAGCTCGCCATGAAGAAGCGACGCGGCGTCTTCGCCACGCTCTTCGCGCGCCTCGACGGCGAGGAGCGCGATCGCATCGACGCGATGCTCGAGACGATCGGGCTCGCGGGGCAGCGGCAGGCGCGGGCGGGCGCGCTCTCCCATGGCCAGAAGCAGTGGCTCGAGATCGGGATGCTGTTGATGCAGGAGCCGCAGCTCCTGCTGGTCGACGAGCCGGTGGCCGGGATGACGCAGCAGGAGACGGAGCGGACGGCGGAGCTGCTGGTCTCGCTCGCCGGGACGCATTCGGTCGTGGTGGTCGAGCACGACATGGCCTTCGTCCGCTCGATCGCGCGGCGCGTCACCGTGCTGCACGAGGGCCGTGTGCTCGCCGAGGGCAGCATGGACGACGTGCAGAACGATCCGCGCGTCGTCGAAGTCTATCTGGGGGCCTAGCATTGGGCAGCGTGCTGAGTCTGCGCGGCGTGAACCAGTTCTACGGCGAGAGCCACACGCTCTGGGACGTCTCGTTCGACGTCGACGAGGGCGCCTGTCTCTGCCTGATGGGCCGCAACGGGGTCGGCAAGACGACGACCCTGCGCTGCATCATGGGCCTCCAGCGGATCCGCGACGGCGAGATCCTCTTCCGCGGCGAGCCGATCGCCCGGGAGCCGGCCGAGTCCCGGGCGACCCGTCGGATCGCCTACGTCCCGCAGGGCCGCGAGATCTTCCCGCGCCTGACCGTCGAGGAGAATCTGCGGCTCGGGCTGGTCGCGAATCCGGGGGCGCGCGGGCGGCGCGCGATGGATCGCGTGCTCGACACGTTCCCGGTGTTGCGGGACATGAGGCATCGGCGCGGCGGCGACCTGTCGGGGGGGCAGCAGCAGCAGCTCGCCGTGGGCCGTGCCCTCGTGCTCGAGCCCGAGCTGCTGATCCTGGACGAGCCGACCGAGGGCATCCAGCCCAACATCGTCCACGAGATCGGGGACACCATCCGCCGCCTGAACCGCGACCTCGGGATGACGGTCCTGCTGGTCGAGCAGAAGCTGCCCCTGGCCCGCCGGGTGGCGGACCGCTTCCACGTCCTCGACAAGGGCCGGTCGGTCGCCGAGGGGGCGATCGGGGCCCTCGACGACGAGGTCGTCCGGCGCTTCCTGACCGTCTGAGCCCCCGCCGGGCCGGACCCGATTCCGCGCGCCCGGGGTCTTTCCGAGAACGCCGTTTGCGGTCACTCTGATTCGCGTTCAGAAACGCCGGATTGGCCTGCGCGCGGGACGAAGTGGGCGAGGTCGGACCCACTAGGGCTTGTGGTTCCCCCCCCAGTCTGCCGCAAGATTTTGTGGATTTTCTGGTTGACGAACGTGGCGGCGAAGGGCAAGTTGCCGAGCAACGGGGATGTGAGTTTCCTCCTGTAGCCTGGGGGGGTCGCAACTGGGTAGTTGCGGGGAGGAACACGAACTCGAGTGGTGCGTCGCAGGGCCGCAGTCGTCGGAAGGGTTGCGGCAGACCAGTGAGATCCCAGTCCACGCCTCGAATCGGGCTTCGTTCGTCCCTCGTGCCTCGCGTACGATCGGATGGGGCGGGGCGCGGAGGCGCGGCGACGCGAAGGCGGCACGGCCCCAGGGCCGGGCGGATCGATCCGGTGCCGGGTCCCGACCGGGACGAGACCAGGCGGCGAGCCATTCACGGTTCGGGGGGCGTCGGGAAGTTTCCCGACGCCCCACTCATCTAGACCACACATGCACCGACAGGCCGGGTCGCGGGGGTGCGACCGGGACACGCGTCGACGGATTTCGGGGGGGACGATGCAGACGGATCGGCGGCAGGACGGGCTGGACGGGAACGGGGCGGGCAAGGGAAGCGGAGCCGGCAACGGAACCGGAGCCGTGAAGAGCGGAAACGCGGGCGGTCGCGAGGCAAAGGCTGCCGCGAGCCAGGGACGCGGACTGCGCGTCGCGCGCCACTTCACCGACGGCAGGACCCACCCCTTCGACACCCTCGAATGGGAGCTGCGCTCGGCCGGCATCGCCAACGAGAAGGGCGAGACCGTCTTCGAGCAGACCGACGTCGAGATCCCGAAGAAGTGGTCCCAGCTCGCGACGAACGTCGTCGTCTCCAAGTACTTCCGCGGCCACGTCGGGACCCCCGAGCGCGAGCGCAGCGTCAAGCAGCTGATCGGCCGAGTCGTCCGCAAGATCCGCGAGTGGGGCGAGGCCGGCGGCTACTTCGCGACGCCCGCCGACGCGGACGCCTTCAGCGACGAGCTGACCTATCTGCTGGTCCACCAGAAGATGGCCTTCAACAGCCCGGTCTGGTTCAACCTCGGCGTGGAAGGGACGCCCCAGCAGGCCTCCGCGTGCTTCATCAACTCGGTGAAGGACACGATGGAGTCGATCATGGACCTCGCGAAGACCGAGGCCATGCTCTTCAAGGGCGGCTCGGGGACGGGCAGCAACCTCTCGTCGATCCGCTCGAGCAAGGAGCTGCTCGCGGGCGGAGGCGTCGCCTCCGGTCCGGTCTCGTTCATGCGCGGCTTCGACGCCTTCGCGGGCGTCATCAAGTCGGGGGGCAAGACGCGGCGCGCGGCCAAGATGGTGATCCTGAACGTCGATCATCCCGACGTGATGGAGTTCATCCGCTGCAAGGCGGAGGAAGAGAAGAAGGCCTGGGCCCTGATCGAGGAGGGCTACAACGGCGGCTTCAACGTCCCCGGCGGCGCCTACGACTCGGTCTTCTTCCAGAACGCGAACCACTCCGTCCGGGTCACCGACGACTTCATGCAGCGCGCCGTCCGCAAGGACGCGTGGCAGACGAAGTCGGTGACGACGGGCGAGACGGTCGAGACGCTGCGCGCCGAGGAGGTCCTGCGGACGATGGCCGAGGCGGCCCACGTCTGCGGCGATCCGGGCATCCAGTACGACTCGACCATCAACCGCTGGAACCCGGTCAAGAACTCGGGGCGCATCAACTCGAGCAATCCCTGCTCCGAGTACATGTTCCTCGACGACACGGCCTGCAACCTCGCCAGCCTGAACCTGATGACGTTCCTCGACGCGCAGGGGCGCTTCCAGGTCGAGGACTATCGCCGCGCGGCCGCGCTGACGATCCTCGGTCAGGAGATCCTGGTCGACTTCGCCGACTACCCGACGCCGAAGATCGCCGAGAACAGCCATCTCTACCGGCCGCTCGGCCTCGGCTACGCGAATCTCGGCGCGCTGCTCATGGCCTTCGGCCTGCCCTACGACAGCGATCAGGGCCGCAATCTCGCGGCCGCGCTGACCTCGCTGATGTGCGGCGAGGCCTATCGCATGAGCGCCGAGATCGCGTCCGCGATGGGGCCGTTCCCGCACTACCCGGAGAACCGCGAGCCCTTCCTCGAGGTCATCGAGATGCACCGCGACGCGGCCTACATGGTCCCGCCGTCGGGCGTGCCGAGCGACCTGATGAAGCTCTCGCGGCGCGCCTGGGACGAGGCCCTCGAGCTCGGCCAGCAGCACGGCTACAAGAACGGCCAGGTGACCGTGCTCGCGCCGACCGGGACGATCGCGTTCATGATGGACTGCGACACGACCGGCGTGGAGCCCGACATCGCCCTCGTGAAGTACAAGAAGCTCGTGGGCGGCGGCTTCCTCAAGATCGTGAACCAGACCGTGCCGATGGCGCTCGCGAAGCTCGGCTACGGCCCGGCCGAGGTCGACGCGATCATCGCCCACATCGACGCCCGCGAGACGATCGAGGGGGCCCCGGGCCTCAAGCCCGAGCACCTGCCGGTCTTCGACTGCGCCTTCCGGGCGAAGAACGGCGTCCGTTCGATCGAGTGGATGGGCCACATCCGCATGATGGGCGCCGTCCAGCCCTTCCTCTCGGGTGCGATCTCGAAGACGGTCAACATGCCCCCCGACGCGACCGTCGAGGACGTCATGCAGGCCTACACCGAGGGCTGGAAGCTCGGCCTGAAGGCGCTCGCCGTCTACCGCGACGGCAGCAAGCGGACCCAGCCGCTCAACGCCGGCCGCGACGCGACCGACGCGGGCGACAAGAAGAACGCCGGGACCACGAACCTCGTCGAGCTCGACCAGTACCGGCCGCGCCGGCGCAAGCTGGCCGACGAGCGCGTGGCTCATACCCACAAGTTCTCGATCGCGGGCCACGAGGGCTATCTCACGACGGGCCTCTACGAGGACGGCCAGCCGGGCGAGATCTTCCTCAAGATGGCGAAGGAGGGGAGCACGGTCTCGGGTCTCATGGACACGATCGCGACCATGACCTCGATCGCGCTGCAGTACGGCGTGCCCCTCAAGGCGCTCGTCGACAAGTTCAGCCACACGCGCTTCGAGCCCTCGGGCTTCACGAACAACAAGAAGATCCCGATCGCCAAGTCGGTGATGGACTACGTCTTCCGGTACCTCGGAGATCGTTACCTCGCGATCGAGGAGACGGGGGAGGGCGCCGAGGAGTCGGGCGGGGCCACGCCGATCGCGCTGCCGACGGCGAATCGACCGAGCCTGGTGACGACGCCGACGGTCGTGGCGGCCGCCGGGGGTGCGGTGGCGGGGGGCTCGGGGAGTGCGACGAGCGACGCGAGCCAGCTGCAGAGCACGCGGAGCGCGTCGAGCTTCGTGAACCAGGCCGACGCTCCGTCCTGCATGGACTGCGGCTCGATCATGATCCGCAACGGCGCCTGCTACAAGTGCCCGAACTGCGGGAGCACGAGCGGCTGCAGCTGAGGGCGACCGGGCCGGCGACGGGCCCGAGGCGCCGCCGGCGCGGTCGATGCATCGCCGGCGAGGTGGATGCATCGCTGGCGAGGTAGAGAGCCGTGGGAAGAATCGAGAGCCAGGCGAGGGCAGGTCGGTGCGCCCGCGCCTGGCTCTCGCTGTTCCTGGCCGCGATCGTCGCGACGACGAGCGGCTGCATCACGATCGACGTGCTCGGGGGCGGCGAAGAGGCCGCGCTGGTCGAGACCGTCGTCCGCGGCCGCGAAGGGCCGAAGATCCTGCTGCTCGACATCGACGGCGTGATCGGCGAGGCCGACCTCGCCGGCTCGTTCTTCGGCGGGCCGATGCTGGGGACGGCGGCCCGGGTCGCCGAGGTCCTCGACCGGGCCCGACGGGACGACGAGGTCGCGGCGGTGCTACTGCGCATCGACAGCCCCGGCGGCACCGCGACCGAGAGCGAGCAGGTCTACGAGGAGATCCTGCGCTTCCGCGAGGCGCGGCGCGTCCCCGTCGTGGCCCAGTTCCTCGGCACCGCGACCTCCGGTGCCTACTACGTCGCGATGGCGGCCGATCAGATCCAGGCCCATCCGACCACCGTGACGGGCTCGATCGGCGTGATCTTCACGAGCCTCTCCTTCGCCGGTCTGATGGAGAAGCTCGGCATCGAGGACCAGACGATCACCGGCGGCGAGTTCAAGGACGCGGGCTCGCCGTTCCGTCGGCTCTCGCCGGTGGAGCGCGCCCAGCTGCAGACCGTCGTCGACGATCTGCATGCGCGCTTCCGGGAGATCGTGCAGCGTGGTCGACCGAAGCTCACCGCCGAGCAGGTCGCGGCCCTCGCGAGCGGGCGGATCTTCAGCGCGCGCGAGGCGCTCGAGGCCGGGCTGGTCGACTCGATCGGCAATCTCGACGAGTCGGTGCGGGCGCTCGAGCGGCGCCTCGGCGGGAAGCCGGCCCGGGTCGTGACCTACCACCGGCCCCGGGAGATCCGCCGCAACCTCTACACGCGCTCGGGGGCGGTGCCCCGGATCGACGGGTCGGCGGCGCTCGGGAGCGAGACGGCCGAGCTGCTCGCGCTCCAGCGCCTCGACCGGCTCTTCGGCCGGCCGGGCTTCCACTACGTCTGGTGGCCGGGCGTCGGCGCCTCGGGGCTCGGCAGCGGCTCGGGAGTCGGAGCTCGCCTGTCGGGGGATTGAGCGCGCACCGCTCGCGCGAGGCGTTCCGTGCCGCCCCCGCCCCGTTCCCGCAGCCGGCGCGGGCGCTCCGAGCCGAGCGCCTAGCGGTCGCCCTCCGCGGGGCCCGCATCGTCGGCCTCGTCCGCGCTGGAGCCGCCCGCCGCGAGCAGCGCGTCGAGGGCGCGTCCCTTCACGAACATCGCCGACTGATCACCGCGATAGACGACCTCGCCCGCCTGCAGGAAGCGGAAGTCGTAGCGGAGCATGATGCGCCGGGGGCCGACGCGCGTGCGCGTCTCGCGGGACTCGAGGGTGATCGGCGGCCCGATCGTGGCCACCCGCTTGAAGTCGGCGCGGTGGATGCGATTGCCGAAGCCGGCCCACGCCTCGTCCCAGCGACAGCCGTGGAAGAGGAAAGCGTGCAGGCAGCCGAGGCTGCCCGTCGCCATCAGCAGCTCGGCGGCCGAGACGTGGGCGGGATGGAGCGCGCTCGTGCGCTGGCAGCGCGAGAGCGGGAAGACGCGGGTCGTGTCGAGCACGCCCTCGAGGACGCGCGCCTCGGGATCGACCCGGGTGAGCTCGTCGACGAAGAAGGCGTCGGGGCCATAGAGGAAGGTGTCGACGAAGCGCTGGAGCAGCGCGGGATCGACGACGCGCCGACTTCGCTCGGCGAAGCGCGAGGGCGGTCGCGGCGTTTCGGGCGATTCGAAAGGGGGAGTCGACAAGGGCAGGACCGACGTCGTGCTCGTCGCGGGGCGGGCCGACGCCGCCCGGCGCGCGTCGTCGCGCGACCGGGCGGCGGGACCGTCCTCAGCTCGCGGGCAGGGTGACGCGCAGGATGCGGTCGCCGGTGAAGGAGCCGATGAAGAGCTCGTTGCCGACCTGGAGACCGACCGTGCCGCCGCCCATCGGCGCGCCCGTGCTCTCGTAGACGGGACCGAGCGGGGTCATCGTCTCGGGATCGAGGGCCTGGATCGCGAAGGGCACCGGGCAGGAGCCTTCGGGCAGATCGACGCAAGTCGCGAAGTTCGTCGTCTCGAATCCGTGGAGGGAGGCGACCAGCAGGCGCTTGCCGTCCGGGGCCCAGGTCGTGTTGTCGGGCATCTTGATCGACGCCGTCGCGAGGATCTGGCCGGTCGCCACGTCGACCTTCCGGACCTCGTTCTGCATCGTGATGTTCACGAAGAGCGTCTTGCCGTCGGCGGAGGCGGCGATGCCGTTCGTCATCACGCCGTCGGTGCCCTCGATCTTCCGGTAGCCGTCCTTCGCGGTCCACGCGAAGACGTTGCCCGTCGGCGTCGTCGGGATCGACTCGGTGAAGTCCGAGGCGCCGGAGATCGAGGCCATCTTCGACGTGAAGAAGTCGCCATTCGGCAGGCCGACGACGTCGTTGAGGGAGGCGTCGGGCGGCGCGAGCACGCAGCCCTTCCAGGCGAGCTTCCAGTCCTTGCCGGCGCCGGTGACCTCGAAGAGCTCGATCGCCTCGCGGCCGAAGTGCTGGACCACGAGCAGCTCGAGGCGGCCGTCGCTGCGGCGCACGAGGTCGATGCCGTGGGCGTTGAACTTGTCCTTCGGCGGCGCGGGGCAGGTCGGGTCGCCCCAGCCGGCCTCGGCGACGTCGGCGTCGCTGCCGCCCGAGTAGATCGTGGTCGGCGTCTCGTCGGCGAGCGTGAACAGGACGAGGCCACCGGGCTTGCGGACGACGCCGTCGGCGCCCATGGCGCCGTAGCCGCTGATCAGGAGCGCCTCGTTGCCGGGCAGCGCGACGATGTCCTCGGGGCTCTGGAACTTGCAGATCGGTCGTGCGTTGTCCTTCGCGACACAATCGAGGATCGGCCCCGGCGTCGCCGCCGCCGCGTCACCGGCGGGCTGGCTCGCGTCCCCCGCCGCGGCGCTCCCTTCGGCGGTCGCGCTTTCCGCTGTGGGCGCGGTCGGGGCGGATTCGGGCTTCTCGCAGCCGATCGCGAACGCGGCCGCGAGCAGGGCGACGCCGGTCGCGAGCGCGGGCCGGGCGCGGTCGCGTCGGACTCCGGGTGTCGGGCTGGACGAGGAAGCGGGAGACGGCGATCGATGCATCGAGGACCTCGGTGTTCGGGTTGGGTCGACGGGGCTGGAACGGGTCGCCCTGAGTTGTAGTGGACGCACAGGCGCAGAGGAAGACCCGTGCGCGCGTCAGGAGACCTTCGTCGCGGGCGAACTCGCGCGGGTCGAGTCGAGCAAGCGCCTCGCTCCGAGCAGAGCCTGGGTCCCGCTCCCCGCGCAGACGAGGGCCGCGAGGGCGAGGGACCAGCGGACCGCCCCAACGCCGAGTCGCGGCGCGAGCAGATCGTTCGCGACGCCGACCAGGGTCGGGCCGAGGCCCTGGCCGACGAGGGTGAGGACCATCAGGTTGAGCGCTGCGGCGGTCGCCCGGGTCGAGGGGCGGGCGAGCTCCTGGATGGCGGCGTGCATGCCCGGGATCGCGATGCCCGAGAGGAAGGCCGAGGTCGCGAGCCCGACGAGGGCGAGGCTGCGCGACGGGGCGAAGAGGAAGAGCAGCGAGAGGGGCGCGTAGGCGACGCTCGCGGTGCCCGGCAGGCGCAGCAGCCAGCGGCGATCGCGCGCGGCGAGGCGGTCGGTCACGAAGCCGCCGACGATCACGCCGAGGGCCGAGAACGACGCGCTGCCGAAGGCGAGCAGCGTCCCCGCCTCGCGCGGCGCCATCGCGTGGACGCGCGCGAGATAGCTCGGGTTCCACATCGCGGCGGCGCTGTGGGACAGGGAGTGGAGGGCGAATGCGGTCACCACGAAGCGATAGGCGGGCTCCGACAGCAGCTGGCGGATCGCCTCCCGCGTCGAGACGGGCACCGCCGGCCGCGCGTCGAAGCGCCCGCGGCGCGGCTCGCGGATCGTCAGCCGCACGACGAGGGCGAGCACGATCCCCGGTGCGCCGAGCGCGAGGAACACGCCGCGCCAGCCCCAGAGCTCGAGGATCCAGCCGCCGACCAGATACGAGAGGACGACGCCGACGCTCGCGCCGACGGAGTAGATCGCGAGGGCCCGGGCGCGGCGCTCGGGGGGGAAGTAGTCGGAGATGAGCGCCTGGGCCGTCGGGGTCCCCGCGGCCTCGCCGACGCCGATGCCGAGCCGGGCGATCACGAGCTGGGCGAAGGTCGTCGTCCAGCCCGAGACGAGCGTCAGCACGCTCCATGCGCCGAGCCCGAGGGCGAGGATCGTCCGCCGGCTCCCGCGATCGGCGAGGCGCGCGATCGGGATCCCGGCCGCGGCGAAGAAGAGCGCGAAGGAGAGGCCCGAGGCGAGTCCCATCCAGGTGTCCGAGATCTCGAACTCCTGCTTGATCGGCTCGATCAGCATTCCGAAGATCTGCCGATCGACCAGCGCGAAGACGCCGACCAGGAAGAGCACGAAGAGGACGTAGCGACCGTAGACGGGGGAGATCGCGTCGCGATCGGCGGACTCGAGCACTCGCGATCTCCCGTCACCCGCGCGCTCGCGCGTCTGCATGCCGGGCCCGCCGGCTCCCCGCCGCCGAAGCCGGTCCGTCGCCTCGCTGCCCGGCGGGCGAGCATAGGCGAGGCGGAGGTCATCTCGGCAGGGGCAGGATCGGGAGCCGACCGCCCGGGGTCTCGAAGAGCCCGGCGAGCTCCTCGGCGAGGACGCGCGATCGCTCGATCACCGCACGCCAGCGCTGGATGCGGTCGCTGGTCGGGAGCGACAGGAAGTCGTTCCGGTCGGGCACCTTCCCGCCCGGCAGGCTCGCGACGAATTCGTCGCCGGGGGCGACGAGCACGACGTCGTCGAGGTCGGCGGCGCGCGGTGCACGCCAGGGCAGGAACTGATCGAACCAGCCGGGGGTGATCCGGTCGAAGAAGTGGGGGAAGAGGACGAGCCCCGGCCGCCGTCGGAATGCGAAGTCGAAGTGGTAGTCGAGCAGGCCACCATCGAAGAGCGTCCCCGGGATGCCCGGGACGTCGCGGACGCCGGCCATGACGAGCGGGATCGAGCCGCTCGCGAGCAGCGCCTTCGCGACGTTCGCGGGCGTGAGCGGGACGGGGCGGGTGGGGAGGTCGACGTACTCGACCGCGGGCTTGCCCGCCGCGAAGAGGACGCGCTCGAACGAGCGGCCGAGAGCGCCTCGCGACAGCGCATTGGCGGCCGCCGCCGCCGCGAGGGCGAGCTGGAAGCGCGGGCCCCGGTCCCGGTCGAGCCCGCGCCGGGGGCGGGCCGCGACGAAATGGGATCGGATCGTCGGATTCGCGGCGATCTCGGCGGCTCCGGCCTCGCCGAGCAGATCGCCGAGGATGCGCTCGCTCACCTGCGAGATCGCCTCCGGCGACGGGACGCCGTCGTAGGCCTGCAGGACGTAGCCTTCCGCGAAACGCTCGAGGGCGGCCCGGGGATCCGACTGGGCGAAGCAGGCGTGGCGGAAGCTCCCGATCGAGGAGCCGAGGGTGTCGAGCGGCGTCGTGCGCCCGCGGATCACGCGCTCGATCAGCACCTCGTCGAGGGGGCGCAGCACGAGCCATTTCGGGCCGCCCGAGGCGCCGACGAGGGTGTCGAACAGCTCGCCGTGGAGGCCCTCTTCGCGCCGGCGCCCGGCGGCGCGGGCGCCTGCGCGAAGGACGAGGGAACGCGGCCGGTCGTTGCGCGACACGGCCGAGCCTCACATCTGCGTGTAGTCGGGCCCTTCGCCCCCCTGCGGCGTCGTCCAGGTGATGATCTGGTACGGATCCGCGATGTCGCAGGTCTTGCAGTGGACGCAGTTCTCGTGGTGGATGAAGAGCTCCTTCGCCCCGGGCTTGCCCGGGACGTCGATCATCTCGTACACCGCCGCCGGGCAGAACTTCTCGCACGGGTTGCCGTAGTCGGTCCGGCAGCTCGTGGCGCAGACGTTCGGGTCGGCGACCTTGAGATGGGGCTGCTGATCCGCCTCGTGCTGGGTCCCCGAGAAGCCGACGAGATGCTCCTTCGAGAAGGTCAGCACGCCGTCCGGGACGAAGGGCGGTCGCTCGCGGACCTCCTTCGGCATCTCCCAGATCTTCTTCATCGACGCGTGCGAGGGATGCGTCTTGATGAACGGGATCAGG
This sequence comes from Myxococcota bacterium, assembly GCA_046351135.1. Lineage (GTDB taxonomy): Bacteria > Myxococcota_A > UBA9160 > UBA9160 > UBA4427 > UBA4427. The sequence continues at coordinate 114,557 of JAXLZA010000012.1, read as the reverse complement.
CCGCGGCCCTTGGTGATCAGCATCAGCGGAATGTTGATCGCCATGCCGAAGAGCGGCGCGATCTCGTTCGAGCCCGTGAAGTTGCGGCCCTCGAGATGCTCGTCGTAGGCCCAGCTGTTCTTGAACCGCTCGGCGTAGCCGCCGAGGGTCTTCGAGCTGTAGTCGTGCTGCTTGAGGGCGTCGACGAGGGTCTCCGCCGCGAGCATGCCCGACTTGATGGCCATGTGGATGCCGGCGAGCTTCATGATGTTGAGCATCGAGGCGGAGTCGCCGACGATCATCGCGCCGTTCGTGTAGAGCTTCGGCATCGCGTGCAGGCCGCCGGTCGGGATGCACTTCGCGCCGTAGCGCACGAGCTCGGCGCCCTCGAGCAGGTCCCGCATGAACGGCGAATCGCGCTTGAACTCCTGGGCGGCGCGGTGCGGATCGTTCGTCGGATCCTCGGAGGAGAGCGACGTCACGTAGCCGAAGGACACGAGGTTGTCCTTCATGTCGTAGAGCCACATGCCGTTGATCTGGTTGAAGAAGTCCGGGAACATCGAGCCGTGGACGACGCGGCCGGGCTGGTGCTTCTCCGGCTTGACGCGCCAGATCTCCTTGATGCCGGTCTCGTAGGTCTGCGGATTCGCGCCCTCGAGGCCGAAGCGGCTGATCAGCTGCTTCGTGCACGAGCCGCGCACGCCCTCGCCGAGCACCGTCACGCCCGCGAAGATGTCCATGCCGGGCTGGTAGTTGGCCTTCGGCTTGCCGTCCTTGCCGATGCCCATGTCGCCGGTCCGGACGCCGATCACGCGGTCGCCCTCGGTCAGGATCTCCGCCGCGGCGAAGCCGGGATAGATCTCGACCCCGACCTCCTCGCACTTCGCGGCGAGCCACTTCACCACGTTCGACAGCGAGACGACGTGGTAGCCCTTCTTCTGGAACATGGGCGGCGTGATGGGGGACTTGATCGTGCCCTTGCGGGTGAACAGCCAGAAGTAGTCCTGGCTGCAGGTGTACTCGATCGGGAAGCCCTGCTCCTTGTAGTCGGGCATGAGCTCCTTGATGGCCTTCGGATTCATGACGCCGCCCGAGAGCTGGTGGTCGCCGACGCCGGCGGCCTTCTCGATCACGAGGATCGAGGGCGGCTCGATCGGCGCCTGTCCGGTCTTCTCGCAGGCGGCGTTGTGGGCCTCGACCTGCTTCATGAGGTGGTAGGCGGAGGCGAGGGTGGCCGGGCCGGCCCCCACGAAGAGGATGTCGACCTCCATGCTCTCGCGTTCGGGTTGGGTCATCGCAAAGCTTCCTTTCGCAGGGCCCGCGCCGGAGGGGTCCGCACCGCAGACCCGCCGGAGGCGTCTGCTCCGGTCGGATCCGCTTCGGACGTAGAGACGCTCCCTGGGCGCATCGACGGGGATTCGGGTCGACCGGAACTTAGGAGACGGGGCGCGGCCGAACAACCGATTCTTCCATTGGCCGGCGGATCGCCGTCTCCTATTCTGGGCGGCCGCGTGCCCAGGCCGCCCGTCGCGCACTGCACGGCGGACCCGGGCGCGACGCCCTTCAGCTCCGAGGACGGTTCAGTGAGTGCTGCGAGCCGCGATCCGGCAGGTCGGTCGGCCGACTTCGTCCAGCTACTGCGCGAGTTCCTTTCGGGGTATGCGGCCTTCGCGGAGCTGTTCGCGCGCCACGGTCCTCACGAGATCCCGTTCGCCCGGATCCGGGAGCTCGTCGGCGACGACGAGGGGGCCGTCCTCTTCCGGATGAAGGAGAAGAGCCACGCGCTCTTCCGCACCGACGAGTACGGCAGCGAGGTCGTGCGCCACGAAGCGCTCTTCGATCTCGCTCTGGGCTCGCTGTTCCACGAGGCGATGAAGCTGCGCGAGAGCCTGTACCAGCGCGAGGTCTACGGACCGCGGGTGGCGCAGCTGCGGGATGCGGCCGACGAGCAGTCGGAGGCGCTGATCGTCGAGTTCGACCGCATCCTCGGCAAGAGCGTCGCGCGCCTCGACGAGGTGGTGGCCGAGGTCCGGGTCCTGCTGGCCCAGACTCGGGACCAGCTCCGGCGGCTCCTGCTCGAGCGTGCCGGCGATCGCCGCGTCACGCGCTGCCTCCTGAGCCGCAAGGAGCAGGTCGATGCCGCCTTCGGCGAGGGGCTCGACGGGCTGCTCAAGGCGATGCACGGCAACACCGCGACCGGGCTCGTCGAGGGGGCGCGGGCCCTGCTCGAGAGTGCCTACTACGTCGAGGCGCTCGCCACCCTGCGGCGGGCCCGCGGCGAGGCGGAGGCTCCGCTCCAGGAGATCCATCAGCTCGAGCTGTACGCCGAGGGCATGCAGGCCGTGCTCGACGGACGCTATGCGACCTCGATCGAGACGCTGACGGCCTGGGTCGAGGCCGATGGCCATCTGCTCGAGCGGGAGTTCGCGCGGCTGGCGAGCGCGGTGCTCGGCCGGCTCGGTCCGCTCCTGCGGGACGACGCGGACTCCGCCGCCTGGACGGCGCGTGCCCGGGCCCTGCAGCAGCGCATGGAGGGCGGCGGTCCGCCCCGGCTCGGCGACGGTCCGGAGCGAGGCTAGGCGGCCGCGCGCAGGGGTCGCTTCGAGCGCCCCCGCACGATCAGGATCGTCCCGACGACCAGGATCGCGATTCCGATCCACTGCGCCTCCGAGAGGCCGAGCGCCACCCGCGCGTTGAGCCGCCAGTGCTCGATCACCGCCCGGCCGATGCCGTTCAGGACCAGGTACTCGCCCATCAGCGACGGGCTCCGGCGCCTCCGTCGCCAGAGCCAGGCGCTGACGAGAGTCAGCCAGGCCGTCTCGTAGAGCATCGTCGGATGCACCGGGTAGTCGACCGGCGGCAGCCCCTGCGGAAAGGCGACGCCCCAGGGCAGGTCCGTCGCGCGCCCGTAGTCGTCCCCGACCAGGAAGCAGCCGATCCGGCCGAGCGCCTGGCCGACGGCGAGGGAGATCGCGGCCGCGTTGGCGAAGGGGATCGCCGGCACACCGAGCACCCGGCAGCCGATCAGCCCGCCGAGGAATCCCCCGATCAGTCCCCCGTAGAACACCAGGCCGCCGCGGGAGAGCATCGATTCCCAGAACGGGAGGCCCTCGCGCCACCAGAAGTCGACGGCGTAATAGAGCTTCGCGCCGAACACGCCGCCCAACATGATGAAGATGAGCAGGTTCGCGGTGTGCTCGGGATCGAGCCCCTCTTCGCGCATGCGCGGCAGGGCGATCCAGTAACCGGCGAGGAACCCGAGCGCCATCATCACGCCGAAGCTGCTGATCGGCAGACCGAGAATCGGGAGATGGAAGAGGATCGGATACATCTCGCCTCGCGTGCGGGCGCACGGTACGCGAGGCCGCCCGCCCGGGCAAACGCGCGGGCCGCGTGCGTGGCCCGCGTGGGAGCCGCCTTGTATCCTGCGCCGCGAGGCAGGGCCAGCGGCCCGGGGGCAAGAGGGGATGCAGCGCCGCCGACACGAGGGCCCGTCGTTCGTCGCGGGAGCCCGCAGACCGTCTTCGCTCGGGCTGCGCCACGCGGCGACCTGGGGGCTCGTCGTGCTGGCGGCCCTCCTGCTCGTGGACGGCGCGCCGTGGGGCCGGGATCCGGACGCGAGTCCGGTGGCCGTCGAGGATCCCGTCGAGGCGGCGCGGCCGGCGGTGACGGCGGCGCTGATCGACCATCTCCGGAGCCGGAACGGGTCGCTCTCGGGCGAGGAGCAGCGGCGGGTGGTCGAGGCGGTGCTGCGCAGCAGCCGTCGGCATGCGCTCGATCCCTACCTGGTGACCGCGGTCCTGCTCGTCGAGAGCGATGCACGGCCCTGGGCCCAGAGCGGCAAGGGCGCGATCGGCCTCATGCAGGTCATGCCGCACATGGCGGAGAAGCTCCCGCTCGCCGGCAACCTCGCGACGATCGAGAGCAACATCGAGGCCGGCTGCTTCATCCTGGCGGACAACATCCGACGCCTCGGGGAGCCGCAGGGGATCTCCTCCTATTTCTGGGGCCGTCACGTCCGCGGCGACGCCTATCTCGAGAAGGTCGAGCGGGCCCGAGCGCGGGTGCGCGAATCGAGCCCCTCCTGAATGGCGCCGCTCGTCCGTCGCCGCGAAGGTCGGATCGCGCTCTCCGATCTCGGCGAGCGCTACCGTTACGCCTGGCTGCCGCCGGATCCCCACCGCGCAATGGTCCTGGTCCACGGCTACGCCGAGCACGCCGGGCGCTACGACGCGATGGCGATGCACTTCGCGGCGCAGGGCTTCGCGGTCCACGCCTACGACCAGGCCGGCCACGGCCGAACGCGCGGGCCGCGGGGACACGTCGATCGCTTCGAGCGGCTGCTCGACGAGCTCGCGCAGTTCGTCGAGCGGACCGCGGCGGAGCATCCCGGGCTGCCGATCGCGCTGGTCGGCCACAGCATGGGCGGGCTCGTCGTCGCGGCCACGGCCGCGTTCCGACGACCGGACGTCGAGCGCATCGTGCTGTCCGGCCCGCTGCTCGAGATGCCGACGGGCGGCTCGCTCGATCGGCGCCTGCGGCTCCTCGCCGCCCGCATCCTCTCGCTCGTCGCCCCGCGCCTCGGCCTCTCGACGGGGCTCGATGCCGAGGGCCTCTCGCGCGACCCCGAGGTCGTGCGGCGCTACCTCGCGGATCCCTTCGTCGAGGACCGCATGTCCGCGCGCTTCGCGGCGGGGCTCGCCGCGATGGTCGAGCGGGTGGCCGCCTCCGCCCGGGCGATCGAGCGGCCGATGCTGATCCTCCATGGCGGCGACGACCCGATCTGTCCCGTCTCGGGGAGCCGCCGCTTCCACGCGGAGCTCGCTCCCGAGGTCGCGAAGCGGAGCCGGCTGACGGTCTATCCTGGACTGCGGCACGAGATCTTCAACGAGCCGGAACACGAGGCGGTCTGGCGAGAGATCCTCGACTGGCTCAACGACTGACGATCGATTCGGAGGCGGCCGGGGACGGGCTCCGGGGCCGATCGGCGTGAGCGCGGTCGCCGCGATGGACGAGGAGGCGGGGTTGGACGAGTTGACGCATCTCGACGCGCAGGGGCGTGCGCGCATGGTCGACGTCGGCGAGAAGCCGATCACGCGCCGCGTGTGCGTGGCGCGGGGGGCGGTGCAGATGGCCCGCGCGACGCTCGCGCGCATCGTCGAGGGGCGCATCGCGAAGGGCGACGTCCTCGCGACGGCCCGGATCGCCGGGATCCAGGCCGCGAAGCGGACCGCCGAATGGATCCCGCTCGCCCATCCGATGCCGCTCGATTCGGTCGAGGTCGTGCTCGAGCCGGCGCCCGCCGGCGACGCGATCCTGATCGAGGCGCGCGTGCAGGCCCACTGGCGGACGGGGGTCGAGATGGAGGCGCTCGTCGCCGTCTCGGCCGCGGGGCTCACGATCTACGACATGTGCAAGGCGGTCGACCGCGAGATGGTCGTCGATCGCATCCGCCTGGTGGCGAAGCAGGGCGGCAAGAGCGGATCCTTCGTGCGCAGCGGAGAAGGGGAGATCGGGCTCGTGCCCGAACGGGGGGGAGAACGATGAGAGGACGGCGAAGGGCTGGCCGGGAGCGGTGGCTGGGGATGACCGCGCCCGCGGTCTCGGGGCGGTCCCAAGGGGAGGGGGCGACCGGCTCGCGCGGGGGACGACCGCGCGGAGGCTGGGCTTCGTGAGCGGACCGCAATCGAACGTCCCGGCTTCGACGGTGGAGCCCGCGCCGGAACCCGCGCTCGAAAAGCGGGGTCTGTCGGCGGAGAGGCGACCCATGACCTACGAATTCGTCGAGCGAGGGACCATGGTACGGGGCACGAATCCATTGGCGCGCGAGCTGTCCGGCCCACGAGTCGTCGTCGAGGATCCGGACCGGGAGCTCGTCGCCCGCTGGCAGGGCGGGGACGAGAAGGCTTTCGAAGAGCTGATCGAGCGCCATCAGCAGCGCGTCTACCGTCTCCTCTACCGCATGATGGGCAATCGCGAGGACGCGGAGGACCTGACGCAGGAGACCTTCCTGAGCCTGCATCGTCACGGCCATCGCTTCCGGTCCGAATCGCGCTTCTCGACCTTCATCTACCGGGTCGCCGCCAATGCCGCCCTCAATCGCCGCCGTGCTCTCGGCCGGGGGCGGTCGCGGGTCGAGAAGCTGAAGACGCGCAACGATGCCGGGGACGATCTCCCGAGCGCGCCGCGCGATCCCGAGGACGCGATGCTGGGAGGCGAGCTGTCGGGGCACGTCCGCAAGGCGCTCGAGACGCTCTCCCCTGCGCTGCGCATGCCGGTGATCCTGTACGACATCGAAGGGCTCGCGTACGGCGAGATCGCCAAGGTGCTCGGGGTCGCCGAGGGCACCGTCAAATCACGCATCCATCGCGCGAGACAGGCGCTCCGCGAGGAGCTGAAGGGACTGCTGGGCTCCGGCCCGGCGATCGAGGGAATCTGACGTGAATCACGCCGTGCTGACCGAACACCTGGCCGACTACCTCGAAGGCGATCTGGCGCTCGACAAGCGCGCCCTCGTGGATGCGCATCTCGACGGATGCGCGGCCTGCGCACAGGAGGTGCGCGAGATGCAGCAGACGATCCGGCTGCTGCGGGCGATGCCGCAGCCCGAGGTCCCGCCGATGATCGCGGCCAACGTGATGCGGCGGATCCGAGCGGGCGAGACGCAGCCGACCTTCCTCGAGCGCGTGCAACGGGCGCTCGGGGGCGTGCTCGAGCCGAACTTCGTCCTGCCGGCCTCGGCGATCGCCGTGGCGGCGCTGGTCGTGGTGGTCGTCCAGGAGGGTGGACCGCTCTCGCGCTCGCTCGGAGCCGCGCAGAGCCCGGAGGCCATGGGCGTCGAGGTCGAGGCGGGGCTCGATCGGCCGGCGGTGGATCTCGTAGCCGAGTCGGACGACGTTGCCCGCGGCGTCGCGGACGAGGTGGATCGCGGTTTCGGCGCATCGGCGGTCGAGACGGCCGAAGAGGCGCCGCGCGGGATGGCGGCCCGGATCGAGGCGCCCGCGGCGGCGTCGGCGATGGCTGCGGCCGGGACGGTGGAGTCGAGTGGAGAGGCGGCTTCGGGGGCGGTTCCTTCGACGGTTCCTTCGGCGAAGAGTGCCGTCGATGCGGGAGCCGCGGAGGATCAGCCCGCTCGGGCGCTCGCGGCGAACGACCCGATGGCCGTGGCGCCCTGGGGCGCTCCTCGTCCGGCCAGGGCCCGTGCAGCGAGCCCCGAGGCCTTCTTCGGGAGCGGGGGCCTGGCCCAGGGCTTCGCGAGCGGGGTCGCAGGACCGGCGACGGGCTTCGCGGAGCGATCGGCGGGAGAGGGGGCCACGGCCGTGCCCGTCACCCTGTCGCGCCGCATGCCGGGCCGGCCCGGCCTGGCTGCGGACGCGGGCAGCGAAGATCCGCGCGACGTCTGGCTGGCCCGTGCGCTCGAGCATCCGGCGGAGTTCGCCCGCTACATCGCCCGCCACAACCTCGCGGAGCAGGAGCTCTGGGTCGCGCGGCTCGGCGAGCGCGCCCAGTCGAGGGGCCTGCTCGGCGAGCTGATCGAGGCGCTGAGAGCGGCCGGGGACGAGAAGGCGACCTGGCTGGCCGACGACTTCGCCGCGCAGGCGGACCCGGAGACGAAGGGCGTCGAGCCGACCGGGGAGGCGGGGGGCGCGCCGCTCGAGTCGTCGGGGCGCTGATCCCGTTCGCCCGGAATCGAGCTCGGGCGCGCCGTGCTCCGGCGTTCTCGTCGCGAGGCCGCGCGTCCACTGCGGGCCTTCCCGGGCGCGATGCGAGACGATGCGTGCTCCCGTCGAGGAGCCCATCCGTTGAATCATCCGATGTGTGCCCGGGCGCCCGGCGCCGGGAGCGATCGATCCGCGGGCGATCGTGCGCGGCGAGGCCGCGCCGAGTGGCCGCGCGAGCGCCTGTACTGCGAGGGACCGCGCTCGCTCGCAGAGGCGGACCTGCTCGCGCTCATCCTGCGAACCGGAGACCGGCGTCGTGATGCCGGGGCGCTCGCCCGCGAGCTGCTCGCAGGAGCGGGCGGGCTCGCCGCCCTCGCCGAGCTCGCCCCCGGCGTGCTCGCATCCCTGCCCGGGCTCGGACCGGCCAAGTCGGCGAGCATCGCGGCGGCGCTCGAGCTGGGGCGACGGCTCGGCTCGGTTCCGCTCGTCCGGGGCCAGGCCATCCGCTCGCCCGAAGACGTGCAGCGCCATTTCGGCCCCCGCTTCCGCGGGCGTCCTCGGGAGTCCTTCCACGTCCTGCTGCTCGATGCCCGCCACCGTCTGATGGCGATCGACGAGGTCTCGGTCGGCACCCTCACCGCGAGCCTGGTCCATCCGCGCGAGGTGTTCCGTGAGGCCATCCGTCAGGCGGCCGCCGCGCTCCTCCTGGTCCACCACCACCCGAGCGGGGACCCGAGCCCGAGCCCGGAAGACCGGTCCGTGACCGAGCGGCTGGCGGCGGCCGGCCGCCTGCTCGGGATCGGCGTGGTCGACCACGTAATCGTCTCCGATGGGGGCTTCTTCAGCTTTCAGCAGGCGGGCTGCCTGGAAGCGATCCCCCCGCGCTGACGGGCCGCCGCGCCTCGGCCCAGCGCTCGCAGGCGCCCGCGGGGGTTCGGTGGATTTCGATCCGGTCCCGATCGGACGGCTCAAGGCCGCGGCCTGCTCCGGTCGATAGACGGACGAGCCGGATCGCCGCCGTCGGGCGGCCCGATGCCGGCAAGCCCGCCTGGCGGCAGGGAGACCAATCGATGTCGAAGATCAGCCTCGACGGGGACGGGACCGCGGAGCGGTCGTCCGTCGGCGCCCGGCCCGCCGAGCGCCGGCGTGCGAATCGAAGCGCCCTCACGGTGCGGATCGATTACGCGACCGTCGACGAGATCTTCTCGGAGTTCACCCGCGACATCAACGAGGGCGGTCTCTTCATCGAGACCGAGAAGCCCCATCTCCCGGGCACCGAGGTGTCGATGCAGTTCCACCTGCCCGGAAGCGACGAGGTCGTCGAGACCGTCGGACGCGTGGTCCGCGTGTCCCGAGGCGGCCCCGGCGTTCCGCCCGGCATGGGCATCGAGTTCGACGAGTTGAAGCCCGACGACCGAAGGAAGATCGATCGGATCGTCCGTGCGCTGCGCTCCGGCGGGGCGCGCTAGGCCCGCGCTCTCGCCGGATTCCTGGAACAGCCCCGCTTTGAACGATCTCGCGCTTCAGAACGGGATGTCGTCGTCCATCGGCGGCCCGCTGGTCGCGGCCGACAGATCGCTGCCGCGTGAGCTCGGACCGTCGCCGTAACCACCGCCCGACGCACCTTCGCCGCCCGCGCTGCCGCCTCGCGCGCCGATGAAGTTCACCGTCGTCGCGTTGATCTCGGTCGTGTACCGCTTGTTCCCGTCCTTGTCTTCCCACTCCCGCGTCTGGATGCGGCCCTCGACGTAGACGGTTCGACCCTTGGCCAGGTACTGGTGGCACAGCTCGCCGACCCGGCCCCAGGCGACGATGCGGTGCCATTCGGTCCGCTCGACCCGCTCACCGTTCTTGTCCGTCCAGTTCTCGCTGGTCGCGAGGGTGAAGTTGCAGACGGTCTGGCCGTTCTGCGTCTTTCGCAGTTCAGGATCCCGGCCGAGGTTGCCGACGAGAATGGCTTTGTTGACGCCTGCCATGCTGAACGCTCCATCCGGGACGGATTTGGCCTGGTGACGGGGTGGTGGGGAAGGTCGACGCAAAGTGTCCCGTCGTCGCGAGAGGGCGTCAAGGCGTGAACGGCCCGACCCTTTGCGTGACCAACGCGGGACGTTATCCTGGCTCGATTCTCCTCTCCGGGGGGTGAGGGAATGAAGATCCATCGTGTGCGGTGCATGGCATCCGACTCGGGTGCCCGGTCGGGGCTCGTCTCGAGTCCGGCGAACGTTTCGCAGAGCGGGCGTGCGGGTGGATCCATGCGCCCGGGCCAGGATGTCCTGCATGGCTAGGGCATCGGCTCGTTCGCGATCGAAGCGGGGCGGCGGGCGTGTCGCTCGCGACGTCGAGATCGAATCGGACGACGCGGCAGGCGCGGCCGGGCCCGGCTCCGAGCTGCTCGGCCTCGTCCTCGTCACGTTCTCCCTTCTCGCCACGCTGGCGCTGGCGACGTACTCCCCCGCCGATCCCCTTCTGAGCCTCGAGGTCCGCAACGGCGCCGGTCCGGTCGGCGCGACGGTCGCGGGGGCCCTGATGGGCGGCTTCGGTGCGGGATCCTTCGTGCTCGTCGCGGGGACTGCGTTCCTGGGCGCCCGACTCCTGATGAGTCTCGGGCTGCCCGGGCTCTTCTCGCGATTCTGGCTGGGGATGCTGGCGCTGGTTCCGTCCGCGGCCGCGCTGCCGATCCTGCTCTTCGGACTCGAGCCCGGCGAGCTGCCGTGGATCGAGCCCGGTTGGCTCGGAACGGAATGGTCGAGGCTGCAGACGCTGCTCTTCGGCGGCGCGGGCGCGGTGATCCTGACGATGCTCCTGTTCGTCGTGGGCGTCCTCTCGCTCACGGGCGTCTCGGCGAGCGCGACGCTCGGCGTGATCGGGAGCGCGGGCGCCTGGACCCTCGACCGGATCCTGTGGGCGGCGGACGAGGTCGTTCCCCTGGTCGATCGCGTGCTCGAAGCGCTGGGGAGCGGGCTGTCGGCCCTGCGCGAGGCGCTGGTCCACGAAGGCGAGCGGGCGCGCGAGTCGGTGAACGGGCTGCTCGTCCGGCGCGCGCAGAAGGAGCGGCGGGCGCGGGTCGAGGAGCGGCGGGGTCCCGATCCTTCGTCCGACGATCTCGAGGACGAGGAGAGCGTCGATCCCGTCTCCGTGCTCGAGGAAGAGGACGAGGAGGACGCGGACGAGGAGCGCGAAGCGGGCGAGGAGGCCGGTCCGCGAAGCGCCCGTCCGATGCGCAAGCTCCGCGCCCAGGAAGAGCCCGACATCGTCGACCATGACGAGCAGCGACGGAAGAAGCGCAAGCCCGAGCAGGAGGCCTTCCGCTTCAACGACGACGGCCACAAGGGACCGTTCAAGCTGCCCGACATCTCGATCTTCTCGGCGACGCCGGAGGGAGAGCGCTCCTACGATCGCGAATCGCTGATCATGAACTCGAAGATCCTCGAGAAGAAGCTCGCGGACTTCGGCGTCCAGGGACGCGTCGTGCGCGTGCATCCCGGCCCCGTGATCACGATGTACGAGTACGAGCCCGCGCCGGGCATCAAGGTCAATCGGATCGTCGGCCTGACCGACGACCTGACGATGGCGCTGCGCGCCATCTCGATCCGCATCATCGCGCCGCTGCCGGGGAAGTCGGTGGTCGGGATCGAGGTGCCGAATCCGCGGCGGGAGACCGTCTACCTGCGCGAGATCCTCGACTCGGAGAGCTTCCGCAAGAGCCGGGGCGTCCTCACCGTCGCGATGGGCAAGGACATCTTCGGCAACTCCGTCACGTCGGACCTCGCGAAGATGCCCCACCTGCTGGTCGCCGGCTCGACCGGGACGGGCAAGAGCGTCTTCCTGAACGCCTTCCTCTGCTCGCTCCTGTGTCGCGCGACGCCGAATCAGCTGAAGCTGCTGATGATCGATCCGAAGATGCTCGAGCTCTCGATCTACGACGGGATCCCGCATCTCATCGCCGACGTCGTCACGAGCCCGAAGCGGGCGGCGGCGGCGCTGCAGGGCGTCGTTCGGAAGATGGAAGAGCGCTACCAGATGATGAGCGCGACCGGCGTCCGAAACATCGATCAGTTCAACGAGAAGGCGCGCAAGTGTCTCGCCGCGGGCGAAGAGACCTTCCAGCTGAAGCCGCGCCCGGGGCAGACCGAGGGCGACGAGATCGAGTGGCAGGAGCTGCCCTACATCGTCGTCGTCATCGACGAGCTCGCGGACCTGATGATGTCGTCGGCCAAGGAGGTGGAGGAATCGCTCCAGCGCCTCGCCCAGATGGCGCGCGCGTCGGGGATCCATCTCGTGCTCGCGACCCAGCGCCCGAGCGTCGACGTCCTCACTGGCGTCATCAAGGCGAACTTCCCCGCCCGCGTCTCCTTCCAGGTCTCCTCGGGCACAGACAGCCGAACCATCCTCGACCAGAAGGGGGCCGACGACCTGCTCGGCATGGGCGACATGCTCTTCCTGCCGCCGGGATCGGCGGTGCTCCAGCGCATCCACGGTCCGTTCGTCACCGAGACCGAGGTCCACGACCTGGTGGCGTTCCTGAAGGGACAGGGCCGGCCGGTCTTCGACGAGGATCTCGTCAAGGCCGATTCCGAGGCGGAGCGGGTCGAGAGCCGCGGCGAGGAGGTCGACGACATGTTCGACCAGGCCGTGTCGATCGTGGCGGAAACGCGCAACGCATCGATCTCCTACGTCCAGCGCCGGCTCAAGATCGGTTATAACCGGGCGGCCCGGATCATCGAGCAGATGGAACAAGACGGTATGATCGGACCCCAGATCGGTGCGAAGGGTCGCGAGGTGTATCTGCCGGCGCCCGATCGCGGCGAGGACTAGCGGCAACGGGGCAGGGCGCGTCTTCGCGGCGGGCCCGGATGGAACGGGAGCAGGTGGTCCACCAGCATTCGCGCACGAGCGCCTCGGAGACACGGTCGCAGCGACCCGCTCGATGGCTGGGGCTCGCCCGGCTCGGGGAGGGGAGCGGTCGATCGGCTCCGATCCGGATCGCGGCCTGTACGGCGCTGCTCTGGATCTCCGCGGCGATCGCCGGTGCCGAGCCGTCCAAGGCCGCCTGCGATCCGCAGCTCGCCGAGCAGACGGCCCGCAAGATCCAGGACCGCTACGAGGGCATCCGGGATCTGCGCGCGGACTTCGAGCAGGCGAACGTCTCGGCGACCTTCCAGGGCGAGGCGCTGTCGAGTCCGGTTCCCCGCCGCGGCAAGGTCGTCTTCGCGAAGCCCGGTCGCATGCGCTGGACCTACGCGCCGCCGGAGGCGAGCGTCGTCGTGTCCGACGGCAAGACGCTCTGGATCCACGACATCGATGCGAAGACCGTGACGCGGCTGGCAGTCACCGAGGGCTACCTGAGCGGCGCCGCGCTGCAGTTCCTCATGGGCGATGGCGACCTCCTGGCGTCGTTCTCGGTGACGGCATCGACGTGCGATGCGAAGCAGGTCTCGCTCGACCTGATCCCGCGCGAGGATGCGAGCTACGAGCGGCTCGGCCTGGTGGCGGATCGGAAGACCGGGGTCGTCGTCGCGACCTCCGTGACGGACCTGTTCGGGAACGTGACCCGCATCCGTTTCGACCGTCTCGAAGAGAACCGCAATCCCGCACCGGACACCTTCGTGCTGAAAATTCCGGAAGGTGTGGAAGTGATCGATTACGCCGAATCGCGACCGAACTGATCTCGCGGTCCAGGGGGTGGGCCGACGCGCGTGGGCATTCTTCGCACCGCGCGGGGTGTCCGCCCTCCCGATCGGCAAGGCATTGCGGTGCAGCCCTCCGGCAGACGGGGCCGGTCTCGCCCCCCTCCCGACGTGTCCGATCCTTGGCGCCCGGTCGGGCGCGACTGCCGCCCGGGATGGCAGTCCGCCGCCCCCGAAACCCCCGAGCGCACACGGGGTACCCATCGAATACGGCGATCCACGCCCTTCCGGCCGCGTTTTGCGATCGGTGGGGCTGTCCGAGGGGCCGACTGCACCGTTCGGGCCCGAGGTGTTCCCAATGGAACGACGAAGCCTTTATGAAACACGGGTTTACGCGGCTCTCTGCCCTTCGCGCTCGGTTGACACGGCCCTTCCGACGGATACACTGCAAAAGGACAAAAAAGACTTCAAAACCAAGGAGTTTCGCGATTCCTGGTCGAGTCTTCGGCAGCCGCGGAGATGGTCCCAGGAGTCACGCAGCGGAGAGAACGGCATCCATCGTCCCGTCGAGGCCGGCTCCACAGGGGGCTCCGCCCTCGAGCCGCAGGGCGGTGAACGACGCAGGAACCAGGCAGTCAGGCAATCCGAACGGCGCAGGGGGGCGACGGGGGTGGAAGCCTTGGAAGACCGGATCACAGCGGGTCCGCAGGCGGCTCGAAGGTCGCCGAGGGCCGGGACGGGCGGGCTCCCGGGCCGCGCCGAAGGCCTTGGATTCACACGACGTTCAGGGCCGAAGCCCTCGTCTTCATTGCTGAATCTCTCGCTCGCCAGACCGGGGGGCCGGAGCGCGACGGCGCCTGCCGATGACCTCCTTCCGACGCCCGGCTCGCCGGCGCGGGGACTGCGGAGCGGGGGCCGGTCGAGCGCCTCGTCGGGTCGGGGGCCGTCCAGGCTCGCCGATCTCGCCCGCCTACCGGCACACCCCTTGCACAGTCGTTCGACCGTGGATCGCGTTCAATGTTCTTCGCCGCAGGAAGCTGCGGTCTCTGGGAACCAGGAGAAGATGCGATGAGCGAGAATGATTCGGAATCGGGATCGGGCGCGGGCCGCAAGGGGTTCGTCCGCGACGTGATGCGACGCATCGCTCCTTCGACGACGGGGCGCCCCGGCGACGAGCCGGAATCCGATCCGCGGCGGTCGGGCGAGGACCGCGCCGCCAGCGAGGCCGAGCGGCTCCACGACGCCATGCGCTTCTTCGGCAGCGATTCGAACGAGTTCCGCCACCGCCTCGACCGCATGCTCGCGGACTTCGAGACCCTGCGGCGGCGTTACGAGCAGGTCCGCACCCAGCACCACGACGCCGAGCGCCAGAACGAGAAGCTCGTCGCCATGCTGCAGGAGGCGAAGCAGCAGATCGAGCTCCTCAAGGAGGAGGTCGACAAGCTCTGCGCGCCGCCGAACACCTACGGCGTCTTCATCCGCGCCAACAAGGACGGAACGTCGGAGATCCTGATGGACGGACGCCCGATGCGGGTGAACGTGCATCCCAACCTGGATCCGTTCCGGCTCGCCGAGGGCCAGTACGTCGTCCTCAACGAGGCCTTCAACATCATCGAGGGCGCCGAGTACACCCAGCGCGGCGAGGTCTGCAAGATCGTCGACACGATCTCGGAGAGCCGCGTGATCGTCTCGGGCCACACGGACGAAGAGCGGGTGGTGACCCTCTCGGAGCCGCTGCGGCGCGAGAACCTGAAGGTCGGTGATCCGATCCTGGTCGACATGCGGACGCAGTACGCCTTCGAGAAGCTGCCGAAGTCGACCGTCGAGGAGGTGATGCTCGAGGAGATCCCGAACGTCACCTACGACGACATCGGCGGCCTGGGCGACCAGATCGAGATCCTGCGCGACTCGGTCGAGCTGCCCTACATGCACCCCGAGGTCTTCCTCGAGCACAAGCTGCGCCCGCCGAAGGGCATCCTGCTCTACGGCCCTCCGGGCTGCGGCAAGACGCTCATCGCGAAGGCGGTCGCGAACAGCCTCGCGAAGCGCATCGAGCAGCGGACGGGCAAGGCGACCACCGCGTACTTCCTGAACGTGAAGGGCCCCGAGCTCCTCAACAAGTACGTGGGCGAGACCGAGAGCAAGCTGCGGGACGTCTTCAAGAAGGCGCGCGAGAAGGCCTCCGAGGACGTGCCGGTCGTCGTCTTCTTCGACGAGATGGACTCGCTCTTCCGCATGCGCGGCTCGGGCATCTCGTCGGACATGGAAGCGACCGTCGTGGCGCAGTTCCTGTCGGAGATCGACGGCGTCGAGGCGCTCGAGAACGTGATCGTGATCGGGGCCAGCAATCGGCAGGATCTCATCGATCCCGCGGTGCTGCGACCCGGGCGCCTGGACCTGAAGGTCAAGGTGTCCCGCCCCGACCGGCCGGCGGCCCGCGAGATCATCAAGAAGTACCTGACGCCCGACCTCCCGCTGCACGCGGAGTCGGTCGCGAAGTACGGAGGCGATCGCGCCGTCGCGTGCGATCGGATGATCGACGAGGTCATCGACAACATGTACTCGACGGGTGACGAGAACAAGTTCCTCGAGGTGACCTACGCCAAGGGCGAGCGCGAGATCTTCTACTTCAAGGACTTCTCGTCCGGCGCGATGCTCGAGAACATCGTGGCCCGCGCGAAGCGGAAGGCCGTCAAGCGCTTCCTCGAGGGCGGTGAGCACGGCATCACGGCCGAGGACATGATCGAGTCGGTGCGCGAGGAGTTCAAGGAGAACGAGGATCTCCCGAACACCACGAATCCCGACGACTGGGCGCGCATCTCCGGCCGGAAGGGCGAGCGGATCATCAACGTCCGAACGCTCATCACCGGAATGGAGCGCAAGGAGCAGACCATCGAGAACGTCTCGAGTGGTCAGGGCCAGTACCTCTAGGTCGAACGGACCGGGAAACGGAATCGGTGGGTCCGCGCCCCGAGCGATCGGGGCGCGGACGACCGAGGGAGCTTCGAGACCGAGATGGCGATTCCGACCATCATGGGAACCGAGATCGAGTTCGGCATCACGGTCAAGAACGACCCTGATTTCGATCCCATCTCGTCCTGCGTCCTGATCGTGAACGCCTATCGCGAGGATCCCGAGGGCCGGATCCTCTGGGACTACGACCAGGAGAATCCGCTCGCGGACGCGCGCGGGTTCCAGGTCGAGGGCGAGAAGTACACGCCCAACCAGCAGGAGAACATCGCCCGCAACAAGACCCTGATCAACGGCGCGCGCTACTACGTCGACCACGCCCATCCCGAGTACTCGGGGCCCGAGGTGACGAACGCGCGGGACGTCGTGATCCACGAGAAGGCGGGCGAGCGCATCGTCGAGCTGAGCCGGCGCGAGGCGAACACGCTGCTTCCGGCGGGTGCCGAGATGCTCGTCTACAAGAACAACAGCGACCGCAAGGGCAACAGCTACGGCTGTCACGAGAACTATCTCATGGACCGGCGGACCTCGTTCAAGCAGGTCGTCGAGCCGCTGCTGCCGTTCTTCGCGACGCGCCAGATCTGGTGCGGGGCGGGGAAGGTGGGCAGCGAGAACCGCAGCCATCCGTGCGACTACCAGATCTCCCAGCGCGCCGACTTCTTCGAGACCGAGGTCGCGCTCGACACGATGGTCAAGCGGCCGATCGTGAACACCCGCGACGAGCCCCACGCCGACCGCGAGAAGTACCGACGGCTCCACGTCATCGTCGGCGACTCGAACATGTCCGAGTACACGATCTACCTGCGCAACGGCGTCACCGCCCTCGTGCTCTCGATGATCGAGGACGGCGCGGTCACGAAGTCGCTCTCGCTGCGTGACCCGGTGCGCGCGATCCGCGAGGTCTCCCACGACCCGTCGCTGCGCGTGAAGCTCCCGATGGAGGACGGCGGCCAGCGGACCGCCCTCGAGATCCAGAAGGGCTTCCTCGACATGGTGCTCGCCTATGCTTCCTCGCGCACCCTGGACGCGATCCAGAAGGACGTGCTCCGGAAGTGGGAGGAGGCGCTCGAGGCCCTCGGACGCGATCCGATGGAGCTCGACACGAAGATCGACTGGATCATCAAGAAGCGGATGATCGAGAGCTACATGAGCCGCAAGAAGCTGGACTGGTCGGATTCCCAGGTCCAGATGCTCGATCTCCAGTACCACGACCTGCGTCCGGACAAGGGGCTCTACTTCCTGCTGGAGCGCCAGGGCAAGGTCGAGCGGATCGTCACGGACGAGGAGATCCAGCACGCGATCCATCATCCGCCCGTCGATACCCGCGCGTACTTCCGCGGCGAGTGTCTGCGGCGGTATCCGGGCGAGGTGTTCGGGGTGAACTGGGACTCGATCTCCTTCGGGCTGGGCGACGACTCGATCAAGCGGGTCATGATGTCCGAGCCGCTGAAGGGGACGAAGAAGTTCGTCGAGTCCCTGCTCGATCGATCGAAGACGGCGGCCCAGCTGCTGGAGAACATGCAATCGTGAAGCGCCCCATCCCGGGAGCGACGCTTTCGGGCTCAGTTGAAGGTCGGAGGACGAGACGATGAAGACGATCCAGAAGTCGGAGTACGCAAACGGTTCGCGCGAGAGGATCGATCCGGGCACGGGTCCCCTGCCGCTCTACATGGCCTCGTCGGCCGAACAGCAGAAGCAGCAGAAGCAGAAGGGTGGCGGGGGCGACGAGGGCTCCGGCAAGGGCGACGGCGCCCAGAAGCTCGCCGAGAAGGGCGAGGAGCTCAAGGAGGAGATGGACAACCTCCTCGACGAGATCGACGCCGTGCTCGAGGAGAACGCCGAGGAGTTCGTCAAGAACTACGTGCAGCGCGGCGGGCAGTAGTCCGCCGCTCCGTGGGTCCATCCGGGTGGCCGATCGAGGCCGCCGTCCGACGAATCGCTCGTTTTCTGAGGGGGAAACAGTGCCGTTCCGTGGCAGCTATCAGGGCTCCAGCTTCTTCGAGCTTCTCCAGGTCGAACATCGACAACTCCTGCCCGATCTGGCGGCCTGGGGACGCAGTGCCGTGGAGCTCGTGCCCCATGGAACGACGGTCCTCGCGATGCGCTTCGGGAACGGCGTCCTCGTGGCGGGCGACCGGCTCGCGACCGCCGGGCATTCGGTGGCCTCGCGCGACGTGGTGAAGGTCTTCGAGACGGATCCGTATTCGGTGATGGCGATCTCGGGCGCGGCGGGACCGTGCATCGAGATGGCCCGGATCCTGTCGATCGAGCTCGAGCACTACGAGAAGATCGAGGGCGAGCGCCTCGAGCTCGAGGGCAAGGCCAACAAGCTCTCGCAGATGATCCGCGCGAACCTGCCGGCGGCGATGCAGGGTCTCGCGGTGGTCCCGCTCTTCGCGGGCTTCGACACGCGCCGCAAGACCGGCCGCCTCTGGAAGTTCGACATCACCGGCGGCCGCTACGAAGAGACCGAGTTCGACGCGACGGGCTCGGGCGGCCTCTACGCCCGCGAGTCGCTCAAGCACGGCTGGAATCGCAATCTGACCCGCGACCAGGCCGTGAAGGTCGCGGTCGCGGCGCTCACGGCCGCTGCGGACGAGGATCGGGCGACGGGTGGCGTCGACCTCGAGCGCGGCATCTATCCGATCATCAAGATGTGCACCGCGAGCGGGCATTCCGACGCCAGCGAAGCAGAGATCGCGAGCTGCTACCGCGAGATCCTCGCGGCCCGCTCGGCGGGAGGGAACCTCTGATGTCCATGCCGTTCTACGTCTCGCCCGAACAGGTGATGGCCGACAAGGCCGAGTTCGCGCGCAAGGGCATCGCCCGCGGCAAGTCGATCGTCGCCCTCGAGTTCCGGGGCGGGATCCTGCTCATGGCCGAGAACTCGACCTCGCTCTCGAAGGTCGGCGAGATCTACGATCGGCTCGCGTTCGCGGGCGTCGGGAAGTTCAGCGAGTTCGACCAGCTCCGGAAGGTGGGCGTCCGCTTCGCGGACACCAAGGGCTACGCCTACAGCCGCGAGGACGTGCGCGGTCGGGGCATGGCCAATGCCTTCTCGCAGGTCATGGGCGAGGTCTTCACCCGGGAGATCAAGCCGCTCGAGGTGGAGATCATCGTCGCCGAGGTCGGTGACGATCGGTACGAGGACCACCGCTCGAACTCGCTCTACCGGATCAAGTACGACGGCTTCATCAGCGACCACAAGGGCTTCTGCGTGATCGGGGGAAAGGTGGAGGAGGTCGAGGCCGTTCTGAAGAACGACTATCGCCCCGACATGCCCGCGGGGGACGCGGCGCGCCTCGGACGTCGCGCGTTGAATGCCGGAGCAGAACGAGGTTCGGAACTGGGTGCGTCGAGCCTGGAGGTCTGCCTGCTCGACCGCAGCCGGCCCGGCCGCAAGTTCTGCCGACTTTCTACCGAAGAAGTTCAGGGTATGCTCGACAGCTGAGGTCGGAAGCAACGCGCTTCCGATCGCGCGTCGATCACGTGGTCAGGCGGCTTTGTGCAGAAGCGCATCTACGGCATCGAGACCGAGTACGGGATCATCTTCACTCCCGAGGGTCGCAAGACCCTGCCGGTCGAGAAGGCGATCCGCTTTCTCTTCGAGAAGCTGATCACGACCGAGCACTTCCTGAACGTGTTCCTCGAGAACGGCGCCCGGTTCTACCAGGACACGGGGTGCCACCCCGAGTACGCGACGCCGGAGTGTGCCTCGCCGTCCCAGCTGATCATCTTCGACAAGGCGGGCGAGCGGATCCTCGAGGACCTGCAGCTCTACGCCGAGGAGAAGATCCGCGAGGAGCGGATCGGGGGTCGGCTCTCGATCTTCAAGAACAACACGGACTTCGTGGGCAACAGCTACGGCTGCCACGAGAACTACCTCGTCGATCGCGACGTCGACTTCTACTACCTCGCCGAGCAGCTGATCCCGTTCCTCGTGACCCGCCAGATCTACACCGGCGCGGGCAAGGTCTTCCAGACCCAGGACGGCATCCACTACTGCGTCTCGCAGCGGGCGCAGCACATCTATCAGAAGATCTCGGGCACGACGACGAACGACCGCTCGATCATCAACACCCGCGACGAGCCCCACGCGGACCGCGAGAAGTATCGCCGGCTCCACGTCATCGTGGGCGACTCGAACATGAGCGAGTACACGAACTTCATCAAGGTGGGGACCTGCTCGGTCGTCCTCCAGATGATCGAAGACAACTACATCAACAAGGACTTCACGCTCCGCAATCCGGTCAAGGCGATCAAGGACATCACCTACGACTCGACCTGCAAGCGGCGCCTGCGCCTCGACAACGGTCGCGAGTACTCGCCGATCGAGATCCAGCGCGAGTACTGCGAGATGGCGCAGAAGTACATCGAGCAGTATCCGGTGACCGAGGATCACAAGCGCGCTGTCTACATGTGGCAGCACGTGCTCGACTGCCTCGACACCGATCCAGACAAGCTCGATCGCCAGATCGACTGGGTGATCAAGCGACGCCTGATCCAGTCGTGGGTCGACAAGCACAAGACCAGCTGGACGGATCCGCGCGTGCTGATGCTCGATCTGCAGTACCACGACATCCGGCGCGAGCGGAGCCTCTACTACCTGCTCGAGAAGAAGGGCCAGGTCGAGCGGCTCTTCAACGACGAGGAGATCGACGCGGCCAAGTCGAATCCGCCGCAGGACACCCGGGCGCGGATGCGCGGCGAGTTCATCAAGCTCGCGCGCGAGAATTCGATCCAGTACGACCTCGACTGGTCGAACATCCGCCTCGGCAACCTCCTGAACGTGCGCGTCATCTGCAACAACCCGTTCGAGACCGACACCGAGAAGGTCGCCGAGCTCGTGCGCACGATCCAGAAGACGAATCTCCGCAAGACGAGCCTCTCGAAGCTCGTGATCCAATCCTAGGCTCGGAGCTCACGCGGAAGGCGCAGGTCGAAGGCGATGGGGATCGATTCCAATTTCTCCGGCGAAGATCGGGGCCCGGCAGGGGCCGCCGAGAAGGCCGCGGCCGCGGGGCTCAAGCTGGTGAGCGAGCGGGGGACGACCGCGGGCCCGGCGACCGCCGCCGGTGGGCCGGCGCCCGGTGCCGCGGGGCAGGCGGTGCCGCCGACTTCCGCGAAGGGCGCGCCCGGTCCGACCGGCGCGCTCCCGGGGCGGGGGGAGGGCCGATCCGGCCGCCAGCTGCCCCTCTGGATGTTCGGCGTGCTCTTCGTGCTCTTCCTGCTCGGGTACGGCTATCAGACCCATCACGCGAGCCAGCTCGAGGCCGAGGTCCTCCGCCTTCAGGATTCCCTGGCGAAGGCCGAGTCGCGGCTCGAGTCCCATCGCACCCATCTCCTCGAGATCCGCACTGGCGTCCACGATCTCTCCGCCCGGCTCGAGAGCCTCCGCGTGCTGATCGATCGCGATCCCACCGCCGAGGTCGCCCCGCCGCCGGGGTCGGATCCGAACGCGCCCGCAGTCCCCCGACAGCCCTGAAGCCCGACCGGCCCGGTCGATTCCCGCCTGGCTCCCCGGAGCCGGAACGGTCTCCGTACGCCCTCGGAACGCCCGTCCGTGCGGTCGGAGAGCGCGTCCTGCCGCGCCCCTGCGTGCGCTGCTCGCGCCGTGAGCCCATTCACCGGCAAGGGATCCGATTTCCCCGCACGAAGTCCCCTTTTGGCTCAACCCTTGCGCATTCATGCCGATGACATGCGTGGGCGTCGCGATGCCCCCCACGCAAGCCGCCCTCTCTTGGAGACCCGGATGATCTTCGACGCCGTTTTCGGAATGTTCTCGCACGATCTCGCGATCGATCTCGGCACCGCGAACACGCTCGTCTACAGCAAGGGACGGGGCATCGTCTGCTCCGAGCCTTCGGTCGTCGCGGTGACGACGGACGGCGCGCGCGGTCATCGCGTTCGCGCGGTCGGCCACGCCGCGAAGGAGATGCTGGGCCGCACGCCCGGCAACATCGAGGCCGTCCGCCCGATCAAGGACGGCGTGATCGCCGACTTCGAGATCACCGAGGCGATGCTCCGCTACTTCATCCAGCGCGCGCACAACCGCCGCACGCTCGCGCGGCCGCGGATCGTGATCTGCGTGCCGCCGTGCATCACCAGCGTCGAGAAGCGGGCCGTCCGCGAGTCGGCGCTCTCGGCCGGTGCGCGCGAGGTCTTCCTGATCGAGGAGCCGATGGCGGCGGCGATCGGTGCGGGCCTCGACGTGACGGCACCGACCGGGAACATGGTCGTCGACATCGGCGGCGGGACGACGGACGTCGCCGTGATCTCGCTCTCGGGCATCGTGACGTCGCGCTCGATCCGGATCGGCGGCGACAAGATGGACGAGGCGATCATCAACTACGTCAAGCGCAAGTACAACATGCTGATCGGCGAGCGGACCGCCGAGCTCGTCAAGATGACGATCGGGACCGCCTCGACCGAGACGAAGCGCTCGGAGATGGAGATCAAGGGTCGCGACCTCGTCGCGGGCATTCCGAAGGTGGTCGTGACCTCGAGCGACGAGATGCGCGAGGCGCTGCTCGAGCCGATCCACGCGATCGTCGAGACGGTCCACCTGACCCTCGAAAAGACGCCGCCGGAGCTCGCGGCCGACATCGTCGATCGCGGCATCATGCTGGTCGGCGGCGGCTCGCTGCTCACCGATCTCGACCACCTGCTGCGCCAGGAGACGCGCCTGCCGATCCTGCGCTCCGAGGATCCGTACACCGCCGTCGTCCATGGCGCCGGCAAGGCCCTCGAGAACATCGCGCTGCTGCGCGAGGTGGCGATGACCTGAGGCGGGACGCCCGACGACCGGAAGACGACTCCACCGACGCCGGCCTAGTGCCGGCGTCGCCGTTTCTGGAACTCGACGACGGCGCGGGCGTGGTCGCGGTAGCTCTTCGAGAAGACGTGGCTGCCGTCGTTGCGCGAGACGAAATAGAGGAAGGGCGATTCGGCGGGCTCGAGCACCGCGCGCATCGCTTCCCGCCCGGGGCTCGCGATCGGACCGGGCGGCAGACCGGGGATCCGATAGGTGTTGTACGGATTCGCCTCGTCCTCGAGATGGACGCGGCGCAGGTTGCCGTCGAAGCCCTCGATCCCGTAGATCACCGCGGGGTCGGTCTCGAGCCGCATGCCGAGGCGCATGCGATTCAGGAAGACCGCCGCGATCAGCGGCCGCTCCTGCGGTGAGCCGGTCTCCTTCTCCACGATCGAGGCCAGCGTCACGAGCTCCCGCATCGAGAGCGTCGTCGTCGGCGCCTCCCGGCGCAGCTCGCGATAGACGGCGCGGAACTCCGCGACCATCGCGCGGGCGATCTCCTCGGCGGAGAGGCCTTTCGCGAATCGGTAGGTGTCCGGGAAGAGGTAGCCCTCGAGCGTCGGGCCGGGGACCTCGAAGCGTTCGGCGGAATCGGGATCGAAGACGACGGCGAGGAAGGCCTCGCGGTCGGCCAGGCCCTCGGCCGCGAGGCGGTCGGCGATGTCGACGGCGCGCGATCCCTCCGGAATCACGACGGCGTGGGTGCGCACCCGACCGGAGGCGAGGATCGATGCGATCTCGGGGGGCGAGAGGCCGGGCTCGAGCTCGTACTCGCCGACCTTGAGCTTCGACTCGAGGGCCTCGAGGCGCACCCAGGCGCGCAGGGCGAGGGCGCTTCGGATCAGGCCCCGGGCCTCGAGCTTGCGGGCCACCGTCGCGAAGCCGTCGCCCTTCTCGATCTCGAAATAGGTCGGTGCGGCGCTGCCGGCTCCTGCGGCGGAGACCGGCGCGAGCGCCCAGCGCGACCAGCCCGCGACCACCGCCGCGCCGGCGATGCCGAGGGCGAGCAGCACCAGCAGCCCCTGGCGCAGTCGGCGGCCACCGGGCTCAGTCGCGGTCTTCTGGGCGGCCGTCGTCGACAGGGCGCTTCTCCTGGGCGGCGGGGGACGGGCTGGATTCCGGCGGCGAGAGCTCGAGGTAGGTCCGGAGCAGGATCGCCGCGGCCATCTCATCGACGGCGCCGGTGCGCTGCTTGACCGCACGGCTGCCCCGGGCGGTGGCCCGCAGGAGCCGCTCGGCCTCGACCGAGGTCCAGCGCTCGTCGAGGGTGTCGACGGGGATCCCGGTCACCCGGGCCAGCTCGCCGGCGAAGGCCAGGGCCGCCTCGGCCTCGGGTCCCCGGCGCCCGTTCATGTGCAACGGGACACCGACCACCGCCCGGCCGATCGCCTTGTCGCGGACCAGCTGGCGCAGGGCCGCGAGGTCGCGCTTGCGGCCGCGGCTCTCGAGGACACCGGCCGGGAAGGCGAGCCGCGCCTCGCTGTCCGAGACGGCCAGGCCGATGCGTTTGCTGCCGAGGTCGATGCCGAGGACGCGCACGGCGCCAGTGTAGCGGTCCGTCGAATGGGATTATCCTCGGGCCATGAAGATCTACACGACCGCCCCGCTCGAGGACCCGCGCGAAGCGAAGCGCATCTACCCGCAGCTCGAGGAGATCGGCTACGACGGTGCCTTCAGCTTCGAGGCGAAGCACGATCCCTTCCTGCCGCTCGTGCTCGCCGCCGAGCACACGAAGCACCTCGCGCTGGGCACCGCGGTGGCGATCGCCTTCGCGCGCAATCCGATGAACCTCGCGAACCTCGCCTACGGGCTGCAGCTGCTCTCCGAGGGGCGCTTCCTGCTCGGGCTCGGCTCCCAGGTCGCGCCGCACATCCGCAATCGCTTCAGCATGCCCTGGTCCGAGCCGGCGAAGCGGATGCGCGAGATCATCCTCGCGATCAAGGCGATCTTCGCGCGCTGGGAGGGACTCGCTCCGCTCGCCTTCGAGGGCCAGTTCTACCGCCACACGCTCATGATCCCGGCCTTCGATCCCGGTCCGAATCCGTTCGGCCCGCCGCCCGTCTATCTCGGCGGCTTCGGCCCGCGCATGACGGCGGTCGCCGGCGAGGTCGCGGACGGTCTGATCGCGCATCCCTTCAACACGCGCGAGTCGCTGCAGAAGGTGGTGCTGCCCGGGATCGAGCAGGGCCTCGCGCGCTCGGGTCGGACGCGGGAGCGCTTCGACGTGATCTGCGCGACGCTGACGGTCACCGCCGACGGCGAGGAGGCCTTCGAGCAGGCGAAGCTCGCCGCGCGCAAGCAGCTCGCCTTCTACGGCTCGACCCCCGCCTATCGCAGCACCCTCGACTGCCACGGCTGGGGCGATCTCCACGTCGAGCTCAATCGGCTCTCGAAGCAGAATCGCTGGGACGACATGACCGGGCTGATCGGCGACGAGGTGCTCGAGGCGATCGCCGTGGTCGGCCCGCGCAAGGAGATCGCGGCGAAGCTGCGCGCGCGGCTCGACGGGATCGCGGAGGGCGTGAGCCTGACCCACAACCGGTGCCCCGATCCGGAGCACTGGGCGGACGTCGTCCGGGACGTGCGCGCCGCGAACTAACGCTTCGAGGCCGGGCCGCCGGGGCGCGCGAGCCGCTGGCGAGCGCGGTCGCGCACCGCCGCCGCCGCGAAGCTCGCGGCCCGCTCGAGCGCGCGGCGCGCCTCGCGGGTCGGGAGCACGGCGAGGGCGTCGACGGCGGCGAGCTGGATCGCGTGCCAGTGGGCCCGGCGCAGGACCGGGCGCCGCTCGAGGATCGCCGCGAGCCGGGGCACCGCGCGCTCGTCCCCGAGCCGGCCGAGCACCTCGATCAGCGCGCGGCACAGCTGCGTCCGGCTGCTGCGGACGTGGGTCTCGAGCACGTCGAGGAGCGCGGGGACCGCGTCGATCCCGTTGCGATTCGCGATCGCCTGGGTCGCGGCGATCGCGATCTGGTCGAGCTGGCTCGCCAGCGCGTCGGCGAGGGCCTGACGCGAAGGCTCGCCGGGGAGCAGGCAGAGCGAGCGGATCGCCTCGATCTGGCAGGGCAGGGGGGCGCCGCGGGCCGCCCTTTCGAGGGCGGGGAGCAGGGCCGGGTTCTGCAGCTCGCCCGCCAGGCGGAGCGCTACGCGGGCGCGGTGCTCGTCGGGGTGGGCGACGTTCTCGAGCAGCGTCGGCACCGCCGCCTCGCCGCTCGTGATCACGAGGGCATGCAGCGGCCCGGGCTCGAGCGGATCGGCCGAGGCGCACAGTCGCTCGAAGAGCACGGGCACGGCCGCCTCGCGCCGCTGCAGCAGCAGCTGGGCCGCGCGCACGCCGGAGGCGTCGCTCGCGAGCGCGCGATCGATCAGGTCCGCGAGCCGCTCGCCCGACGCGAGCTCGGCATAACATTGCGCCGCGATGCGCGCCTGGGACTCGGCGCGCCCGCCGCAGCCGACGGCGTGGTCCGCGAGGGTCGCCATCGCCCGAAGACAGGCGTCGCGCAGACCCAGCTCGAAGAGCTCCCGGGCCCATCCGACGATCTCGCTCGCGAGCCTTGCGTAGGGCTCGTCCTCGACGAGGTGGTCGAGCTCGACGAGCCGCGCGCGGAGGCGTTCCTCGAGGGCTTCGCGAGAGGGGGGGGAGGGAGAGCTCGCGAGCGGGCTCGAGGCGGGCGCCGGGGCCCGAGGAGCCGACCGGACCAGCGGGGCGCTCGCTTCGGGTCCGAGCGGGGCCGCTGCTTCGAGCGGCGCTGCGGGCGCAGGCGTGGGCGCAGGCGCGGGGATCGGGAGCGGCGTCGCGGCGAGCGTGGCTTCGACGCGTGGGGTCGTCACGCTGATCGACGGGCGCGGGGCGGTGGCCGAGAGCTCGCGGGGCGAGGGCGTCGCCGGCGGCTCGAGGTCGTTGATGCGGATGCCGCGCGCATCCCGGGAGCACAGCGCCGCGTAGAACGCACGCGCGCCGCGCTCGCCCCCGGGCGGATGGACGAGCAGCTCGAGCAGTCCGTGGAGGGCGTCGACCGAGACGATCGGCTCGATCCGCAGGCGCTCGATCTCCTGATGGGCGAGGGCGGATCGCAGGATCGCGAGGCCACCGCGCGCGTCGAGGCGCTCCGGCAGGTCGGGCAGGGCGAAGGTCTCCCCGCGCACGACGAGCTCGAGGGGGCCGGAGCGTCCGATCTCGGCCGAGACCGCCTGGAACGCGCGCTCGGCGAGCGATCGCCTCCGTCGTCGATCCCCGTCGAAGCTGGCGAAGCCGCGCAGGGCCCGGGCCAGCTCGAGCAGGACGCTGGTCGCGTCGGACGCCGTGCGCACGCCGAAGGGCCCGGGGCGGGGGCTCGGCGGACCGGATCGAGCGGGGTGGGCGGGCGATTGGGCTTCGGGATTGCGCATGACCTGCCGCAGTCCTTCGGCTTTCCCGGCAGCCCTCTGTAGGACTCGATCCGCACCCCATCGATCTCGGAATTTCGTCAAATTTTCGCCTTTTTGATTGACGCTCTTCCTCTCGGGTGGCTAATTTGGCCGACGTTCGACGCCCCCCCGCGACGACGCGACCGTGAAGGCTCCCGGCACGGTCGGCCATCGGTGATCAGCCATTGGCGTGTTTTGCCCGCGATCGAAGGATCGGGCTCGCGACGACGCGGGCCGTGAGCTGGGCGCTCCGGCGAAGTTTTCGACGGGCCGTGACCGGATCCGTCGCAGCGCGACGCTTTCATCCGGTCCGAGCAGCGGTTGCCCGAGCGGTCCGGTGCGGCGGAGGTCTGGATTGATCGCGGAGATCATCACGATCGGCGACGAGCTGATGCGGGGCGAGGTCATCGACTCCAACAAGGCGCGGCTCGCGCAGCGCCTGCTGCTCCTCGATCTCGACTGTCGCTTCCAGGTCTCGGTCCTCGACGATCGGGCGGACATGCGGGACGCCTTCCTGCGCGCCGCGGACCGGAGCGACATCGTGCTCGTCTCGGGCGGGCTCGGGCCGACGCGGGACGACCTGACGACCGAGATTCTCGCGGAGACGTTCGAGCGCGCGCTCGAGCTCGATCCCGCCTCTCTCGCGGCGATCGAGGCCTTCTTCGCGCGCGTCGGGCGCGAAATGGCCGACGTCAACCGCAAGCAGGCCTGGTTCCCGGCCGGCGCCGAGGTCCTCGCCAATCCGATCGGGACGGCGCCCGGCTTCGCGCTCGCCGTGCCGCGCGCCGCCGGTGCGTCGGCCTCGGGGCGCCGTGAGGTCGTGTTCTTCGCGATGCCCGGTGTGCCGCGCGAGCTCGACAAGATGATGGACGAGCAGGTGATGCCCCGGCTCGAGCGCCTGCTCGCGGCGTCGGGCGCTGCGTCGAGCGGTGGGACCGATGCGCCGCCTGCGCGCCGCGTCGTGCGCGCGGCGTTGTTGCGGACCTTCGGGATGGGCGAGTCGACGCTCGAGGCGGAGCTTCGCGATCTCGCCCGCGACGGGGACGTCGAGCTCGGCTTCCGGACGGCCTTTCCCGACAACTTCCTGCGCCCCGTCGCCCGAGCCGCCTCGGCGGCGGAGGCGGATCGCCGGATCGCGGCCGTCGTGGCGGCGATCCGCGCGAAGCTCGGGCCGATCGTGTTCGCGGAGGGGGAGCAGTCGATGGAGGCCGTCGTGGGCCGGCTGCTCGCCGAGGCGGGCAGGACGGTGGCCACGGCGGAGTCGTGTACGGGCGGGCTCGTCGCCGAGCGGCTGACGGACGTCCCGGGCTCCTCCCGTTATTTCCTCGGCAGCGTCGTCGCCTACTCGAACGAGGCGAAGGCCGCGCTGCTCGGGGTCCCTCCGGCGCTGATCGAGCGGGAGGGGGCGGTCTCGGAGCCCGTCGTCCGGGCCATGGCCGAGGGGGCTCGGGCGCGTTTCGGCAGCGACTTCGCGCTGGCGACGAGCGGGATCTCGGGGCCGGACGGTGGGACGGCGACGAAGCCGGTCGGGCTCGTCTGGATCGCGCTGGCGGAGGCCGGCGGGACCCATGCCGACTCGTTCGTCTTCTCCGTCGATCGGACGCGCCACCGGAGCCTGACTGCGCAGGTCGCCCTGGACTGGGTCCGGCGGCGGCTCCTCGGAGCGCCGTTGGTCGGGCCGAGCCTGATGCGGCGCGCAGGTGGGAGCTCGGCGCCGGGCTGAAGAGCGCGGCGCGGCGGGCAGGACCGGACCGGACGGATCAGCAGGGGTGGGCAGGAGACGGGCGAACAGGGCAGGCGAACAGGGCGGACGAAGAGACAGTCGAGCGAATCGGTCGAGAGAACCAGTCGAAGGAACCAGAGGAAGGGGAGGCGAGCGAGATGGCACGTGGCAAGGACGGCGAGACGATGAAGGCGAAGGTGGAGCGGGGCGGGGTGGCCGACGAGGCGAAGGCGAAGGCGATCGAGCTCGCGGTCTCGAGCATCGAGAAGCAGTTCGGCAAGGGCTCGATCACGCGCATGACCGACGATGCGGCGGATCACGAGATCGCCTGCTTCTCGAGCGGTGCGCCGAGCCTCGACATCGCGCTCGGGATCGGCGGGTATCCGCGCGGACGCGTGGTCGAGATCTATGGCCCGGAGTCGAGCGGCAAGACGACGCTGACGCTGCATGCGATCGCCGAGGTCCAGAAACGGGGTGGCGTCGCGGCCTTCATCGACGCCGAGCATGCGCTCGACGTGAACTACGCGCGACGCCTGGGCGTGAACATCGACGAATTGCTCGTGTCCCAGCCGGATACGGGGGAAGAGGCGCTCGAGATCGCCGACGTGCTGCTGCGCTCGGGGGCGATCGATCTCGTCGTCATCGACTCGGTGGCGGCCCTCGTGCCGCGGGCCGAGATCGAGGGCGAGATGGGCGACTCCCACGTCGGCCTGCAGGCGCGGCTCATGAGCCAGGCGCTCCGCAAGCTGACCGGGACCGTCTCGAAGTCGGGGGCGACGATCATCTTCATCAACCAGATCCGCATGAAGATCGGCGTCATGTTCGGCAGCCCGGAGACGACGACGGGTGGCAACGCGCTCAAGTTCTACTCGTCGGTCCGCATCGACGTCCGTCGCATCGCCGCCATCAAGGAAGGCGAGGAGGTCACGGGCAATCGGACGCGGGTCAAGATCGTGAAGAACAAGGTCGCGCCGCCGTTCCGGCAGGCCGAGTTCGACATCATCTACAACGAGGGCATCTCGCGGGAGGGTGATCTGATCGACCTCGGCGTCGAGGCGGGGATCGTCGAGAAGAGCGGCTCCTGGTTCTCGTATGGCGGTGAGCGGATCGGCCAGGGCCGGGAGAAGGCGCGCACCTTCCTCAAGGAGAATCCGGACATCACGGCGCGGCTGATGGAGGAGGTCTTCCTCGCGAAGGGCCTCAAGCTGCCGGCGCCGGCGGTCGGGCTGGCCCGGCCGGTGGCGGTGCCCCGGGCGGTGGGGGCGGGGGCTTCGGAGTCGAAGGCCTCGGGAGCAGGCGAGGCCGAGAGCTTCGGCGACGAGTGAGACCCGGGCGCGAGGGCGCCGGAAGCGCGTCGAGCGCCGGGATCGAATCGAACGCGGGCCCTCCGGGCCCGCGTTTTTCGTTCGGGACCGGGGATTTCGCCGCCGACCTGCGGTCTGCGTGCGGATCGGCGGTCGGGCCGGACGCCGGTCGGCCGGTGGCGCGCGTCTCAAGCGAGCCCCATCCACGGTCGAAAGGAGCCTAGGCGAAGTTCGCGGACCGGGCGGGATTCCCCTGCATTGTCGGGCAGTTTCGAGGCGCAGAATGGAATTGAACGAGATCCTCAAGGTCGCCATCAAGGGCGGGGCGTCCGACATCCACCTGAAGTCGGGGCTGCCGCCGATGTTCCGCGTGGACGGGGCGCTCGTGCCGCTGAAGAACGGTGAGCGGATCCTGCCCGACGAGCTCCAGAAGATCGTCTTCTCGATCATGAATCCGATCCAGAAGGCGCGCTTCGACGAGAAGCGCGAGTGTGATCTGGCCTACGGCATCCCGGGGCTCGGGCGCTTCCGCGTGAACGTGTTCCAGCAGCGCGGGACGGTGGGCGCGGTCTTCCGCGTGATCCCGTTCGGTGTCAAGACGATCGATCAGCTCTTCCTGCCCAAGGTCATCGAGAAGATCGCTTCGGAGCACCGCGGCCTGATCCTCGTCACGGGCACGACCGGCTCGGGCAAGTCGACGACCCTCGCGGCGATGATCGAGCACATCAACAGCGAGCGGACCTGCCACATCATGACGATCGAGGACCCGATCGAGTTCCTGATCCGGGACCGCCGCTCCATCGTCAACCAGCGCGAGATCGGCGTCGACACGCACACCTTCTCGAACGCGCTCCGCGCGGCCCTGCGCCAGGATCCCGACGTGATCCTGGTGGGTGAGATGCGCGATTTCGAGACGATCGAGACGGCGCTGACCGCCGCCGAGACCGGTCATCTCGTGATGAGCACGCTGCATACCCTCGACGCGACCGAGACGATCAACCGCATCATCTCCGTCTTCCCGCCCTACCAGCAGAAGCAGGTGCGGCTGCAGCTCTCGACGATCCTGAAGGCCGTCATCAGCCAGCGCCTCGTGCCGCGCGCCGACGGAAAGGGGCGGGTGCCGGCGCTCGAGGTCCTGATCTCGACGGCGCTGACCCGCGAGCTGATCGCCGACAAGGACCGGACGAAGGAGCTGCCCGACGTGATCGCCAAGGGCCACACGACCTACGGCATGCAGACCTTCGACCAGTCGCTGATGAGCCACGTGAAGTCGGGCCTCGTCTCCTACGAGGAGGCCCTGAAGCACGTCTCCAACGCCGACGACTTCGCCCTGCGCTTCCGCGGCATCGCCTCGACCTCGGACTCCGAATGGAACGAGTTCGCCGGAGACGGCCCGAGCACGCCGAACGAGAAGCCCGACGTCGACGACGACGGGGGAATGATGGACGGCGACGACTTCAACATCGACCGGTTCTAGCAGGACGCGGGGGACCGACCGGGGTGCCGGGCGCCCCGGCCGGACGCGACCTGGCACTCGGGCTTCGCACGGCACGCGTCGAGGGACCGGTCGGCGTGGGCGGGCGGGGTGCTGCGCGTGCCGTTCTCCATCTCGCGCCAGGCCGCGCCCGGCCGGGGCGCTCGGGGGCTCTCGCTGGGGCCCTTCCACGCCCTGCATCCCTCTGAATCGACGGGTCTCCCGCTATAGTCGTGGCCGCCCAACGAATGTGAGGTTTGCCATGTCGCTCCCTTCCCGGGAGATTCGAGAGACGTTTCTCCGCTTCTTCGAGGAGCGGGGCCACCGCCGGATCGCGAGCGCGTCCCTCGTCCCGGATTCGGATCCGACCCTCATGTTCGTCAACGCGGGCATGGTCCCGTTCAAGCGGCTCTTCCTCGGCGAGGAGACCCGCGACTTCTCCCGGGCGACGACCTCCCAGAAGTGCATGCGGGTCTCGGGCAAGCACAACGACCTCGAGAACGTCGGCCGGACCCCGCGCCACCACACCTTCTTCGAGATGCTCGGCAACTTCTCCTTCGGCGACTACTTCAAGGAGGCGGCGATCGAGTTCGCCTGGGAGCTGCTGACGCAGAAGGTCGGCTTCAAGGCCTCGGATCTGGTCGTGTCGGTCTTCCGCGACGACGACGAGGCCTACGCGATCTGGCGCGACCGGATCGGCATCCCGACCGAGAAGATCTTCCGCCTCGACGAGAAGGAGAACTTCTGGTCGATGGGCGACACCGGCCCCTGCGGCCCGTGCTCCGAGATCCACTTCGACTGGGGCGCGATCCCGGGCCGGGCGAACGACGATCCGTCGAGCGATTCCGGCCGCTTCATGGAGATCTGGAACCTCGTCTTCATGCAGTTCAACAAGGACGCGTCGGGGGCGATGACGCCGCTGCCGAAGCCTTCGATCGACACCGGGGGCGGGCTCGAGCGCTGGTCGGCGGTGCTCCAGGGCGTCCGCTCGAGCTGGGAGTCGGACTGCTTCACACCGCTGATCGCGCGGGCGGCGGAGCTCGCGAACGTCGTCCCCGGCTCGAGCGCCGAAACCGACGTCTCCCTGCGCGTCGTCGCGGACCACGCCCGGGCGCTGGCCTTCCTGATCGGCGACGGCGTGCTCCCCTCGAACGCGGGCCGGGGCTACGTCCTGCGCCGGATCCTGCGCAGGGCCTCCCGCCACGGCAAGCTCCTCGGCCAGGACACGCCCTTCATCCATTCGGTCGCCGACCGGGTCATCGACCAGATGAAGGAGGCCTATCCGGAGCTCGCCGACCGCCGCGCCTACATCACCGACCGCATCCGCCGCGAGGAGGAGCGCTTCCTCGAGACCCTGTCGAAGGGCCTCCAGCTGCTCGAGGGCGAGATCGGCGAGCTGCGCGCGAAAGGGGCGGGTGAGCTCCCGGGTGCGACGGTGTTCAAGCTCTACGACACCTTCGGATTCCCCGTCGACCTGACCGCCGACATCCTGGCGGGTCAGTCGATGACCCTCGACCAGTCGGGCTTCGACGTCGCGATGAACGAGCAGAAGACCCGGGCGCGGGCCTCGTGGAAGGGCTCGGGGGACAAGTCGGTGCAGGAGATCTACGGGCGCATCGCGTCCGATCTCCAGACGACCTTCCGGGGCTACGAGGCGCTCGCGCTCGAGGCCCGGATCGCGACGATCCTGCGCGGCGGCGACTTCGTCTCCGAGGCACGCGAGGGCGAGAAGATCGAGCTCGTCTTCGAGGAGACGCCCTTCTACGGCGAGAGCGGTGGCCAGCTCGGCGATCGCGGCCGCGTGACGACGGCGACGGGCGAGGTCCAGATCGAGGACGTCCAGAAGCCGGTCGCCGGCCTCTTCGTCCACCACGGCGTCGTGCGCAAGGGCCGCATCGAGCTCGATCAGGACGCGCGGCTCGAGGTCGATCGCGCGACGCGCCAGGCGACGGTGCGCAACCACTCGGGGACGCATCTGCTGCACGCGGCGCTGCGCGAGGTGCTCGGCAGCCAGGCCATGCAGAAGGGCTCGCTCGTCGGCCCCGACCGGCTGCGCTTCGACTTCACCCACGACGCGCCGCTCACCCGCGCCGAGCTCGAGGCGATCGAGGATCGCGTGAACGGCTGGATCGAGGACAACCAGCCCGGCCAGACCCGGGAGATGGACTACAAGTCGGCCATCGCGAAGGGCGCGATCGCGATCTTCGACGAGAAGTACGGCGACGAGGTCCGGGTCGTCTCCTTCGGCGACTGCAGCACCGAGCTCTGCGGCGGCACCCACGCCCGCGCGACCGGCGACATCGGACTCCTCAAGATCCTCTCCGAGTCGGGCATCGCCGCCGGCGTCCGCCGCATCGAGGCCCTGACCGGCATGGGCGCGCTGCGCCACATCCGGGCCCAGGAGCGGATCGCCCAGGAGGCCGCCGAGCGCCTCAAGGTGCCGTTCACCGAGCTTCCGGCCCGGGTCGGGAAGCTCCTCGACGAGCGCCGGGAGGTGCAGAAGCAGCTCGAGGACCTCCGGCTCAAGAAGCAGGGCGGGGGCTCGACCGATCTCTTCGGATCGGCGCGGCCGATCGCGGCGATCGCCGGGGCGAAGGCCATCTCCGGGCGGGTCGAGGACGTCGACGCCAAGGCGATGCGCATGCTGATCGACGATCTGCGCAATCGGTTGGGCTCGGGGGTCGTGTGTCTCGCGGCGGCGGGGGAGGACAAGGTCCTGCTCGCGATCGGCGTCACCAAGGACCTGACCGATCGGCTCCAGGCCGGCGCGCTGATCCGCGAGGTCGCGGCGGTCGTCGGCGGCTCGGGAGGCGGCAAGCCCGACTTCGCCCAGGCGGGCGGCAAGGACGCGAGTCGGATCGACGAGGCGCTCGCCGTGTTCGATCGGCTCGTGGGGAGCTGATGCCCGCGCCGCGGCTCCCGTTCGATCCGTACCGTCCGCGCCGACGCGCGACGCGGGTCGTCCGGGTCGGCGACGTCGGCATCGGCGGCGACGAGCCGATCCGCATCCAGTCGATGACCAACACCAACACGCTCGACACCGACGCCACCGTGCGCCAGGTCGAGCGACTCGCCGCCGCCGGCTGCGAGATCGTCCGGATCACCGCCCCCTCGATCCGCGACGCCGAGAACCTGCGGGAGATCAAGCAGGCGCTCCGCGCGCGCGGCGTCCGGGTCCCCCTCGTCGCCGACATCCACTTCACGCCCAACGCCGCGATGATCGCCGCCGAGATCGTCGAGAAGGTCCGGATCAACCCGGGCAACTACGCCGACAAGAAGCGCTTCGAGGTCCGCGAGTACGACGACGCCGAGTACGCCGAGGAGCTCGAGCGCGTCGCCGCGCGCTTCCGGCCGCTCGTGCTGCGGTGCAGGCAGAACGGGGTCGCGATGCGGATCGGGACCAACCACGGCTCGCTCTCCGACCGCGTCATGAACCGCTTCGGCGACACGCCGGAGGGCATGGTCGAGAGCGCCCTCGAGTTCCTCGACGTCTGCGAGGCCGAGGGCTTCTTCGACGTCGTCTTCTCGATGAAGTCGTCGAATACCCAGGTCGCGATCGCCGCCTATCGCCTGCTCGCGGCGCGCCTCGAGGAGCGCGCTCCGGGCCGGCCCTCGTATCCGTTCCACGTCGGCGTGACCGAGGCGGGCGACGCCGAGGACGGGCGCATCAAGAGCGCGATCGACATCGGGGCGCTGCTCGAGGACGGGATCGGGGACACGATCCGCGTCTCGCTGACCGAGGATCCGGTGCGCGAGGTGCCGGTCGCGCGGGAGATCGCGCGGCTCGCCGGGCCGGGCGCACCGCGTCGCGCCGCCGGCAACATCGGAGGCAAACCCGGAGGCAACGCCGGAGGCGACGGCGGACCGCTCGCCGTGACCGCGCCGCCGTTCGCCGATCCGTTTGCCCACGCCCGCCGCGCGACCCGCGCGCTGCGCCTCGGCCGGGCCGGGCTCGAGCTCCCCGTCGGCGGCGACGCCCCGGTCCGCGTCGAGCTCGATCGGCCGGACGCCCTCCTCGATCCCGTCGCGACCGCGGCCCGCCTCGCCGTCGAGCTCGCGGCGCTGCGCGACGTCGCCTGCGAGTCGCTGCTCGTCACGGCGGAGGCGGGCGAGCCGGCCGCCGCTGCGGATGCCGGGGCAGGGGCGACTGCGGGGGCCGTTGCCGTGGCCGGGGCGGGCGATGCGCTCGACCGGGTGGCACGGCTCGGCGACGAGCTCGCTTCCCTCGGTGTCGCGCTGCCGATCTCCCTGCGCCTCGACGCGGGAAACGCCGCGCCCGTTCTCGCTCGCCTGGGCAAGGCGACCCCCGCCGCGCTCGGGCGGATCGTGGCCCGCATCGACGTCGGGACTCCGGACGACGGGCTGCGCGCCCTCGCCGAGGCCGCCGGGCGGGCGGACGTGCCCATCGAGTGGGAGCTCGCGGCGGGGCTCGCGTCGATCCCGGGCCTCGTGCGCCGTGCGCTCGACGCGGCGGCGAAGGCGGGCGGTCCCGGGGCACCGATGTTCGGCCTCGCGTGCGGGGCGTCGCCCCAGGCGGTGCGCGTGCTCGTCTCGGCCCTCGCCGATGCGGGGGCGGAGGCGCTGCCCGTGGTCCTGCGCGGCGCGATCGCGCGCGCGGCGGACGCGCCCGAGGCGGCCGTGTCGGAATCGGCGCTGCTCGAGGCGGCGATCGGGCTCGGCTCGTCGCTCTGCGACGGGATCGGCGACCTCGTCTCGCTCGAGGCTTCGGGGCCGGCCGGGCCGGTCGTCGACCTCGCCTACCGGATCCTGCAGGGCGCTCGCCTGCGCACGACGCGCACCGAGTACATCTCGTGCCCCTCCTGCGGTCGCACGCTCTTCGACCTCGAGGAGACGACGGCGAAGATCAAGCAGCGCACGGTCCATCTCTCGGGCGTGAAGATCGCCGTCATGGGCTGCATCGTGAACGGTCCCGGCGAGATGGCGGACGCGGATTTCGGCTACGTCGGCTCCGGCGTCGGCCAGGTCACGCTCTACGTCGGCAAGGAGATCGTCGAGCGGGCGGTGCCCGAGGCCGAGGCGCCGGATCGCCTCGTCGACCTGATCAAGCGCAGCGGTCGCTGGGTCGACGCCTAATGCCAGTCGCCCGGCGCGGCCACGCCGGGCAGCTCGCCGCCTCCCCGCCACGATCGGATCTTCGCGACCAGCTCGACGCTGCGCGCGTCGCGGGTCGCCGCGTGGTCGGGGCCGACCAGCCAGAGCGCGATCACGACGAGGATCGAGGCGACGATCCCGCCCTCCGCGACGCCGAGCGCGCCCCCGCCGACCCGGTCGGCCCAGCCGAGCCCGGCCGCCTCGGCGCCTCGCTGCAGCAGGCGACCGACGAGCGCGAGCACCGCGATCGTCCCGACCACGATCAGGACGCCGGCGATCCAGACGGCGGTGCGCCCGGTCAGCTCACCGGCGGTCCGCTGGCTCAGCCAGCTCGCCAGCGGATCGACGTAGAGCCGGGTCGCGATCGTCGCGATCCCGACGGTGGCGAGCGAGAGGCCCTCTCGGATCAGGCCGATCCACAGGCCCCGCAGACAGGCGAGGCCCACGATCGCGAGGGCGACGAGGTCGATCACGGGAAGCTGCGCGAGGCTCATTCGAGAAACGCTCCGAGGGCACCGCCGGCCGGCTCCGCCCGCTCGTCCGCCCGGTCGGCGGGCGCCGTCGCGAGGGGAATCGTCGACCAGGCGCTCGGCGCAGGCGCGCTCCGGCCCCGATCGGGAGTCGACGGGCGCCGAGATCGCGCCCCGTCGGTCGGGGCTTCCCCGGCCTCGACGAGCCGCAGGTACATCGCCGCCTCGCGGCGGGTCGGGTCGACGGCCAGCACCTCCTGCCATGCCCGTCGCGCCTCGTCCGTGCGGCCCATCGCATAGCAGGTCAGGCCGAGCTGGATGCGGCTCTCGAGCAGGCCCGGTCGCGCGTCGAGGATGCGCTCGAACTCCTGCAGTGCGTGGAAGGGCAGACCGGCCTCGCGCAGGGTGATGCCGAGGCGATGGCGGATGTCGTGGTAGGTCGGGCAGCGCTCGAGGGCCTGGCGGTACTGCTCGATCGCCTCGCGACGCAGGCCCGCGCTGGCCAGCGCGTCGGCGAGGGCGGCCTGCTGATTCGAGAGCTTGCCGCGGGTGGTCGGATCGAGCCCGCCCGCGCCGGGTCGCGAGAGCTGTCCCGCGCGCTCGGCCAGGCCCCGGGCCTGATCGTAGTCGCCGACGCGCTCGCAGACCGAGGCGAGGGCGAGCAGCGCCTCGACGTAGGCCGGGTTGATGCGGATCGCTTCGCGCAGGCTCGTCGCCGCGGCGTCGAGGTCGCCCCGGCGCTCGTGGACGAGGCCGATGCGGTAGAAGACGTCGGCGAAGCGCAGGCCCGACGCGACGACGCGCTCGAGGTGGAGCAGGGCGGCTTCGTCGTCTCCGCGCTCGAAGGCGCGGCGCCCCTGCTCGAGGCTCGCCCGGTCGGTCGGGCTCGGCGTGGCGCGGCGGTCGGGACCGACCTGATCGGAATCCATCTCGAACCCTCCCCCCGAAGTGTTGCGAGCGATGGCGGAACGGGCGGGAGAATCGCACCGCTCGCGCGGAGCGTCGAGGCGTGCGGCGCGATCCGGCCGGATCCGACCCCGACGAGGCGGGGAGGGTGGGCGTCGGATCGCGGGCGAAGGTTCGGCCTCGAGGCCTCCGGATCACTCGGCCCGGGCGATGCGGGCGCGGGCGCTGCGGGCGGAGGGCGTGTCGGCGTAGTTCTCGACGACGACGTGATAGAGCCGGAGCGCCTCGTCGTCGCGCTTCATGTTCTCGAGGCAGAGCCCGAGCCGATAGAGCGCACGGGCATCGAGCCCGAGGCCCGGATACTCGTCGAGCACGCGGCGGTAGCGCGAGGCGGCGGACTGCCAGTGGCCCCGCTTCAGGTAGAAGTCGGCGATGTGGAGCATGTTGCCGGCGAGGCGGGTGCGGAGCTCGACGAGCATCTCCTCGCCCTTGCGCGTCTCCTCCGCGTAGGGGTGGGTCTGGATCAGGACCTCGAGGGCGTCGCTCGCCTTGCGCGCGGCGCCCTGGTCGCGCTCGATCGACTCGACCTGCTCGTAGTGGCACTGCGCCACGCGCAGGAGCGCCCCCGGCGCCCGGGGATCGGTCGAGTGCTGGTCGGCGAACTCCTGGTAGTAGGCGAGCGCCTCCTCGTAGCGTTTGTCCTCGAAGTAGGCGTCGGCGATCTTGAGCTGGGCCTTCTCCTCGAACTCGCTGAAGGGGTAGTTGTCGATGATCGACTGGAAGGTCTCGATCGCCGCGTCGTAGTCGACGTAGTGGAAGAGGCCGAGGATCTTGCGGCCCTCGAGCTTCTTCAGGCCCTCGGTGTAGAGCTCGTCGGCGGGCTTCACATCCTCGAAGCGGGGCGCCTCCTTGCCGCAGGCGGCGAGGAGGACGGGCAGGGCGAGCGCGAGGCTCGCGGCGAGCCGGCCGAGCGAGCGAGTCCACGCCCACCGCCCGAGGTCCGACGCGGTCGCGTGCGCCGGGCGCGCATGCGGGGCCCGCGTCGTCCGATGCTCTCGCTGCCATCGTTGCAATGGAGGTCTCCCGGGCGGGGCGCCACGCTATCGGCGGCCGAATCCCCAGTCAATTCGAGCGGTGCGGCGGGCGGCGGGTTCCCTTTGAGGCTGCTAGCCTGCCGCCCCCCGAGACCCCTTGCTCCGCGCCCCGTCGCGAAGAGCTTCATGCGCCCTCGACCATCAGGGCATCCAGACCCATCCATCTCAAGGAGAGCACACCGATGGACCGCGAATCCCTCGACCGCCTGCGCTTCGATCGACGTCTGCAGAATCGGCGCGGCTGGCTCGCCCCCGGCGAGCTCGAGCGTCACGTGCAGACTCTCCCCGACGTCTCCGACAAGCTGACCAAGCTCGCCGGCGACGAGAACGCCGCCGCGTCGGGGACGGCCGAGGCGCCCGCCGGGCAGCCGGCGCCGGGGACCGGCCCGAGCTAGGGCCCGAGCCCGCGCTCGCCGCGGATCCCGGTGCGTCGCGCCGCGACGGGGCCGGGATCCCGGGCCTCCGCCGCCATGATCAAGGAAAAGCTGGGCCACCGCCTCGACGGCTGGATCCACACGATCTTTCCGTTCCTGTTCTGGCGCTCGATCCCGCCCGATCTCCTGACGGTGGTCGGCACGCTCGTCGCCGGCGCGGCGGGCCTGGCCTTCGCCGAGGGCGCCTTCGTCGCCGGCGGGATCCTGCTGCTCGCGGGGGGCTTCTTCGACCTGGTCGACGGCGTCGTGGCGCGCCATTTCGGGACCGCGACCCTCTTCGGCGGCTTCCTCGACTCGTGCCTCGATCGCGTGGTCGACATCGTGGTCGTGCTGGGCCTCTTCGCGCACGCGGTCCGGCAGGACGATCCGGTCGCGGCGGGGCTGTGCGCCGTGATCCTGGTGGGCTCGGTCCTGACCTCGTACGCGAAGGCCCGGGCGGAGCTCGAGATCGATCACCTGCCCGGCGGTCTGCTCGAGCGCGGCGAGCGGATCGGGCTGCTCGCCCTCGGCGCGCTGTCGGGGGCGCTCGGGCCGGTGCTCTGGCTGCTCGCGATCGGGACGACGGTGACGGCCGGGCAGCGCTTCCTCTACGCTCGTCGCGCGCTGGCCGGGCGGACGCCGGTCCGGCGCGAGGACGGCCAGGGGGAGGTCTGAGGAATGTCGGGAGCGGAATCCGAGGGCGGGCACGATCTGCCGAAGGTCGACTTCTCGACCTTCGTGCTGTCGCTGGCGACGGCTGCCCTCTACCAGCTCGGGGTGGTGCCGGATCCGGCCTCGGGCGCGCCGGGCGTGGCGGATCCGCTGGTCGCGCGGCAGACCCTCGAGACCCTCGAGATGTTGCGTGAGAAGACCCAGGGCAACCTCACGGAAGATGAGCGCAAGCTGATCGACTCGCTGCTCTGCGACCTGCGCCTGCGCTACGTCGAGCTCACGCGGTGAGCCCGGCGCTTCGTCTGCGGGCCCCGGCCAAGCTCAACCTCGGCCTCGCCCTCGTCGGGACGCGACCCGACGGCTACCACCTGCTCGAGAGTGTCTTCGCCCCGGTCGCCGTCTACGACGAGCTGACCCTCGAGCTCGGGTCCGGGCCCGGCGCGATCGACCTGGTCTGCGGTCCCGCCCTCGACCCGGACCTTCCGGAGGCGGTCGGCACCGTCCCGACGGGGCCGGAGAACCTCGTCTGGCGCGCGGCGCGGCTCTTCTGTGATCGCACGGGCCTCGCGGCCGGGATCCGGATCGGGCTGCGCAAGGGAATCCCGGCCGGAGCCGGGCTCGGCGGAGGCTCGAGCGACGCGGCCGCGGTGCTGCGGGGGCTGGTCGCCCTCTCCGGGCTCCCGGTCGAGCCGGCGGAGCTCGCCCGCTGGGCTCTCGCCCTGGGCGCCGACGTCCCGTTTTTTCTCGCCCCGGAGCCCGCCTTCGTCCACGGAATCGGGGAGCACATCGAGCGCGTCGGACCGCTCCCCGAGCTCCCCGTCGTGCTCGTGAATCCGGGCAAAACCCTTGCGACGGCGGACGTCTACCGGGCTTCGGATCGGCTCTCGGCCGCGTTGACGAAGAACAGGGCGGGCTCTACGATGCGGGCGCTTTCAGGCTTGACCCAGAACCGCCGCGACCTCGTCCCCGCCCTCCGGGATCTCCTCATCAACGATCTCGAGCCCGCCGCTCGCCAGCTCTGTCCCGTCGTCGGCCGGATCGCGGAGCGACTCGGCCGGGTCGGTGCGCTGGCCGTGAGCATGACGGGCAGCGGGGCGACGGTGTTCGGCGTCTTCGACTCCGAGGCGGCGGCGAGCGACGCGGCGGAGCGCCTCCGCTCCGAGGAGAGCGCCGAGGAGTGCGCTGAGGGGAGCGCTGAGGAGAGCGGAGAGGTCGGAGACGGCGGCGCGTCGGACGAGCCCGAGCGGTGCTGGGTGCGGGCGACGCGGGTCCTCGGGCGCGGTGCAGGGCAGGTCGGCGGATTCGAAGAGTTTCTTGGGGCGTCGCCAAACGGTTAAGGCAGCGGCCTTTGGAGCCGCCATCTGTAGGTTCGAATCCTACCGCCCCAACCAGGTTGCCGGGCGAAGCGTCGCGGGAGCGACGCGGGAATAGAGAGCCGGGCGAAGCGCCGCGGAGAGCGGCGCGGAAACAGAGAGCCGGGCGAAGCGTCGCGGGGGGTGGAGATGGTGGAGCCCACCTCGCGGACCGGTCGGATCGATGAGCAGGGACGTGGGCGCGGAAGCGCCGGCGGGAGCGGGCACGAAAGCGGGCTCGGGCAGGGCAGTCGCCCCGGGACAAGCCACGGGAAAGGCGTCGCGATGCAGGATCTCAAGCTCTTCAGTGGCAACGCCAAC
Organism: Myxococcota bacterium; assembly: GCA_046351135.1. Lineage (GTDB taxonomy): Bacteria > Myxococcota_A > UBA9160 > UBA9160 > UBA4427 > UBA4427. The sequence continues at coordinate 72,261 of JAXLZA010000012.1, read as the reverse complement.
GCGGCGCTCGCGCGGGCGGTGGCGCGCTATCTCGACGTCGAGCTCGGGCGCGCCGAGGTCGGAAGCTTCAGCGACGGCGAGTGTGCGGTCGAGATCGGCGAGAACGTCCGCGGCCTCGACTGCTTCGTGCTCCAGTCGACCTGCGCGCCGCAGAACAGCAACCTGATGGAACTGCTGATCATGATCGACGCGCTCAAGCGCTCGTCGGCTCGGCGCATCACCGCCGTCATCCCCTACTACGGCTACGCCCGCCAGGATCGCAAGGTCCGCCCCCGCGTCCCGATCACGGCCAAGCTCGTCGCAGACCTGATCCAGACCGCCGGCGCGCATCGCATCCTCTGCATGGACCTCCACTCCGGCCAGATCCAGGGCTTCTTCGACATCCCCGTCGACAACCTCTACTCGACGCGCCTGATGCTCGACTCGATCGAGCGCCGGATCGGGACCGACGTGACCGTGATCTCCCCCGACGCCGGCGGGACCGAGCGCGCCCGCTCCTACGCGAAGCGCCTCTCCGCCCGCCTCGCCATCATCGACAAGCGCCGCGAGGTCGCGAACGTGGCCGAAGTCATGCACATCATCGGCGACGTGCGCGGACAGACCTGCATCATCGTCGACGACATGGTCGACACGGCCGGGACGCTGACCGAGGCGGCGCGCAGTCTGATGGAGGCCGGGGCGACCTCGGTCCACGCCGCGATCACGCATCCGGTGCTCTCGGGGCCGGCGGTGAAGCGGATCGCCGAGTCGCCGCTGCAGCAGGTCATCGTGACCGACACGATTCCGCTGCGCCCCGACGCGGTCGAGATGGGCAAGCTCCACGTCGTCTCCGTCGCCGGCCCGATCGGCGAGGCGATCCGGCGCATCAACAACGAGGAGAGCGTCAGCTCGCTCTTCTGAGTCTTCGTTTCAACTACCTTCCTTCATCAGGTCCGATCCGGGAGAGAGATCATGGGTGACGTTCAGTTTGCAGTCGAAGGCCGCGAAACCACGGGCAAGGGCGCCAATCGCCGGCTCCGCCAGCGCGGCCTCGTGCCCGGCATCGTGTACGGCGGCGGCCGCGCGGCGACGCCGATCGCCTTCGACGTGGCCAGGTTCGAGCGCCTGCTCGCGACGAGCCACAGCGGTCACAACACGATCCTCGATCTGACCGGGCTCGCGGCCGTCGCGGGCAAGACGGTGATCGCGAAGGAGCTGCAGCGCGAGGCGGTGCGCGGCCGGATCACCCACGTCGACTTCTACGAGGTCGATCTCACGACCAAGATCGAGGTCGAGGTCCCGATCCACCTGACCGGGACCCCGGTCGGCGTCGTCAACGGCGGCGTGCTCGATCAGCAGCTGCGTGAGCTCGAGCTCATGTGTCTGCCGAACGCGATCCCGGACGCGATCAACGTCGACGTCAGCGCCCTCGATCTCGGCTCGAACCTCCACGTCCGCGATCTCGTCGTGCCCGAGGGCGTCGACGTGAAGTCCGACGCGGATCTGACGGTCGCGACCGTGCTGATCCCGCGCGGTCTGCGCGACGAGGCGGCCGCGGCCCAGGAGGCGGCTGCGGCGGCTCCGGCTGCGGCGAAGGCCGAGAAGTCCGAGTAGCGCGAGGACGGCCTGCCCGGGAGACCGACCGGTCTCTCGGCGGGCGCCGCGAAGGCGATTCGCGTGGCGGACTCGGGCGCGAAGGCGGGCGCGGCGGCGACTGCGGTCGGTGGTGCGCCCGAGCGCCTGGTGGTCGGTCTCGGCAATCCGGGGCCCGAGTACGCGGCCACGCGTCACAACGTCGGATTCCGCGTCGTCGAGCGGCTCGCCGCGCGCGAGGGCGTCGCGTTCGCGGACGATCCCGGGCTCCGGAGCCGGCTGGCTCGCCTGTCGATCGGCGGCCGCGACTGCGCCCTGCTCGAGCCCATGACCTACATGAACCGGTCCGGGGAGAGCGTCGAAGCCGCCCTCGCGCGCTGGCCCGACCTCGTCCCCGAGCGCGATCTGCTCGTGGTGTTCGACGATCTCGATCTGCCGCCCGGCCGGCTGCGCCTGCGCCCGAGCGGCGGCGCCGGCGGCCACCGCGGACTCGCCGACATCGTCCGCGTCTTCGGAACCCAGGCGATCCCGCGACTGCGCTTCGGGATCGGCCATCCGGGCTCGGCGGCACAGGTGGTCGACTGGGTGCTCGAGCCCTTCTCGGCCGCGGAGGAGGCGGAGGTCCTGCCCCCGGCGATCGAGCGGGCCGCCGACGCGGTCGCGTGCGCGCTGGGCGAGGGGCTGACGGTGGCCATGGGGCGCTTCAACGCAGCGACGTGATCGGAGACCGGACCGGCGGCGGGTGGGCCGATCGAGATCGGACTTGTCCGGATGGATTTTTGCTCCACAAGCCGGACAAGTAGGCTTGTCGGGCTTTTGTCCGGCTGATAGTGTCCGGACATGGTTTTCGACGGCGCCCCCCAGCGTCTGCGGATCGACGAGCGATCGGACGAGCCCGCCTACCAGCAGATCGCGGCCCAGCTCCAGGCCGAGATCGAGGCGGGGAGCCGTGCGCCCGGCGAGCGCCTGCCGGCGATCCGCGCCCTCGCCGCGGAGCTCGGCCTCCACCGCGACACCGTGGCCCTCGCCTACGAGCAGCTCGGCCAGTCCGGCTATGTCGAGGCCCGCGCCGGTGCGGGGACCTTCGTCCGCGCGCTGCGCACTCCGGCCGCGAGCGGCCCCCGCGGCGAGGACGGCGGCAGCGCGCCGGCCCGCGATCGATCCGAGTCGACGGGGCCCGGTCGCGCCGCGGCGCTCCCCCTCGCGCTCGCGCCCGCCGTCGAGCGGCTGATCGCCCTCGAGAACACGCGCCCGCGTTATGCGAGCGGCGACGACGTCGTCGCGCTCCACCGCCTGATTCCCGATCCGCGCCTCTATCCCGTCGAGGCCTTCGCCGCGTGCTTCGAGGCGGCGCTGCGCGAGGAGGGGCCCGCGCTCTTCTCCTACGCCTCGCCGGAGGGCGATCCGCGCCTGCGCCGGGCGATCGCCGAGCGCTTCCGGCGCTATGGCATCGCGACGGCACCGGAGGAGATCGTGCTGTGCCACGGCGCGAGCCAGGGCATCTCCCTCGCGCTGCGGCTCTTCACGCAGCCGGGCGACCAGGTCGCGGTCGAGGTGCCGACCTACGCGAACGTGCTGTCGGCGCTCGCGGGCCACGGGCTCGCTCCCGCCGCCGTCGCGATGGACGACGAGGGCGTCGATCCCGAGGCCCTCGACCGCGTGCTCGCCCGGCCCGAGGTCAAGGTCTTCTACACGATCCCGTCCTTCCACAATCCCCTCGGCACGACCACGACCCTCGCGCGCCGCCGCCAGATCCTCGAGATCGCGGCGCGCCACGGTGTCCCCGTCGTCGAGGACGGCTTCGAGCTCGATCTGCGCTTCCGCGGCCAGGACGTGGCCCCGCTCGCGGCCCTCGACGATGCGGGCCTCGTCGTCCATCTCTACTCGTTCTCGAAGTCGCTCTTTCCCGGGGTGCGCGTCGGCTCGCTCGCGGCGCGGGGGCGGGTGCTCGAGGGGCTCGTGGCGCTCAAGCACGCGACGGATCTCTCGGACGCGCTGACGCTGCAGGCGGCGCTCGTGCGCTTCGTCGAGTCGGGGGGCTTCGATCGCCATCTCGCCCGCATCCGCCGCGTGCTCGCGGCGCGCCACGCGGCGCTCGCCGAGGCGCTCGCGAAGGAGATGCCCGCCGGCACGACGGCGACCTCGCCCGACGGGGGATACCAGTGCTGGGTCGAGCTGCCCTTCGAGGTCGACACGCGGGACCTGCTCGCCGACGCGGCGCGGGCGGGCGTCGTGTTCTCGCCGGGGACGCTCTTCCTCCCCGACGCGCGGCCGTCGCGGGGCATGCGCCTCTCGGTCGCGAGCGTCGACGAGGCCGAGATCGCCCGGGGCGTCGCGGCGCTCGGGCGGGTCGTCCGCGAGCGGGCCGGGCGCGCGCCCGGGGCGGGGCGCACGGCGGGGATGCATCTCTGAAGCGTTCGTTCGCGGCGGGCGGGGAGCAGGCGGCTTCCCGGGCGTCGCGCGAGTCACGGGCCCGGGCGTCGGGTCGGAAAGGCAAGCAGGAGGCGGATCATGGCGAAGACGGCGACGGGACGGGGACGGGGCGCGAAGGCGGCGGCGGGCCGCGGCGCGAAGGCGAAGGTCGGGGGCGCGAACGGCCGGGCGGCGAACGGGAGCGGCGCGCTGCGCCGCGGGGCGGACGCCTTCCAGCTGAAGGTCGGGCTCGCCGAGATGATGAAGAACGGCGTCATCATGGACGTGACCGACGCCGAGCAGGCGAAGATCGCCGAGGACGCGGGGGCCTGCGCGGTGATGGCGCTCGAGCGGGTGCCGGCGGACATCCGGCGCGACGGCGGCGTCGCGCGCATGAGCGCCGTCGACATGATCGAGCGCATCCAGCGCGCGGTCTCGATCCCGGTGATGGCGAAGGTCCGCATCGGCCACATCCAGGAGGCCCGCGTGCTCGAGGCCCTCGGCGTCGACTTCATCGACGAGAGCGAGGTGCTCACGCCGGCCGACGACGAGCACCACATCGCGAAGCACGACTACCGCGTCCCCTTCGTCTGCGGCGCGCGCAACCTCGGCGAGGCGCTCCGGCGCATCGGTGAGGGCGCCGCGATGATTCGCACCAAGGGCGAGGCGGGCAGCGGCAACATCGTCGAGGCGGTGCGCCACCTGCGCAGCGTGATCGGCGAGATCCGGGCGATCCAGGCCCTGCCGGCCGAGGAGCTGATGTCGACGGCGCGGGACATGGGCGCGCCCTACGACCTCGTCCGCTACGTCCACGAGCACGGCAAGCTGCCCGTGCCGAACTTCGCCGCCGGCGGCGTCGCGACGCCGCCCGACGCGGCGCTGTGTCGCTCGCTCGGGGCCGAGGCGGTCTTCGTCGGCTCCGGCATCTTCAAGAGCGCGGATCCGGCGGCCCGGGCCCGGGCGATCGTGCATGCCTGTACGCACTGGGACGACCCGGAAGAGGTGCTCGCGGCCTGTCGCGGCCTCGGCTCGGCGATGGAGGGCCTCGAGATGAGCTCGCTCTCCGAGGAGCAGAAGCTCGCGAACCGCGGCTGGTAGTCGCGGACGCGGGGCGGGTCAGGCGAAGCCGGGAGGCGGAGAGTCGGATGGCGGCGAAGCGCGCGCGGCGGAAGGGAATCGGCGGGGGGCGACCGGTGGTCGGCGTCCTCGCCCTCCAGGGCGACGTCGAGAAGCACCTCGCGGCGCTCGAGCGCTGCGGGGCGCAGGGCCGCCGGGTCCGGCTCCCCGCCGATCTCGCCGGGCTCTGGGCCCTCGTGCTGCCCGGCGGCGAGAGCACGACGATCTCGAAGGGGCTCGACCGGCACGGGCTGGTCGGGCCCATTCGCGCCTTCGCCGAGGCGGGTGGGGCGCTGCTTGGGACCTGTGCCGGGGCGATCCTGCTGGCCCGGGCGTCGCGCAACCATCCGGTCCCCACCCTCGGACTCGTCGACGTCGAGGCGCTTCGCAACGCCTACGGGACCCAGGTCGACTCCTTCGTCGCCCCCGCCGATCCAGGCTCCCGCCCAGCCTGGCGGGGCATGGAATGCGTCTTCATCCGGGCGCCGCGGCTCGTCGATCCGGGGCGGGGGGTCGAGGTCCTCGCGACGGTCGACGGGGAGCCGGTCCTGGTCCGCCAGGGCCGCCGGCTCGCGTGCACCTTCCATCCCGAGCTGACCGACGACGTCCGGGTCCACGCCGCCCTGCTCGAGCTGGCCGAGGGCGGTCCGACCGGCTGACCGGTCCGAGTCGGCCCGGGCTTGCCCCGATCGGCGGGCCTGTGGTACCCATGGGCGCTTCCAAAACGGCCTTCGGGCCATCAACCACCAGCCTCGGTGCCCTCGAATCCGAGCTCGGAAACCCGCCGAGGGGATTCCAGCAGGGCGCCCGGATGTCGGCGCGGACCTCGGTCCGCGGGCGCATCCGACCGGGAGGAAAGTCTTGCCGCGGGAATATGAAACGACGTTCATCGTCCAGCCGGAGATCTCCGACGAGGGCGCGAAGGCCATCCTGGCCCGCCTCGACGGGGTGCTCGCCTCGGCCGGCTCCACGCGCCTGATGTGCGAGGACCATGGCAAGCGCAAGCTCGCCTACGAGATCAAGAAGTTCCACAAGGGCCACTACTACACCCTGATGTACCTCGATGGCGGCAAGGTCGTCCCGGAGGTGGAGCGCGTGCTTCGCCTCGACGAGTCGATCCTGCGCTTCCTCACGGTCCAGGCCGCGGAGAACGTGACGGACATCGAGGGCCGCAAGGCCGCCGCCGCCGCCGCCGAGGTCGAGCAGGCGAAGCGCGCCGCCGAGCGTGCGGCCCGCGAGGCCGAAGAGGCCGAGGCTCGCCGCGAGGCCGAGGAGTCGGGTCGCAGCCTGGGCGGCGACGACGACGACTTCGGTGGGAGTGACGATCGCGACGACTACAACCCGCGCGACGACCGCTCGCGCTTCGGTCCGCCGGATGAAGACGAGGAGGAGGGAGCATGAGCGACGAGAAGACCGAGACGACGATTCCCTCCGGTCCGCGGGCCGGTGTGACGAGACGACCTCCCTCGGGTCCCGCTGCGGGGCCTTCGGGTCCGGCGGCCGGGCCCTCGGGTCCCGCCGGATCCGGTCCGCGCCCGCCGCTCGGCCCCAAGGCCGACCGCGACCGGCCGCCGATGGCCGACCGCGGCGAGCGACCGGGCGGCTTCGACCGCGGCCCGCGCCCGCCGCGTGAGGATCGCGGCGATCGGGGCGATCGCGGGGACCGTGGAGATCGGGGCGATCGCGCGCCGCGCGCGCCGCTGACGGTCAAGGGCAAGCTCCGCGCCGCGGCGCGGAAGAAGGCCCGCAAGCAGGCCAAGCGCAAGGGCATGTTCCAGCGCCGCAAGGTCTGCCGGTTCTGCGCCGACAAGAACGTGACGATCTCGTACAAGGACGTGAAGACGCTCCGGCTCTTCATCACCGAGACGGGCAAGCTGACCCCGCGCCGGATCTCCGGAACCTGCGCGAAGCACCAGCGTCCGCTCTCGCTCGAGATCAAGCGCGCCCGGCATCTCGCGATGCTGCCGTACGCCCCGAGCCACATCTAGGAGACGCACATGGCACTCGTTCAAGTCATCCTGAGTGAGGACGTCCACAACCTGGGCGACGCCGGCGACGTGGTGAAGGTCAAGCCGGGCTATGCGCGCAACTTCCTGATTCCGCAGGGCAAGGCGCTGCCGGCGACGGCGGCCCGGGTCCACGAGGTCGAGCACAAGCGGCGCGTGATCGCCGAGAAGCGGGCCAAGGAGCTGAAGGATCTCGAGAGCGTGAAGGTGCGCATCGAGGCCCTGGCGCTCGCGATCTCGGCCCAGGTCGGCGAAGAGGGCAAGCTCTTCGGCTCGGTGACCTCGGCGAACCTCGCCGAGCTGCTCGGGGCCCAGGGCCTCGAGGTCGACCGACGCAAGATCGTGCTGGCCGAGCCGATCAAGTCGGTGGGCGAGCACACGGTGAGCGTCCGCCTGCGCAACGACGTGGTCGCGACGCTGAAGGTGACCGTCTCCGCCGCGAGCTGATCCGAGAACGCGTGCCGTCGGCGGCCCGTCGGGCCGGACGACGACGCGCACCGGGGTCCACCGAGCGCCCACTCCGCCGTCCCGCAAGGACGCCCCGGAGTGGGCGCTCGTTTTATTGCGCCGCGGAACGCACGCGGCGTGCTCCGGACGCGGCGTGCCCGCGTATACTCGACGGGCGTCGAATGCCCGGGGCTCCGCCGGTCCGGACGGGGCGCTGCGCGGCTCCGGCCCGCGCGCTCGGGCGCCCATCGAGGGGGTGGGGTGTGAAGGAGTCCGACATGATCGGGGGGCGCGTGCCGCCCCATGACGTCGAGGCGGAGAAGGCCGTCCTCTCGGCGATCCTGCTCGACAACGACGCGATCCATTCGGTGGTCACGGAGATCCGGGAAGAGGATTTCTACCACCCCGCCCATCAGATGCTGTTCCGCTCGATGGTCCGGCTGCGGGACGACAACCAGCCCGTCGACCTCACGACCCTCGCCGCCTACCTGAAGGGCGAGAGCCTGCTCGACAGCGTCGGCGGTCCGGTCGCCCTCGCCGAGATCGCCGACTACGTCGCGACGCCGGCCAACATCGTCCACTACGCGAAGATCGTGCGCGACCGCGCGGTCAAGCGGAGCATCATCTCGACCGCGACCGAGATCGTCGCCCTCGGCTACGAGCCGGGGGAGCCGGCGGACACGCTGCTCGACGAGGCGGAGAGCAAGATCTTCGCGCTCTCGACCGCCAAGGCGAGCACGAGCCTCTCCTCGATCTCCGTCGAGATGCACGACGCCGTCAATCACATCGACATGCTGATGAACCGCAGCGGCGAGCTGACGGGGCTCTCCTCCGGCTACGCGAAGCTCGACGAGATGACCGGCGGCCTGCAGCCCGGGGACCTCTTCATCCTGGCCGCCCGGCCGTCGATGGGCAAGACGGCCCTCGCTTTGAATCTCGCGCGCAACGCCGCCGTCGACTACGGCAAGAACGTCGCGATCTTCTCGCTCGAGATGACGACGCGCTCGCTCGTCATGCGTCTGCTCTCGACCGAGGCCCAGGTCGACTTCGGTCTCTTCCGCAGCGGCCTCATCTCGACCGACGCTCATTCGCGGCTGATGGCCGCCGCCGGTCGCCTCGCCGAGGCCGGCATCTGGATCGACGACACCGGCGCCTCGTCGATCCTCGAGATCCGGGCGAAGTGTCGCCGGCTCCACTCCCAGAAGGGCCTCGACCTCGTGGTCGTCGACTATCTCCAGCTCGCCCGCGGCGATCGCAACGTGCAGCACCGCGAGCAGGAGATCTCCGAGATCAGCCGCGGGCTGAAGGGCCTCGCGAAGGAGCTCGATCTCCCGGTGATCGCGCTGTCCCAGCTGAACCGCGGGCCGGAGACGCGCAAGGAGGACAAGCGCCCGATGCTCGCCGACCTGCGCGAGTCGGGCGCGATCGAGCAGGACGCGGACCTGATCGCGTTCATCTACCGCGACGTCGTCTACAACAAGGAGACGGAGTTCGAGAACCTGGCCGAGCTGATCATCGCCAAGCAGCGCAACGGGCCGACCGGCACCGTCAAGCTCGAGTTCGAGGGCCGCTTCGCCCAGTTCCGCGACTGGCCGCTCTCCGACAATCCCTACGAGGGCGCGCCCGCCGGTGCGAGCGGCTCCCGCGCCGCGGGCTTCGACTACGAGTTCGGCGGCGGGGGCGGCGGCTTCGGGCCCGACACGGATCCGGGTGCCTTCTAGTGCCGAGCCTGCGCCGACCCCGCGCCGTCCGCCCCGGCGGCCGAATCGCCCTCGTGGCCCCGGCCGGTCCCCTCGATCCGGCGAAGTTCGAGACGAATCGCCGCGCCCTCGAGCGCCTCGGCTTCGAGACCGTCGCCCGCGACGACATCCTGGCCCGGGACGGCTACCTCGCGGGCAGCGACGAGCGCCGCGCGCGGGAGCTGATGGAGTTCGTCCGGGATCCCGAGGTCGACGCGATCGTCTGCGCCCGCGGCGGCTACGGCTGCCACCGCATCGTCGAGCGCCTCGACGCGGCGGCCTTCCGCGACGCGGCGAAGCCCCTCGTCGGCTACAGCGACGTCACGACCCTGCTGCTCTGGCAGCGCAAGGCGGCCGGCCTCGTCGGCATCCACGGCCCCATGCTCGAGAAGAAGGAGTCGCTCGAAGGCGAGGGCGGCTCGGCCCTGGTCCGGACGCTCCAGGGGACGGGGCCGCTCCCGCGTTATGCGGGTCGCCCCCTCGTCGCCGGCTGGTCCGAGGGCCGCCTCGTCGGCGGCTCGCTCACCGTCTGCGTCGCGAGCCTCGGCACGCCCTGGGAGCTCGACACCCGCGGCGCGATCCTGATGCTCGAGGACGTGACCGAGCTGCCGTACCGGGTCGACCGCATGCTGCAGCAGCTGCGGGCGGCGGGGAAGCTCGCGGCCCTCGCCGGCGTCGCGATCGGGGCCTTCACCGACTGCGAGGATCCGCGCTACCCGGAATGGCCCCTCGAGCGGCTGTTCCTCGACGTGTTCGGGGGGCTCGGGGTGCCGGTCGTCGTCGATCTGCCCTTCGGCCACGGGGCCACGAACCGGCCCTGGGCCTTCGGCGGGCGGGCGGCCCTCGATGGGGATCGCGGCGAGCTCGAGTGGTTGGAATCGGCGGTCCGGGCGCGGTAGCGTGCCGCCGCGGCGGAGTCCCGACGACTCCGTTCCGGATCGGTGGGCGGGAATCCGGCCTTCGGCCGGAGCTTCGGGGGGAGCGACGCGATGAAGCGGAGTGTGATCGAGCGCAAGCTCCAGAAGGTCGAGCGCGCGCTCGACAAGGCGATCGAGAAGCAGGAGATCCCGGGCGCGGTCGTGCTGGCGCGCATGCCGCGGGAGGGCGAGATCCTCGACTACGCCTGGGTCCGCGGGCTCGCGGTGGCCCGGCCCGAGCGGCTCCCGATGCGCCGGGACACGATCTTCGACCTCGCCTCGCTGACGAAGCCCATCGCGACGACGACGGCCATCATGCTGCTCGTCGAGGAGGGCTCGATCTCCCTCGACGATCCGGTCGCGAAGTCGCTCCCGGCCTTCGCCGATCGCGGCAAGGAGAACGTCACGATCCGCCATCTGCTCTGCCACGCGGCGGGCCTCAAGCCCTGGCGCGGCTTCCACGAGCTGCTGATCGAGAAGGAGCGCAAGACCGGCGAGCGGCTGATCGGGACGAAGGAGGGCCGCGACTGGATCCTCGACCGGGTGCTGCGCTCGGCGCTGGTCCACGAGCCCGGGGCGGCGGCGGTCTACGGGGACCTCGACTTCATCGTCCTCGGGGCGCTCGTCGAGGCCGTCTCGAAGCAGCCCCTCGACGAGTTCTGCGAGTCGCGGATCTTCACCCGCCTCGCCCTCCACGACACGCGCTTCTTCCCGATCCCGACCGACGGCTCGCCCGCGGCGCCCGAGGTCGTGCGCCGCCGCGTCGCGGCGACGGAGAACTGTCCGTGGCGCGACCGGATCGTCTGGGGCGAGGTCCACGATCCCAACGCCTCGGCGATGGGCGGCGTCGCGGGCCACGCGGGCCTCTTCTCGACCGCCGACGACGTGATGCGCTTCGGCCAGCTCTTCCTCGACGCCTGGCACGGCCGCAATCCGTCGCTCCCGATGGAGCGGGTGCGCGAGTTCGCGACGCGCCAGCACATGCCCGCCGACTCCGACTGGGCGCTCGGCTGGGATACGCCGACGGCGGGCGCGTCGTCCTCGGGCCAGTACTTCTCGGCGAATTCCGTCGGCCATCTCGGCTTCACGGGCACCTCCCTCTGGATCGACCTCGAGCGGGAGCTCATCGTCGTGATGCTGACCAACCGCATCCACCTCGTCGCGAAGCGCAGCCGCTTCGATCTCCGGCCGAAGATCCACGACGCGATCTTCGAGGGGCTGACCGCCGAATGAGCGCACCGAAGTCCGAAGCCACCGCCGCCCCGGGCGCGGCCGGAGCCGCCGCCGACGCGAAGCGCCCCTACGATCCGGCGCGCCTGCGCCACGTCCACTTCATCGCGATCGGCGGGACGGGCATGGGCTCACTCGCAGGTCTGGTGAAGGCCCGCGGCATCCGGGTCACGGGCTCGGACAAGAAGCTCTACCCGCCGATGAGCACGGCGCTCGCCGACTGGGGCATCGTCCCGATCGAGGGCTTCGCGGCGGAGAACGTGCTGCGGGAGCGGCCGGATCTCGTCGTGATCGGCAACGCGGTGCGGCGGGACAATCCGGAGGCGATCGCGGCGATCGAGGCGGGGCTCCCGTTCCGCTCGTTCTCGGACGCCCTCTACGAGCTCGCGATCTCGAAGCGCCACTGCCTCACGATCGCCGGGACCCACGGCAAGACGACGACGACGAACCTCGCCGCCCAGCTCCTCGAGGCGACGGGGCGCGATCCGTCGCTGCTCGTCGGCGGCATCTCGCTGGACTTCGGCGGCTCGTTCCGCGAAGGACAGGGGCCGCACTTCGTCGTCGAAGGCGACGAGTACGACACCGCCTTCTTCGACAAGACCCCGAAGTTCCTCCACTACCACCCGAACACCCTGATCCTGACCTCGGTCGAGTTCGATCACGCCGACATCTACCGCGACCTCGACCACGTGAAGTCCGCCTTCCGAGCCCTCGTCGACCAGATGGCGAAGGACGCGACGATCGTGGCGGCGGTCGGCCACGACGGCGTGCGGGACGTGGTCTCGCAGGCGCCGTGCCGGGTCATCGGCTATGCGGTCGAGCAGGACGGGCAGGCGCCGGCCAGGGCGCGCTTCGTCGCGCGCCGGCTTCGGCCGGAGGCGGGCGGGCTCCGCTTCGAGCTCGAGGATCGGGAGCGCAAGCGCCGCCTCGAGGTCCTGTCGCCGCTCTTCGGGGCCCACAACGTCGAGAACGTCGTCGCCGTCCTCGCCGCCCTCGACTCCCTCGGCGTGCCCCTCGACGAGGCGATCGCCGCGCTGCCGCGCCACCGCGGCGTCAAGCGGCGTCAGGAGATCCGCGGCGTCGCGGCCGGGGTGACCGTGATCGACGACTTCGCCCACCATCCGACGGCGGTGAAGGCGACCATCGAAGCCATCGCGCAACGCCATGCCGGAAGCCGCGTCGTCGCGCTGCTCGAGCCGCGCACGAACACGAGCCGCCGCGCGATCTTCCAGGACGACTACGTCGACGCACTGATGCCGGCGGGCCGGGTCGCCATCGCCGAGGTCGGCAGCGAGCCCATCTACAGCATCACCGGCGAGGTCACCGAGATCCTCTCGTCGAAGAAGGTCGCCGAGGCGCTGCGCCAGCGCGGGCGCGACGCGGCCGCCTTCGAGGGGATCGAGGAGATGATCGACTGGGTCGTCGCCGGTCGACGCGAGGGCGACGTCGTGCTCGTCATGAGCAACGGCGCGTTCGGCGGGATCTGGGAGAAGCTGCTCGCAGCCCTGTCCCGGGTCGCGTGAGCGCGCCCTCCGTCTCAGGATCCGTCCCGGGACGGGACGGATCCGATAAAGCTCCGTCTCAGGATCCGTCCCGGGACGGGACGGATCCGATAAACAGTCAGCCCCAGAACGCCGCGACGCGCTCCGGATCGATCGGCACCGAGACGATCTCCTGGATGCGGCCCGCCGCGATCGACGCGATCAGCAGGTAGCTCGCGTCGAGGACCCGATCGCCCAGCTGTGCCCAGGCCTGGCAGAGCACCGAGGCCCGTGTGTTGCTGACCATCACGTCCTCGACCGCCGTGTTGAATCCGGCCTGGCCCACCGCGCCGAGGGAACCCAGGTATTCGAAGATCTCGTCGGGGCCCTTGATTTCGCCCTGCCACGGGCCTGCGCCCTGGACGCGCCAGACGATGTCGTCGGCCCAGAGTGCACGCAGCGTCTGGCGATCGCCGACGTTGGCGGCCTGCAGACACTGGTGGACGAGCAGGGCGTTCGGGTGTTGGATCACGGGGATCTCCGATCCGAGCAGGCGCGAGGTCATGATACGACCAACGTGAGCCGGATGGGAAGAAATTTGGGCGATGCCGGAAGAATTCGAGTCGGAGAGCGCATGGCGTCGAGTGATCTCGCGTGGGTTCTCGAAACGTTGACTGCGGACTACACGTTCGACGCGGAGGGGCTGATCGTCCAATCGCGCGATGCGGTGCCCCTGCCGCGCTTCGTGCTAGGCCGAGCCGCCGAGGGGAGCGTCTGGCGATTTCGATCGGACGTCGCGCGGTCGACGCGTATCGCGCGGGCCCGGCTCGCGGGACGCGAGCCGGGGGCGGTGTTCGATGGGGAATTGCCCGCGGCGCCCGAGCGACTCGCGGCGCTCGAGCGTCTCCTGCCGCCCGCGGCCGAGCCGCCCGCGAGCCGGTCGACGCAGTCCCGATGGCGGCGGCGCTCGGTCACACGCTCCGGTGTCGTCGTGGGGGAGCTCTGGTCGCTCGACTGAGTGCGCGGTGTCGGGCACGGGGCGGTCCTGCCCCGTCGGCCGAGTCGGGGGCGCAGCCGTGGAAGCGGACGGCGTGGGCACGGGGGCGGGGCCGGGGGCTCTCTCGAGTCCGGGGACCGGCGCAGCCGACTTGCCGGGCTAGAGTGGGGCGCGGGATCGGATTCCCACGCGCGCCCCGATCGGGCGCGGCCGATGGAGAGGACTCCCGGATGCGCCCGATCGTGATCCCCCTCGGCCCGCTCGCCGCCGTGCTCGCGGCCGCACTCTTCGCTTCGCCCGCCCCGGCGGCGGCGCTGAGCGCCCCGCAGATCGAGCGCTTCACCTTTCCCGCCTCCATCCAGCCGCCCGCTGGCTGGCGCCTCGTCGACGCGAACGGTCTGACCTCGACCGGCGGATCGTTCCTGGCCCACGACCCCGTCGGCGGCAATCCCGCGAGCAGCGGCTATGCGCGCTTCTACGACTTCGCCGACGACGCGAGCTACGTCGCGGCGCCGAGCCCGTTCCTCGGCGACTGGTCGCCCTTCGAGAACGAGGCCTCGATCACCTTCGATCACCAGATCTTCAGCGCCGAGGGATCGACGGTGAACTACGCCCTCCGGATCGAGAGCCCGACCGGCGACGAGGCACGCTGGTACAGCCCGGGGGTCGCCGTCGCCGGGGGCTGGCAGCGCGTCGAAGCCAACCTCGTGCGGAGCGAGTGGAGCTTGATCCACGGCTCCTGGAGCGCGCTGCTCCAGAACGTCTCCGCGTTCCGGATCGCGGTGGAGGTCGTGAACGGCCAGGAGGTCACGGGGATCGACAACGTCGAGCTCTTCCCCAACGTCGACTTCGGGAGCTTCCTGCGGACGACCGCGGGCTTCGACGTCGTCGCGGTCGATCCGCAGCCGCCCGAGACGCCGGCCTACGCGTGGAGCGATTGTCCGGGCTGCGGCACGAGCACGGATCCCGCGAATCTCGCGACGCCGCTCGTGTACGAGACGGTGCAGGGGCAGTGTCGCTTCGATCGGGTCCAGACGACGCCCGCGGTCGGCCGCGACGAGGTGTCGGTCGACGTCGCGGTGAAGGCCTACCGCGCGAGCGGGTATCTCTGCTGTGCCTGGTCCGTGGTCTGCGAGCACTGCGCGGTCTCGGGCGGCGACGCCGGCAGCTTCAGCGGGCGGACGGAGCTCTTTCGCTGGGGACGTTATGCGAGCCAGGTGCCCGGGCCGGACGCGAACGGGAACGGACGCCCCGACGACTGCGAGGATCCGGACGCCGACGGCATGCCGACGCTGCTCGACAACTGTCCGATCGCGAACCCGTCCCAGAGCGACGCCGACAAGGACGGAATCGGCGACGCCTGCGATCCGACCTGCGACCCGCATCCTTCGAACAACTGCGTGCCGGAGCCGGGGATCGGCGTGTCGCTGGCGGTCGCCGTCGCCGCCCTGGCGACAGCTTCGAGGCGCGGTGCCCCACGCGGAGGACGCGGCCCGAAGCCCTGATCCCGAGGCTCCCGACGGACTTCGGAGCGCGTATCATGCGGGCCGGAGGATTCCGTCCCATGCCGACGACGCGCCCCGAGTACTTCGATCGCTACCCGACGATCGCCTTCGAGCGCGACGCGGCCGGGATCCTCACGCTGCGCCTCCACAGCGACGGCGGTCCGGTCGTCTACTCGCCGCAGCACCACTCCGACTGGAGTCGTGCCTTCCGCGACGTCGCCCAGGACCGCGCGAACGCCGTCGTGATCCTGACCGGGACGGGGGACGAGTTCCTCCGGCAGATGAGCTGGGACGATCCGCTCTCGACGCCCCACGACTGGGACCGGATCTACTTCGAGGGCAAGCATCTGCTGCGCGACCTGCTCTCGATCGAGGTGCCGGTGATCGGCGTCGTGAACGGGCCGGCGCGGATCCACGCGGAGCTCGCCGTGCTCTCCGACATCACGCTCGCGTCGACGACGGCCGACTTCCAGGACGCGGCCCACGTGCCGCTCGGCGCGGTGCCGGGGGACGGGGTCCACGTCGTCTGGCAGGCGCTGCTCGGCGTCAATCGCGCGCGCTACTTCCTGCTGACGGGCCAGATCCTGTCGGCCGCCGAGGCGCTCGCCCTCGGCGTGGTCAACGAGGTCGTCGAGCCCGCGCGCCTGATGGAGCGGGCCCGGGAGCACGCCCGCAAGCTCGCGGCGCTCCCGCTGCTCACGCGCCGGTACGCGCGCGTCGTGCTGACCCAGCGGCTGCGACGGCTGCTCGACGAGGGGCTCGGCTACGGGCTCGCCCTCGAAGGGATGGCGTTCGTGGATCATCCCGCGGCGGGTGTGACGCCCCGGCCGCGTGGCTAGCGTTGGATGGGCGATCTTCGGGAACGCGGCTTCGGAGAGCGAAAGGAATCGGTGCGATGACGGACGGGCGCGAGGGAAGCAGCGGGCAGGGCGGGCGGACGGCCGTCGCGATCGACGCGGAGGCGCTGCGCGCGAAGTACCGCGAGGAGCGGGAGAAGCGGCTGCGCGCCGACGGCGCCGAGCAGTGGGTCGAGATCGCCGGGATCCACGCCCATTTCGAGCGCGATCCCTGGGTCGAGGGCGAGCTCGTGCGGGCGCCCGTCACCGACGACGTCGACGTCGTCCTGATCGGCGGCGGCTTCGGCGGCCTGATCACCGGCGCGCGGCTCCGGCAGCAGGGCATCGAGAGCCTGCGCATCGTCGAGAAGGGCGCGGACTTCGGCGGGACCTGGTACTGGAACCGCTACCCGGGCGTCGCCTGCGACGTCGAGTCGTTCTGCTATTTGCCGCTGATCGAGGAGGTCGGCACGAAGCCCAGGGAGAAGTACAGCCCCGGCGCCGAGATCTTCGAGCATTGCCGCGCCCTCGGACGCAAGTTCGATCTCTACCGCGGCGCGCTGTTCCGGACCGAGGTCGACGATCTGCGCTGGGACGAGGCCGCCTCGCGCTGGATCGTCCACACCGACCGCGGCGACGTCCTGCGCGCCCGCTTCGTCTGCCTGTCGGTCGGCTTCCTCGAGAAGCCGAAGCTCCCGGGCATCCCGGGCATCGAGCTCTTCGAGGGCCGGTCGTTCCACACCTCCCGCTGGGACTACGGCTACACCGGCGGCGACGCGAACGGCAACCTGACCGGCCTGCGCGACAAGCGCGTGGGCGTGATCGGGACGGGGGCGACGGCGGTGCAGTGCGTGCCGCATCTCGGGGCCAGCGCGAAGGAGCTCTTCGTCTTCCAGCGCACGCCCGCCGGCGTCGGTGTCCGCAACAACGGGCCGGTCGATCCCGAGTGGGCGGCGCGCCTCGCGCCCGGCTGGCAGAGGCGGCGGATCGAGAACTTCCAGATCCTGACGACCGGCGGCTACGAGGCCGAGGACCTCGTCGACGACGGCTGGACCGACGTCCCGAAGCGGGTCCACGACGCGATCGTCGCGGCCACGATCGCGTCGGGGAAGGACGCGCTTCCGCCGGAGGAGATCGCCGCGATCGCCGAGCGCATCGACCACGAGGCGATGGAGGAGGTGCGCGCACGGATCGCGCGGGTCGTCCGGGATCCCGCGACGGCCGAGGCCCTGAAGCCCTACTACCGGCAGTTCTGCAAGCGCCCCTGCTTCCACGACGAGTATCTGCCGACCTTCAACCGCCCGAACGTCCACCTCGTCGACACGAAGGGGAAGGGCGTCGAGCGGATCACGAAGAAGGGCGTCGTCGTCGACGGCCGCGAGATCGAGCTCGATTGCCTGATCTACGCGACGGGCTTCGAGGTCGCGACCGAGTACAAGCGCCGGGCGGGCTTCGAGACGACGGGGCGCGGCGGGCTCACGCTGTCGGAGAAGTGGCGCGACGGCTACCGGACCTTCCACGGCCTCCATCTCCACGACTTCCCGAACTGCTTCATGATGAGCCTCGCGCAGTCGGGCTACACGCTGAACTTCCCATACATGATCGACGTGCAGGCACGGCACGTCGCCTATGTGATCGGCGAGGCGATGGCCCGCGGCGCACGGACGGTCGAGGCCACGCCATCGGCGGAGGACGAATGGTGCGCGACGCTCGCGCAGCGAGCCGCCACCTTCGATCGGAGCTTCGCGGAGCAGTGCACGCCGAGCTACTACAACAACGAGGGCAAGCCCGACGTGAAGAGCCTCGATCGGAACTTCTTCTTCGGTGGCCCGACCGAGTTCGACGGGGTGCTCGCGGCCTGGCGAGCGGAGGGAAGCCTGCGCGGGCTCGTGCTGACGCGCTGAAGCGGTCCCCGAGCGGCGCGCGGGTGCGTCGGGCGTGTCGCCATCCGGCGAGCCGGCGTCAGGCGAGCCGATAGCGGATCGGGAGGCTCTTCACGCCGCCGACCGAGCTCGACTGCAGGCGCACGACGGGGCCCGTCTGCTCGACGAAGGCGAGCCGCTTCGCGAGGGCGCGCAGGGCGCTCCGGATCTCCATGCGGGCGAGGTGGGCGCCGAGGCAGATGTGCTCGCCGATCCCGAAGGCGAGATGGGGATTCGGGCCGCGATCGATCCGGAACCGATCGGGCGCGTCGAAGACGGCCTCGTCCCGATTCGCCGAAGGCCAGAAGAGGGCGACGGTCTCGCCCGCGCGGATCTTCCGGCCGCCGAGCTCGCAGTCGGCGACGGCGGTGCGCGCGTTGTGGATGACGGGGGTCGTCCAGCGGAGGATCTCCTCACCCGCCGAGGCGGCGAGCCCGGGATCCGCCTTCAGCCGCCGCCACTCGTCGGGATGCTCGAGCAGCGCGAGCAGGCCGCCGGAGAGCGCGTTGCGCGTCGTCTCGTTGCCGCCGCCGATCAAGAGCAGGCAGTAGGAGAGGAGCTCGTGGTCCGGGAGCGGGGCCCCGTCCGGGCGCGCCTGCGTGAGCAGCGAGACGAGATCGTCCCCCGGCGTCCGGCGCCGCGCCGCGGCGACCTCGCTGAAGTAGGCGAAGACCTCGGCGGTCGCCCGGAGCCGGGTCTCGGTCGCGGACTCGCCCGCCTGGCGGTACTCGGGATCCGTCGCGCCGGCCATCTCGTTGGTCCAGCGGAAGAGACGCGGCCAGTCGCTCCGGGGCAGGTCCATCAGATGCGCGATCACCGCGAGCGCGAGGGGCGCCGCCACGGCCTCGACGAAATCGCACTCTCCGGCCGACCCGCCCGTCGACCCGCCCCCCGCGAGCCCGTCGAGCATCTGCGCCGTGATCGCCTCGACGTCGGCCTCGAGCACGCGCAGGGAGCGGGGTGTGAAGCGCGCCGAGAGGAGCGCGCGCCGATCGCGGTGCTTCGGGGGATCCATCTGGACGATCGTCCGCGTCTCGCGCGGATCGTCGCCGTAGTCGCCGCCGGCGACGATGTGGAAGCGCTTCTCGGACGAGAAGCGGGCGGGATCGCGGGCGACCTCGACGATCTCGGCCCGCCGCGTGAGGGCCCAGAAGGGGAGCTCCGGCAGCCCCTCGTACCAGTGGACGGGATCCTCGCGGCGCAGGCGCGCGAAGGTCGCGAAGGGATAGCCGTCGCGGGCGTAGGCTTCGGGATCGAAGAGCTCGGGGCCGGCGAGGGCTTCGGAATCGGTTCGGGACAAGCGGGGATCTCCTCGGTCTTTCGGGGCCGCTCGCGCCCCCCGCTCAGCTCGAGCGGGGGAGCTCGACCGGAACGTGCTCGATCGTCGCGAGGATCGGATTGCGTCCCTCGCGCACCGCCGCGCCCGGGACCGGGCGAAGCTCGGGCACGCGCTCGAGCAGCCGGCCGATCACGATCTGGATCTCGAGGCGGGCGAGGTTGGCGCCGAGGCAGTAGTGGGGGCCGATGCCGAAGGCGAGGTGCTCGTTCGGTCGCCGATCGATCCGGAAGGCGTAGGGATCGTCGAAGACCGCCTCGTCGCGGTTGGCCGAGCAGTAGAGGAGCAGCGCCGAGTCGCCGGCGCGCAGGCGCTGGCCGCGCAGCACGGTGTCCCGCAGCAGGGTCCGGCGCAGCACGCGGACGGGCGTCGACCAGCGCAGGATCTCGTCCGCGGCGAGGGGGAGCCACGCGGGATTCGCGCGCAGGCGCTCGCGCTCCTCGGGATGCTGGGCGAGGGCGAGCCAGCCGCGGGAGATCGCGTTGCGGGTCGTCTCGTTGCCCGCGAGCAGCACGAACTGGGCGAAGGAGAGCAGATCGTCCTTCGCGAAGCCGGCGAAGGACTCCTCGCCGCCCCACTCGAAGGTCCCCTCGCGCTGGGCCAGGACGACGGCGGAGAGCAGATCGTCCTGCGGCGCGTGCCGACGGCGCTCCGCCTCGTCGCGCAGGATCTCGGCGAGCTCGGCCTGCATCGCGGCGAGGGCCGCCGCGTGGGCGCGGCCGGCCTCGCCGTCGGGAACGGGCTCGGAGGCGGCATCGCTCCAGCGCCGGAACAGCTCGAAGTGGCGGATGTCGAGGCCGATCATGTCCGCGATGAGCCGCAGCGGGACGGGCGCCGCCAGATCCGTCACCAGCTCCCCGCCGCCCTGCGCGACGACGGCGTCGATGCAGGCGTCGATCGTCCGCCGCGCCTGCGCCTCGAGCCGGCGCACCATCCGCGGCGTGAACGCCCGCGACACGATGCCGCGCTGCTGGCGGTGCTCGGGGCCGTCCATCGCCTGCATCGAGAAGCGCATCTCGAAGGGATGCCAGGGGCCCTTCGCCGAGGACGAGAAGAGCTCGGGCTGCTTCGAGGCCTCGCGCACGTCCTCGTGGCGCGTGAGCAGCCAGAAGCCGTTGCGCGCGTCCCAGTGGACCGGGTCCTCGCGGCGGAGCCGGACGAGCTCCCGCTCGCGCTCCGCCGGGTCGCTCGTCGTGTCGTTGACGTCGAAGTCCATGCTGCCCTCGCCGCTCGCTCCGCCGCGGATCGAATGCAGTATGTCACCGGACTCGCGTCGGGGCACCTCTGCAGCGATCGAGCCTTCAGAACCAGTCGATCGCGTCGTAGGAGTTGCGGATGGCCTGATGGTCGCCGACCACCACGAAGAGCCCCGCGCCGAAGGCGATGCCCTCGAGGTCCCGGGAGGTCTCCGCATCGCGGAGGGTGAACGTCACGGCGTCCGGGGAGGTGAGCACGGTCCCGTCGTTTCCCACGACCACGTGCAGGCCCTGGCCGTGGGCCACGTCCTGCAGGGTCAAAGCCGTCGGCGAGGCCTCGAGCCGCCAGTCGACGCCGTTCGTCGAGGTCGCGATGGCGCCCCCTTCGCCGACGGCCACGAAGAGCCCGTCGCCGAAGCCCACGCCCCGCAGATCGCTCGCCGTTCGCGAGTTCGCCTCGGTCCACGACTCGCCGTCGGCGGAATGCAGGATCGTCCCCTGGTCGCCGACCGCGACGAATACGTCTGCCCCGAACGCCACGTCGCGCAGATCCGCGCCCGTCCCCACCTCGACGACCTCCCAGGCGCCGGCATTCGCGGAGTGGAGGATGCGGCCGTCGTCGGCGACGAGGACGTACCTCGACGCGCCGAAGGCCCCGCCGCGAACGTCTCGCGACGTCGGGAGGAACTGATAGAACCAGCTGGCGGAGTCGCTGGAGCTGTAGAGGACGCCGTCGGTGCCGGCGGCGATCCACTTTCCGGCCCCCTCGAAGACGGTCTGCAGCGAGCCGCAGCACGCGACGTTCTGGCGCTGGAAATTCTGTCCATCGCTCGAATTCGCGATCGTGTAGTCCTCGCCGACGGTGACGAAGGCGCCGTCGGCGTAGGCCACGGCGTAGAGGTGGGGGTCGTCGTCGTAGTGATAGCAGGGGTAGGACGTGCCCACGCAGATCGTGACGTCGCTGCTGTCGCATCCGCTCGCGGCGAGGGAGAGCGCGAGCAGCGCCGCGAAGCGGAGCAGCGGGGCGAGTCGATCGAGGGTCATGGGACGAGGGGGCCGTCGGCCATGAGCCACCTTATGACGAAGCCGCGTCCCCTGTCAACGTGACCGGGCCGGCTTCGACGAGGCGTCGGTCGATCGACGCGGTCTTGCGGGCCTCCTGCCGGGGGCCCGCCGCTCCGATGCAGCGGGGCTGCCTGTCGGCAGAGCGCCGCCGGCGCTAGTCCCAGGGTCGGCCGGCGAAGAAGTCCGCGACCGGCACGTCGACGCCGAGCTCGTGGCCGAGCTTCGCGGCGAGCACGAGATCCTTGACGCCGATCTTGCGGGCACCGGCGGGGCCCTGGGGATGGCGCTGCATCATCTCCCGCGTCGCGAAGAAGTTGCGGACGGCCCAGCTGTCGCCGGTGCTCGTGCGCGCGATCTCGATCATGGTCTTCGCGTCGACGCCCGCGGCGCCGGCGATCCCGATCGCCTCCTCGAGGGTCTGCATCGTCGCGAGCAGGATCAGGTTGTTGCACAGCTTCGCCGCGAGCCCCTGACCGAGGCCGCCGACGTGGTAGACGTGCTCGCCGATCACGTCGAAGACCGGGCGACACCGCTCGACGACGGCCGCCTCGCCGCCGACCATGAGCGAGAGGGTCCCGGCCGCGGAGCGCTCCTCGCCGCCGCTGACGGAGGCGTCGACGACGTGCACGGGCTTCGCGCGGGCGGCGTCGGCGAGCTTGCGGCAGGTGAGGGGGCTGACGGTGCTGTGGATCAGGAAGATCGCGTCGGGGCGGGCCCCCTCGAGGAAGCCGTCCCCCGCGCCGCTCCCGAGGAAGACCGACTCGACCTGGGCGCCGTCGACGACGACGCACGAGACGATCTCGCTGCGCTCACCGACCTCGCGGGGCGAGCGCGCGACGTGGGCACCGAGGCGGGCGAGGCGTTCGAGGGGCTCGGGGCGTACGTCGTAGACCGTGAGCGCGAAGCCCGCCTTCGCGAGGTTCGTGGCCATGGGCTCGCCCATGTTGCCGAGTCCGATGAAGCCGACTTCGAGGGCCATGGATCCGCTCCTTCCGCTCGTTGCGCTCCGCGCGCTCAGCGCCCGACCGGGACGCCGCCCCGGGTCCAGCCCAGCGCCTCGACCATCGCATGGTAGAGGTAGCTCTGCTCGCGCACGCCGTGGAAGAGGCCGGCCCGGGCGCCCCCGGCGAAGACCGGGACGTCCTCGCCCCCGTGCGTCTCCTGGGCCATCGGGATCGTCGCCTCCTGCAGGTAGTCCGGCCGCGTCGTGTCGACGTCGGCGAGGTCGGGGCGGCCTCGGGTGATGCCGCGAGCATGACAGGCGTAGGGAGGCCGCTCGTCGCAGGGCTCGTGGGGGAGGCGATGGGGGCCTTCGGGCTGGGTCGCCGAGGCGCCGGTGTAGCCGGGGCCATTCGCGTAGGAGAGCGTCGTGTAGGGGAGGCCGAGGGCGTCGACGCCGGGAGCGTCCTTGCCTTCGGTGAGCCAGTCGACGGCGACGGACTTGCCGAGGATGGGATGGCCGCGCTTCGCGTAGCCGGAGATGGTGAGGGTGTGGCTGTGGTCGGCGGTGACGACGACGAGGGTGTCCTTCGGGCTCGTCTTCGCGAGGGCGACGGCGACGGCGTCGGAGAGGGCGATCGTGTCGGTGAGCGCGTGATAGGCGCTGCCGGCGTGGTGGCCGTGGTCGATGCGGCCGCCCTCGACCATCAGGAAGAAGCCGTCGGGATCGCGCGACAGCAGGTCGATCGCGATCTCCGTCATCTCGGCGAGGGAGGGCTCGCCGCCGCGATCCGCCCCGCGCTCGGCCTCCCACTTCATGTCGCCGGGCTCGAAGAGACCGAGCAGCCGCGTCGTCTTCGCGCGGTCGATCCCGCGCAGCGCCTCGCGGTTCCACACGTAAACCGATCCCGGGCGCCCGGCCTGCCACTCGCGCACGAGGTCGCGGCCGTCGAGACGGGCCCCCTTCGCCGTCGGCTCCTCGGGGTCGATCTCGGCGGGCGGTCGGAAGTGATTGCGGCCGCCGCCGAGGGCGACCTCGACGCCATCGCCGTGGCGCAGCTCGACGAGCTGGCGGGCGATGTCGGGGAAGCCCGCGGCGCGGGCGTCGGGCGAGAGGCGCGAGTCGTCCTCCCAGAAGCGGAAGGGGACGTGCGCATAGCAGCCCGCCGGCGTCGCGTGGGTCACCGTCGCCGTCGAGACGATCCCCGTCGCGAGCCCGCGATCCTCCGCCTCCTCGAGCAGCGTCGGGACGCGGGCGGCTTCGACGCTCTGGAACTGGCCGCGGCGGATCCGCTCGTCGACCCCGAGGACGCCGGTCTTCGTCTTCACGCCCGTCATGATCGCCGTGATCGTCCCGGCGGAGTCGGGGACCTGGGAATCCGTCGTGTAGGTCTTCGAGAGCGCGAGATGGGGCAGGTTCTCGAAGGCGAGCCGGTTCTCCTCTCCGGGCTCACCGCGCCGCTGGCCCTCGAGGATGCGCGCCGCCGTCACCGTCGCGACGCCCATGCCGTCGCCGACGAAGAGGATCACGTTGCGGGCCGGGGGCTCGCCCTCGACGAAGCGGGCGGCGCGGGCGACGGTGCGCCGGCCGTCGGCGAACCAGGCGTTCGCTTCACGCGGATCGCGGGGGCCGGCCGCGGGGCGCGCGCCGCCGGCAGCCGACGCCGAGGGCTCCACCGGCGGAGAGCCGGGCTTCGCGCAGGCGCCGAGCACGAGCGCGGCGAGCACGAGCGCCCCGAGCAGGACGGGGAGCGTGACGCCGCGTCGCGTGCGCGTCGCTTCGGGGGACGCGGCGAGGGCGGGGCACGGGCGGGTCTTCGACATGGATCCTCCACCACGGCGGGGTCGTCGATTGAATAGCGGAGCCGCGCTCGCCCCGCGCCCGCCGCGCGGGCGGCGGGGACTACACGTCGAGGCCGACGGAGCGCATCAGGGCGACGGCGTTGCTCT
This sequence comes from Myxococcota bacterium, assembly GCA_046351135.1. GTDB lineage: Bacteria > Myxococcota_A > UBA9160 > UBA9160 > UBA4427 > UBA4427. The sequence continues at coordinate 47,595 of JAXLZA010000012.1, read as the reverse complement.
TCGCGACGACGCCCTCGCGCAGCCGGTAGTCGAAGCGCATCACACCGCCCTCGAGATGATCCTCGAAGTGGAAGTTCGCGAGCCGGCCTTCGCTCCCCGGCACCATCTCCGTCAGCGCGAGGTCGTGGGTCGTGACGATGCCGAGCGCGCCCCGCTCGACGAGGCCGCGGATCACCGCCTCCGCCCCGATCCGGCGATCGTGGGAGTTCGTGCCGTGGAGGATCTCGTCGAGCAGGAAGAGCGCCGGGCGATGGGTGCGGGCGACCTCGACGACCTGGCGCAGGCGCAGGATCTCGGCCATGAAATGGGACTCGCCCTTCTCGAGGGAGTCGACGATCCGGATCGAGGCGGCGAGGTGGAGCGGCGAGAGCACGAGGCGATCGGCGAGCACCGGGGCGCCGGCCTGGGCGAGCACGGCGTTCACGCCGACGGTGCGCAGGAAGGTGCTCTTGCCCGACATGTTCGAGCCGCTCATCACGATCGCCTGGGGCCGCGCGCCGAGGCGCAGGTCGTTGCGCACGCGACGCTCGCGGGCGATCAGCGGGTGGCCGAGCGCCGTCGCCTCGAAGATCGGCGCGTCCTCGCGGAGCTCGGGGAAGGGCGCCTCGGGATTCTCGAAGGCGAAGCCCGCGAGCGCACACAGCGCCTCGAGCTCCGCCGCCGCGTCGACCCAGGCGCCGAGCCGCGGGCCGCAGCGCAATCGCCAGCGGTCGAGGGCGCAGGCGACCTGCGTCCCCCAGCCGAGCAGCGCGGCGATCGGGGCGAAGAACTGGTTCGCCCGCTCGTCGCGGCGGTCGATCAGGCCGCGCAGCCGCCGCAGCTCCTCCGAGGGCAGACGTCCCGTCGAGCGGAGCGATTCGCCGAGCTCGACGAGGCGCGGCGACGCGAAGCGCTCGCGCTCGAAGCAGCCGAGCACCGCCTCGAAGCGGGCGAGCGCGTCGACCGGCGTCTGCGCCGCCTGCAGCACCGGGACGACCCGGCCGCGCATCGCCAGGGCGAGTCCCCCCTGGAGCGCGAGAGCGAAGGCGAGCGGCACCGGTCCCGAGCCGCTCCAGATCCAGAGGGCGACGCCAGCGAGTGTCAGCGCGCTCGCGCCCGCGGAGAGCCACGGCAGGGCGCGGGGCAGGGCGCGGCCGCCGGTTCCGGCCCAGGCGGCGAGGAGCGGCTCGGCGGCCGGGGCGCCCGGGCCCGCCGAGGCCGCGGATCCGGCGGACGACGACGCGCCCCGCGCGCCGGGATCGAGCGGTCCGGCGGAGGGCGGCGCGGGCGCCGGTGCGGCCGACTCGCCGCCGGCGAGGGCGAGGGCCTGGCGCAGGTCGAGGCGATCGCGCAGCTCGGCGACCGCCTGCTGGCGGGCGCGGATCACGGCGGGCGGAGCGGGGGCGAGCAGCCAGCCGGCGAGGCGGTCGCTGCCCTCCCGCGTGCGGGTCGTGGCGAGCAGCTCGAAGAGGGAGCCGGTGCCGAAGAGGTCGAGGTCGCGGGCGTAGGGATGGGCCGGATCGAGGTGGCGCAGGCCCGGGTCGCCGCGGCCGGCGAATCGGTGCTCGAGGCGCGCGAGCCCGTCGCCGTGGAAGCGCGCGAGGCGCTCGGCGCGGGTCGCCCGGCCGAGCACGCGATCGTGGACCACGACGAGGGCGACGAAGGCCGCGGCGGGCAGCCCGAGCCAGGCCGCCGGGAGCGAGCGCGTCCCGAAGGCGAGCCACGCGACGACGGCGAGCGCCGCGAAGCACGCGAGGCGCAGGTTCGAGACGAGCGCCGCGCGGCCCCGCCAGAAGGCGACCTGGACCCGGGCGCCCGCCTCGCCGGTCGAGTAGATCGACGCGGGCGACTCGGCGCTCATCGGAACGCCAGCAGGCGGGCGCCGTTCGGCAGGGTGTGGGCCCGGCGGATCGCGTCGCGCACGAAGCGTCGGGCCGCGACGACGGCCCCGTGCACCGTCTCGCCGCGGGCCAGATGCGCGGCGATCGCCGCCGAGAGCGCGCAGCCCGTGCCGTGGACCGGCGGGCCGGGGAGCCGCTCGCCCGGGAGCCACTCGACCACGACCTCGCTCCGCCCTGCGCCCGCGTCGCGGCGTCGCACGAGCAGGTCGCTCGCGTCGCCCTCGAGGTGGCCGCCCTTCAACAGGACCGCCTCGAGGTCGTGGCGCGCGAGCAGCTCGCGCGCCGCGGCCTCGCCGTCGGCGCGCCGCGGGAGCGACGTGCCGAGCAGGATCTCCGCCTCGGGCCAGTTCGGCGTGAGCAGCGTCCGCCCCCGCAGCAGGTCGCGCAGCGAGCCGTAGGCGCGCCGCTCGAGCAGCGGGGTCCCGTCGCTCGCCGCGAGCACGGGATCGATCACGACCGGGATCCCGGGCCAGGGGGCGAGGGCGAGCAGCACGTTCCGCACCACGTCGTCGCTCGCGAGCATGCCGATCTTGATCGCGCCCGGCCGGAGCGCCTCGAGGGTCGCGCGCAGCTGCTCGAGCACGAGGGTCGGGAAGACCGGCAGCACCCGCTTCACCCGCAGCCCGTCCTGGATCGTGAGCGCCGTCGGCACCGCCGCGGCGTGGACGCCGAGGGCGGCCGCGACCTGACAATCGGCCTGGAGGCCGGCCCCGCCGGTCGGATCCGAGCCTGCGATCGAAAGCACACTCTGCATGGAGCGCGTAGGGTAAGTTCCCGCCCCGGAGAACGCACCCGTGATTCGCTCCGCGCCCGCCCAACGCCGAACCTCCGCACTCGGCGTGATCGCGTCCGTGTCCCTCGCCCTGGGCGTGCTCGCCCTCGGGCTGCTCGCGGCGCGGGTGCGCTTTGGCGGGGCGGAGGCGGTGGGCCTCGCCGTCCCGGGCCGATCCGCCTCGGAGCACGTCCTTCACGCCGCGCGCGCCGCCGCCGGGGGCCCGGAGGCCGCGTCGGCGGCGGCCTCGGCGCCGCCGACCGTCGTGCTGATCTCCCTCGACGGCACGCGCCCCGCCGACGTGACCGAGGCGCAGCTGCCGAGCCTGCTCGCCCTCGCGCGCCGGGGCGCCCGGGCCGACGCGCTCGTGCCCGTGCCGCCCACCAACACGTTTCCGAATCACGTGAGCCTCGTGACCGGCGTCGAGCCCGAGGTCCACGGCATCGTGAACAACAACTTCGACGATCCCGAGCGCGGCGGCTTCGATCCGAAGGCGATCCATACCTTCATCGAGTCCGAGCCGATCTGGTCGATCGCCGAGCGCGCGGGATCCCCACGGCCTCGTTCTACTGGGTGGGCTCGGAGGGACCGTGGACGCGCGGGCCGGGGCCGCGGGATACGCGCCGGTTCTCGTCGCGGACCGTCGAGAAGACGAAGGTCGACCAGATCCTGCGCTGCCTGCGGAGCGCGATCCGGCGAAGCGACCGCGTCTCGTCACCTGCTGGTTCCACGGGGCCGATCACGCGGCCCACGAAGACGGCCCGGGCGCGCCTTCGGTCCGGGAAGCCCTCGCGCCCCAGGACCGCGAGATCGCCCGCCTCGTCCGCGAGCTCGACGCCCGTGGCCTCTTCGCGACGACGACCCTGATCTTCGTGTCCGACCACGGCATGGTCGGCGCGAAGACGCGGATCAACCTCGGCACCGAGCTGCGCCGGCGCGGTGTGCGGGCGAAGACCTTCGGGATCGGCGGCTTCGCGTCGATCGTGGCCGGGCCGTCGCGGCGCGCGCCCCGGGATCTGGATCGGATCGTGGCGAGCGTGCGCGAAACGGGGCTCGAGGCCTGGCGCCGCGATCGGGCGCCCGCCGACTGGCACGTCGCCCATCCGCGCTTCGGCGACGTCGTCGTGCGCGCGCCGATCGGGACGGCGATCGTGACCTCGACGAGCCTGATCGAGGGCTTCCATGGCTATGCGCCCGAGGCGCCGGAGATGGCGGCCCTGCTGATCGCCTACGGGCGCGGGGTGCGCAGCGGGGCGTCGCTCGGGCGGGTCTCGGCGTTGCAGGTCGCGCCGACGGTGAGCTGCGGCTGCTCGGGCTGCCTGTGCCCGAGCAGATGAAGGCGGCGCCGATCGGGGATCTGACGCGGATCTCGGAGGCGCGCCCGGATGCGGGCGCGTCGGATGGGGGCCCGAGGGTTCGGGGACGGGAGGGATGATGGACGGTCGACTTCGGTGGATGGGGTGGATGTTCGGGCTCGTGCTCGCGGTCGGGCTCGCAGGGCAGGCGTGTCGGGCGGAGGAGCCCGGCGACGCGAACGCGGCCGCCGCCGAGGCGGGCGCGGCGACCGCGCCGGCCACCGCGGGCGCGGCGCCGGCCGGTGCACCGGCGGGCGGAGCGGCGCCGGCCGCGGCGGACGAGGCCGCGCGCCCGGAGACCTGGCACGCGACGGCCTTCGTCTCGGGCATCGGGAGCTACCGCATCATCCACTACTGGTCGAAGGGCCCGTCGATGCGCGCCGAGACGCTGATCGCGGGCCACCCGATCACGACGATCGTCCACGACGACCGCTACATCGTGATCGATCGGCTGGCCGGAAAGGCGCTCGACGTCGAGCGCTCGAAGCGGGCGATCTCCGAAGACCGGGGCCGGGCGCGGCCCTTCGCCTTCGAGCAGAAGGAGATCCGCGACGCGGGGGGGGAGAAGGTCGAGGACACGAACATGTCCGGCGTACCCGTCGAGGTCTGGCGCGTCACCGACGACGCCGGTCGGCGCACCGCCTGGGTCTCGAAGGGCGAGCCCTCGGTGCCGCTGCGGGTCGAGACGTTCGTGCGGGGCGGGTCGCAGACGGTGAAGATCGACTACTCGAGCTGGGGCTTCAATCTCGAGATGCCGGACGCGTTCTTCGAGCTCCCGGACGGGCTCGAGGTCGAGCGGCTCTCCTACGAGGCCTTCACGAAGAAGAGCGCCGAGGGGCCGGTCGGCCCGGCGCCGATCCTCTACCCGGACATGCTCCACGGCTCGAAGCCCCAGTAGGCCCGCCGCCCGTCGATCAGCGGCTCGGGGCGCGGCGCTGGGGGTACGCCGCCGGCGTGCACGTCTGCTCGTCGTCGGAGAGGAGGCCGCGCAGCCGGTACACGGCGTCGGCTTCGACCGCGACCCCGCCGGATCCCTGGATGATTCTCGTGCCCCAGGGCTCGTGCAGGACGCAGGCGATCCCGAGCTGATGGGAGCCGGGCTCGAGCCAGGCTTCCTTCGCGAGCTGCGAGGCGTTGCGATCCATCCAGAGGACGCGGCTGCCGTCGAGCGTCCGGATCAGGACCGTCATGTACCCATCGTGATGGCCGACGACGTGGACCCGTCCCGGTCGGCGGGCGATCGGGTCGGGCAGGGATCGACACCCCGCACCGACGAGCAGCGCCACCGCGAGGCCGACCGCGGTCCAGGGGCAGCGCGCCCCTGCGAAGGGCATGGGCGTCCGGGCAGGGGACGGCCGGCGCGCGCTCAGTGCTTGATCCACGTGATGTTGGCGTCGGCGACCGGCGGCGTCTCGATCGCGAGGCGCGCCACCTTGCGCGCGATCTGGCCGGCGATCTCACGGAACGCGATCGCCGAGGGCGAGTCGGGCTCGCTGACCACGATCGGGCGCCCCACGTCGCCGTCGGTCGCGACGCGCGGATCGATCGGGACCTCGCCGAGGAACTCGACGCCGAGCTCCTTCGCGACGCGCTCGCCGCCGCCCCGGCCGAAGAGGTAGTACTTGCGGTCCGGCAGGTCCGGCGGTGTGAAGAACGACATGTTCTCGACGATCCCGAGGATCGGCACGCCGACCTTCTCGAACATCTGGAGACCCTTGCGGGCGTCGATCAGCGAGAGGTCGTTCGCCGTCGTCACGATCACCGCCCCGGAGAGCGGCGCCATCTGCGTCAGGGTCAGGGCCGCGTCGCCGGTCCCGGGCGGCATGTCGACGACGAGATAGTCGAGCTCGCCCCACTTCACGTCGGTCAGGAACTGCTTGACCAGGCCGTGGACCATCGGGCCGCGCCAGATGACCGGCGAGTCGTCGGTCATGAAGAAAGCCATCGACATCAGCTTCAGGCCCTGGGCGTAGAGTGGCATGATCTTGCGATCGGGGGTCGTGTCGGGGCGGCCATGGGCCCCGGTCAGGAGCGCCAGCGACGGCCCGTAGACGTCGGCGTCGAGGACACCGACCTTGGCGCCGCGATCGCGCAGGGTCAGCGCCAGGTTGATCGCCGTCGTGCTCTTGCCGACGCCGCCCTTGCCGGAGGCGACGGCGATGATGTTGCGCACGCCGGGCAGGCTCGCCATCTGGCTGCCGCCGCCGGCGCCCCGGGCCGCCTGGCGCGTGTTGGCCGTCATCGTCACCGCGACGTCCGAGACGCCGGGGATCGCGGCCACCCGCTCGCGCGCGGCGCGCTCGAACTCGGCCTTGACCGGGCAGGCGGGCGTCGTCAGCTCGATCGCGAACGAGACGCGGCCGCCGTCGATCTTGAGATCCTTGATGAAGCCGAGGTCGACGATGCTCTTCTGGAAGTCGGGGTCGACGATCGGGCGGAGGGCGTCGAGCACCTGGCCCGGTCGCACGGATTCGGTCATGGGGGTTCCTCTCGAGGATCCGCAGCGTAGCAGCTGGGAAGGCCCTCGACGCGCGCACCCGGCGCGGCAGCCGCTACGCTCGGCGGAGCGCAGCCGCGCGTGCGACCCGACGCCGGGCCGTGCCCAACCGCCGCCCGCCCCGCACGACGGGGCCCGGCCAGGATCCCGACCGATGACGAACTACGACGAGGCGCTCGAGCGCTTCCATCTCGTCGACCTCGAGTACGGAGGCGGCCTCGCGAACCACGGCCCGATGGGCGCCCAGGCCCTCGTCGACCTGGGCCACCAGGCCCTGATCCCCGCCGTCGTCGATCGCTACGCGCCGCGGCTGCCGCCGGCGCGTCCGGGTCGCGTGCTCGAGCCGGCGGAGCTGGCCGCCGCGCGAGGGGACTTCGCGCGGGCCGCCGATCTGGTCGCGACCTTCGAGGCGAGGCTCGCGGACGGAGACTGGCGGAAGGAGGTGGCCGAGAGCGTGCCGCCGCTCCTGCCCGGGCTCTTCGCCGCGGCGGGCCACGGTCTGTTGCGCACCGTCCACGCGATGCGGGCCCTCGAGCGCGAGGACACGCCGCTCCGACGCCGCGAGCTGGCCCGGGGGCTCGCGTACTGGACGGCGCGGGACCGGGGGCTCCCCGGTGTGCCTGGTCTGCGCGCGGGCCGCGTGACCGAGGCCCGCTCGACGTCCGATGGGCTCGCCGCGGCGCTCGCCCACGTGCCGCGGGTCGAGGTCGGGCCCGGGGCCGGCGAGACCTTCGTCGAAGCGGTGGCCCGCCTCGAGCGCTTCGCGCCCTTCCTCGAGGTCGTCGAGACCGCTCCGCTGCCGGAGGCGGGGGAGGTCGACGCCGCGCTCGCGGCGCTGGTCGTCGCGGCGGCGCGCCTCTATCTCGATCGACCCGAGGCCCGCATCGCCTACGCCCACGCGATCACGGTCCCCGCGGCGATGCGCTGGCTCGCGCGCCGCCTCCCGCCGGCGGACGCCCGCACCGGTGCGGCCCACGCGTTCCAGGCCGCCGCCGCGCTCCACGCCCTCTACGGCGGGACGCCGCCGGCGACCGGCGTCGACGACGAGGTCGCGCAGACGGCCCGGAGCTGGGACGAGATCCGCTACCGCGCGGCCTGCTCGATCGAGGAGCACGCGATCAAGGTCGCCTGCGCCTGCTGGCTCGAGGCGCGGGACGCGCCCGAGGCGGCGGACCCCGTGCTCGCGCGGGCGGCCGCGGACGCCGCGCTGCGGATCGACGGCAGCCGCAGCGCCGTGCGGTATTAGGCGGTGGCCTTCGTCTCCGGCGCTCGCCCGCTCGCCCGGCGCAGGACCTCGCGGTAGCCGCCTGCGGTGACGAGGGCTCCTTCGAGGAGCCCCTTCTCCCGCAGCAGTGCATGCAGCCGAGGCAGCCGGTAGTGGGGCACCGTCATCAGCAGATGGTGCTCGAGGTGGTAGTTCACGAAGGCGGGCGCGAGGAGCAGCCGCTCCCAGGGGCCAACGAGGGTCGTGCGCGTGTTGCGCAGCGGGTCCTCGGCCGGCCCCGCCATCGCGTGCTCCGCGATCGAGCGGATGCGCAGCGCCACGCGGTAGGTCGTGAGCAGGGCGATCGGCCAGAGCAGCGCGAGCGCCGGCCGGCCGAAGGCGATGGGCACCGCCGCGATCGCCCCGTTCGCCACGGCGAACGGGACGAGCTGCCGCAGTCCACCCGGCCGCTTCAGGCTCCCCGCGATCTGCGCGCGGATCTGCTGGAAGCCGGTCTGGCCCGTGAGGTCGCGGACGAGCTTGCGGACGAGGCTCGCGCGCGTGATCGGGAAGGGGGTGGTCAGGGCGAGGTCGGGATCGGCGGCGGTGCCGGTGTGGGCGTGGTGCAGGAGATGGACCCGGCGATACGGCTCCACCGCGGCGAGCACCGGATGGGCGCCCAGCCAGTTGCCGAGGCGGTCGTTCCAGGCGCGGCTCGAGAAGAGCGTCCGGTGGGCGGCCTCGTGCATCACGATCGCACAGCCGAGCTGGCGTCCCCCGATCACGCAGAGCGCGACGACGACCGTCACGGGATTCGGCGCGATCCCGACCAGGGCCATGCTCGCGAAGACGAGCCCCCAGTTCACGACGAGGGTCCAGGCGCTGCGGCGATCGTCGAGGGCGAGGACCTCGCGCAGCTCCGACTTCGTGAGCGGAAGCTTCCCGTGCGTCCCGCTCGCGTGGGCCGGGGCCTCGCTCGGACCTTCGTCGGGGCGCGTCGCGTCCATCCCATGAGAGTAGTCGTCGCACCGCTCCGGGGGCATGAGGGTCGGCCGCAGCGCCGCGTGACGCCGGGTCCGGTCGAAGCGGCGCGGGCGGCGCGACGGGGCAGGGCCGGGGCTTCGTGATACGCTGCGGGCCCGATGTCGACGATTCCCCTGAAAGTGAAGCTCTTCCTGCCGGTCTTCCTCGTGACCTTCGCGATCGACCAGTGGACGAAGCAGTGGATCCTGGATCGCTTCTCCTACGGCGAGGAGCAGGTCGTCATCCCCGGCTTCTTCAACCTGACCCACGTCCGCAATCCCGGGGGCGCCTTCAGCTTCCTCGCGACGATGCCCGAGGCGATGCGGCAGGTCTTCTTCCTCGGGACGGGGGTGCTGGCGATCGTGCTGCTGCTCGTCTTCCTGCGGCGCATCGACGCCCGGGACGGGCTCGCGGCGACGGCGATCGGCGGCGTGCTCGGCGGCGCGATCGGGAACCTGGTCGACCGGCTGCGCCACGGCGAGGTCGTCGACTTCCTCGATTTCCGCCTGATCCACGGCTACATCTGGCCGACCTTCAACATGGCGGATTGCTGGATCGTGATCGGCGTCGCCCTGCTGATGCTGCAGATGATCCTCGAGCCCGAGCCCGCCGAGACGCCGCACGAGGGTGATCCCGCGGTCCCCTCCGAGGCGCCGAACGGGACGCCGGGCTAGTCGGCGACGGCGGCCTCCGCCGTTTCCCGGTCCACCGGCTTCGGCGGAGTCGACGCCTCTGCCGTCTCCGACGTCGCCGGCAGCGTCGCCGCGAGCAACCGCAGCACGTTCTCCCCGAGCACCTTCCGGATCTCCTCCCGCGACAGGCCCGTGTCGACGAGCGCCTGGGTCAGCGACGCGAGCCGGCTCACGTCGAAGCCGACCGTCGTCGCCCCGTCGTAGTCGGAGCCGAGCGCCGCGTGATCCGCCCCGACGAGGCGCACGACGTGGACGATCGAGCGCGCGACGTCCGCGGGCGTCGTGCCGCAGGCGGCGACGCCCCAGAAGCCGAGGCCGACGACACCGCCCTGTGCCGCGATCCGCCGGACCTGGTCGTCGGAGAGGTTGCGCGCGTTGTCGCAGGTGCCGCGCACCCCGGTATGCGAGACGACGACCGGCTTCGTCGCGGCGGCGAGCACGTCGTCGACGGCGGCGGGGGAGAGGTGGGCGAGATCGGCGGCGATGCCGAGGGCCTCCATCTCCGCGAGCGTCGCGCGGCCGAGGGGGGTGAGCCCGTGGCGCTCGACGCCGGCCGAGGACCCGGCGTAGTCGTTGTCGAAGAAATGGCTGAGCCCGATCATGCGGTAGCCGGCGTCGAAGGCGCGCCGCAGGTTCGCGGGATCGGACTCGAGGGCATGGGCGCCTTCGAGGGCGAGCAGCGCCCCGACGACCGCCTCGCCCCGGGCGCGGGCGGCGACCAGCCGATCGAGCGCCGCGCGATCGCGGATCAGGACGAGCCGGCCCTCGGACGCGTCCGCGAAGGCCCGGGCCCGGGCGGCGTGGTGGAGCGCGCGGGCCATCGGGCTCTGCAGTGCGGTCCAGGACAGGCGGACGACGCCGGCGACGGTGAGGGCGTCGGGGCCCCGGGCCTCGGTGCGATCGATGTTGGTGCCGAAGTAGACCGTCGTCGGCAGGCCGAGGACCTGGAGCGCGACGCCGCCTTCCTCGAGGCGCGGGAGATCGACGTGGCCCAGGCGTCCGCGCCGGAGCAGGTCGCGCTCGAAGAGCAGCGAGTCGGCGTGGAGATCGGCGACGAAGCTCGCCGCGTGGAGCGCGCGGGCCGCCTCCGAGACCGGCGGCAGGGCCACCGGCTCGACCCGGTTGAGGAAGCCCTCGAGTTCGAGGCCGAGGGCGAGCCAGACGAGGGCGACGAGGCCGAGCAGCACGCCGACGACGCGGCCGGCCCGCCGACCGAACCCTGTGCGGGGCGCCTGAGCCTGGGCCGCGCGATCGGGCGTCGGCCGCGACGGAACGCCGCTCATCGGGGCCCGGCCTGTGGCCCGGGGCGCTCCTGCCCGGAGCGCTCGCGCGCCCAGCGCGCGGCCAGGACGCGGTGGATCGCGGTCGGGAAGAGCCGCTTCAGCACGTCCGTCGCCCACGACTCGGGCCGCACGCGCACGAAGAGCCGGTCGTGCTCGATCGCGCCGACGATCGCCCGGGCGACCGTGTCGGGCGGCGCGCCGCGGCGATCGAAGAGCGCCTGCACCTCGCGCCGCATCCCCTCGTCGTCCATCCGCCCGGAGCGCACGATCGAGGTGTCGATGCAGCCCGGGTGGACGGTGGTGACGCCGATCCGCTCGGGGCGCAGCTCCGCATAGAGGCTCTCGGAGAGCGCGCGCACCGCCGCCTTCGTCGCGCAGTAGCCGCTTTGCCCCGGGAGTCCCAGGAAGCCGAACATGCTCGAGAGGTTCACGATGTGGCCTTCGTCCGCGCGGCGCAGGAGCGGCAGGAAGAAGTGGCAGCCGTGGACGACGCCCCAGTAGTTGACGCCGAGGAGCCACGCGAGATCCTCGAGGCGCTGCTCGGCGAAGCCGCCAGCGATCACGACGCCCGCGTTGTTGACGAGGATCTGGGCGCCGCCGTGGGTCGTCTCGACGTGGCGCGCGAAGGCCTCCATCGCCGGCGCGGAGGCGACGTCGACGACCGCCGTCGAGACCTTCGCCCCGCGGCCCGCGAGCAGGGCCGCCGTCTCGTCGAGGCCGACCCGATCGACGTCGGCGAGGGCGAGGGCGCAGCCGCGCTCGGCCAGCCGCAGCGCGGTGGCCCGGCCGATGCCGCTCGCCGCGCCGGTCACGACGGCCACCCGGCCCGCGATTCTCTTCATGGGCGGCTCTCCATGGCCAGTCCTCCATCGGGCGTCGCGCGTTCTCGCAAGCGATCGCGCTCAGACGAACAGGCCGGCGAGACAGCCCGTGAGGCAGGTCGTGATCGTCCCGGCCACGATCGAGCGTACCCCAAGCGCCGCGGCCTCGGCGCGCCGCTCCGGGGCGATCCCGTCGATCCCCCCGAGCAGGATCGCGAGCGAGCCGAAGTTCGCGAAGCCGCAGAGCGCATAGGCCGCGATCACCGCGCTGCGCTCCGAGACCGCCCCCGCCTTCGCGAGGGCCGCGAGCTCCTGATAGGCGATGAACTCGTTGACGATCGTCTTGACGCCGACGAGCCCGCCGACCTCCCGCGCGTCGCTCCAGGGCACCCCCATCAGGAACGCGACCGGGGAGAGCAGCCAGCCGAGGATCGACTGGAGCGTCGCGTCGGGGGCGCCGACGAGCCCGCCGAGGGCGCCGATCGCGTGGTTCGCCAGGCTGATCAGCGCGACGAAGGCGACGAGCAGGGCGCCGATGTTGAGGGCGAGGCGCAGGCCCATGAGGCCGCCCTCGGCGGCGGCGTCGACGAGGTTGTGGGCGCTCGATTCGTCGGCGAGCTCGGCGCCCGCCCGGGTCTGCGGGACCTCCGTCTCCGGCACCATCAGCTTCGCCACCACCAGCCCCGCCGGCGCCGAGAGCAGGCTCGCGACGACGAGATGCCCCGCATAGCCCGGTCCGAGGATCATCGAGTAGGCGACCAGCACCGACCCCGCGATCGTCGACATCCCCACCGTCATGAACGAGAAGAGCTCGGACCGCGTCATGCGCGCGAGATAGGGCCGCACGACGAGCCCCGCCTCCGTCATCCCGACGAAGACGTTGGCGACGGCCGCCAGCGCCTCGGCGCCGGACACGTGGAGCGCCCGGGCGAAGAGCCGCGCCATCGCCCGCACGAGGGGCTGGATCCAGCCCAGGAAGTAGAGCGTGCCGAAGAGCGAGCCGACGACGACGATGATCGGGAGCACGCCGAGGGCGAAGCTCGGACCGACGTCGAGCAGCGGCCCGAACACGAAGCGCGCCCCGGCCCCGCTGACGTCGATCAGGATCGCGACCGGCCGCTCGACGACCGAGAAGAAGCTGCGGCCGATCGGGGTGGCGAGCAGCAGCGCCGCCATGGCCAGCTGAATCGCGACGCCGTTCGCCAGCATGCGCCGGTCGACGGCGCGCCGATCGCTCGAGAGGAGCCAGGCGACGGCGAGCAGCCCGACGAATCCGAGCCCCGAGACCGCGCGCAGGCCCGCGTCGCTCACGCCCGCCTCCCGTCGAACGCGTCGATCAGCTCCGCCGCCGCGCGCTCGGGCTCGTCCGCCGCGGTCACCGCCGAGATGACGGCGACGCCGGCGACGCCGAGGGCGTGCAGCGCCGGGAGCGTCTCGCGCGAGAGCCCGCCGATCGCGACGAGCGGGCGGGGCGCCGCGAGGCGAACGGCTTCCGCCACCGCCTCGAGGCCCCGGGCCGAGAAGGGCGAGTCCTTCGAGCGGGTGCCGAAGACCGGCCCGTAGGCGACGTAGTCGACGTCCTCGTGCCGGGCCGCTTCGAGCTGCAGGGCGGTGTGGGTCGAGCGGCCGACGGCGAGGCGGGCCCGGGCCTCGCGCGGCAGCGCCGAAGGCGGCAGGTCGTCCTGGCCGAGATGGACCGCGTCGGCCTCGGCGAGCAGCGCGAGGTCGAAGCGGTCGTTGACCACGAAGCGGCTCCCTGCGGCGCGCGTGAGCGCGCGGATCTCCCGTGCCCAGGCGAGCGCGACGCGGTCGCCGGCCTGCTTGGCGCGCAGCTGGACGACCGGCACCCGCGCCCGGCACGCGACGCGCGCCTGCTCGACCGGATCGCGCCCCCAGCGCGGATCGTCGTCGACCAGCACGTGCAGGCCGCGATAGGCGTCGCCGCGGGCGGTCACGACCGGTTCGGGAGCTCGAGATGGAGGTCGGTGATCTTCTTGCGCAGCGTGTTGCGATTGATGCCGAGAACGGCCGCCGCGCGGATCTGGTTGCCCTGGGTCCGGTCGAGCACGACCTCGAGCAGCGGGCGTTCGACGCGCTGCTGGATGCGGTGGTAGATGTCCGTCAGCACGCCGCCCTGGTCGAAGAGCCGCTCGACCTCCCGCACGACGAGCTCCTCGAGGGTCGTCTCGCGCCCCGAGCTCTCGACGCTGCGGGTCAGGAAGTCGAAGGCCGAAGGCGCGAGCACGTCCCCCGAGAGCAGCACGAGCGCGCGCTTGATCGCGTTCTCGAGCTCGCGGACGTTGCCCGGCCAGTCGTGCCGCTCGAGCCGCTCGATCGTCGCGTCCGGAAGGGACACCGGCCCCTCCGCCAGCTCCGGCGCATAGCGTTCGACGAAGTGGAGGGCGAGCGTGCGGACGTCCTCGATCCGTTCGCGCAGGGGCGGCAGCGACATCGGCACGACGCGCAGGCGGTAGAGCAGGTCCTCGCGGAAGGCCCCCTCGCGGACCCGCTCGTCGAGATCGCGATGGGTCGCGGCGACGATCCGGACGTCGACGATCTCGGCGTTGCGCCCGCCGACCGGCGTGACCTCGCCCGACTGCAGCACGCGCAGGAGCTTCGCCTGCAGATCGATCGGCATGTCGCCGATCTCGTCGAGGAAGAGGGTGCCGCCGGTCGCCTCGCGGAAGCGGCCCGCGCGGGAGTTGGTCGCGCCGGTGAAGGCGCCGCGCTCGTGGCCGAAGAGCTCGCTCTCGAGCAGCTCGCGCGGGATCGCCGCGGCGTTCACCGCCACGAAGGGGCCCTCGGCGCGGGGGCTCGCGGCGTGGATCGCGTGGGCGACGAGCTCCTTGCCGGTGCCGCTCTCGCCGGTGATCAGGACGGGGACGTTGCGCGGCGCGACCTTGCCGACGGTCTTGAAGATCTCGAGCAGCGCGGGGCTCGAGCCGACCAGGCGGTCGCCGCCGGGCGCGACCGCGCGGCCCACCGCGCGGCGCAGCGAGCGGACCTCGTCCTTCAGCGCGCGATTCGCGAGCGCCTTCTCCGAGAGCGCCTTGACCTGGGCCAGGGCGAAGGGCTTCACCAGATAGTCGAGCGCACCGGCCTTCATCGACTCGACGGCGTTCTCGAGCAGGTTCTGCGCCGTGATCAGCACGATCGCGACGTCGTTGCCGGCGGCGCGGCTCTGCTTCAGGACCTCGAGGCCGGTCAGCCCCGGCATCCGGATGTCGACGAACGCGAGGTCGAAGCGCTCGAGCTGCAGGGCCCGCAGCGCCGCCTCGCCGTCCTCCACGGCCTTCACCTCGTGGCCCAGGCTCTCGAGCGTCTCCTGGAGGACGAAGCGGATCGAGGGCTCGTCGTCGGCGACCAGCACCCGCATGCGGTCGTCGTGCAGCGTCATTTCCGGATCTCCTGGGCGGCCGTCGGTGCGCCCGATGCGCCCTCCGCGGACGCGTCGTTCGAGGGCGCGAGGAGCGGGAGGTCGACGTCGACCCGGGTGCCCTCGCCGAGCACCGAGTCGATGCGCAGTCGCCCGCCGTGGCGGCGGACCCAGTGGCGGGCGACCGAGAGGCCGAGGCCCGTGCCCTTCGGCTTGGTGGTGAAGAACGGGGTCGAGAGGCGGCCGAGGATCGCCTCGGGGATGCCCGGGCCCTCGTCCTGGAAGCGGACGCGCACGGTGGGCTGGGCCCGGCCGTCGAGGCCGACGAGGCGGTGCTCGAGGGTCATGCCCGTCGAGACGGTCAGTCGGCCTCCCTTCGCTTCCATCGCCTGCATCGCGTTCCTCACCAGGTTCAGGAAGACCTGCTGGAGCCGGGATTCGTCGGCCTCGAGCTCCGGCAGCGACGGGTCGTAGCGACGGACGATCCGGATCGCTTCGTTTCCGCGCTCGAGCCGCGCCAGATCGAGGAGCGTATCGAGCAGGCGGTGGATGTTCACGCGCTTGAACTCGAGCCGATCGCCCCGGGCGAAGACCATCAGCTCGTCGACCAGGCCGGAGATGCGGTCCACCTCGCCGACGATCAGGCTGGCGGCCTTGCGGCTGCGCTCGTCCTTCGAGTTCATGCCGATCAGCTCGGCGGCGCCGCGGATGCCGCCGAGGGGATTGCGGACCTCGTGGGCGATGCCGGCGGCGATGTGGCCGTAGGACTCCTGGCGCTCGCGTTCGCTGACCTCCTCGCGCAGGGTCCGGGCGGCGCTGCGGTCGCGCATGGCGATGGCGATCGCGGCGGGCGTGCCGCGCGGGGCCTCGCCGATGTTCGACACCGCGACGTCCGCCGGGATCGGGTTCTCGAAGCGCTGCGGGATGTCGACCTCGTCGTGGATCGAGGCGCGCCCGGAGGCCCGCACCCGGGCGACCACCGAGCAGACGGGATGATCGGGGCCGAGCGCCTCGACTAACGTCTTGCCCGGGACGACGTCGTGGGCGGCGCCGAGCAGCCGCCGGGCCTCGGGATTGACCAGCTCGATCCGGTCGGCGGCGTCGAGGATGATGACCCCCTCCAGCAACGCGTCGAAGATGCCCTGGAGGTCGAGGTTCATGCGGGGTGTCCATGGGCCGGTGGGCCGGCAATCTAGCCGGGGGCGACCCCGCCGCAAACGCAGCGGAAGGGGGCGGGGGCCCCGGATCGCCGCTCGGGCTGCCCGCCGCGCGGCCGAGGCAGTACCGTAGGGCCCAATCGAACCAGGCGGGTGGATGCATGCGGGAAGGTCTTTCGGTCGCGGAAGCACAGTCGGTCGTCCTCGAGGCGACGGGCGTCCTCGGGGCGGAGACGGTCAGCGCCTGGGAGGCGGCGGGCCGGGTTCTGGCCGAGCCCGTGCGCGCCGCGCGCCAGCATCCGCCGGCGGACTGCTCGGCGATGGACGGTTATGCGGTGCGCCGGGCGGATCTGCAGGGCGCGAGCGAGACGAGCCCGAAGACGCTCCCGGTCGTCTACGAGGTCGCCGCGGGCGGCCAGGCGTCGAGACCGCTCTCGGCGGGCGAGGCGGCCCGCATCTTCACCGGTGCGCCGCTGCCCCCGGGCGCCGACGCCGTCGTGATGCAGGAGGAGACCCGCGCCGAGGGCGATCGGGTCGCGTTCCTCGTCGAGCCCGAGCCGCGGGAGAACGTGCGCGACGCGGGCGAGGACTTCCGGGTCGGCGACCTGCTGATCGAGGCGGGGACCGTGTTAGGCTCGGCCCACCTGGGCGTGCTCGCGTCGCTCGGCCGCTCGATCGTCGCGGTCCACCGCCAGCCGACCGTCGCGATCCTCTCCGGTGGCGACGAGCTCGTCGAGCCCGACCGCCTCGTCGACGACGGTCGGATCGCTTCATCGAACTCGTACACCCTCGCGGCCCAGTGCCGCGAGGTCGGGGCCCGGCCGCTCTACCTCGGGATCGCCGAGGACTCCCCGGCGTCGATCGAGACCCGGCTGCGCGCGGGCCTGCGGGCCGACGTGATCGTCAGCTCGGCGGGGGTCTCGGTCGGCGATCACGACCACGTTCGCGACGTGCTCGAGAAGCTCGGCTGCCGCCTGGTGTTCTGGGGCGTGAAGATGAAGCCGGGCTATCCGCTCGTCTTCGGCGTGATCGAGGCGACCGGGACGCTCGTCTTCGGCCTGCCCGGCAATCCGGTGTCGACGGCGGTGACCTTCGAGCAGTTCGTGCGCCCGGCGCTGCGCAAGCTGATGGGCCATCACCGGCTCCACCGCCCCGTCGTGAAGGCCCGCCTCGCGCGCCCCATGAAGAAGGGCCGCGGTCGCCTCCATTTCGTCCGCGTCGCCCTCGAGCGCGACGGCGACGCCCTCGTCGCCGACCCGACGGCCAACCAGAGCTCCGGCGTGCTCACCTCGCTGATCCGCGGGCAGGGGCTCGCGATCTTCCCCGCCGAGGCGGAGTCCTTCGCCGCCGGCAGCGAGATCGACGTCCAGATCATCGACTCGGGCTTCTTCGAGCGGCCCGACCGGGGCTTCTGAGCGCGATGGCGGCGTCCCGGATCGCGAACGTGTCGGCGGTCCTCCGGACGGGGCGGGGGACGGCGTCCGCCGCGGTCGGGACGCCGGACGCGCGGCGTGCGGCCGCGCGCAGGGGCGACGACGCGGGTCGGTCTTCGGGGGGCGTCGGTGCGTTGTGTCGCGCGCTCTTCGAGGAGGTCGTCGAGATCGGGATCGACGGCGGTGCCGGGGGCGCCGGGTTGCGCGCCCCCGAGCCGCGCGCGCAGCTCGTCGCGGCGCTCTCGGCGGCGACCGGCGAGCGGGTGCTCGTCGTCGATGCGGTGGACGCGGGGCCCCTCGACGCGGAGGTCGTCCTCGCCCTCGTCGCCTGGCCCGAGGCGGACGCGGTGGTCCCCGTCGATCGGTCGGGTGCGGACCTGCCCTTCGGCCTCTATCGGCGCGAGGTCTGCCTGGCGAAGCTCGGAGCGCCCGAGGCCGGGCTCGCGGTCGAACGCGTCCCGCTCGCCGCGCTCGGTCTCGCCGGGGGCGCGGTCCTCGGCGCACTGCCCGTCGGGACGGGGGGCTGAGGCGATGCTCGATCTGCCCCTGCTGCAGCGGCTGCGCCTCGTCCGCCACCCGCGCTCGCAGCGGATCATGGGCCGCCTGCTCGCCCTCAACTACGGCTGGCTGCCCGGCGTGGCGATCGAGATCGAGGGGGAGGAGCGGATCCCCGATCAGCCCGTGCTCTTCGCGATGAACCACACGGACCGCTACAACTACTTTCCCTTCCAGTACCGGCTCTGGCGCGATCGCGATCGCTTCACGGCGACCTGGGTCAAGGGCAAGTACTACGAGTCCGTGCTGCTCGCGCGCTTCATGGAGAGCATGCTGCAGCTGCCCACCGTCTCCCGCGGCTACCTGATCGCGAAGGACTTCCTCGCCGCGATCGGTCGCCGGCCGAGCGAGGCGGAGTACGGCGCCCTGCGGAGCGCCGTCGACGCGCGGGCGATGGGCGGGCGCGCGCCGCTGCCCGCTCCGCCGCAGGTGCCCGAGGCGCTCTACCGACCGGGCCGCAATCCCCTGGGCCTCGCCTTCGAGCCGTCGGTCGGGGACTACGCCGACTACATCGGCCGACTCTTCGCCGCGATGATGGCGCGCTTCGTCGAGCTCAATCGCGAGGCCGTCGCGATCGGCCTCGATCTGCTCGTATTTCCGCAGGGCACCCGCTCGAAGCGGCTGCTCCCGGGCCACGACGGGATCGGGCAGATGGCGCTCCATCTGCAGATCCCGATCGTCCCCGTCGGCTGCAACGGCGCGGACCTCGTCTACCCGGGCGCGTCGCCCTTCGCGCGCCGCGGCCGCATCGTCTACCGCGTCGGCGAGCCGATCGATCAAGCCGAGCTGCGGGCCTTCCATGGGGGCGAGGACTTCGCACCGTTCTCGGCCGAGGCCGAGCGGCGCCACGGCGCTGCCTTCGCGGGGGTGGCGGCCCTCGTGACCGAGCGCATCGACGCGCTGCTCGATCCCGAGTACCGGCTCGCGCCGGAGGAGGGGGCGACGTCCCGTGGCGTCGAACGCTTCGTCTGAGCGCGGCGGGCGGCCCTAACGCCGCGGGGGGCGGCGGGCTCGGGCGCGGGATCGGCGCGGCGAGGCGCGCCGGATCCGGGCGAGCTCCCCGGTCGTGCCTTCACCCGCCACCCGCGCGAGGCGCACGACCCGACCGCCCCGGGCCGCGACCTCCTTCGCCCCGACGATCGCGTCAAGCGCCCAGTCACCGCCCTTCGCGAGGACGTCGGGTCGGATCGCCTCGATCAGGCGGATCGGCGTGTCGTCGGCGAAGCCCACCACCCAGTCGACGCAGGTGAGGCCCGCGACGAGCTCCATGCGGGCCCGCTGACTGCGGATCGGGCGATCCGCTCCCTTCGCCCGGCGCACGCTCGCATCGGCGTTCACGGCGACGACGAGCCGGTCGCCCAGGCGCCGCGCCTGCTCGAGGCTGCGGAGGTGGCCGCGGTGGAGCAGATCGAAGCAGCCGTTGGTGAAGACGATCCGCTCGCCGGCGCGCCGGGCCCGGGCGATCCGGCGCAGCAGGGCCGCGCGCGAGAGGATCTTCGCGCGCGCGGGGGCGGGCGGTGCGGCGGGCGTGCGGGACGCGCTCACGGTCTGGCTCCTCCCGGCGGCTCGGACGCCCCGTCCCCGGGCTCGTCCCGATCCCGGTTGAAGAGATATTGCAGGACCTTCATCGGCGCCTTGATCGCGCTGGGCACCGCCGTCAGGAACGTCGCGAGGGGCAGGGCCTCGATTTCGGGGGCGCCGATCGCCCCGTCGACCCGGAAGTAGGCGCCGACGAGGCCGCGCTCCGAGCCCGGCAGCAGGGCGCGCAGGATCGGAACGTTCGAGAGGATCTGGTTCGGCGCGCGGAACAGGAAGATGCCGACGACGGCCCGGATGTCGACCGGGCGGGGATTCGTGTCGATGCGGGCCTTCGCGTAGACGCGCAGGGGCCCTTCCAGGGTGAAGTCCTGGGAGTCGAGCAGGCCGTGGGTGAGGCGGATGGTGGCGGCCATCTTCTCGAAGTCGATCTCGTCCTCGTGGGCGAAGGGGTTGTAGCCCTCGGTCGCCCGGGACAGGCGTAGGAGCAGGGGCACGCCGAGGGCGACCCGGCCGTCGCTGGCCTCGGCCCGGATCGAGCCATCGAGCTCGGCGATGAAGACGGCGTCGGGGCGCACGCGCCCGGCCAGCGAGCCGGTCGCCTGCATGCCGCCCGCGATCAGCTTCGCGGGCAGGGCGAAGAACTCGCTGTGGCTCTCGAAGCGGCCGTCGGTGAGGGCGAACGACAGCTCGAGGCCGATCGAGTCGCCGGCCTCGAGGCCGACCACGCCGCGGGTCTGGATCGTGCCCTGGGGTGCGAGGTCGATCTCGACCTCCCGCGCGACGAAGTCCGAGCCGTCGAGGCGGAAGAAGCCCGTCGCCCGGGCGAAAGGCAGGCGGGGCCGCGGGCGGAACTCGATCTCGATCTCGCCGGCGCCCCAGCGCTCGGCAGGCCAGGCCGTCTGGGAGGCGGTCGCGCGGCTCGGACCCTCCCGGGTGGCGGCACCGGGCTCCTCCCGGGACTCGAGTGATTTCGAGGGCGCTTCCGTAAAGGTCAGCTCTGCCGTGATCTTTGCGTCGCCGGGCTCGCTCGACCAGACGATCTCGCCGGTCACGTTCGCGCCCCCGACCCGCCCCTCGCGGACGCCGATCTGCACCCCGTGCCGGACCGGCTCGACGAGCACCTGTGCGTCGTGCACCGGCCAGCGCAGCAGTGGATGTTCGAGGCGCTCGATGGCGAGGCCGATCGCCTTGACCGGCGGCAGCGCGTCCGGGTCGCGCGGGCGCAGGATCTGCGCGAGCGGGCGCAGCCCGGGGATCGGCGGGGGCGTCGCCTGGATCCGCTTCGCCCGGCTCGTCGCGCGCACGAGCGCGGAGACGCCCTCGATCGTGAGGTCCATCTCCGGCAGCCAGGCGTCGCGATAGCGGCCGCGGGTCTTCTGCAGGACGAGCCGGTCGCCGACCCACTCGACCTCGCCTTCGAGGCCCCGGATCGCTTCGGACGGCCCGCCGGCGATGTCGACCTGGTCGAAGGCGCCGGCGAGCAGCAGGTCCGCCGGCAGCTCGCGCTCGGGGCCGCGCCAGAGGGCCTGCCAGCGCAGGAGCGGGGCGGTGCCCGACGCCTCGATGTGGCGGATGCGGCCGGACTCGACGCGCTCGATCATGCGCGCCATCGAGCGCGCGGTCTCGAACTCGCTCTCGAGGGAGTCGACGGTGTCGCGGACGTCGCCGAACTCGACGCCGAGCAGGCGCGTCTCGATCCGCGTCCCGGACGCCGGTCGCAGCGGTCGCTCGAGGGTGGCCTCGAAGTCGGCGCGGATGCGGTTGCCGCCGACCTGGCCCTCGCGCACGCGCACCTCGCCGCGCGCCAGCTCGATGCGCGCCTGGAAGTCGAGGACGTCCCAGGCCAGCTTGCGACCGAGCGCGGCAGCTCGAGGAGGCCCGCTCGACCTTCGATTCGAGGTCGAGGAGGATCTCGCCGGCTGCGCCGTGGTCCGCGTGGAGCTTCGCCGACCAGCGCCCCCGGAGCCCCGCCAGCACCGGCAGCGAGGGCACCAGCCGCCGCGCCGACGAGAGCGACACGCCCTGCCACGACAGGTCCCAGACGAAGGGCCGGTCCTCCTCCCGGCGCACGGCGAAGCGCACCGGGAAGGGCGCGGTCCGGCCGTCGACGACGACGGCCTCGAGCTCGAGGGAGCCCGCCTCGGAGAGCCAGTTGCGCTCGCCCCGGATCTGGACGAGCTCGAGCCGCAGCTCCGCGGGATCCCCCGCCTGCATCCGGTCGACGAAGGTCACCGTCCCGTCGCGCAGCTCGAGGCGGCTCGCGGAGCGCAGCCGAAGGGCGGCCTGCTGGGCGAGCGGCTCGAGCCCTTCCACCGCGCGCACGAGCCCCTCGCCGTAGACGTCCTCCCGGTCGACCCGGTCGCCGGCCGCGAGGGCCGGCAGGCCGAGGGCCGGGAAGGAGCCGTCGGCGGCGCGCTCGATCCGCAGGCTCGGGCCCTCGAGGACGATCGTGCCGAGGGCGAGGCGCCCGATCAGGAGCGCCGGGATGTCGATCCAGGCGACGACGCGGCCCGCCCGCAGGAGCGGTGCGCCATCGGGCACGGGAGTCGGATGGATGCGGAGGTTGTGGACGTCGACGCGCAGGCCGCGCTCGAGCCGGAGATCGACCGAGGCGATCTCGACCGCGCGCCCGAGCCGGCGGGAGAGGGCGCTCTCGAGCTCGCGGTGGAGCAGCCGGCCGGCGGTGCCCGACCAGACCAGATAGCCGGCGATCAGGCCGAGGACGAGGACGCCCGCCAGGAACAGGCGAAGCCAGCTGAGACGCACCCCCCGCCCCCCGCTCAAGTGGCGCCCACCCTAGCAGAGGCCGCTGCGGCGCCCGGATCGCCCCCGTCGAGCCGGTCGGCCCGCGGACGACCGGCCCGGGGCGCGACCGAAATTCCCCTCGACTTGCCGGCGCACGAACCCTCATTTGACGTCACGACGCCCTCTCGGATGCGCGTGCGCGGCATCCATCCCGCCGCTTTGCAGCGCTTCTTCTGCGGCGGCAGGGCGTGCGCGGAAGAACTTCCCAAGATCGCTCCAACTTCATGATTCGACTCAAGAAAGGCTCGGCGCTCGACGAATCCGGTGGCGGTTCGAGAGCAGTCCTCCGGGAGTGACTCCCGGAGCATCGGATGAATGGGGGTGTGACTTTGATGGGACAGATGGAAGCAGGCGAGCCGTTGGTGCCGAATCGGGTCCGCGAGCTCCGTGAGAACAAGCTGATGACGCAGGCCCAGCTCGCCCGCAAGGCGAAGGTGGCGCTGCGCACGATCCACAGCGTCGAGAAGGGCATGAACTGCCGGATGGACACGAAGCGCAAGATCCTGCTGGCGCTCGGCATGTCGTTCGAGGAGAAGGACCAGGTCTTTCCGCCCGCCCAGCGGCCGATGACCTTCCCGTCCACGCACTGAGCGAGGGACGGGACGGGACGACGCCCACGCGGCGCGTCCCGCACGACCGGAAGCGCCCGGGCCCCCCGGCCCGGGCGCTTTCTGTTGCTAAGCTCCGGTCGCCGCGCGACGCGTCGAATGCGTCCGGGAGACCGCCCATCATCACGGATCGAATCTCGCTCCTCGCCGACGTCGCCGAGATCGTCTCCCGCTCCCACGACCTCGCGGAGACGCTGGCCAACGTGACCGACCTCGTGGCGAAGCGCCTCGATGCGGACGTCTGCTCGATCTACACGATCGACGCGGAGCAGCAGAAGCTGATCCTGGCGGCCACGATCGGCCTCGAGGCCCATTCGGTGGGCTCGGTCGAGATGCCGATCGGCGAGGGGCTCGTCGGCCTCGCCGCCCAGCGGGGCGAGCCCATCGCCATCGAGCACGCCCGGGAGCATCCGAGCTACCGCTACTTCCCCGAGACCGGCGAGGAGCGGTACACGTCGCTGCTCGCCGCCCCCCTCGTCGTCCAGAGCGCCGTGATCGGCGTGATCGTGATCCAGACGGTCGAGGCCCGGCGCTTCGACGAGCCCGACATCGAGCTGCTGCAGACGTGCGCCTCGCTGCTCGCGCCGGTCGTCGTCAACGCCCAGCTCCTCGACCTGATGTCCTCCGGCGAGGACCACCGCGGCCACGTCGTCGCCCGCATCGCCGACGCGGCCATCGACCGGCGCGCCCGGGGCGCCGCGCGCCGCGGTCAGCGTCAGGAGAAGAACGTCACCCTGCGCGGCCTCGCGACGGCCCGGGGCGTCGCGATCGGCCCGGTGTTCCGGATGGACCGCCAGACCGACCTCGATCGGATCGAGTACGTCCCCGCGGCCGACGTCGCCAAGGAGCACGCCGACTTCGAGGCGGCCATGTCCGAGGCCCGGCGCGAGATCGCCGAGATGCGCGACGTCGTCCGCGAGCGCTTCGGCCCCGAGTTCGCCGCCGTCTTCCATACCCAGATCCAGATCCTCGAGGACAAGGGCTTCGTCCAGAACGTGACCCAGGCGATCGACGAGACCGGCAATGCCCGCGACGCCCTGAAGAGGGTTCTCGACAGCTACCGCAAGACCTTCGAGCGGATCGAAGATCCCTATTTTCGCGAGCGCGGGACCGACATCGCCGACGTGGGCCAGCGGGTGATGCAGCGCCTGCTCGGCGTGCGCGACCACCTCGAGCCGATGCAGCGGGGCTCGGTGGTCGTCGTCGATCAGCTCCTGCCGGCGATCTTCGCCCAGCTCGAGATGGACAAGGTCGCGGCCATCGTCGCCGAGCACGGCGGGCTCACGTCCCACGGCGTGATCTTCGCGCGAACCCTCGAGCTCCCGGCGGTGACCGGCGTGACGGGGCTCCTCGGGCTCGCCCGCAGCGGAGAGCAGGCGATCGTCGACGGGGCGACCGGGACGCTCTACCTCTCCCCCGACGACGCGCTCGTGCGAGAGTTCGAGCAGGCGCAGCACCGCCACGCCGTCGCCGTCGAGCATCTCGACGCCCTGCGCGAGCGACCCGCCGAGACCCTCGACGGCCGTCGCATCAAGCTGACCGCGAACGCCGGCCTGCTCGCCGACCTGCGCCTCGTCGACAAGCACGGCGCCGAGGGCATCGGCCTGTTTCGAACGGAGCTGCTGGCGCTGGCCCACCGTGGCTTCCCCTCCGAGGAGGAGCAGCAGCAGCTCTACCAGCGCGTCGTCGAGGCCCTCGAGCCGCGCCCCGTCACGATCCGCACCCTCGACCTCGGCGGCGACAAGGGCATCCCGAACATCGGCCTCGACGACGAGGAGAACCCCCAGCTCGGCTGCCGCTCGATCCGGCTCACCCTCGAGAATCCCCGCGCCTTCCGCGCCCAGCTCCGGGCGATCCTCCGCGCGAGCACCCTCGGCAACCTGCGGCTGCTGCTCCCGATGATCGGGAGCCTGCACGAGCTGCGGGCGGCGAAGAAGGTCATCGACGACGTGCGCTGCGAGCTCGACGCCGAGCTCTCGCCCTTCGACCATTCGCTCGAGATCGGGATCATGATCGAGGTTCCGTCGGCGGCGCTGACGGCGTCGGTGCTCGCTTCGGAGTGCGACTTCTTCAGCATCGGCACCAACGACCTGACCCAGTACACCCTCGCCGTCGACCGCGGCAACGAGCGTGTCGCGCATCTGTACGACTCGCTGCATCCGGCGGTGCTCGAGCTGATCCATCGCACGGTCCGGGCGGCGAACGAGGCGGGGATCCCGGTCTCGGTCTGCGGCGAGATGGCGACCAATCCGCTGGCGGTCCCGATCCTGATCGGCCTCGGGTTGACCGAGCTCTCGGGGAC
The DNA here is from genome assembly GCA_046351135.1 of Myxococcota bacterium. GTDB lineage: Bacteria > Myxococcota_A > UBA9160 > UBA9160 > UBA4427 > UBA4427. The sequence continues at coordinate 22,293 of JAXLZA010000012.1, read as the reverse complement.
GCCCGCTGCGATCCCGGTCGTGAAGGAGATCGTCCGCGCGCTGGACACGGCGCTGGTCGAGTCCGACGCCCGCTCCGCGCTGAAGGCGCGCACCGCCGCCGAGGTCCACGCGATCGCGGCCGCCCGGCTGCGCGCCTCGGGCCTCGTCGGCCATCCCGACATCGGAGGCTGGCTTTCGCAGCTGCTCGAGGCGACGCCGGCGGGGCGTTAGGCGGGCGGCGACCGCGGGGCGAGCCGGGTCGATTCGACCCGTTTCTTACGGATTCCTTCCCATTTCCTTGTGTTCCTCGTCGGGGCCGGTCCATCCGTGGACGGCCTGCGAGGCGGGGGTACGTTCGATTCCGGCCGGGACCGGTGCATTCCACGAAGTGCTCGGCTTCACGAGGAGGATCGGATGGGTCGATCGATCGCGCTGCTGTGTACGCTGCTCGTGCTCCACGCGTCGCCGGGCTCGGCGGAGTCCCGCTTCTCCGAGCCTTCGCTCCGGCCTTCGTCGGCGCGTTCCTCCGGTCTCGAACGCGCGTGGCCGCCGCGCTCGTCGGGCGGGCCGCTCGTCCAGATCGAGGTCGAGGTCGAGGGCGATCCCGGCGTCGCTGGGGGCGGAACGGACGTCGAGGCCCGCATCGCCGAGCTCGAGGTGCGGCGCAGGAAGACGCATCGCGGCTGGCCGATCGCCGGCCTCGTCACCGGCGGCCTGATGACGGTCGGCGGGATCGTCACCCTGGTCGTCATCAAGTCGACCTGCCGGGACAATGCGTTCTTCAGTAGCGATCCGCCCGAGACGCGCTGCCAGGGGGGCTCCGTCGACGGGAAATGGGCGGCGGGGGGCATCACGCTCGCGAGCGGTCTGATCCTGACCGGCGTGAGCGCCTGGATCCTGGCGAAGCGCAATCGCGAGCGCCGCGCGATCCGACGCGAGCTCCTCGAGCTCGAGCGCGCCCGCACGGCGAAGGCGGCCTCGTCGTGGCAGCTCGGCTTCGACGCGGGGGAGTACAAGACGCTGCGGGTCGCCTGGCGCTTCTAGCGATCCGGTCGATCCCGGGGATCACGACTCGACGTTGCGCGTCGCCTCGCGCGCGATCGCGGCGAGCTGCTCGGAGACCGCGGCGGCGAGGGCCTCGTCCTGCCCGTTGTCCTCGAGCGCGGTGGGTGCGATCGGCTCGCCGAAGACGCAGACCACGCGTGCGAAGGGCAGCGGCACGAGGGTCCGGTCCCAGCTCCCGAGCCGCAGCGCCGGGCGGGCGGCGAAGGCGAGGGGTTGGATCGGTGTGGCGGAATGCCGCGCGAGCGCGGCGATCCCGGGCTTGGCGACGCCGGCCGGTCCCCGCGGACCATCGACCAGCACGGCCACCGTCGTCCCGAGCTCGAGCTGGCGCAGCAGCCCCAGGAAGGCCGCCGAGCCGCCGCGCGAGCTCGAGCCCCGGGCCGGCTCGGCGTAGCCGAGGGCGCGCAGGGTCGACGCGACGAGGCTGCCGTCCCGGCTCTGGCTGACGGCCACGCAGTAGCCGGCGTCGCGGAACAGCCAGGCCGAGATCGCGAGGGACTCGTGGAGCAGCGCGGCGAGGACCGGGGGGGGCGGCGCGGACGGGGTCGCGGGGGCGCGCGGGGCGGGGGCGAAGCGGGGGTCCGGGCCCCGGATCTCGACCCGCCAGGTCGCGCCGAGCAGGCGCAGCAGGGCACTCGAGAGCCAGCCGAAAAGGGCGAGTCCGAGACGCCGGTTCACCGCGCGTCCGCCACGGCGCGCCAATGTGTTGCGGCCGTTGTTGCTGGCGATGCGAGGGGCCGGGCGCTGTGGTAACCGTTGGCCCGGCCAGGTCCTCCCTCGTCGGAGGAACCGTACGCATGTCGGGCGCCGCCCTGGCCGGTTCGCTTCCTACCGGATCGCTTCCCAGCCCGTTCGTGATCGTCGGTCCCTCTTCGAATGACGGGCCGATGGAAGAGCCGATTCAAGACATGAGCGCTTCCGCCCTCACCACTGCCCGCAACTACCTCGATCTGACCAAGCCGCGGCTGCTGCCGATGGTGCTCTTCACGGGGCTGCCCGTGCTGGGCATGGCGGCGGGCGGCTGGCCCTCGATCCGCTTCGCGGTGCTGGTGCTGGTCGGGATCGCCCTGGCTGCGGCGTCCGCCAACACGCTGAACGCCTACATCGAGCGCGACAAGGACGCGCTGATGGAGCGCACGCGCCTGCGGCCGCTCCCGGCCGGGCTGGTCGGGCCGCGCGAGGCGCTGCTCTTCGGGCTCTTCCTGGCGGTGGCCTCGACGGCGCTGCTCTATGCGGTGAGCGGGGTGCCGGCGGTTCTGGTCGGCATCGCGAGCATCCTGTTCTACGTCTTCGTCTACACGATCTGGCTGAAGCCCCGCTCGATCTGGAATGCGGTGATCGGCGGGGCGGCGGGCGCGGCGGCGCCGCTCATCGCCGACGCGGCGGTGAACGGCTCGATCGGCCTCGCGGGCTGGTCGCTCTTCGCGATCGTCTTCTTCTGGCAGCCGCCCCACGTCTGGGCGATCGCCCTGTACCGCAAGGCCGACTACGCAGCGGCCGGCATTCCGATGCCGCCGTCCGTCATCGGGGACGAGGCGACGCGCCGGCGCGTGGTCGCCTATACCGCGGGCCTGCTGCCCGTGACGCTGGCGCCGTACTTCTTCGGCCTCGTCGGGCCGATCTACTTCGCGATCGCGGGCTCGATGGGCCTCTGGTTCCTCTACCGCGCCGTGCAGCTCTTCCACGCCCGGACCGACGAGGCGGCGCGGGGCGTCTTCCGCGTGTCCCTCGTCTTCCTGTTCTCGGTCTTCCTGGCGATGATGCTGGACCTGATGGTCCCGCTCGAGAAGCTGCTCTAGACCGCGCTCTCGAGCCCGCTCTCGCCCCCGATCCAGATCCGGCTCCCGTTCGGTCGCGCCGCGGAGGGCATCGGGCGCGATCGCGGTCGCCCTCAATTCGCCGGCTCCAGCGTCGCGAGGAAGCGCTCCGACTCCCGGATCGACGCGTCGATGTCGCGGATCAGGACGTCCACGTCCTGCTCGATCTCGCCGAGGTTGCCCGACAGCGAGGCGATCGCCCGGGCGTTCAGGTTGTGCTTCAGGAAGAGCACCTGGTCCCGGAAGGCCGTGAGGACCGGCGGCATCTTGCCCTCGGCCTTCTTCATGGCGGCGATCACCTTCGCGTAGCGCGTCTTCGTGTCCGCGAGCAGCTTGCTGCTCTCGGCCCGCAGGCTCGCCTTCTGGATCGTCCCGATCTCCTGCTGCCACTCGGCGAAGAGGTCCTTCGCGACCTTCTCGATCGAGGCGATCCGGTCGCGGACGTCCGTCGCCCGGGCCTCGCTGCGCTCGTACTCCGTGTTGAGCCGATCGTAGACCGACTCGAGGTCGCCCCCCGAATAGCCGGTCGCCTCCTGGAAGCGCTGGTAGGTCGTCTTGAACTGCTCCTGGGCGGCCTTCTGATCCTCGCGACCCGACTCGATCCGGCTCTTCAGGATGTCCCGCTTGTCCTGGCCGACCTTCTCCATCGCGCTGTAGTAGGCCGTGCTGCACCCGCCGACGGCGAGCGGCAGCGCCAGACCCAGGATCGACGCCCCGACGAGTGCCGCGGCCAGGCCCGACCCGCCGGCGCGCCGCGCGACGGGCGAACGCGGCGCGCGCGTCCGCAGCGTGATTCGCAGCATCATGGCGGCGTCCCTCAGCCCCGGATCGCCCGGGCCGCGGCGCGGACCTCGGCGACGAAGGTCTCGGGCTGCTCGAAGGCGGCGAAGTGGCCGCCCTTCGGGAGCACGTTGTGATGGACGAGCTTCGCATAGCGCGCCTCACACCAGCGCCGCGACGCCTTGAAGATCTCGTGGGGGAAGACGCTGACGCCGACCGGCACCTCGACCGGCTGCATCGGCACCGCGTTGAAGCTCTCCCAGTAGAGCCGCGCCGAGGAGGCCCCCGTCGCGGGCAGCCAGTAGAGCATCACGTTGTCGAGCATCTCGTCCCGGGAGAGCGCGTTCTCGGGGTGGCCGTTGCAGTCCGTCCAGCTCCAGAACTTCTCGAGGATCCAGCCCGCCTGGCCGGCCGGCGAGTCGACGAGGCCGTAGCCCAGGGTCTGGGGGCGGGTCGACTGCTGCTTGGAGTAGCCGCTGTCCCACTTGCCGTAGCTCTCCATGCTGGCCAGCGCGCTCTGCTCGAGGGGCGTCAGGTCCTTCATCGAGGCTTCGGTCGGCGGGGCGATCGCCATGTTGAGATGGATGCCCATGCAGGCCTCCGGATGCTGGCTCCCGATGCAGGTCGTCACCATCGCGCCCCAGTCTCCGCCCTGGGCGACGTAGCGGCCGTAGCCGAGGCGCTTCATCAGCGTGTCCCAGGCGTCGGCGATCCGCCCGATGCCCCAGCCGGTCGTCGCCGGCTTCTCGGAGAAGCCGTAGCCCGGCAGCGACGGACACACGACGTGGAAGGCGTCCTCCGCCCGGCTGCCATGGGCGACGGGATCCGTGAGGGGCGCGATCACCTTCTGGAACTCGACGACCGAGCCCGGCCAGCCGTGGGTCATCACGAGGGGCGTCGCCGTCGCGACCGGGGACTTCACGTGGATGAAGTGGATGTCGAGGCCGTCGAGCTTCGTCTTGAACTGGGGGAAGCGGTTGAGGAGCCGCTCGCGCTCGCGCCAGTCGTACTTCGTCGCCCAGTATTCGCAGACCTCCTTCAGATAGGCCTGCGGGATGCCCTGGGACCAGTCGCTCACGGTCTCCTTCTCGGCCCAGCGCGTTCGACGGAGCCGCTCCCGGAGATCGTCGAGCTCCGTCTGCGGGATCTGGATCGTGAACGGGGTGATCTGGCTCATCGGGGGCTCTCCATGCGGTGGGCTCGGTTGAGGACGAAGGCGCGGGCGAAGGCGAAGACGAGGGCCGAGGCGAGGGCAGAGTGTCGGAAAGGACGGGCGGTGCGTAAAGGGCCGCGCCTCGCCTACGATCGGGGCGCTCGAGCCGGGGGCGGACGTTTCGTCGCGCGACCCATGCGCCCGGGCCGGGGGGATTCATGGGGGGACGGATCGTCGGAACGTTCGTGCTGGGGTTCTTCCTGCTCTCGGCGCTGCTCGGCAGCACCTACGTGGTCGAGCCGGGCGAGCGCGGTGTGCGCGTCGTCCTCGGCACGATGTCGAACGACTTCCTGGCGCCGGGCTTCGGCTTCAAGCTCCCGTTCATCACCCAGATCCGCCGCGTCAACGTCCAGCAGGACACGCGCGAGGTCGCGGCCCAGTGCTTCTCGTCCGACCTCCAGCAGATCAACATCCAGCTGAAGGTGCTCTACCGGATCCCCGAGGCCTCGGTCGTCTCGGTGCTGCGCGACTACGCGGGGAATCCCTTCGACTCGCTGATCCTGCCCCGGGTCCAGGAGGCGACGAAGGAGGTCACGGCGCTCAAGACCGCGGCCGACATCGTGAAGACCCGGGAGCAGATCAAGGTGGCGGCGCTCGAGGCGGCACGGGCGAAGGTCGGGACGCTGCTCGTGCTCGAGGACCTCGTGATCGAGGACGTCGCGCTCTCGAACGAGCTCGAGCAGGCGATCGAGGCGAAGATGGTGCAGCAGCAGGAGGCCGAGAAGGCGATCTTCAAGATGCAGCAGGCCCGCACCGACGCCGAGACCCAGATCATCAAGGCGAAGGCCGACGCCGAGGCGATCAAGATCCAGGGCGAGGCCCTCGAGAAGACGCCGCGGCTCGTCGAGCTCAAGATGGTCGAGAAGTGGAACGGCGTGTCGCCGCAGGTCGTGGGGACGGGCTCGAACATCATGCTGCCGCTCTCGAAGCGCGACTAGACCGGGCCGCGGCCGCGCGGGGCGCGGCCGTCGCGGCGCGCGATGCTCGATCGGCCGGGACCGGCGAAGGGAGGAACGAGATGGGCAAGCTCGACGGGCGCGTCGCGCTGATCACGGGTGGGGCGCGCGGGCAGGGCGAGGCCGAGGCGCGGCTCTTCGCGTCGGAGGGGGCGCGGGTCGTGCTCGCCGACCTCCTCGACCCGGTCGGCGAGAAGCTCGCGAAGTCGATCGGCGCAGCCGCGCGCTACGTCCATCTCGACGTGACGAAGCCCGAGGAGTGGGCGCGAGTCGTCGCTGGCATCGAGGCGGCCGAGGGGCGGCTCGACGTGCTCGTGAACAACGCCGGCATCTTCCGGGGTGGCTTCATCCATTCGATGCCGCTCGCGGACTACCAGGCGGTGATCCAGGTCAACCAGGTCGGCTGCTTCCTCGGCATGCAGGCCTGCTACCCGTTGCTCAAGCGGAGCGGGCAGGGCTCGATCGTGAACATCGCTTCGGTGGCGGGGATCAAGGGCGTCCCCGGCGCTTCGGCCTACGGGGCCAGCAAGTGGGCCATCCGGGGCATGACGAAGACGGCGGCCCTCGAGTTCGGCCGCGCGAAGATCCGCGTCAACGCGATCTGTCCGGGCTCGATCCGGACGCCGATGATCGCGCCCGAGGAGTTTCCCGGGGTCGACCAGCAGGCCTTCTGGGCGAGCCTCCCGATCCCCCGCCCCGGCGAGGCTGGCGAGGTCGCGAAGCTCGCGCTCTTCCTCGCCTGCGACGACAGCGCCTACATGACGGGGGCCGACTTCACGATCGACGGCGGCGACACCGTCGGGCGCATGGTCGAGGGCATCGACTAGGTCCCGCGCGCGCTCGTCGATCCGACGCGAAGCGCCGGCGCCGCGTGACGGGACCGTCGCGCTCGCGCTGGTCCCGCTCAATCCGCCAGGTAGTACTCGAGCGTCGACACGACCCGCACGCGCTTCACGTGGGGGTTGTTGCTGTCGCGGTCCTCGACCGTGAACTGGCCCTGGGCCGCGGACTTGAGCTTGCCGAGGCGGCTCTCCGAGTCGGCGGCGAACTTCTCCGCGACCGCCCGGGCGTTGCGCGTCGCCTCCTCGACCATCTCGGGCTTGATCGCGTTGAGGCCCTGGAAGAGGTACTGGGTCCGCAGCTCGTAGTTCTCCTGGGAGAAGACGACGCCCGCCTTGCCGAGCTCGAGCAGCTCGCGATTCGCGTTGCGCACGGCGTCGATGTTCTTCGTGTAGACGGTGATCACCTGCTGCGCGAGGTAGCGGAAGCGCACGGCGTCGTTGCCGTAGCTCTGGGCCTGCTTGTCGGTGATCGCGGGGGCACCGACGGTGATCTCGGCGTCGGTGAAGCCGCGCTCCTTGAGGAAGGCGGTGACCATCGCCTTCTGCTTCTCGACGGTCGAGACCAGGGCGGCGAGGTCGTTGTCGGCGACGTTCAGCTGGAGCGGCCAGATCGCGACGTCGGCGGGCACGTCCCGCTCCGAGAGCCCCTTCACGTTCACGACCCGCTCGAGGGCCCGGGCGTCGGTGAAGCCCTTGCCGATGAAGTGGCCGGCGAGGGCGGTCCCGGTGGCGATCGAGAGGGCGAGCAGCAGGGCGGGGAACGTGTTCACGGGCGACTCCTCGGGGCGCGGTCGGGCCGCGCGTCGCGCATACGTTACCGCTCGGGGCCGGACGGTTGCGACGGTCGCCCTCGGGTCGCAGAGCCGGCGTGCGCCACGCATCGCGCGGCGGCGGCTCCGGCAGCTCGATGCGGGTCGTGTACCCTGGCCCCGCCCGACGCGGCGCGCGCGCTGCGGCGGGGGAGGCCTTCGACGACGACCGGAGGCCGATCAGGACCCAACGGAGAAACGCGATGACGATGGCGAGTGGACGGGCGACGGGCGGCGCGGGGGGAACGAGCGGTGCCCAGGCGAAGCGGGCGAACGAGACCGGCGCCGACATCCTCGCCGCGGCCCGGGCGATCGGCCCCCTGATCCGCGCCGAGGCGGAGGCCATCGAGGCCGCGGGCCGCCTGACGGACAAGGTCGTCACGGCCCTCAAGGAATCGGGCGTCATCCGCATGACCATGCCCCGCTCGATGGGCGGCCCCGAGGTCGACCCGATCACCCAGCTCGCGATCGTCGAAGAGGTCGCCCGCGCCGACGGCTCGACGGGCTGGATCGTGATGATCGGCTCGGACGGCGGCTTCTACGCGGCCCATCTCGAGCGCGAGGTCGCGAACCGGATCTACGCCGACCGCGATGCGATCACCGCGAGCGTGCTCGTGCCGAAGGGGCGGGCGCTGCGGGTGCCGGGTGGCTACCGGGTGACGGGCCAGTGGCCCTTCGGCAGCTCGAGCCTCCACGCGGACTGGTTCGTCGGCGGCGCGGTCGTCTTCGACGAGAACGGACCGGTCGCAGGACCGAACGGCCACCCGACGGTCCGCATGACCTTCTTCTCCCGCGCCGACGTCGAGATCCTCGATACGTGGCAGACGACGGGCCTCGCCGGCAGCGGCAGCCACGACTGGCGCGTGGCCGACGTCTTCGTCCCCGACGAGCTCTCCTTCTCGCTCTTCGAGCCCGCGAAGGATCCGGCGCCGCTCTACGCCTTTCCCTGGTTCATCGTCGCCAACGCCCCGGGCGCCTCGCTCGGCATCGCCCGCGCCTCGATCGAGGTCCTCTGCGAGGTCGCCGCGAGCAAGCTCATCATGCCCGGCGGCCACAAGCTCCGCGACGAGCTCCTGGTCCAGCGCGCGATCGCCCAGTCCGAGGCGACCCTCGGCTCCGCGCGCAGCTACCTCGTCGACCTGACGGGCCAGCTCTGGTCGACCGTCTGCGCCGGCGATGCACCGACCCTCGCGCAGCGCGCCGCCTTCCGCCTCGCGGGCATCCACGCCTTCCGCGCCTCGAAGGCCGCCGTCGCCGGCATGTACGAAGCCGCCGGGGGCACCGCCCTCTACCGCAAATCCCCCCTCGACCGCCTCTGGCGCGACATCTCGACGATCTCGCAGCACGCCTTCGCCAACGAGAAGGGCTATGCGGAGGTCGGTCGGGCGATGCTCGGCCTCGATCCGCAATCGCTCATGATCTGAGCCGGGCGCGTGCCCCCGTTCCAGGCGCGCGCCTAACGCTTCGCGACCGGGGCGAGCGTGATCTCGACCGCGTGGATCCGGCCGCCGAAGGGGAAGCCGGGCGGGTAGTCGCCGGCGGGCGAGCCGGTGTCCACCCCGACGTCGAAGGTCTCGTCGATCGAGAAGAAGCGCGGCACCGTGCGCCCGATGCGGCCCTCGCCGACGAGGCGATCGCCGACGTAGAGCCGACCGCGGCCGCCGGATCCGATTCCGCCGTCCGATTCGAACGCGTAGCGCAGGGTCGAGCGGCCGACGGGGAGCTTCTCGCGGCCGACGATCGTCATCTGCTCGACGTCGAAGAAGTCGTAGTGGAAGACGGGGCGTCGCTCTGCGTCGACGTAGAGGGCCCAGCCGCCGACGGTGCCCCCTTCGGTCGCGATCACGCCGGACGCGCCCTGCTGCGGGAGCTCGATCTCGGCGCGGATCGTGTAGGAGCGGCTGGCGAGCTGGGGGCCGCCGGATTCGGGGATGCCGACCGCGCCCTCGTGGTAGACGAAATGCGATCGGTCGCCGTGGAGCTTCGGGAGGCCGGCGCCCGGCGTGTCGATCCCGATCGGGAGGACCTGGTTCTTCCGGGCCTCCTCCTGGAAGAGCGCCTGCAGCGTGCGCAGGCGCTCGGGCTCCTTCGCGGCCAGATCGTCGGCCTGGCTGAAGTCGTGATCGAGGTCGTAGAGCTCCCAGCGATCCGCTTCGATCGGACGCGGGAATGGATCGAGGACGCGCCAGGGGGCGCGGCCGCGATAGGCGGAGGCCATCCAGCCGTCGTGGTAGATCGCGCGGTGGCCGAAGACCTCGAAGTACTGGGTCCGGTGGCGCTCCTTCGCGTTCGCGTCGTCGAAGGTGTAGACGAGGCTCGCGCCGTCGAAGGGGACGGGCGTTCCGTCGCGGCGGGGCAGGCCGCTCGAGTCCGATCGCGTCGAGGATCGTCGGCGTCAGGTCGTTGACGTGGGCGAACTGGCTGCGTAGCCCGCCCGGTCGCCCGAGCTCGCCGGCCAGTGGATCACCATCGGATTGCGCGTGCCGCCGAGATGCGACGCGATCGTCTTCGCTCACTGAAGGGCGTGTTCATCGCCCAGGCCTCAGGCCTCCGGATAGGCCGGAAGGACGTCGGCACGCTACTTCATCGCGTCGAGGCGCCGTCGGTCCTTCGCGATGTCTTCCGGGGATGCCGTGGAGGCCGGCGACGTAGTTCCAGCTGCCGAGCACGCCGCCTTCGCCGACGCGCCGTTGTCGCCCACGATGTAGACGAAGATCGTGTCGTCGAGCTCGCCCATCGCCTCGAGGGTCGCGACGAGCTCGCCGATCTGCGCGTCGGTGCGCGAGGAAGCCGGCGTTCGCCTCCATCAGGCGCGCGGCGACCTTCCTCTCGTCGGGGGAGAGCGAGTTCCAGGCCGGGAGCACGTCAGGGCGGCGTCAGCTTCGCGTCCGCCGGGATCACGCCCTTCGCCTTCTGGCTCGCGAAGGTCCGGCTGCTGCGCGTCCCAGCCGTGGTCGAACTGGCCGCGGAAGCGGCGGATCCACGACTCGGGGGCGTGGATCGGCGCATGGGTCGCGCCGGTCGCGAAGTAGACGAAGAGGGCGCTCCGGCGGATCGAGCCGGAGCTGCATCCACTGCGAGGCCTTCTCGGCGAGGTCCGCGCTGAGGTGGTAGTCGGCGCCGGCCGGGCGCGACACGGGGCTCGTGCCTCGTAGAGCGTCGGCTCGAGATGTGTCTCGCCGCCGAGGAAGCCGTAGAAGTGGTCGAAGCCGCGCCGGGTCGGCCAGTGATCGAAGGGGCCGGCGGGGGAGGTCTCCCAGTCGGGTGTGAGGTGCCACTTGCCGAAGGCGGCGGTCGCATAGCCGGCGGAGCGCAGGTGGTCGGCGAGGGTCGGCGTCGCGTCGTCGAGGACGCCGCGCTTGCCGGGATGATCCGAGGCCGAGTTGAGCACGGCGCCGACGCCGACGGCGTGGGGATTGCGGCCGGTCAGCAGCGCGGCGCGGGTCGGCGAGCAGATCGCCGTCGTATGGAAGCGGTTGTAGCGGAGGCCCGCGTTCGCGAGGCGCTCGAGGGTCGGCGTCGGAATCGGGCCACCGAAGGTCGAGGCCGCCCCGAAGCCCACGTCGTCGAGCAGCACGACGACCACGTTGGGCTGCTTCACCGGACGCTCGACGCGCCCCGTCGCGGCCTTCGCCGCGTCCGCCGCGCCGTCCTTCGGGCGCGCGAGGCCGCATGCGACGACGAGGGCGAAGGCGAGCAGGAGGGCGCCCGCTCGGCGGGCGCGTCGCGCGTGGCTCGTCGTGTGCGGGTTCACCGGTTCCGGATTCGTCGACATCGCCCTCTCCTCGCCTCGGGGTGGCGCGATGATGGCGCAGCGGCGCGTGCTTCGCGCCGGCGGGACGGACCGCCGCGGCTCGCGCCGCGGTACGGCTCAGCGCGTCTGGGCGTTCTCCCGGTCGAGGCGCGCGCTTCCGTCGAGCGTTCGGATCTCCCGGCCGAGCTCGCGCAGGAGCTCGAGGCTGTAGGCGATCCGCCCGGTCGTCTTCGCGTCGCAGCAGGCGAGGGCGAGGGCGGCCTCGGCCATCGCCTCGACGGGCTCGATCATCTCGGGCTGGATCCACTTGTCGGCGCCCGTCATGCGGACCGCAGCCGTGATCACCGCCGCGACGGGCGCGAGCGTGTTGACTGCGATGCCCGCCTCGGAGAGCTCGGCGGCGAGGCCGACGGTCATGCGGTTCAGCGCCGCCTTGCTCGCGGCGTAGAGATGGACGCCGCCGTCGACTTGATAGGCCTCGAAGGGTGGCCCCTTCGGCAGCTCGGCGCTCGCCGAGGAGATGTTGAGGATCCAGCCCCGGCCCCGCTCGCGCATCGAGGGGACGACGAGCTGGGCGAGGTGGAAGGCGGCCTCGACGTTGATGCCGAAGGTGATCGCGAAGTGGCTCGCCGTGAGCTTGTCGAAGGTCTTGTGGGGGCCGCCGGCGGCGTTGTGGATCAGGATGTCGATCGGGCCGAGCTCCTCCCGGCACCGCTCGATCATCGCGGCCCGGGACTCGGCCTTCGCCATGTCGGCCTGGATCGCGACGGCCCGCCCGCCCTGCGCCCGGATGCGCTCCACCGTCTCGCGCAGCGAGCCCGGCTCCTTGCCCCGCGGCGCCTCGAGGCTCCGCGCGGCGCAGGCGACCTGGGCACCGGCCGACGCGAGGCGCTCGGCGATGGCGGCCCCGATGCCGCGGCTCGCGCCGGTCACCAGCGCGACCCGGCCTTCGCATTCCCCGATCGCTTCGCCCATGCCGTCGCTCCTCTCGCTTTCCGTGGTCGAGCCTCGCCTTGCTTCGCGCTGCCTGGCCCCGACTTGCCCCGACTCGCCGAGCGAGCCTGGCGGCCGCCTCGAGGCTGGGTTACACACAGATCAATGACTAAGTCATGCAACGGTTAGCCGCTGCCGAGGCCCCTCGCAATGCCTGGACCCGCATCCTCCGTCGACGTCGAGCTCGAGCGCGCCCTCGAGAGCCTCTTCCGCCTCGGTGCCAATCGCCGCTTCAACCAGCATCAATCGATCTCCGTCGGCGCCGTGGTGACCCGCGCCGGCTATGCGGCGCTCCGCAGCCTCCACGATCAGGGCCCGCTCTCGGTGCGCCGGCTCGCAGAGGCCTGCTCGATGGACGCCGCGACGGCGAGCCGCCAGCTCCAGCCGCTGGTCGAGGAGGGGCTGGTCGAGCGCCGCGCCGTCGAGGGAGACGCGCGCCAGGTCGAGCTCGTGCTCACGCCGCGGGGCCGCGACATCTACGAGCGCATCGTCGACTACCGCCTCGACCAGCTGACGAGCGTCCTCGCGCGCTGGCCCGAGGCCGATCGCGAAGCGCTCACGACCCTCGTCACGCGCCTCGTCGGCGAGCTCGCGCGATTGCCGCGGGCCCCGCGCTCGCTGGCGCGGGCGACGACGGCGGCCGCGGATCGCGGGGCCATCGAGCCCGCCGCGCCCCTCGAATCGGAGCCCGCATGAGCGTCGTCCCGACCTGTTTGCGCGCCCCCGACCTCCGACGCATCGTCGAATCCCGACGCATGCGCTCCGTCCGTTGAGTCCATCCCATCCCATTCCACGAAAGGAAAGCTCCATGCGAATCCAGCCCCGCACCGTCCGCTACGGCGGCGCCATGTTCGACCAGAACGAGATCGATGCCGTGATGACCCAGATGCAGGACCCGCTCGGGCTCATCCCCGGCAAGAAGGTCCACGAGTTCGAGGCGCGCGTCGCCGCGTTCATGGGCAAGAAGTACGGCGTGATGGTCAACTCGGGCTCGTCGGCCCTGATGATCGCGTTGCGGCTCGCGGCGCTCCCGCGCGGCTCCGAGGTCATCACGCCGGTCCTGACCTTCTCGTCGGACGTCGCCGCGATCTACCACGTCGACTGCACGCCGGTCTTCGTCGACGTCGGCCTCTCCGACTACCAGATCCGCGTCGACCAGATCGAGGCGGCGATCGGCCCGAAGACGAAGGCGATCCTGATCCCCGACCTCGTCGGCGGCATCTGCGACTGGGACATCGTCCGAAAGATCGCCGACGAGCACGATCTCTTCGTCATCCACGACAGCGCCGACACCCTCGGCGGCAAGCTCCGCGGCCGCCATACGGCGACCCGCGCCGACGTCTCGATCACGAGCTTCTCGATCTTCCACATCATCACCGCGCTCGGCAACGGCGGCATGGTCTTCTTCGACGACGAGAAGTACTTCGACCGCTCGCTGTCCCTGCGCGCCTGGGGCCGCTCGTCCGAGAAGTGGATGCACGGGACGAAGGCGGGGAGCTCCGACGGCCGCTTCCTCGAGAAGGTCGACGGCATCGACTACGACGCGCTGTTCATCTTCGAGGAGAACGCCTACGGCTTCATCCCGAACGAGTGCGGCGCGGCCTTCGGCGTCGCCCAGATGGACAAGATCGACACCCTCTGGAAGCTCCGCGAGGAGCGCTTCCGCTGGCACACCGAGTTCCTGAAGAAGCACGAGGACAAGTTCATCCTCCCGACCATCATCCCCGACACCGAGACGACCTGGCTCTGCTACCCGCTGCAGATCCGACCCGAGACGGGCTGGAGCCGCACGAAGCTCCAGATCCAGCTCGAGGACGCCGGCATCACGAGCCGCGTCATCTTCTCGGGCAACATCACGCGCCAGCCGATGCTGAAGAACCAGGAGTACCGGATCGCGCCGGCGGGTCTCGCGACGGCGGACCAGATCATGGCCCATGGCATCATGCTGCCCTGCCATCCGACGATGACGCGCGAGGACTGCGAGTACGTCTATCAGACGATCCAGGACTGGATCGACGCGAAGGGCGAGGTCACGGTGAAGCGCTGAGCCCGACGGAGGCAGGGCGCCCGACGGCTTCGTCGGGCGCCCCGGTTCGCGAGCTCGGCTCGCCGTGCGCGGCGCAGCGCGCTCGGCCCGCGGGTTGAAGAAGCGCGCCACTCGATACGACGCCAACGCCGTCGTGCTGACGGAGCACCGGATGGCGGATTACTACGCGTGTCAGCTCCCGAAGCCCCAGCAGCCGACGGGCTCCACGCTTCAGAAGGGCAAGCCGGGCGCAGTCCGTTAGGCCCTCGCACGCGGCGCCCGTTCGTCGATCCGTCGGCTCGTCGTTCCTGAAGCCCCAATTCGTCCGCACCCACCTCTCAGACCTCGCGAACCTCGAGCAGATCCCAGTCCCGACCGAGGTCGGCCTCCGCGAGCTTGCGTGCCTCTTCCTCGGACTCCGCCGCCAGGGTCAGCACCCGCGTGCGCGGGACGCCCTTCGCCTTGCAGTGCAGCCGGAACACGCGCAGTTCGATCGATTCGATGTCTGCAGTGGGGTCGGTCGAGGCGGTCGGTGCGGCGGGCGCAGCGGGTGCGGCTGGCGCCGTCGACACGCTCGCCCTGGCGTTCGAGGTCGAGCCCGAGCCCGAGATCGAGGTCGCGTTCGCATTCGCAGTCGCGGGCGTCGTCGTCGATGTCGTCGGCCTGGAGGGCGTCGACGGCTGCTTCGTCGGGGCCATCGACGGGGCGGCCGTCGCCGCAGTCGGTCCTGCGCCCGCCTTCGTGAGCCCGACGGCCTGGAGCAGCTGGGCGTAGGCGGCGTCGCCGTCGCGCAGGATCGCGCCGGCGATCCAGACCTTCTGGGCTCCGAGCCGGCTCTTCTCGCGGCGGATGTGCCAGATCTCGGCGCGGATCTTCGCGGTGGCGCGTCCCGGGACTTCGATCTCGACTTCGACGGGCTGCTTCGGGTCGAGCCAGACGGGGGCCAGCAGGCAGAGGCCGCCCTCGGAGACGTCGATGATCCGGACGCGGATGCGCTCGCGACCGCGCGTGACGCGGCCGCCGAGCCTGCAGCTGACCCGCGGCGTTCGTCGGCGATCCCGTCCGTTGTCGGCCGATCGTTGGGACACGGCGCTCGATCCGGGCTCGACCCCGTCCGACGCCGGCGGCCACCCGGCCGCCGCGTCGCGGGGTCGGGTGGCCCATCGACAGGACCGTGTGTCGGGTTGAGCCCGGAGCGGGAGCGGCCATCCGCCCGGTCCTCGCGAGGGCGGTCGGGTCGTTCGGTGGCCGGTCGGAGGAGGCCGTGCGGGTGGGAAAAATGGATCAAACCAGCCCGATCCGGCGCGCAGGAGCGGCTTTGGACTAGCTCGAGCCTAGCTGGAGCCTAACTGGGGCTCGGATTCCGCCCGGCCCCCGCTCAGCTCGCGGTCAGCGGCGACAGCCGGAGCTCGACGCGGCGGTTCAGGGCCTTGTGCTCCGGCGTGTCGTTCGACGCGACCGGGTACTGCTCGCCGAAGCCCTCGGTCAGGACCCGCATGGTGGCGATGCCCTCGCTGATCAGGCGGCTGCCGACGGCGTCCGCGCGGCGGCGCGAGAGCGCGAGATTGTAGGCGTCGCTCGCGTCGCTGTCCGTATGGCCCATGACCTCGATGATGGTCTTCGGGTACTCCTTCAGGACGAGCGAGACGGCGTGCAGCACGTTGTCGAAGTCGGGGCGAAGCGTCGAGCTGTTGGTGTCGAACGTGATGTTGTTCGGCATCACGAGCGTGATCTGATCGCCCTGGCGGACGACTCGGACGCCGGTTCCTTCGAGGAATCGGCGCAGCTTCGCGTCCTGGGCATCCATGTAGGCACCGACCGCACCGCCGGCGAGCACGCCGACCCCCGCACCGATCATCGCGGCCTTGGCGGCGTCCTTGCCGGCCAGCGCCGCGATGCCCGCCGCGACGCCCGCACCGGCTGCGCCGCCGATGGCTCCGCCCCAGACCGTCTTGGCGATGCGTCGCTCTCCCGTGTAGGGATCGGTCACGCACGCGGGCGTTCCCATCAGGACGAGGCCCCCGGCGAGCGCGAGGACGAGGGGGCGGACGGCGACGGGGCGCATCGAAGCCATGGGACGGACGCGGGACGTTCGGATCGCGAGCAGGGGCATCGTTTCATGGCTCCTTCTTGGCCTTCGGATCGGGCGAGGCATGATGCCACTCCGGCCCTCGATTTTCGAGCGGAAAGAGCAGGGCGGTTCGAGGGGAACCTCCGTCCGTTGGTGTACCGGCGGGCGCGAGGGACGCGATCCTTTCAGCCGACGACGTTGACGAGGCGTCCCTTGACGACGATCACCTTCTTCGGCGCTCGGCCCTCGAGGATCCGCTGGACCGCGTCGAGGGCGAGGGCCCGGGCCTGGGCGTCGGCATCGGAGACGTCGGCCGGGACCTCGATCTCGCCGCGCTTCTTCCCGTTGACCTGGACGACGAGGGTGATCGTGTCGGCGACGAGCATCGCGGGATCCGCGACCGGCCACGGCGCGTAGGCCAGGCTCTCGCCATGGCCGAGGCGCTGCCAGAGCTCCTCGCAGAGATGGGGCGCCATCGGAGCGAGCAGCAGCAGGAAGGCCTCGGCCGAGGCCCGCGGCAGCGCGGCCTCGGTCGCCGCGTCGGCCGTGGCGTCCTTCGCGCCTTCCTTCGCCGCGTCCTTCGTCGCGTCCTTCGTGATGTCGCGGGCGAAGACCATGAGCTTCGAGATCGCGGTGTTGAAGCGCATGGCCTCGATGTCGTCGGTGACCCCGGCGATCGTCCAGGCGGTGAGGCGGCGCTGCTCGAGGGTGCCTTCGCCCGGCGCCGGCATGCGGAAGCGGTCGACCATCCCGGACTCGCCCCCGGGCTCCTCCGACTGGACGCCTCGGGCCTCTTCCGAATGAAAGAGCCGCCAGGCGCGCTGCAGGAAGCGGTAGATGCCCTGGATGCCCTCGGTCGACCACGGCGCGGCCTTCTCGAGCGGCCCGATGAACATCTCGTAGAGCCGCATGGCGTCGGCGCCATGTTCGCGGATCACGTCGTCGGGATTGACGACGTTGCCCTTCGACTTCGACATCTTCTCGACGACGCGCTCGAGCGGCAGCGTCCGGTCCTCGGGATGGACCGGGTTGCCGTTCGCGTCGGTCGCGATCTTCGAATGGTGGAGCCAGCGCGCCTTGAGCGGTCGGCCGTCGCTCTTCGCGATCGGCCCGTCGTCGGTCTCCTTGACTTCGGCCGACGCATAACGGCGCGCCGTGCCGGGCGCGGCCGAGTCCGAGACGTCGTCGTCGTAGAAGCGGAAGCTCTCGCCGAGGATCATCCCCTGGTTGACGAGCTTCTGGAACGGCTCCTTCGTATGAACGAGGCCGAGGTCGTAGAAGACCTTGTGCCAGAAGCGCGAATACAGGAGATGGAGCACCGCGTGCTCCGCGCCGCCGACGTAGAGGTCGACGGGCCCCCAGTAGCGCTCGGCCTCGAGCGACCAGGGCGCCGCGTCGTTCTTCGGGTCCATGAAGCGCAGGAAGTACCAGCAGCTCCCGGCCCATTGCGGCATCGTGTTCGCGTCGCGCAGGACCCGCTCGCCCTTCGCGTCCGTCGTCTCGATCCAGCTCTTCACGCGCGCGAGCGGCGCCTCGAAGCCTTCGCCCTTCGGCTTGAAGTCGTCGAGCTCCGGCAGCGTCAGCGGCAGCGCCGACTCGGGGATCAGCTCGACGCGGCCATCCGCATGATGGACGACGGGGAAGGGCTCGCCCCAGTAGCGCTGCCGGCTGAAGAGCCAGTCGCGCAGCTTGTAGGTCACCGTCCCACGCCCGATCCCCTGCGCCTCGAGCCACTCGATCATCTTGCGCTTCGCCGCGTCGGTCTCGAGGCCGTCGAGGAAGCCCGACGCGGTCGCGCGGCCGTTGCCCGTCCAGGCGGCCTTCGTGACGTCGCCGCCGGAAACGACCTCGACGATCGGCAGGCCGAAGGTCTTCGCGAAGGCCCAGTCGCGCTCGTCGTGGCCCGGCACCGCCATGATGGCGCCCGTCCCGTAGCCCGCGAGGACGTAGTCGGCGATCCAGATCGGGATTTCGCGCCCGTTCACCGGATTCTTCGCGAAGGCGCCGGTCGCGACGCCCGTCTTCTCGCCGAGCTCCGCCTGGCGCGAGCGCTCGCTCTTGCGCGCCGCGCGGTCGACGTAGGCGGAGACCTCCGCGCGCTGGCCCGCGGTCGTGATCGTCGCGACGAGCGGGTGCTCCGGGGCGAGCACCATGTAGGTCGCGCCGAAGAGGGTGTCGGGGCGCGTCGTGAAGACCTCGATCTCCGTCCCGGCCTCCGTTCCCGATGGAGCGACCACGGCGAAGCGGACGTGGGCGCCTTCGGAGCGTCCGATCCAGTCGCGCTGCTGCTTCTTGATCGGCTCGGGCCAGTCGAGGCTCTCGAGATCCTCGAGCAGGCGATCCGCATACTGCGTGATCCGCAGCATCCACTGCTTCATCGGCATGCGGACGACCGGATGGCCCCCGACCTCGCTCTTGCCGTCGATCACCTCTTCGTTCGCGAGCACCGTCCCGAGCGCGGGGCACCAGTTGACCGGCACCTCCGCCTGGTAGGCGAGGCCGCGCTCGAAGAGCTTGCGGAAGATCCACTGGGTCCACCGGACGTAGCGCGGGTCGGTCGTGTCGATCTCGCGCGACCAGTCGTAGCTGAAGCCGAGGCTCCGGATCTGGCGCTTGAAGTTCGCGATGTTGCGCTGGGTCGTGTCGCGGGGATGGGTCCCGGTCTTGATCGCGTACTGCTCGGCCGGCAGGCCGAAGGCGTCCCAGCCCATCGGGTGGAGGACGTTGAAGCCCTTCATGCGCTTGTAGCGCGCCATGATGTCGGTGGCGGTGTAGCCCTCGGGATGGCCGACGTGGAGCCCGTCGCCGGACGGGTAGGGGAACATGTCGAGCACGTAGTACTTGGGCTTCGCAGGGTCGATCTCGGCGCGAAAGGTCTGGTGGTCCTCCCAGAACGCCTGCCACTTCGGTTCGATCCAAGACGGGTCGTAGGCCATGGCGGCGGAGTTTCCCGTGGCCGCCGCGGGCAGTCAATCGACGCGCGCCCCGGCGAGCGGGAGGTCCGCGCAAACGCGTGCGGCTCTGCTCGGTCCGGCGTGGACCGGTCGGCGGCGACCGGGAGCCCGGCCCGGAGGCCGGCTCCGAGGCGTCCGTCGTCCGGCGCGAATTCGCGACCGCGCAGGCGCCCCGCCGCGGCCTGCCGGCTACCCTGGCTCCATGGCCGACGACCACAACGACATGACCGTTTTCGTCGTCTCCGACGGGACCGGCGACACGGGCAGCGCCGCCGTGCGCGCCGCCATGATCCAGTTCCGCCACCGCTGGCGCCTGCGCGTCTTCCGCGACACGCGCACCGTCTCCGACGTCCGCCGCGTCGTCGAGCAGGCGGAGCAGGCCAATGCGCTCGTCGTCTTCAGCCTCGTCGAGGGCGAGATCGTCGAGGCGCTCCAGCGCGAGGCCGACAATCGCGGGGTCGTCGCCGTCGACCTCCTCGGCCCCCTCATCATGCGGGTCGCCCAGCGCCTGAAGGTCGAGCCGCGGCATCAGCCGGGCCTGCTCCACGGCTTCTCGGACGACTACTTCGACCGGGTCGACGCGGTCGAGTTCGCCGTCCGCCACGACGACGGCGCCAATCTCCGCACCCTCCACGAGGCGGACATCGTCCTGACGGGCGTCTCCCGGACCTCGAAGACGCCGCTGTCGATGTATCTCGCGCAGCGGGGCTACAAGACCGGCAACGTGCCCCTCGTCCCCGGGATCGAGCCGCCGAAGGAGCTGCTCGAGGTCGACAAGCGCCGGGTCTTCGGCCTGACCGTCGATCCCGCGACCCTGCTCTCGGTCCGGACCGCCCGCCTGCGCTCGATGCGCGCCCCGTCCTCGACCGACTACACCGACCCCGACCAGGTCATGCTCGAGCTCGACCGTGCGCGGAAGCTCTTCCGTCGCCAGGGCTGGCAGACGATCGACGTCTCGGGCCGCGCCGTCGAGGAGAACGCCTCGAAGATCATCGACGCCTACGAGGCGACCGTCGGCCAGGGCCGGGGCGCGAGCCCGGCGACGACGGGCACCGGCGCTGCGAACGGGCGATCCGGTCCCGCGCAGGGCGGCCCCGGCGGCACGGCCGGCTAGCGCCGCCGCTCGTCGCCCCTCACCGCCCAGGGCGTCCGCTTCGATCTCGGCGTCAGCCGCCGGAGAGCGCGGGACGTCCGCCGCTCCAGGCGGGCTCGGAGATTCCGGCGACGCCGGGGATCTCGGGGCCGACCGGGATCTGCGCGACGAATTCCCAGGGCGACCAGACGAGACACCCCGCGCTGCGCGCCCGCCCCGCCACCTTGCGATCGGCGCTGACGACGACCGTCCGGTCGGGGCAGGCCGCCCGACGCGCGCGCCGCACGATCCAATCGTCCGCGGACTCGACGAAGAGGCTGTGCACGATCGGGCCGCGGGCGCGCGCTCCCGGGCACGGTCCCGGCGCGGGAACGGCCAGCACCGACCACGCGGGCTGGTTGCCGTCGAAGGCCACCCAGATCGCGTCCCCGGCCTCGGGCCAGCCGGCGAGCCGATCGAGCAGCCGCTCGCGCGCCGCGCGTCCCCACCACGCTCCGTCGCGCGCCCCGGCGAGCAGGACCGTATGCAGGACGTTGAAGCCGTCGACGAGCAGCGCCCGCCGGCCGCTCGTGGCGAGCTCGTCCTCGATCCAGGGGTCCAGAGGGCTTCGGCCGGCCTGCGTCATCGTCGCTCCATCGCGGCCTGAGCGTATCCCGTCCCGGCCCCCGGCGCGGCGTCCGTCGCGCGCGGTCCCGCCGCCGGGATTCCCGCCCCGGCGAGGGCCGAGTTCGCCTGTCCGGCTTCGATGGCCGCCCACCCGAGGCCGAACGCGAGGGAGACGAGGAGCGTCAGGACGACCTCGCGGACGCCCTCCGAGAGGGGCATCCCGATCCGCCGCCGTCCGGTCTCGAGGCGGAGCACGCGGGCGCCCGCCCGGTCGCTCTCCGCACCGCCGTCCCGGCCGCTTCGGGGTCGCACCGCACCGCCCGCCCGGACGCGCATCGGCCGTGCGGCCGTCCGCCCGCCGCCGGGCTCGAGCCGGATCACCCGCGCCCGCGCCGGGCGTCGTTGCGCCCGCCCGACCGAGATACCACCCTCGACTTCTCTGCCTGTTCTGCCTGTCCCGCTTGCGCTGCCGTTCCCGCTCGGATTCACGCTCCCGATCCGACCCTCGCGCTCGCTTCCGACCCCGGCCGCCCGCTCGCTCGATCGCATTCCGGCTCCTCCTCGCGTTCGTTTGGAGCGAGCGTGCGGGGCGCGCGTGACAGCGGCGGTCACGGGGCCCGCCCGACCCGCAAAGATCCTTGCGCCGGGGAGGGGCCTGACTTATCCAACGCCGCCATGAGCCAGACGGACTCGCGATCGGCAGCCGGATCCCTCCAGGTGGGCCTCGTCCAGATGCGCTGCGAGGCGGATCCGGCGCGCAACCTCGCCCGGGCGATGGACGGCATCGCCGATGCCGCGCGGCAAGGGGCGCAGGTCGTCTGCCTGCCCGAGCTCTTCCGGACCTACTACCTCTGCCAGAGCGAGGACACCCGCCGCTTCGACTGGGCCGAGGCGATCCCCGGCCCGACGACCGAGGCGCTCGCGAAGCAGGCAGCCGACCTGCGCGTCTCGCTCGTCGTCTCGCTCTTCGAGCGGCGCGCCGCCGGCCTCTACCACAACACGGCCGTCGTCCTCGACGAGACGGGCCAGCTCGTCGGGCGCTATCGCAAGATGCACATCCCCGACGATCCTCTCTACTACGAGAAGTTCTACTTCACGCCCGGCGATCTCGGCTTCCAGGTCCACGACACGGCCGCCGGTCGGCTCGGCGTGCTGGTGTGCTGGGATCAGTGGTTTCCCGAGGCCGCGCGGGCGACGGCGCTGCTCGGCGCCGACCTGCTCTTCTACCCGACGGCGATCGGCTGGCAGTTCGACGAGGGGGCGGCCGTCGATGCCGCCCAGCGCGACGCCTGGCACACCATCCAGCGCTCCCACGCCATCGCGAACGGCCTCTT
>JAXLZA010000011.1:0-245451 GCA_046351135.1 Myxococcota bacterium | reverse complement strand
GGCGACGCTGCTGCGGCGCGTGGAGTCTCCCAACCCCCACGACATCCTGATCGACGACCACGTGGTGCGGATCGCGACGCCGGCGAGCACGGCGGGGGCTTCGGGGGCCGCGGGGTCGCCCTCGGCGGCGCCGGCCCAGGCCGGAGCCGCGGTCGCGGCGAAGGGCGGCGCGAGCCCGGCCGGGCGTCGGATCGAGACGATCGATCTCGCGCGCCGCGCCGACGTGCGGCCCCTCGTCGAGTCGATGCTCTGGATCTTCTCGGGCGATCTGGCCCAGCTCGAGTCGATCTACGCGATCGACTATCAGGTCCTCGCCCCCGCCTCGAGCGGCCGCTGGCAGCTCCGCCTCGCCCCGCGCCGCGAGCCCCTGTCGCGCCTCATCCGCGAGCTCGCCATCTCGGGCCATCGCCTCGGCGCCGATCGCCTCGAGGTCACCGAGACGAGCGGCGATCGCACCACGACCCGGATCCTCGACGCCAACCCGGCGCGCCGTTTCGAGGCCGGCGAGCTCGAGCGGCTCTTCGGGCTCGGGGCGCCATGACGATCGGCGGCCTCCGCCGCGGGGAGGGGCTCCGTCTCGCGGCGGTGGCGGTCTGCGTGCTGCTGCTCGCGGGCTACGTCGTGGCGCGCTTCGAGGTCACGACCGACGTCGCCGAGTTCCTCCCCGACGCCGAGGACCGGGCGCTCGCGTCGCTCTCCCGCGAGATCGCCGACAGCGAGCTCAGCCGCACGATGATCCTCGCCCTCGAGGCCGCCGACCTCGATTCGGCGCTGCGGGCCAGCCGCGCCTTCGAGGCGGCCCTGCGCGCCGACCCGCGCCTCACGGACGCGCTCGCCTTCCTCGAAGGCGGTCCGACCGACGGCCTCGAGCGCGCGCTCTTCGAGCTCTACGAGCCGCGCCGCCTCTACTTCCTCGCCGACGGCGAGGAGGCGGCCCGGGCGCGCACGAGCGAGGCCGGGCTCCACCGCGCCGCCGCCGCGCTGCGCGACGAGCTCGCCGGCCCGCTCTCGCTGCTCGCCTCGCGCGTCGCACCGCGGGATCCCTTCCTGTCGCTGCCCGGGGTGTTCCGGAAGCTCGAGCGCTCCCGCGGCGGCGACGAGCTCGACGTGGTGGACGGGCGCTTCATTGCGGCGGACGACCGCACGGCGGTGCTCTTCCTCGCGACGAAGGCCTCGGCCCTCGACGCGCGGGCGCAGGCGCCGGTGCTCGCGGCGATCGACGACGCCTTCGCGTCGATCGCGTCGTCGTTTCCGGGCGGGCTGCGCCTCGATCAGAGCGGCGTCAATCGCTTCGCGACGCGGGCCGCGACGGCGATCGAGGCCGACATCCGGCGGGTCTCGACGCTCTCGAGCGCGCTGCTCTGCGCGCTGCTCTGGGTCCTGTTCCGGAGCCTCCGGCTGGTCGCGCTCGCGGCGATCCCCGTCGCCTCGGGCGTCGTCGCCGGGGCCGCCGCCGTGCTCTTCGTCTTCGGCCGGCTCCACGGCATCACGCTCGCCTTCGGCGCCGCCCTGATCGGCGTCGCGATCGACTACGTCGTCCATCTCTATTGCCACCATACGATCGTCTCCCCCGGCGGCGATCCGCGCGCGTCCCTGCGCATCCTCTCGGGCTCGCTCACGACGGGCGCGACGACGACCCTCGCGGGCTTCGGGGCCCTCGCGGCGGCGAACCTCGCGGGGCTGAGGGAGGTCGCGCTCTTCTCGGTCGCGGGGATCCTCGTCGCCTTCGTGGTCACGCGGCTCGTCGTCCCGCTGCTGATGCCGCAGCGGGTCGCACCGGTCGCGGCGCGGGAGGCGCTCGTCGCGGCGGTCGACCGGACCTTCGCCGCCCTGTCGCGCGTGCGCCGGGGGCTCGCCATCCTGCCGATCGCGGTCCTGCTCTTCGCGGCCGTCGCGATTCCCCGGGTCCGCCTCGATCCCGAGCTCGCGAACCTCGGGCGCATGGATCCCGAGCTGCTCGCCGAGGACGAGCGCGTGCGGGGGAAGGTCGCGCGGACCGAGCAGATGCGCTTCGTCGTCGCGCTGGGCGAGGACGAGGCGGCGGCCCTCGCGGTCAACGACGCGGTGGCGGCGCGCCTCGACGAGGCCATCGCGGCGGGGGAGCTCGAGGCGCAGAAGAGCCTCTCGCCGCTGCTGCCCGCGCCGGCGACGCAGCGGGCGGTGGCCCGGGTCGCGCGGGAGGATCCCGGGCTGCCGGAGCGGTTGCGGCGGGTCTTTCGCGAGGAGGGCTTCGCCGAGGGCGCCTTCGAGCCCTATCTGCAGTCCCTCGGCGAGCCGCTGCCCGAGCCGCTCACGTATTCGGACCTGCTCGCTTCGCCCGCGGCCCCGCTGCTGCGCGCCTTCCGCGTCCGGCTCGGGGAGCGCGTCGCGTTCCTGACCTTCCTGCAAGGCGTCCGCGACGCGGACGCCCTCGAGGCGCGCCTCGCGGATCTCCCGGGCGCCATCCTGCTGCGCCAGGCCGATCTCTTCCGCGAGGCCCAGCTCGCCTATCAGCGCAGCACCGCGCTCCTGCTCGCCGTCGGCCTCGCCGCCGTCGCCGCGCTGCTCGCGCTGCGCTACCGCGACCTGCGCCGGACGCTCGCGACGCTGATCCCGGCGGTGCTCGCGGCGCTGCTCACGGTCTCGGTCCTCGGGATCACCGACCGCGGCCTCGACCTCATCTCGCTGACGGCGCTGCTCTTCGTCGTCAGCATGGGCGTCGACTACAGCGTCTTCCTCGTCGACGCGAGCGAGAGCGCGGCCGCGGCCGTGGGCGAGCGTGTGGCCGCGGGCGCGCGCGCCGGTGCGGGGGAGCGCGAGCGGGCGCACGCGGGGGAGCACGCCGATGCGGGGGAGCGCGGGGAGGCGCGCGAGGTCGCGGCGGCGCTCACGGGGGCGCTGCTCGCATGCCTCTCGACGGTCGGGGCGTTCGGGCTGCTCGCGATGTCGGAGCATCCGGTGCTCGCGGATCTCGGGCTGACGGCGGCGGTCGGGATCGGGTCGAGCCTGCTGCTCGCCCCGACGACGCTCGTGCTGTTGAAGCGGCCGGGCGGGGCGGGGCGGGCATGAGCGCTTTCCGGGGAACGCGCGTGCGCCGATTCCGATGGGCGCTGCGGCGCGCTCGGATCGGCGGGCCCGCGCTCCTCGCGGCGCTCGCGCTCGGCCTGCTCGTCGGTGTCGGCTCGGGCTGTGGCACGCGGCCGCCCTCCGGCGGTGGAGGCGGTGGAGGCGGCGAAGCGGACGGAGGCGGTGAAGCTCGACCGGGCCGGACGGATCAGGCCGGTCCGACGGCCGGCGAAGCGGGCCCGGAGGCCGAGCAGCGCAAATCGATCGAGGCGGCGGCGCTCGCGCTGCTCCCGGTCGATGCGTGGCCGGGGAGCCGGCTGCTGCGCCAACGGGTCGAGGTCGAGTGGCCGAGCGGGGGAGAGGGCTTCGATGCGGTGCTCCAGCGCCGGCCCGGGGAGCTCGCGCTGATCGGGCTCGGGCCGATGAACCTCGTCGGCTTCCGGCTCGCGCTGGTCGCGGTCGGCGAAGCGGTGGCGGGCGAGGGCGGGTCGCGGATCGAGTTCGAGAATCGCAGCGGGCGGCCGCTGCCCTTCGCGCCGGCCCACATTCTCGCCGACGTCCAGCGGGTCTTCTATCGCTGGCTGCCGGAGGCGGCCATCTCCGATTGCCCGGGCGTGTGCGAGCGGAGCGGACGTGTGGGGGCGGTCGCGGTCTGGGAGCGCCACGCCGCGGGCCGGCTCCTCGAGCGGCGCTTCGTGATCGCGGATCGGCTCGAGGCGGGCGAGGTCCGCATCCGTTATGCGGACTGGCAGGGCGAGCCCGCGCTCCCGCGGCGGGTCGAGCTCGAGAACGGCTGGTTCGGCTATCGCCTGGCGATCGAGACCCTCGAGGCGACTCCGCTTCCCGAGCCCTGATCGGGGGAGAGGTCCCGGCCCTGCCGGTCGACGCCCCGCTTCGCCCCGTGCGGGCGGGCGCCTCGCATCGCTCGTAACGGCGCCCGTTCAGGCCATGCCGCCGTTCACCGAGATCGTCTCGCCCGTCACGTAGCTCGCCCCGTCGGAGAGCAGGAACGCGACGACGGCGGCCACCTCCTCGGGGCGGCCGATCCGGCGCATCGGGATCAGCCCGGCGATCTGCTCGGTCGGGAGCCCGGCGAGCATCTCGGTCTCGATCAGGCCCGGGGCGACGCAGTTGACGGTGATCCGGCGCTTGGCGAGCTCGAGGGCGAGGGCGCGCGTCGCACCGATCAGCCCCGCCTTCGAGGCGCTGTAGTTCACCTGGCCGCGATTGCCGATCAGCCCCGCGACCGACGAGAGCACGACGATCCGCCCGCCGTCGCGCAGCCGGACCATCGGCATCACCAGCGGATGCAGCACGTTGTAGAAGCCGTCGAGGTTGGTCCGCAGGACCCGGTCCCAGGCCTCGCCGCTCATGCCCGGGAAGGGCGCGTCGGCGGTGACGCCGGCGTTGCAGACGGCGCCGTAGAAGGCACCGTGGGCCGTGACGTCGGCCTCGAGCGCCGCCCGCGTGCCGGCGCGATCGGCGATGTCGAGGGCGATCGCGCGGGCGCGGCCGCCGGCGGCGGTGATCGTCGAGACGACCTCGTTCGCTGCGTCGGCGCGGCTCTGATAGGTCAGCGTGACGTCGAAGCCGTCGGCGGCGGCCTGCTGGGCGATCGCGCGGCCGATGCCGCGGCTGGCGCCGGTGACGAGGAGGCGGCGGGTCATGGCTCTCGGGACTCCCTCCGGTGGGCGGGGGCTGGCAGCATACCGCGCTCTCCCGCACTCTCGCGGTCGCCGTCCGCCCCCTTCGCAGGCTCGAGAGGATGTCCGATGCCCGCACCGTCCTCCGAGGCCCCCTCCCACGAGATCCGCCCCGTCTCCGCCGCCGAGAAGGAGCGCTTCTCCTCCGGTGGTCGCCCGCATCTCCTGATCCTGCGCGGCAAGTGGGGGCTCGCGATCGACAAGGCGATCGTCTGGACGACGGGCTGGTCGCTGGTCACCGCCCAGTACGCCTGGGCGAACGGCGCCGCCTATACGCCCACGCTGATGCTCTACACGATCGGCGCGCGGACGGGGGCGACGCGCTCGGCCTGCCTGCCGTACTTCCGGGTCGGCGACGATCTCGTGCTGCGGGGCAGCAACGGCGGCGGCCCCACCGATCCGCACTGGGTCCACAACGTCCGCGCGAATCCGAAGGCCTGGATCCGCGTCGCGCGCCGCACCCGCGAGGCGCGCGCCCACGTCGCCCAGGGCGAGGAGTGGGAGCGCCTGTACGCCGAGCTCTGCCGGCAGAGCGCGTCGACGAAGGCCTATCAGGCGATGTGTGCCCCGCGCCAGCTCCCGCTCGTCGTGCTCCGCCACGAGGCGCAGACGCCGCGCTGAGGCGCCGCATCGCCGAAGCGCGGGCGGTCGCGGGCCGCGGGCCGGGCGTCAGTCCGGAAACTGGTCGATCACCGTCCGCTTGAAGCGCGCGAGCTCGTCGGGGAGCGCGCCGTCGAGCTCGCCCTTGGGCGGCAGCACGACGACCCGTTCGGCGCCGAGCCGCGCGCAGAGCTCGGCCGTCTCGTAGGCCGTCTTCGCGTCGCTCGTGCTGGTGAGGGTCAGGCGGACGTCGGAGGCGCGCCGGCCCGCCGCCTCGGCCGACACGGCGATCACGCTCTTCAGCTCCGCCAGCGACTCGGGGTTCGGGCCGCGGGTCGACCAGTGGGGATAGAACTCGTCGCCGTAGCGGCCGGCGCGGGCGGCGGCGGCGGCGCTGTGGCCCCCGATCATGATCGGGACGCCGCCGGGCTGCACGGGCTTCGGGTAGCTCGCGACGTTCTCGAACTGGAAGGTGCGGCCCTGGTACCGGGAGACGCCGTCCGCCCACAGCGCGCGCAGGACCTCGATCCACTCGTCCGCGCGGCGGCCCCGGTCCTTGAAGTTTTGCTTCAGGATCCGGACCTCCTCCTCGACCCAGCCGACGCCGACGCCGAGGGTGATGCGGCCCTTCGAATAGCGGTCGAGGGTCGCGACCTCCTTCGCGAGCAGGATCGGATGGCGCTGGGGCAGGATCAGCATCGAGGTCCCGATCCGGACCCGCTCGGTCGCCGCCGCGATCCAGGTCATCAGCACGAGCGGGTCGGGCATGTTCGCGTCGGCGGGGATCGGCGTCCGGCCCGTCGTCTTGTACGGGTATCGCGAGTCGTACTCGATGCACATGAGCGCATGGTCGATCACCCAGATCGACTCGAAGCCGAGGCTCTCGACCAGCTTCGAATAACGGATCACGAAGTCGGGGTCCCCGATCGGGCCCATCTGCGGCGGGGGGATGCGGATGCCGAACTTCATGGCGGGGCTCCTCGGCGGGGCGGTGGATCGACGCGACGGCGGGAGTCTGCCAGCTCGGTGAGGCGGGGTCGAGGCGGAGGGTGCCCCGTGGCTCGGAGGCGTTCCGGGACGCCGTGGGGTCGTGCTAGCGTGGCCGCGATGACGGAATCCCGGGCCCCCGCGAAGGGCGATTATCGGCCTGACGTGGATGGCCTGCGCGCGATCGCGGTCCTCTCCGTCCTCCTCTTCCACATCGACGAGGCGCTCCTGCCGGGCGGCTTCGTCGGCGTCGACGTCTTCTTCGTCCTCTCGGGCTACCTGATCTCGCGCAATCTCCTGAGCGAGATCGAGGGGCGGCGCTTCTCGCTGGTCGAGTTCTATCGGCGGCGCATCAAGCGGATCGCCCCCGCGCTGCTCGTCGTCGTCGCCGCGACCCTCGTCGTCTCGCAGCTCGTGATGCTGCCCCTCGATGCCCGGGCGGCGGCGAAGTCGGCGCTCTTCGCGCTCGCCTCCCTCGCGAACGTCTATTTCTGGCTCTATCAGGACACCGGCTACTTCGCGAACGACAGCGGCGAGCTGCCCTTCCTGCAGCTCTGGTCCCTTGGCGTCGAGGAGCAGTTCTACTTCGTCTGGCCGCTGCTCCTCGCGGCGCTCTATCGCCCGGGCCGGCGCCGGGGCTTCGCGATCGCGATCGGCGCCGTCGCGCTCCTCTCGTTCGCGGCGGGCGAGCTCTTCTTCACGCGCTCCCCGTCCTTCGTCTACTACATGCTCCCGACCCGGGCGGGGGAGCTGATGTTCGGGGCGCTCGGTGCGCTCGCGACGACGCGAGCCAGCGCGATCCCCGCGCTCGAGTCGAAGGCGGGGCGCGCCGCGCTGAGTGGCCTCGCCTGGCTCGGTCTCGCGGCGATCGGGGCGAGCCTGTTCGGGCTCTCCGAGCGCGACGTCTTCCCCGGGCTGCGCGCGATTCCGCCCACCGCCGGCACGACGCTCGTGATCCTCGCGGGCCACTTCGCCCCGGGCCGCCTCTCGCGCCTGCTCGCGCTGCGGCCGATGGTCTGGATCGGGCTGCTCTCCTACTCGGCCTATCTCTGGCACTGGCCGCTGCTCGCGTTCCTGCGCTACGGCCACCCCGACTTCGGGCCGCTCGCGGGGATGGCGGTCTTCGCGCTGACCTTCGTCCTGGCCTGGGCGACCTACCGCTTCGTCGAGCAGCCGGCGCGCCACGTGTCGTGGCCCTTCTCGCGGGTCTTTCTGTTGCAGTACGGGCTGCCGGGTGGGGCGCTCGTGCTGCTCGCCGTCGTCGCGATGCGCCTCGACGGCTACGGGCTGCAGGCCCGGGACGCGGAGTACCGGGCGTCGCTCGCGGCGATGCAGCAGCAGGTGCTGCCGCCGTTCCACTTTCCGTCGGTCTGTCAGCGCCAGCTCGCGACGCCTGCGCTCCTCGAGGATCCCGTCTGCGTCGTCGGGGCGAAGGGCGAGGCGCCGCCGCGGGCGATCCTCTGGGGCGACTCGAACGCCGCCCACTACGTCGGCGTGCTGCAGGCCTTCGCGGAGGCGGCGGGCTTCCGATTCCGCAACGTCGCGGTCGGGGCCTGTCCCGCGATCGACGGGGATCCCGCGCCCCTCGTGCTGCCCCATCGCCTCAAAGATTGCCGCGCCTCCCTCGCCCTCGTGCGACCGGTGGTCGAGACCTATCCCGTCGTCGTCCTCGCCGTCTCGTGGATCCGCTACGAGGACACGGAGCGCCTCTTCGCCGACGCGCAGGCGACGATCCGGCGGCTCGCCGGGGAGGGCAAGCAGGTCGTCGTGCTCGGGAAGATCCCGGAGATCCCCGGCTACGATCGCCGCTGCCGCGAGAAGGCGCTCCGCTATCCGGGGCTCGTGTGTCCGCGCTGGACCTCGCCGGTGCTCCCGGAGATCGCCGCGATGAACGAGCGCCTGCGCGCCTTCGCGGCGACGGTGCCGAACGTCGCCTACTACGACGTCACCGAGGCCCTCTGCCGCGAGGGGACCTGCTCCGCCTTCGACGCCGACGGCCGCGCGCTCTACTACGACACGGGCCATCTCACCCAGGAAGCCTCCCTCGCGCTCGGGCGGGCGATCGTCGCGCGGGAGGGCGTCCCGGCGCCGTTCCGCGCGATCGCGGCGGGGGAGCCGGTCCGCTAGGCCCGGGCTCAGGGCTCGATCGTGATCGAGATGGCGGGGCGATCGCTCGGGGCGGTCAGCGTCCGGATCGCCGTCGCGGCCTCCTCGAGCGGGAAGTGGTGGGTGTGGAGCCGCTCGACCGGGACGCGGCCCGACTCGATCAGGCGGATCGCCTGCTGGTAGCTCCGGTAGTCGACGGTGCGCACGCCGCGGATCGTCTGGAAGCGCATCGCGACCTCGTCGGTCGGGAAGTCGGGGACGCCGCGGCCGCGGCCCTTGATCCCGGCGAGGACGATCGTGCCGCCGGGGCGCGTCGCCCAGACGGCGTCGACGACGGGCTTCGTCGCGTGGGGCGTCGTGTCGACGCAGACGTCGACGCCGGCGCCCTTCGTCTCGGCGTCGATCCGCGCGACCGCGTCCTCGCGTTCGACGTCGATCACGACGTCCGCCCCGAGCTCCCGCGCCAGCGCCATCTTCGCCTCGTCCCGGGAGCCGAGGCCCGTCACGAAGATCCGCGACGCGCCGGCGAGCTTCGCCGCGATCACGCAGGCGAGGCCGCGCTGGCCGGGCCCGAAGATCGCGATCGATTGCCCGAGGCGGAGCCCCGGCGCCTCGACCGCCCAGGCGAAGCCCGCGCCGAGGGGGTTGTAGAGCGCGGCGATGCGCGCGGGAATCCGCCGGTCGATCTTGTGGAGCACCGCGCCCGGCGCGAGATACAGGAGCTCCGCATAGCCCCCCCAGAGCGAGGGCGCCGCATCGACCGGCATGAAGCCGTAGACGCCCGGTGCGATGCGACAGCGCCGCCGCTCGAAGCAGGGCTCGCAGCGCCCGCAGCCGAAATCCGACTGGACGGCGACGCGGTCGCCGACGCCGATCTGCCAGCGCTGGGCCGCCCGCGCACCGATCGCCTCGATCCGCCCGACGGGCTCGTGGCCCGGGATGACGGGCCCGGCGAGGGGCACGCTCCCGTCGAAGACCTCGGCGTCGGTCCCGCAGATGCCGCAGGCCTCGATCCGCAGGAGGGCCTCGTCCTCGCCGATGCGGGGCCGCTCGAAATGCCGCAGCTCGAGCTTCCCCGGCGCCGTCTGCACCATCGCCCGGACCCCGTCGCTCACCGCGCCGTCCTCCTGCCTAACACCGCTCCCCGCCCCGGACGAGGCCGCCGGCGAAGGCGCCGGCATGGCGTCCGTGCTCGAAGGCGAGCTCGCCCTTCACGAAGGTCGCGACGTAGCCGGTCCCGCGCCCGACGAGCCGCGCGCCGCCGCCCGGCAGGTCGGCGACCAGCGCGGGCGCCGTCGAGCCGATCGCGGCGAGGTCGACGAGATTCACGTCGGCCTGGCGGCCGGGGGCGAGGACGCCGCGATCATGCAGCCCGACGAGGGCCGCGGTGTCCGCGCACTGCTTCTTCACGAGCACCTCGATCGGAATCCGCTCGGACTCGGGCGCGTCGCGGCCCCAGTAGCGCAGCAGATGGGTCGGGTAGTCGAAGTCGGCGATCATCGTGCAGTGGGCCCCGCCGTCGGACAGGCCCGGGACGGTGTACGGATCGAGCAGCATCTCGCGGGTCGCGCGCAGGTCGCCCTCGACGAAGTTCGAGACCGGGACGTAGACCATGCGGCCCGCGGCGAGCACGTCGTAGACGAGGGCACGCACGGGGACGCCCGTCCGCTTCGCCCGCGCGACGAGGCAATGGGCCGGGTCGAGGACGAGCTCGCTCGGCGTCGACAGGTCGAAGGCCGCGCCGAAATGTCCCACCATGTCGGCCTCGCCCTCGAGCTCCGCGAGGATGCGCGCCCGGGCCTCGGCGTCCCGGAGCGCGGCGAGGAGGGCGGACTCGCCGGCGGCGGAGCCCGGCGTCGCGGTGCGCCCCTCGATCGCTCGATAGGTCGCCGACGGGCGCAGCGGATTGACGCGACCAGCGAGGGAGAGCAGCAGCCCGGTCGGCCGCGGCGCCACCTGGCCCCGGATGTCGAGGCCGTCCCGCGCCGCCTGCGCGAAGCCCTCGAGCACGCGCCGATAGCGATCGGGGGGATGGCCCGGGCGCTGGAGCAGGGCCACCGAGAGCGGGCGCCGGCCGACCTCGCAGACGCGGCGCATCAGGGCGAGATCGCCCTCGATGTCGACGTTGTCGAGGTTGAACTCGAAGACGCCCCGGCCGAGGCGGCCGATCGCCGCGGCGATGCCGAGCAGCTCGGGCAGGCCGGCGCTGAACGACGGCGTGAGCCGGCCGTCCGACGCGACGTGGTTCCTCGAGCGCGAGGTCGTGAAGCCGACCGCGCCGGCCTCGATCGCCTCGACCGCGAGTGCGCCCATGCGCGCGATCTCGTCGTCCGTCGCGACGGCGGCGTGGTCGATGCCGCGCTCGCCCATCACGAAGACCCGCAGCGCCGCGTGGGGGACCTGGGCGACGACGCCGATCGCGTGGCGCTTCGCGGCGAGGGCGTCGAGATACTCGGGGAAGGATTGCCAGTCCCAGGCGAGCCCCTGCTCGAGCACCGCGGCGGGGATGTCCTCGACGCCCTCCATCAGGGCGATCGTGAAGGCGCGCTCGCTCGGGCGGACCGGCGCGAAGCCGACGCCGCAATTGCCCATCACGACCGTCGTGACGCCGTGGGCGGCGGAGGTTTCGAGCAGCGGATCCCAGAGCGCCTGCCCGTCGTAGTGGCTGTGGATGTCGACCCAGCCCGGGGTGACGAGCAGGCCGTCGGCGGCGAGGGTGCGGCGGGCGGGGCCGAGATCGCGGCCGACCGCCGCGATCCGGCCGTTCGCGACGGCGACGTCGGCGGTCTGCGGGGGGCGGCCGGTGCCGTCGACGACGGTGCCTCCCTGGATCACGAGGTCGTGCATGGCGGAGGGCCTCCCGGGGCGAGGCCGGGTGGCGGCCCCGGGACGAGCTTCCCAGACGGGCCGGGAAGAGTCAATCGAGCCGGCGGAGCCCACGTGGCGAGTGATCGAGGACGACCCACGCCGCTGCCGACGCCATCCGGCTGGCGCGCCGCGCGATCTCGCGGCGGAGCGACCCCGGCGACGCGGGGCCGGGACCGGCCGACTAACGCCCGGCGACCTGGCCGCCGTCGACGCTGTAGATCTGGCCCGTGATCCAGGCGCCCTGATCGCTGCAGAGGAAGAGGACCATCGCGGCCGTGTCCTCGGGGCGGCCCGCGCGGCCGAGCGGGATGTTCGCCTTCACCATCGGCTCCCAGGCGCTCTCCGGCACCTCGTCCATGGCGGAGGTCACCGTGATCCCCGGACAGACCGCGTTGACCCGGATCCCGTGCTCGCCGAGCTCCCCGGACATCGCCGCGGTCAGCGCGTGGAGCGCCGCCTTGCTCGTGCCGTAGGCGGCGTTGCGCGGCGCCATGCGTTTGCCGGCGATCGAGGTGACGTTGACGATCGCACCGCCGCGCCCCTGCTCGACGAGCAGGCGGCCGAAGACGTGGCACATGAAGTAGGTCCCCTTCAGGTTCACGTCGAAGACCCGAGCCGCGATCTCGGGATCGGCCTCGTGCACCGCGACCCGCTCGCGACCGGGCGGGACGAGCGCCGCGTTGTTGACGAGGAGGTCGATGCCCCCGAGCTCGCGCACGACGCGCTCGCGGAGGGCGCGGACGTCGCTGAGCGAGGCGATGTCGCAGACGGCGGCGAGCGAGCGCCGCCCGAGACCGCGGATCTCCTCGGCGACGGACTCGACGTCGCGCCAGCCGAGCTTCCGCTCGTCGGCGGGGAAGCTCGCGGGATCGCGCCCGCTGCCGGTCACGACGACGTCGCAGCCGGCCTTCGCGAGCTCGTGGGCCACCGTCCGGCCGATGCCGCGCAGGCGGCCGGCGCCGGTCACGAGGGCGGTCTTGCCTTCGAGCCCGCTCAGGTGGAAGGTCATCGATCGTCTCCGTCGGATCCGAGCAGGCGCTCGGAGCGGCGCTTCAGGCGCCGCGTGTGAGCTTCCCGATCGGCAGCCGCCGGATCGGCTTGCCCGTCAGCGCGAGCAGCGCGTTGCAGATCGCCGGCGCGATCGGGGGCGTCCCCGGCTCGCCGATGCCGCCCATCGCATCGCCCTCGGCGAGGATGTGGGTCTCGATGCGCGGCGTGTCGCCGATGCGGGCGATCGGGTAGCGATCGTAGTTCGTCGTGACGATGCGGCCCTTCTCGATCGCGATCTCGCCCCAGAGCGCTGCCGAGAGGCCCATCGTGATGCCGCTCTCCATCTGATGGCGCACGCCGGCGGGATGCACGACCTCGCCGCAGTCGACGACGCAGACGACGCGGTGGACCCGCGGCGTGCCGTCGGCTTCGAGGGAGACCTCGGCGGTCTCGGCCACGATGCTGCCGAAGGACTCGTGGACCGCGATGCCGAGCGCATGGCCCTTCGGCAGGGGCTTGCCCCAGCCGGCCTCGCTGGCCGCCTTCTCGAGCACGCGGACGTGGCGCGGATGATCCTTCAGGAGCCGCTTGCGTGCCTCGAGGGGATCCTTGCCGCCGAGTCGGCAGAGCTCGTCGAAGAAGCACTCGGTCACCCAGCCGTTCTGCGAGCTGCCCACCGAGCGCCACCAATGCGTCGAGACCGGCAGCACGACGTCCGCCCAGCTGACGAACACGTTCGGGATCGCGTAGGGGAGGTTCCGCACGCCCTCGACCGCCGCGAAGTCGATGCCGTCCTTCGTCGGCCAGCCCTTCTCGCGCAGGATCGACTGGCTCGCGATGCGCTGCTCCCAGACGACGGGCCAGCCCTCGGCGTCGACGGCGCCGCGCATCTGGTTCGTGCCCGTCGGTCGGTAGAGGCCGGCGCGCATGTCGTCTTCGCGGGTGTAGACGACCTGCACGGGGACCTTCATCTGCTTCGCGACGTGGACCGCGTCCTCGACGAAGTCCGAGTCGCCGCGGCGCCCGAAGCCGCCGCCGAGGAGCGTCGTGTTCACGCGCACGCGATCGGGGGGGATGCCGAGGATCTTCGCCGCGGCGTCGGCTGCGGCGGTCGGCGACTGGGTCGGGACCCAGAGCTCGCAGCCGTCGGCGTCGACCTTCGCCGTGCAGTTCATCGGCTCGAGGGTCGCGTGGGCGAGGAAGGGGAAGTCGTAGACCGCCTCGAGCGTCCGCTTCGGCCCCGCGCTCGCGATCGCGCGGGCGACGTCGCCTTGCTTGCGGACCTCGACGCCCTTGGAGACGGCGGCCGTGCAGAGCGCGCGGATCGCCTCGTTGTCGAGCGCGCCGTGCGGGCCCGGCGTCCAGCGGATCGCGAGCTGCTTGCGCCCGCTCGAGGCCGCCCAGAAATGCTTCGCGACGATCGCGACGCCCCGCGGAATCTCGAAGACCGCGACGACGCCGGGCACCGCGAGGGCCGCCTTCGCGTCGAAGGACGCGAGCTTCCCGCCGAGGTCCGGCGGCCGCACGACCTGCGCGACGAGCATCCCGGGGACGCGGACGTCGAGGCCGAAGACGGCGGAGCCGTCGACCTTCGCAGGCGTGTCGAGGCGGCGGAGATCCTTGCCGATCACGCTGAACTGCGAGCGCGGCTTCAGCGCGGGCTCGGCCGGCGGCGACAGCTTCGCCGCCTGCTCGGCGAGCTCGGCATAGCCCGCGCGGCGGCCGGTCGCGGGGTGGACGATGGTGCCCCGGTCGGCGCGACAGGTGTCGGCGGCGACCTTCCAGCGCTCGGCGGCGGCGGCGACGAGCAGGGATCGCGCGGTCGCACCGGCCTTCCGATAGGCCTCGAAGCTCTCGCGCACGCTCGAGCTCCCGCCGGTGCGCCAGCGGCCGTAGCGGGCCTCGTTCGCGAGCGCGTGCTCCGAGCGGACCTTCGACCAGTCGACCTCGAGCTCCTCGGCGAGGATCATCGCGAGGGAGGTCAGGACGCCCTGGCCCATCTCGGACTTCGGGATCGAGAAGACGACGGAGCCGTCGGGCTCGATCCGGATGAAGGCGTCGAGCTCGCCGCCCGGCGCACTGCCGCCCGCCGCCGCGGCGGCCTGCGCCTCGCGGTTCGCCGCGAAGGGCAGGGCGAACGAGACCACGAGGCCGATCCCGAGGCCGCCCGAGATCTGCAGGAAGTCGCGCCGGCGAAGGGCCGTCCCGGTCGTCGGCCCCGCGGTCGTTTCGATCGCGTCCGTTCTGGCGTCCGTCGAAGCGTTGGTCGGCTCAGCCATGGCTCTTCGCCTCCCCCTGCACCGGCGTCGTCGCCTCGTGCTGCGCGCTCGCGCCCGCCCGCGCGGCGGCGGCGCGCTGGATCGCGCTGCGGATCCGGTTGTAGGTCCCGCAGCGGCAGAGATTCGTCTTCATCCAGTCGTCGATCTGCGCGTCGGTCGGGGCGGGCGTGCGCGCGAGCAGGGCCGCCGCGCTCATGATCTGCCCGGGCTGGCAGTAGCCGCATTGCGGCACGTCCTCCTCGATCCAGGCCTGCTGGAGGGGATGGCTGCGATCGGGGGAGAGGCCTTCGATCGTCGTGACGCGCTTGGCCCCGACGGAGGCGATCGGGATCTGGCAGGAGAAGGAGGCCTCGCCGTCGAGGTGGACGGTGCAGGCGCGGCAGAGGCCCGCACCGCAGCCGTACTTGGTCCCCGTCAGGTTGAGCAGATCGCGGATCACCCAGAGCAGCGGGGTGTCCTCGGCGGCTTCGACGGTGCGGCGCTCGCCGTTGACGGTCAGGGTGTAGGCGGGCATGGGGTCCTCCCGGGTGGGTCCGTTCGGCGAGCATAGTGCGTCCGGCGGCGCGCGCGTCGCTCGCCGACGAGATCGGGTCGCGATGGCGGTGGGGCATTCGCGCGGGGCGCATCGACGAATGCGCTTGACGATCCGCGGGCGGGCGGGCGATCGTCGAGGCCATGCCCCCGCCCGAAGCCTTCCCGAACGCGGCGCCCCCGCCCGGCGATCTTCCCCGCGTCGACCCGACCTCCCTCGACTACTGGCACGACACCCACCGCGTGCTCGCGCCCCTGCGCGAGCGCTGGCCCGTCGTCCGCTCGACGGCCGGGGACTTCGAGGTGCTCCGCTACGAGCACGTCGAGTCGGGGCTGCGCGATCCGCAGATGCGCCAGGCGCTCTACGCGATGCTCGCGAACCAGGGCATCACGCACGGGCCGCTCTACGACTGGTGGCAGCATCTGACCAACGCCCTCGATCCGCCGAAGCACACGCGCCTGCGCGGCCTCGTCGGCCGCGCCTTCACCCCGCGCCAGGTCTCGCGCCTGCGGCCGCAGATCCGCGCGATGGCACACCGCCTGATCGACGAGGCCGCCGACGCGGGCGAGGTCGATCTCGTCGCGACCTTCTGCCATGCGCTGCCCCTCGAGGTGCTCTGCGCGATGGTGGGCATCGAGGCCGGGGACCGCGCGCTCTTCGAGCGCTGGACGGACACGGTGTCGAATGCCTTCAGCGCGGTGATCCCCTCGGATTCGCGGACGGCGATCGAGCAGGCGATCGTCGAGTTCGACGCGGCGGCCTCGGAGCTGATCGAGCGCCGACGCCGGGCGCAGGCGAGCGAGACGCTGCTCGACGCGCTGATCGCCGCCGAGGAGGCGGGCGAGCGGCTCTCCAACGTCGAGCTGCGCGGGCTGATCCTGAACCTGCTCTTCGCGGGCCACGACACGACGAAGTCGCTGCTGGCGAACGCGCTCTGGACGCTCGCCTCCCATCCCGACGAGCTCGCGAAGCTGCGCGCCGAGCCGTCGCTCGTCCCGAGCGCCGTCGAGGAGGTCGCGCGCTACGAGACGCCGATTCCGAGCATCCCGCGGATCGCGACCGAGGGGCTCGTGATCGAGGGGGTCGAGATTCCGGCCGGCAGCTACGTCGCCTTCTCGGTCCCCTCGGCCAATCGCGATCCCCGCCGCTTCGCGGACCCCGACCGCTTCGACGTCGCCCGCAACGACAGCCGTCACTTCACCTTCGGCCACGGCGTCCACCACTGCGTCGGCGCCGCCATCGCCCGGGCCGAGATCCAGGAGGCGCTCGCGGCCCTGCTCGAGCGGGGCTTCGAGCTCGAGCCGTGCGTCGATCGGCCCGAGTGGACCGCCTTCCTCTCGACCCGCCGGGTGGCGGCGCTCCCCGCGCGCTTCCGCGTCGCCCGCGGCGCGGCCTGACGCGTCCCCGGGCTCAGGGCTTCGGCGCGTACTGCTCGTCGAGCCAGCGCGCGAGGGCCTCGGTCACGAAGGTGATCGCCTCCTCGCGCGCGAGCCGACGGGCGGTCTTCTCGTTGATGTGGGTCGCGCGGGCCTCCTGCTCGAGGAGGGCGACGACCGCACCGCCGGCGTTCGGGTCGAGGACCTCGAGCGCCGCCTCCCACGCGACGGCCGCGAAGCCCTCGCGCCCGCCGAGCTCGAGGCGCTCGAAGCCGATCCGCGCCCGGACGCGGAGCCAGGAGGCAGCGGTGTCGCCCCACTCGCCGTCGGCGGGGAGCGG
The DNA here is from genome assembly GCA_046351135.1 of Myxococcota bacterium. Lineage (GTDB taxonomy): Bacteria > Myxococcota_A > UBA9160 > UBA9160 > UBA4427 > UBA4427. The sequence continues at coordinate 228,625 of JAXLZA010000011.1, read as the reverse complement.
GAAGCCCTTCGCGAGGACCTGGCGCGCGAGCGCGCGCCGGACGGGGTCGAGGGGCGCGCCGAGCTCGCCGGATTCGGGATCCATCTCGTAGGCCTCGACCTCGATCGGGAGCGCGTGCTTCACGCCGGCGAGCTGGGCTTCGAGTGCTTCTCGGGACGGCGGTGCATCGGCGGGCGGCGGGCTGCCCTCGAGGCGGGCGATGCGCGTGCGCAGCGCCTCGCGCTGGCGGGTGAGGTCGAGGACGCCGAGCAGGGTGACGATCGCCTTCTCGGGGGGCTCGGCCTTCGCGCTCTCCGCGGCGGCGGCTCGCTGCGGGTCGATCTCGGCGATGCGATCGCCGAGGCGGGCGATCAGCGCGGGCCGGTCGAGCACCGCGAGCGCCCAGTGGACCCGGGGACTCTTCGCGACCCAGGTCCGGGCGATCTCGACGCCTTCCTGCTCGCCCTTCGTCTTGCGGGCGACGGCCGCGCGGGCGGCCGACTCCGCCGCGTCGGGATCGGCGCCCTGGCCGACGCCGGTGACGTAGCGGGGCTCCGGCCAGCGCCGGCCGGGATGCTCGATCCAGCTCGGCGGGCCCGCGTCATGGGCACACGAAGCCAGCAGCGCCGCGCCCGTCGCGAGCGCGAGGAGGAGCGCGATCGCCGGGGTCGGCGCGATCGCCCGGCGGGCTCGTCGGATCGTGGCGAACTCCATGACATGATCCTCCTGCGATGATCGCCCGGGCCCGTCGCGGAACCGCTCGGTGGAGCGCGGGCGGGCTCAGGCGCGCGCCACCTCCACCGGGATGCCGTTCGCGATGTGGGTCCCGCTCGGGACGTCGAGCGGCAGCTCGTCGGTCAGCTGGTTCGCGTTCGCGCCGGGCTGGAGCTTCGTCGCGACGCGCGTGCGCGAGCCGGGGCGCGTGTGGCCGAAGCCATGCGGCAGGCTGACGACGCCCTGCATCATCTCGTCGCTGACCTCGACCGCCGTCACGATCTCGCCGCTGCGCGAGCGGACGCGGGCCTTGCCGCCGTCCTCGAGCCCGAAGCGCCGGGCGTCGTCGGGATGGATCAGCAGGGTGCAGCGATCGCGGCCCTTCGCGAGCACCTGCGCGTTGTGGAGCCACGAGTTCATGTTGCGGACCTGACGGCGACCGACGAGCAGCAGGCGATCCTTCCGCTTCGCGTCGGCGAGCGCCGCACGCAGGCGCGGGACGTCGGCCGTCACGTACTCGGGGGCGAGGGCGATGCGCCGGCCGGGCGTCTTCAGCGCCTCGGGCAGCCGCGGCTGGAGCGGGCCGAGATCGACGAGGCCGCCCGTCTCGCGCAGCGCCTTCAGCGAGAGGCCCTGCTTGCCGGGCTCGAAGCGGTCGCCGTACGGGCCCGCGCGCAGCATCAGATCGAGGATGCGCAGCGGGCCACGCACGTCGCCTATCGCGGCCTTGATCTCTTCGGGCGTCCGACCTTCGCAGCGCCCGCCCGGGCGCGCGACGCTCGCCGCGATGCCGCCGACCATCGCTTCGTCGAGCTGCTCCAGCGTCACCCCGGTCGCCGCCTCGACGAGGCGCATCAGCACCTCCCAGTGGGGCTTCGCGTCGGGCTCGGGCGCGAAGATCGCAGGGGACCAGCGGGCGTAGTTGTGGGAGCAGGTCGTGGCGTAGGTGAAGTCGAAGTTCTCCTCCTCGACGGAGACGGTCGTCGGCAGGATCAGGTCGGCATGGCTCGTCGTCTCGTTCAGATAGATGTCGACCGACACCATGAAGTCGAGCTCGCCGAGGGCCTCGGCGAGGCGGTTGCCGTTGGGCGCCGAGAGGACGGGATTCGCGGCGGCGGTGAGGAGCACGCGCATGCGCTGCTCGCCGGCGCTCTTCTCCTCGATCTCCTCCGCCATCGCGCCGGCCGGGAGCTGGCCGTCGATCGTCGGCAGGCCGCGGGCGATCGTGCGGTACTCGCCCACCGCCATCGGGGGATTGGGCTCGCCGGGCTCGCTCTGGCCCGCCGCCGGGCGCGGGAACATCATGCAGCCCTCTTCGTCGAAGTGGCCGGTCAGGATCGCGGCGACGTCGAGGAGCCAGGAGGCGAGGGTCCCGAACTCCTGCGTACAGGTGCCGATGCGGCCGTAGAGGGCGGCCTTCTTCGTGCGCGCGTACTCGCGGGCGATCCGGCGGATCGTGTCGGCGGGGATGCCGGTCACGTCGGCGACGGCCTCGGGCGTGAACTCCCGGCAGAGCGTGCGGACCTCGTCGACGCCGTCGGTGAAGCCGGCGAAGCGGCCGAGGTCGACGAGGTCCTCGGCGAAGAAGACCTGGATCATCGCGGCGAGGAAGTAGGCGTCGGTCCCGGGGCGGATGAAGACGTGCTCGTCGGCGAGCTCGGCGGTTTCGGTCCTTCGCGGATCGATCACGATCACGCGGCCGCCGCGCTTGCGGATCCCGGTCAGGACGCCAGGCACGTCGGGCGTCCCCATCAGGCTGCCCTGGGACACGACCGGATTGCCGCCCATGCAGATGAAGAGGTCCGTCCGCTTCACGTCGGGGATCACGAACATCCAGCCGTCGCCGTACATGAGCTTCAGCGTCACGTTCTTCGGAAACTGGTCCATCGTCGCCGACGAGAAGGCGCGCGGCGTGCCGAGCGCGCGCATGAAGAGCGTCGTGTAGAGGAGGGCGCCGAGGTTGTGGCCCGTCGGCTCGCCGATGAAGACGCCGACCGCCTGCGGCCCGTACTTCTCCCGGATCGGCCGCAGCTTCTCCGCCGCGAAGGCGAAGGCCTCGTCCCAGCCGATCTCCTCGAAGCGCCCGTCGGCGCGCTTGCGCAGAGGCCGCCGGATCCGGTCCGGATCCTCGTAGACCGCCTTCATCGCCTGGGACTTGGGACACAGATACCCGCGGCTGCGGAAGTCGTCGGGATCCCCGTCGATGCGCACGATCGCCTGCTTCTCGCGATCGACGTGGACCCGCAGGCCACAGCAGGCCTCGCAGGTGGGGCAGGAGCGGCGGACGATCTCGATCGACATGCGGGGACTCCGAGGTGGGCGTTCGGGCGCCGTCCGCGCACCGCCTCGGGGTGGCGGGCGGGGGCCGCGCGGGCGAGATCGGAGAAGGCTAACCGGATCGGTCGGATCGCGCGAACCCGGCCGGGCCGGCTGGACGCTCGGCCGCGATCCGACCGCGCTTCGGCCGTGGCTCAGAGTCCGAGCTCGACCTCGACCGTCGCATGGCCCCGCAAGGTCGGCCGGATCTCGTCGCGGAAGGGCGGCGGATCGACGAGCAGCCGCGCGTTCGGGAAGCGCGCGAGGAAGCGGCCGACCACGACCTGGGCCTCGAGGCGGGCGAGGCCGGCGCCGGTGCAGAAATGCGTTCCCATCGCGAGGGAGAGGTTCGGCGGACCGACGCGGTCGGGGTCGAAGACGTCGGGGCTCGGGAAGGCCACGGGGTCGCGATTCGCCGCCGCCATCACCGCGCACAGCCGCTCGCCCTTGCGGATCTTCGCGCCCGCGACCTCGGTGTCCGCGAGGGCGATCCGCGGGATCGCGATCTGCACCGGCGGCTCGAGCCGCAGCACCTCCTCGAGGGCGCGCGCGAGGGCCTTGGGATCCCGGCGCGCCCGATCGGCGGCGTCGCGCTCGCGGATCAGCCAGGCGAGCCCGCTGCCGATGAAGTGCTTCGTGTTCTCGATGCCGGCCCCGATGAAGACGCAGGCCGTCGAGAGCAGCTCCTGGGCATCGAGGGCATCGTCCTCGCTCTCGGCCTGCACCAGCGCCGTCAGCAGATCGTCCTGCGGCTCGCGGCGCCGCGCTTCGATCAGGCCGCCCACGTACTCGCGGAAGAGCCGCGCCCCTTCGTCGGCCCAGGCGAGCTCGGCATCGGTGACCGTCGAGTGGACCGCGGCGACGAGACGATCGGCCCAGGCGACGAGGTCCGCATGGCGATCACCGGGGGCCCCGAGCATCTCGCAGATGACGGCGACCGGGACGTGGTCCGCGAGGTCGTGCATCAGCTCGCCGCGCCCGCGCTCGGCGAGCTCGTCGAGCAGGCCGTCGACCCGGCGCTCGAGGTAGGCGCGCATGCGCTCGACGGCGCGCGGGGTGAAGGCGCGGGCGATGAGATGCCGCAGGCGCGTGTGGTCCGGCGGGTCCAGGAAGGGGAGCATGTGGCCGAGGGTCTGGAGCGTCGGGCTGTCTGCGTAACGCGGATCGCTGCGGATGCGCGACTCGCGACCGCGGCCCTGGCCGAGGGCGGGATCGCGGAAGACGGCCTCGGCGGCGGCGTAGGAGGTCGCATACCAGAAGCCGTCCTCGGACCGGAAGATCGGCGCCGCCTCGCGCAGCGCGGCGTAGAGCGGATAGGGATCGACGGGGAAGGGCGGCCGGGTCAGGGCGGCGACGATCGCCTCGGGATCGCGCGGATCGGGGCGGGCGGCCTCGGCGCGGCGCCCCGCGGAATCCGCCGTCGCGGCCTCGTTCGTCCTTGCATCCTGCATCACGCCACCTCGGGCCGGGCGTCGGCGACGCGCGGCGGAAGCTTCACGAGCGCGATCAAGCCGCCCGCGAGGAACACGAGGCCGATGAAGACCTCGAAGGCGAGGGTATACGAGCCGGTGCGGTCGTGGCTCGCCCCGATGAAGGTGACGAGCGCGATCGAGAGGGGCTGCAGGGCGACGAGCTGCATCGTGCCGGCGACCGAGCCGTAGGAGGCGGAGCCGAAGGTCTGGGCGGTCAGCGTCGCGAGCAGCGGATAGACGCCGCCGACCCCGACGCCGAAGAGCGAGAGCGCGAAGAGCAGGACGCCGTAGCCGGGCTCCGCGATCAGCACGAGCAGCAGGACGACGTGGCAGGCGGCCACGATCCCGTAGAGGCGCCGCAGATCCATGCGATCGGCGGCGAGCCCGATGCCGATCTTGCCCGCCACCGACGACGCGGTCATGCAGGCGATCAGGAACGAGGCGGACTGCGCCTCGATCCCGAGCCCGAGCAGGTAGGGCATCTTGGAGGCGAGCAGGGCGCCGTCGCTCGCCATCAGCAGGCCGGTGCCGAAGGCGATGCACCAGAAGTTCCGCATCCGCACGAGCTCCCCGAGGCGGAAGCGCCGCTCGGTCGTCGCGCTGTCCTCGGCCTCCGGGCCGATCTCGCCCGCGCGCTCGAGGGCCTCTTCGTCGGGGCGCGAGCGCACGAGGCCGAGCGCCAGGGCCGCGACGCCGAGGGCGACGATCGCGCCGGTCGCGGCGAGGGCCGCGCGCCAGCCGTGACGCCCGATCAGCGCCGTGATCAGCTGGACCATCACGAAGCCGCCGGCCCCCGACGAGACGGTCGCGATGCCGAGCGCGCGACCACGGCGCCGGCGGAACCAGCGCGACACGATCGTCGTGTTCGCGAGCCCGCCCGCGCACATCGCACCGAGCGCCATCGGCCCGGCGAGCGCCACCGCGATCGCGGTGAGCGACGAGGAAGCGGCGATCCCCGCCATGCCGAGCCCGAGCGCGCCACCGCCGAGCGTCATCACGAGGGGCGCGGGGAAGCGATCGAGGATGCGCCCGGCGATCGGGGCCCAGAGCGCGCCGCCGATCATGAAGAGGCTCATCCCCTGGTTCACCGCCGCCCGCGAGAGCCCGAACTCCGCCTGCACCGGCACGACGAAGAGCCCGAAGGCGTAGTTCGTCGCGCCGATCACGAGCATCGCGCAGGCGAAGGTCGCCGAGAGCACCCACCAGCCCCGATAGGTCCCGGCGCTCGGCGCCGGCACGGCGATCTCGGTCGACATGCTCTCCTCCGAGCCGGAGCGCTCCGCAAAGCGTCCGGTCGGTCCGAGCCTACCCTACTTCGGGCCGGCCTCCGGCCCGCCTCTGCGCGCGATCGCGGGCGCCCCGAGCCCCGTCTGGCCCGGGCTGCGGCCGTCTGCCATGCTGATCGCATGAAGCCCGAAGTCGTCTCCGCGGAAGTCCCCCTCGGCGAAGGCCCCGTCTGGTGTCCGGACGGCTCCCTCGTCGTGACCACGATCTCGCCGGGGCGGCTGCTCCGCATCGATCCTGCGAGCGGTCGCTTCACGCAGGTGGCCTCGGTCGCCGGCGGAGCGAATAGCGCGCATCTCGTCCGCGACGGCGGCTTCGTCGTGACCAACAACGGCGGCATCGACTTCACCGTCTTCGCGAGTCACCTCGGCCTCGACCCCGCGAAGATCCCGTATCGCCCGGGCCCGCCGGCCCTCCAGCGCGTCTCGAAGGACGGCGTCGTGACGACGCTCGCGTCGGAAGGCCTGCAGGCGCCCAACGACCTCGCCGTCGGCCGCGACGGCACGATCTACTTCACCGACCCGCCGCCCCATGGCGGGACCCAGCATCAGGGGAAGAAGGAAGGGCGCTTCTGGGCCTGGCATCCCGAGCGCGGCCTGCGCCGGATCGCGAGCGGCTTCGAGTACTGCAACGGGGTCGCGATCTCGCCGGAGGGAAGGCTGCTGATCGTCGAGGGACGCGGGCTCCTCTGGATCGATCCCGCGAGCGGCGAGCGCGAGTGGTTCGTCGAGCAGCTGCCGGGGACGTCGCCGGGCGACGGCTTCGCGTTCGACCTCGACGGCCGGCTCTACTGTGCGGCGCCGATGGACCACTGCATCCGGATCTTCGATCGCAGCGGCAAGCCCCTCGACGCCGTCGACCTCGGCCCCAACGCGCTCCCGACCAACGTCTGCTTCGGGGGCACCGACTTCCGCACGCTCTTCACGACGGAGCTCGCCCCCGGCCGCGTCTGCGCGATCGAGGGTCTGCCGACGCCGGGGCTGCCGCTCGTGCCGTGGAGCGGCGTCTGAGCGGCGACGACGCCGTCGCGCTCGCCGCGCGGATCCGCCGCCGCGAGCGCTCGGCGGGCGAGGTCGTGCGCGAGGCGATCGAGCGGATCGAGGCGCTCGACGGGCGGCTCAATGCGGTGATCCATCGCCGCTTCGGGCGCGCGCTCGACGAGGCGGCGGCGCTCGATCGCGCCCTGGCTCGGGGCGCGGGTCGCTCGGCGTCCGCGTCGCCCGGTCCCCTCGCCGGGGTCCCGATCGTGCTCAAGGACGCGTCGGTCACGCAGGCGGGGGAGCCCTGGCACGACGGGCTTCTCGCGGCGAAGCGCGCGGGGTACGTCGCGACGACGAGCTCGTTCCTGGTCCGGCGTCTCGAGGCGGCGGGCTGCGTCGTCGTCGGCCGGACCAACGTCCCCGAGCTGTGCACCTATCCGACGACCGAGCCCCGCGCCTATGGACCGACGCGCAATCCCTGGCATCCCGACTACAGCGCGGGGGGCTCGAGCGGGGGCTCGGGGGCGGCGGTCGCGGCGGGGATGGTGCCGATCGCGCACGGCTCGGATGGCGGCGGGTCGGTGCGCGTGCCGGCTTCGATGTGCGGCGTCGTCGGGCTGAAGCCGACGCGCGGGCGCTTCTCGGCGGGGCCCGACCACGGGGAGCACTGGGCCGGGCTCTCGACCGATGGCTTCCTCGCCCGGAGCGTCCGCGACCTCGCGGCCGTCTTCGACGCGGTCGCGGGGCCGCATCCGAGCGATCCTGTCCAGACGCCTCTCGTGCGGCCGACCTCGCCCGCCCTCGATGCGCCGCTCCCGCGGCTTCGCATCGCGGTGCGCACCCGCGGCGCCTGCGGCGGGGAGCCCGCCCATCCCCTCGTCGATGCGATCACGCGCGAGATCGCGCGCCTCTTCGAGGGGGCGGGCCACGTCGTGGAGGAGCCTGCGTTCGCGGCGCTCGACGAGGAGGAGGGCGTCGCGCAGCAGGGCACGATCGTCGCCGCCTGCCTCGCCGCGGAGCTCGCGGCCTGGTCGCGGCGCCTCGGCCGCGAGATCGATCTCGCCGAGCTCGAGCCGCGCAACCGCATGAGCATCGCCGGCGGTCGCGTGGTCGGCGGCCTCCAGCTGGTGGAGGCGCGCGAGGGGCTCTTCGCCTGGTCGCGGCGCCTCGTCGCCTTCTTCGACGACTACGATCTGCTGCTGACGCCGGTGCTCACGCAGCCCGCGATCCGGATCGGCGAGCTTCCGGAGGACCCGACCGCGGCCGAGCTCGATGCGATGCGCCGGCGTCTCGGCTGGCTGCCGGGGGCCTGGAACGTGACGGGCCAGCCGGCGATCAGCGTGCCGGCGGGACGGACGCCGGAAGGGCTGCCGGTCGGGATCCAGCTGGTGGCGGCGTGGGGGCGGGAGGAGCTCCTGCTCGCCGCCGCGGCCTGGCTCGAAGCGGTCCGGCCCTGGCCCGCCTGGTCTGGCCTGATCGGCTGAGTGCCGAGGACGCGGACGCAACGAACCGATGCTGGCCGGCACGCTGCGCGCCGCTCGACTCGACGCCTAACGGAACGTCTGGATCTTCATGTGGCGCGTCATCGCCGAGCCGGCGGGGCCCAGCAGCATGTGGGCCCGCAGATGGCGCTTGTGGAAGAGTCCGATGAGGTCGACGTCGTGGCGGCCCTCCTTCGCGTCGGCCAGCACGAAGCGCTCGAGCTGCTCCTCGCCCTCGAGCCAGGTCGCGGGGCGGCGCCCCAGCAGGAGATGGAGATCGTCGAGGTCGGCCTCGGAGACGGCTTCGCCGATTTCGTCGGCCCGGGCGATGTGGCGCGCCATCCGGAACATCGTCCGGAGCTGGTACTGGACGAACTCGTCGGGCACCGGCAGCGAGCGGAGCTTGTGGACGAGGTGGTCGATCGCGACCTTGCCTCGGGTGGCGCGGGGCTCGGGCGTCTCGACCGTCGGCAGCTCGATCTCGTAGATCTCGGCCAGCGCCTCGGTCGCGAAGAGGTTCGTCTCGTAGCACCACTGCATGTTCGTCATCAGGTCGGAGTCCGGCGCCGGATGGCGCAGCGCCGCGCTGAAGGCGAGCTCGTTCGAGAGGGTGAAGGCGAAGTGGTGGCGCATCAGCGCCTCCAGATCGACGGGCTTGCCGGTCAGCTCTTCGTAGCGGGCGTAGAGCGGCTTGAAGTCGCCGTAGCCGATGATCGTGTCGCGCTGGCGCCAGGCGGCGAGGTCCATCATCGGGTCGCCGATGTGGCCGATCTCGACGTCGAGGACGGCGACGATGCGGCCCTTCTCGGTGTGGAACTGACCCGAGTCCCAGACGATCGCGGATTCGCGGCCGTGGGACTGGGGCGGGTTGCGCTTGAGCCAGGCGAGCGAGAACTCGATGAACGGGTTCGGCAGCTTCTTCACCGACCGGAACAGGCGCTCGTAGCGGCTGATGCCGAAGGTCCCGGATTCGGCCGGCGTCGCGGCGCGCATGACGCCGGCCCGGACGAAGGGCTCGATCGGCAGCGCGTGGAGGCGCGCCAGGATCTGGAGATACTCGTCGACGGCCGAGCGTCGCTCGGCCTCGGTCGACTCGGCGAAGTCGTTGCGGCCACGAACCCGGTCCATGACGTAGGCGAGGGGCGATTCGATCAGGCCGTAGACGCGCGGCGTCGGGATGCCGTGCTCGTGCATCGTGCGCTGCAGGTTCATCTCGTGCTCGAGCGGGAAGACGAGGGGCATGTCGGTCCGGTCGCCCCGCACGCAGAGCTCGAGGGTCTCGCCGTCGCGCTCGACGTCGGCGAACCAGACCGGTCGCCAGCGCGGCTGGCGGGCGATGCGGACGACGCGTCCGCCGACGTGTCGCTCGAGCCAGTCGACGATCTTCGCGGTCGAGGCTTCGTCGTGGGGTTCGCGCTGCATCGGGGACTCCTGGCTCGGGCGCGCTCGCGGCGCGGGCGGTGAGGCGGGCAGGGCGCCCGACGGGAGCGCCCGATCCACCGCGCGCGGGTCGGGCGGCGGCGGACGGTGCGCCGCCGATTCTATCCCGGCGCTCCTCGCGTCACACCGCCCCGGCCGAGCTCGCCGGTCCTCGGGCCCGCCCGTGCGGGAGCGGCGGCCGGCCGTGCGGTCCGCAGGGCGGGTAGCTCAGGCCGGGCGCGCGCGGGCGGGCCGCGGGCGCAGCAGCAGGACCTCCATCGGGACGGTGCGCTCGGCCCAGTGGTCCTTGTAGGCCATCCAGGGACCGAGGTCGTATTGGACCACGCCTTCCTCGGCGAGCCAGGCGACCTGCGCCTGCTGGAGCAGGTTGCCGATCGACCAGTCGGCGTGGTCCTCGGCATAGCTGAACTGCTGCCCGCGGTAGATCGGTCCCGCGAGGCCTCCGAAGATGAATCCGACGTCGCGTTCGTCGAGGCGCGCGAAGATCACGCGGCCGGAGCCCGAGACGGCGAGGCGCCGCGCCATCGCGGCGTAGAACGCGCTCGACGTCGGCTCCTCCATGCCGCGACCGGCGAGGCCCTTCCAGCTTTGGAGCTCGACGGCGAGCATGCGGGCGAAGGCGGCGTCGGCTTCGGCCGCGCTGCGCGGGGCGACGCGCTCGAAGCGAAGGCCGTGGGACGCGGCGTGGCGGGAAGCCTGGCGCAGCCGCTTGCGCAGCGTGCGCGAGCGGCGTGCGAGGAAGCCGTCGAGCCCGCCTTCGAGCGAGGCACAGCAGACCTTCACGGTCTTCACCCGGAAGATCTCGAAGCCCGGCCCGAAGCCGCGGAGCAGCGCCGCGCGCAGGGGCCCGTCGGGCAGCACGCCCGAGACGAGGGCCGTCGCCGGCTCGCCCGCGGCGCGCCGCTCGGCGAGCAGCGCCTCGAGCAGCTCGAGGGCCTCCGGTCCGAGCAAGGGGCTCCCGAACATCCAGAGCGAGTCGAGGGGCTCGAGGATCCGCCCGAGATCGGGATAGCGCCGCTCCGCCAGGGCGAGCAGGCTCGTTTCGTTTCGGCGAAAAACGAGACGTCGTCTCGGAAAAAAGGCCTCCTGCAGCGAGAGCTGCCACTCGGTCCGGCAGCAGAAGGCGTCCCCCTGCGGCGAGCGTCCGGCCGCCTGGTTCCAGAACGAATCCGGCTGGTCGAGCGCTGCGGCGGATCGATGCATGGTATGGCCGCACGGCCCGGGTGAACGCCCGGGAATCGGGAAGCTCTGGCCAACGCTCCTGAAGGCGGGCGGGCTTGTCAACCGCGGCGATCCGCCACGCATACCGACGGGGGGCCCCCGGGCGTTAGTCCGAGCCGGGGCCGGTCCCCGGCGCCCCGATCGTCGGGCCCCCGATCGGCGGGGCTCCGTTCCGAGGGCCGCCCTCCCGGCCCGGGATCGCCAGCCGGGGCGGCGCTCGATGCGGGCCCGCCGGTGGGCGTGGTGCGGATCACGAAAATGCGGATCCACTCTGGGGCGATCCGACTCCGTGGCGTACCATGCGACGCACATGGGGGGTGGGTTCGAGCACGCCGAGGTCGGCGTCCGCGCGATCTCCACCGGCTCGGATCCGGCTGGTCGGATCCAACTCGAAGGGAGTTTTTCGTGAAGAAGCTCGTCATGACGGTTCTGGCTGTGGCTCTGTTGTCTCCGATGTTCGGCTGTGCGATGGCGGCTTCGCCCGTCAATGGTTCCTTCTGGGCCGACGTGCACGGTCCGCTCGACGCGGAAGGTGCGATCGGCGGCAAGAAGGGCGAAGCCTGTGCGACGTCGTACGTGGGCGTGGTCGCCGTGGGCGATGCGAGCATCGCGACGGCGGCGGCGAACGGCGGCATCAAGACCGTGACCGGCGTCGACCACCACTCGACCAACATGCTCGGCATCATCGCCAAGTTCTGCACGGTCGTGTACGGGAACTGATCTCGTTTCACGGTGTCCTGGACGGGGCTCCGGGCAGCGAGCCCGGGGTCCCGTTCGATTTCCGGAGGAGCGTTCGTGTCCTCGAGTCCGATCCCGTCCTCGTTCGAGAGTCGGTCGTACGAATCCCAGGCCCGTCCCGCGGCCCAACGCATCGAGCCCCCGTCGTCGGCCTCCGAGGTCGCCCGCCTCGAGTCGGCGATGCGGGACCATCTGGTCCGGGCGATCGAGGCCACGCCCCTCGAGACCGACCCGTTTCCCTACGTCTTCATCCGCGGCTGCTTTCCGCAGGATCTCTACGAGGAGCTGCTCGCCGCGCTCCCGCCGGATTCCTTCTACGAGCCGTTGATCCACAAGGACTCCGTCCGCGACGACGGCACGAGCCCGCGCATCCAGGCCCCGCTCTCCGAGGATCGCCTGCCGCTGCTCCCCGCCGGCCGACAGCGGGATCTCTGGACGGCCGCGACGCGCGCGACCCAGGACGACCGGGTCAAGCTGGCGCTCCTGCGCAAGCTCGAGCCCGGCATCCGCGAGCGCTTCTCCGAGCCGCTCGAGGCGATCGAGGCGTACGCGCGGCCCGCGCTCAACCGCGACGTGTCCGGCTACAAGATCCTGCCCCATCCCGACACGAAGGCGAAGGTCATGTCGGGGCTCATCTACTTCCCGCGCAGCCGCGAGCAGGTCGGTCTCGGCACGAGCCTCTACGTCCCGACCCTCCGCCTGCCGGGATTCCGACCGCGCTTCCGGAACGTGAAGACGGTGCCCTTCGAGGGCAATTGCGGGCTGGTGTTCGCCGTGACGAAGCGCAGCTTCCACGGTCGCGAGCCGCTGCCCGCCGGCTGCGGGGTCCGCGACTACTTCGCGCTGACCTACTACAACGATCCCACGCGACGCGGCTACTGAGCCCGGGGTGGGTCGTCTGCTCCGGCTCGTCGCCGGCAACGTCGCGGTCTTCCTGCTGCTCCTGCTGGTCGCGAACGCGATCACGGCGGGGATCTACGACCTCTCCGACTGGTGGAGCGACCGCAAGGAGAAGGCCGACGAGCGGGTCGACCTGCCCAACTACGTCGACAAGGACCACTCGCGGAAGATCTTCGCCGAGACCCGCAAGCTCGGGACCCGCTACGTGCCGTTCGTCGAGTGGAAGCGCAAGCCGTTCCGCGGCGAGACGGTGAACGTCGACGAGGCGGGGGATCGCGTCCATCGCGCGCCGGGGAAGGGCGAGCGCGGCGTCGTCCGCTTCTTCGGCGGCTCGACGACCTGGGGCACCGGCGTCGACGACGACCACACGATCCCCGCGCTCTTCAACGCGCTCCACCCGGACTGGACCGTCCACAACCACGGCGAGTCCGGCTACTACAGCCGCCAGGAGCTCGAGCGCCTCGAGAGCCTCGTGCATCTCGGCGAGCCGGTCGATCTCGTCGTCTTCTACGACGGCTACAACGACGTCCGCGAGCTCTGCCGCCGGGACGTCGACCTGACGGGCCACGGCCGCCAGGCTCAGCTCGCGGCGCTGGTCGAGCCGGGGCCCCTCGTCTTCCAGGTCTTCACGAGCGGCCTCCGTCTCCTCGTCCAGGACCTGCGCAAGGCGGCCGGGCGGCTCACGGTCGAGACCTCGCGCTGCATGGAGGATCCGAGCTACGGCGACCGGGTCGCGGCGATGACGCTGGCCAACTGGCGGACGGCCCGGGCGGTGGCGGCGCTCGCGGGTGCCGAATTCGTCGCCATCCTGCAGCCCGTCGCCGCGATCGGAAGCCCGAACCTCTCGCACCTCGCCGACGACAGCTTCTCCCTCGACGACTACGCGACGGCCCAGTCGAACCCGAACAAGCTCGGCCGCGGCATCGACCACAAGCTCGTCTATCCGAAGCTGAAGGAGAAGATCGCCGTCTCCGGCGCCGACTGGATCCACGACGCGACCGACGCCTTCGACGGCGACGAGTTCATCTACACCGGCCCCTGCCACGTCACCGAGAACGGCAACGAGCGGATGGCCAAGCGGATCAGCGAGATCGTCTCGCCGATCCTCGCGCGCCGCGCGGCGGAGCGAACGGGCACGAGCGACCGCCCGAGCGGCGAGCCGTCGAGCAGCCCGGTCGGGCCCGGGCTCTAGCGCGCCCGGGACTTCTTCGTCTCCGCCCGCGAGCGCTGGATGATCGCGTCGGCCGCCTTCGGATTCGCGCGACACTCGAGCAGTGCCTGGAGCATGAGCGGCGCCACGATCGTCGCGTCCGATTCGATGACGAACATCGGCGTGTCCTCGGTCAGCTTGTCCCAGGTGATCTTCTCGTTGGGCGTCGCGCCGGAATAGGAGCCGTAGGACGTCGTCGAGTCCGAGATCTGGCAGAAGTAGGCCCAGGGCTTCACCGGCTTCTGCAGGTCGTACTTGATCGACGGCACCACGCAGATCGGGAAGTCGCCGGCGATGCCGCCGCCGATCTGGAAGAAGCCGACGCCCTTGCCCTGCGAGAGCACTGCGTAGTCGTCGTAGAGCTGGGCCATGTACTCGATGCCCGATTTCACGATGCGCGCGTCGCACTCGCCGGTCTTCACGTGGGACGCGAAGATGTTGCCGAAGGTCGAGTCCTCGTGGCCGGGGACGACGATCGGGAGCTTCGCCTCGGCGGCGGCGAGCAGCCAGCACTCCGCCGGGTTGCCCTCGTAGAGCTTCTTCGGGAGCCGCAGCACGAGGTCGTAGAAGTACTCGTGCCAGAAGCGGCGCTCGCCCTTCTTCGTCGCCTCGAGCCACATCGGGACCAGGATCTTCTCGACGGCGCGGAAGGCCTCGTCCTCGGGAATGCTCGTGTCGGTGACCCGGCGCATGCGGTCTTCGAGGATCTTCGTGTCGTCCGCCTTCTGGAAGTAGCGGTAGTCGGGGAAGTCCTTGTAGCTGTGGTGGGCGACGAGGCGGAAGAGGCTCTCCTCGAGATTCGCGCCGGTCACCGAGAGCCCGTGGATCAGGCCCGCGCGGATCGCCGGGGCGAGACTGATGCCGAGCTGGGCCGAGGACATCGCGCCGGCGACGGCCCAGTACATGCGGCCGCCGCTCTTCGAAGCCCCCTTTGCGCCGCTCTTCCCGCCGCCGGGCTTGACGTGGTCCCAGTAGGCGAAGAGCGCGTCGCGGGTCGCGCGCGCGTTGAAGTTGCGGAAGTTCCGGGCGACGAACTCGAGGGTCGGGAGGTCGGTGGTGGCCATGCGGGCGCGGACTGTACCGCGTCGGGGAGATTCGGTCCGCCCCGACGCTGCGTGCGTGCGCGCTTTCTTCTGTGGCGGGGCGGTGTCGGGAGCACCGGCTCGGCCACGCGGGGGCCGGAACGGGCTCGCCGGGGCGGCGACGGAGGCGGGCCCGTTCGGCTAGCTTCCGACCGACCCCGGTCGTGCGGGAAGGAGACGACGTTGACCGAATTCTGGATCGAGCTCGCCGAGAATCCCGCCTATCGGCACCTCCTGCTGAACCATCTCCCGATCACCGGACTCGCCGTCTCCGCGTGCGTGCTCGGTTGGGGCGTCTTCGAGGATCGCTGGGCTTCGATCGGGCTCGGGCTCGTGCTCTGCCTGCTCACCTCGGGCTCGGCGATCGCGGTGCTCCAGACCGGGGACGCGGCCTATCCGCAGCTCTTCGACCAGCTCGACGGCCATGGCCAGGGCTGGCTCGATCATCACGCCTTCGTCGCCGAGCGCTGGGGCCGACTGCTCCCGGCCAATGCGGCGCTCGCCGCCGCCGCCCTCGCGATCGGAGCCCGGCGGCTCGCCTGGCGTCGGCGCCTGGGCGGGCTCGTGCTCGCGACGTCGGTGGTCGCCCTCGCGGGCGGCGTCGTCGTCGCCGAGGCGGGGGGCAAGATCCGCCACGTCGAGCTGCGGACCTCGAATCCGCCGGTCCACGACGTGCCGGGGCGGATCCGGTGAGCGCGGTCGCGCGCGCGATCGCGCTCGCGTTCGGCCTGGTGATGATCCAGACGGGATGCGGCACCGGGGAGACGCCCGCGGTCGCGGGCGGGCCGGTGGCGATGCGCCGGCTGACGGAGGCGCAGTACCGCGCCGCCATCGCCGACGTCTTCGGGCCGGAGATCGAGATCGCGGGGCGCTTCGAGCCCGATGGACGCCGCGACGGATTGATCGCGGTGTCGAGCGCCTTCGTGACGATCACGCCGAGCGGCTTCGAGCAGTACGAGGGCATGGCTCGCGAAGTCGCGCGACAGGTCGTCGCGGAGCCCCTGCGCGATCGCGTGCTGCCCTGTCGGCCGCAGGACGCGAAGGCCCCGGACGACGCCTGCAGCGAGGCGCTGCTGCGGCGCATCGGACCGCGTCTGCTGCGCCGGCCCCTCGAGGAAGCGGAGATCACGACGCGCGTCGCCGCCGCCGGCCGCGCGACGACGCAGCTCTCGGACTTCTACGCCGGCGTCGAGTTCATCGTCACGAGCCTGCTCGTCGCGCCGGACTTCCTGTTCCGGATCGAGGCGGTGGAGGCCGGGGCCTCGGCGGGGGAGCCGCTTCGCCTGACCGAAGCCTCCCTCGCTTCGCGCCTCTCCTTCCTGCTCTGGAACGCGGGCCCCGACGACGCGCTGCTCGGGCGCGTGGCTGCGGGGGCGCTCTCCGATCCCGAGGCGCTCGCGCGGGAGGTCGATCGGATGCTCGCCTCGCCGCGCTTCGAGGCGGGGGTGCGCGCCTTCTTCGACGATCTCTTCCAGTTCGACGCCTTCGACGAGCTCGGCAAGGACCCGATCCGCTATCCGATGTTCAGTGCGAAGGTCGCCGCCGATGCTCGCGAGCAGACGCTGCGCACCGTCGTCGACCACCTGGTCGCCCGGGACGGCGACTATCGCGCGCTCTTCACGACGCGCCGCACCTTCATGACCCGGACCCTCGGACCGGTCTATGCGCTGCCGGTCCGGACGGAGACGGGCTGGGAAGCGGTCGAGCTCCCGGCCTCGGGGCCGCGCGCGGGCCTGCTCGGCCACGCGAGCTTCAACATGCTGAACGCCCACCCGGGGCGCAGCTCGCCGACGCTGCGCGGACTCTTCCTGCGCGAGGCGCTCCTTTGCCAGAGCGTCCCGCCGGCACCCGCGGACGTCGACTTCGGCCTCTTCAATGCCGACGACGATCCGAAGCTCCGGACCGCCCGGGATCGGCTCGAGGTCCACGCGACCCACGCGACCTGCCGCAACTGCCACAAGCTGACCGACCCGATCGGCCTCGGACTCGAGCAGTTCGACGGCCTCGGGCGGGTCCGGAGCACCGAGAACGGGGCCCCGATCGACCCGAGCGGGGATCTCGACGGGCGGTCGTTCGCGGATGCTGCATCGCTCGGCGGGGCGCTGGCCGAGAGCCCGCTGATCCCGGCCTGCCTGGTCGAGAACGCCTATCGTTATGCGGTGGGGCGGGTCGCGACGCTCGAGGAGCGCCCGTTGCTGCGCCATCTCGAGCGGCGCTTCGAGGCCGAGGGCCATCGGATCGCCCCGTTGATGCGGGCGATCGTGCTGTCCCCGGCCTTCCAGACGGCGACGCCGCCGGCCGGGGAAGGGCAGGAGCGATCATGAGCCTTCGGATCACGCGCCGGCGTCTGCTCGAACGATCCTTGCGGGGCGCGATCGCGGGGGCGGGGCTCTCCGTCGGTCTTCCCTATCTCGAGATCTTCCTGAACGGGAACGGCGACGCTCTCGCCGCGACGGGCGCGCCGCTGCCGCGGCGCTTCGGGACCTGGTTCTACGGCTGCGGAATGAACCCCCATCGCTGGAATCCGAAAGAAGAAGGGGCCGGGTTCGCGCTGACGCCCGAGCTGATGCCGATCGAGAAGGTGCGCCCGCACGTCAGCGTGCTGAGCGGCTTCAGCGTGCTGCTCGCCGGCGAGACCAACCACGTCCACCGCACCGGCGTGATCGGCACCCTGACCGGCGGTGCCCCGGCGACGACGACCGAGAACGACGGCCCGACCGTCGACGTCCTGATCTCCGACGCGATCGGCGGCTCGACCCGCTTCCGTTCCCTCGAGATGGCGGCCCACGGCCTGCCGAAGGACAGCTACAGCCGCCGCAGCGAGAGCGCGATCAATCCGGCGGAGCCGACGGCCCTCTCGCTGTATCTCCGCGTCTTCGGCCCGGGCTTCACGGATCCGAACGCGGGGGAGTTCGAGCCGGATCCCCGGGTCCTCCTGCGCAAGAGCGTCCTGTCCCTGGTCGCCGAGGATCGCGCCCGGGTCGAGAAGCAGCTCGGTCAGGCCGATCGCGCGCGCCTCGACGAATACTTCACGGCGCTGCGTCAGCTCGAGCGCCAGCTCGAGCTCCAGCTCTCGGCGCCGCCGCCCCTCGAGGCCTGTCGCGTCCCGGAGCAGCCGGGCGCCGTGCAACCCTCCCAGGACGTCGACCACGTCGTGCGCAATCACGAAGCGATGGCCCGGGTCCTCGCTCTCGCGCTCGCCTGCGACCAGACGCGCGTCTTCAACGTCGTCTTCTCCGCCGGCGCCTCGGGTCTCCACACCGCCGGCAGCCCCGACACGCACCACACGCTGACCCACGAGGAAGCGAAGGATCCGAAGCTCGGCTACCAGCCCAAGGCGACGCAGTTCGTGATGCGCAGCATGGAGGCGTGGGCGACCTTCGTGGAGATCCTCGCGTCGGTGCGCGAGGGGGACGGGACGCTCCTCGACCAGACCGTCGTCCTCTGTCATTCCGAGACCTCGGACGCGAACAGCCACAGCGTCTCGGGCCTGCCGATCATGCTCGCGGGCACCGCCGGTGGCCGCATCCGGAACGGCCTCCACGTCCGCGGCGCCGGCGAGACGACGGCGCGGGTCGGCTTGACGCTGCAGCAGGTGATGGGCCTGCCCGTCGCGAAGTGGGGCTTCAAGGCGAACGAGACGGCGCGCCCGATCTCGGAGATCCTCGTTTGAGCGCGGCGCGGCTCGGAGGGAATGGCATGGCATCGACGCAAGCGGGGATCTTCATGCGCGCCCGGTTCGTCCCGCTCGTGCTCTGCGTCCTGCTCGGCTGCCAAAGGGACGCGGCACCCGATGCCGCGGCACGGTCGGCCGAGGCGCCCGCCGTCCGCGGCTACGTCATGGCTCGCTGGTACGACGAGATTCCCAAGGAAGATCCTGGGGAGTGCCCCGACGGCCTCAACATCACCGAGGTCGAATACTTCCCCGAGCAGTGGAAGGCCTTCATGGCCGAGCGCCAGCGCGTGCGCGAGGCCGAGGGGCGCTTCATCCGCTGGGACCATCCGCTGCTGCCGCCCGATGCGTGCCAGGACCCGCTCTCTCAGCCCGATCCCGGCTACATCACCCTCGACGGGCCCGCGAAGGTGGCGGGCCTCGATCTCGACGGGATCGCGTCGACGCGGGCGGGCGCGGGCGGAGCGGACGGTGCGGGCGCGAATGCTTGCGCCCACGACGACTTCACGAGCCCGACCGGCGAGGCGGGGATCGACAACCAGGCCTGGCGCCTGATGGGCTGCGTGCGTGGCTATCGGCCGAACGACCTGATGGATCGGCTCCACCAGGCGAACACGATGATCAAGGAAGGCGGCTACGCGATCCTGATGGAGATCTCCGGAATGGACGATCCGCGCAACGACGACGCGGTCGAGGTCCAGCTCCTCTCGGCCGCCGCGCCGGTGACCCTCGATGCGGTCGGCGAGCCGATGGAGCAGGTCAGCTTCACGGCCCACGCCGATCCGACCTATCACAGCGCGTGGGCCCGCGGCCGGATCGAGGACGGAATCCTCACGACCGATCCCGTCGATCTGAGGCTCAAGATCAAGCAGCAGACCCAGGACAACGCGGTCTTTCTCCGGGACGCGCGGATCCGCGCCGAGGTCGACGGGGAGGGGCGGATCGTCGGGATCCTCGGTGCCTACTGGGACGCCGCGAACTTCTGGTCGATGATGAACGATCACACGATCGGGGGGACGCCCCAGGGCCGCAACGCCGCCTTCAACCGGGGCTTCATGTGCGCGGGGCTCTACCACGCGATTCCGCGCGTCGCCGACGGTCATCCGGACCCGACGACCGGTCGGTGCACGTCGATCTCGACGGCGCTGCATTTCGAGGCGAAGCCGGCCTTCGTGATCCGGCCGCAGCTCGCCGCGGCCGAGCGAGCAGGGGAGTAGTCATGGACATCGGACGGATCGGCGTGTGGGGGCGCACGGACGGACTCTCCCTCGACGAGGCGGGCCACTTCGCCCACGCGATCGAGGCGCTGGGCTATGGCGCGCTGTGGATCCCCGACGCCTTCGGCCGCGATCCGCTCGTGCACGCGGGCTGGCTGCTCGCGCGGACGACGCGCCTCGTCGTCGCGACGGGCATCGCCAACGTCCACCTGCGCGATCCGATCGCGACGATGGGGGCCGCGCGGACGCTGCACGAGCAGTCGGGCGGCCGCTTCCTGCTGGGCCTCGGCGTCTCCCACGAGCCCGCGATGACGCGCATCCTCGGGCGCGCCTATCCGCCGCCGCTCGCGACGATGAACGCCTATCTCGACGCGATGGCGGCGGCGCCCTGGAGCGGGCCGGCCCTCGACGGGACGCCGCCGATCGTGCTCGCGGCCCTCGGCCCGAAGATGCTGGCCCTGGCGGGGCAGCGGACGCTCGGCGTCCATCCCTACTGTGCACCGCCCTCGAACACGGCGCGCTCGCGCACCCTCGCGGGCCCCCGCGCCTGGATCTGCCCTGAGCACAAATGCCTGCGGGAGACCGATCCGGACCGCGCGCGGACGCGGGGGCGCGCGGCGATCGCCGGGAGCCTCTCGCTGCCGAACTACCGCAAGAACCTGATGCGCGCGGGCTTCGCCGAGAGCGACTTCGAGGGCGGCGGGAGCGATCGGCTGGTCGACGCGCTGGTCGCCTGGGGCGACGTCGCGGCGATGGCGCGCGGCGTGCGCGCCCATCTCGAAGCGGGCGCCACCCACGTCTGCATCCAGGCCCTCGACCCCGCGCATCCGTCGCGCCCGGATCTCGTGGCGCTCGAGCTGCTCGCGCCCGAGCTGCTCGGGACCGGGGCGCATCCGGGCGCCTAGCGGACGCCCGGCCCGCGCCTAGCAGGACTGCAGCGGCTCGCGCCGGCCGGCGTCGAAGGCCGGGCGGACGCGCGCCGCGAAGCGCTCCATCTGGTCGAGGGAGTCCTCGATGCCGGCGGCGGGATCCCCGGCCCAGAAGCGCAGGACGACGTGGTCGACGCCCGCCGCCTCGATGGCGCGCAGATCGCCCTTCACCTGCTCGGCCGTCCCGATGAAGAGCGGGCGACCCTGCGCGTCGACCGGCGGCGGCGGCGCGTAGGCGTAGTCCGGGGGCAGGCTGTCGAGTCCGGCGTAGCCCGTCCCGTCCGGAACCGGCGCCGCGTCGTCGAGGATGCGGGTCTCGGGACACGAGTACGAGAAGCGGAAGGGGCCGCGCAGGCCGTGCTCTTCGCGCAGATTCAGGATGAAGGCGCGGCCCTCCGCATACTGCTCCGCGCTCGGGAAGAGCGGATGCCAGCCGTCGCCGAGGAGCGCCGCCCGGCGCTGCCCGCGCCGTCCATTGCCGCCGACCCAGAGCGGCAGCGGTCGCTGCACCGGCTTCGGGGCGAAGTGGACCGGATCGAAGCGCACGTGGCGGCCCTCGTAGCCGACGGCGCCTTCGCTCTCGAAGAGCCGTCGCATCACGGCGAGCACCTCGTCCGTGATGGCGCCCCGCTGCGCCGGGTCCGTGCCGAGCGCGCGCAGCTCGCCCTCGAGGAAGCCGACGCCGAGGCCGAGGGTGAGCCGTCCGCCGGAGAGCTGGTCCGCGGTCGCCGCCATCTTCGCGAGCAGGCGCGGGTCGCGGTAGGGCGCGACGAGGACGTCGGTGCCGAAGCGCAGGCGCGTCGTCCAGCCGAGGCCGACCAGGCAGCAGGCCATCGCCTCGTACCAGTTCGCGGGGGAGAGATGGACCGCGTAGTCGGGGAGCAGCAGATGATCACCGACCCAGACGCTCGCATAGCCGAGCTCCTCGGCGCGCTGGATCAGGCGGCGGATCTTCCGCGCCTCACCGAAGGCGCCCCAGGTCGGAACGACGACACCGAACTCGAGGGACATGAAAGACGCCTCTCCGGAGCGAGCCAGCCGGTCGCGACGATCGCGTTGATCGCGACGGTCGGGAGGGGGGCTCGGCAGGGGCCGTCAGTCTGGCACACCCGCCGAGGCGAGGGCAGCACCTTCGTGCCATGCCCCGTTTCGCGCACGACCGCGGCGTGACAACATCGGAGGGATCGAAGATCGACGAGCCTCGGCACGCGGGCCCGATCGGCTCGAATCACGACGAAGGCGCGCGTCCGGCTCGCAGGAGGCCACGACGCGAGCCGGACGATGCTGCGACGATGTCCCGACGAAAGCCCCGACGAAGAAAGGACGAACGACGATGAGCGACGCGATTCCCCGCATGACCGGTCCCCTCACGCCCGCGCAGGTCTGCGACATGATGGAGATCCAGCAGAAGATCTACTTCTACGGCTGGTGCGTGGACCACCGCCTCTTCGAGCAGCTCGATCAGCTCTTCCTGCCCGAGACGATCATCCACTACGACGTGCCGCTCGGGACGAAGAAGCCCTGGTCCGAGATGCGCGGCTGGCTGCCCGCCGGCCTCGCGCGCTTCCGGGTCTCGCAGCACAACATGTCGAACCCGATGATCGAGCTCGACGGCGACCGCGCCCGCTCCCGGACCTACGGCCACCTGATCCACTTCCAGGAGAGGAAGGACGGCGAGCTGACGCCGATGCGCCACCACACCGTCTACCACGACGAGTGGATCCGCCGCAGCGAGGGCTGGCGCATCACCCATCGGCGCCTGGCCCACATCCACATCGACGGCTGGATGAACCCCGACGACGAGCTCGTGATGCACGAGAAGCTGCTGCCGACCGAGCTCAAGCCCCGGTCGTAGCGCGGGCGCCGCGCCGGGCGCGGGTCGCCTCGGCGTCGATCGCGAGGGTCTCGATCCGCGCGGGGTCGCCCGAGAGGACGACGCCGTAGACGGTGGCCGCCCGCTCGATCCCGACGTAGCCCTCGCGCACGTCCCACAGTACGCGCTCGGGCTCCCGCGCGAAGGGATCGCCGTAGCCGCCGCCGCCGGGCGAGCGCGAGCCGACCCGCTCGCCGGGGGCGAGGACGACGGCACCGACCGCGTCGGGGTGCTCCCGGACGTCGCCGGCGCCGGTGACGCGATAGGCGGAGCCGACGGTCGGCGTCTGCCCGCCGCGCACGCCGCGGGGCGGATTCTCGATGCCTTCGAGGGACCAGAAGACCTGCATCGCCCCCGCGCGCGGGCCGTACTCGCAGACGTTGCCGGGCGCGCCGCGGCGACGACCGGCGCCCTCGGAGTCGGGACGCAGCGCCGAGCGGTAGACGATCATCGGATACTTCTGCTCGTCGACCTCGACCGAGTCGCGGTAGAGGAGCCCGGCGGCCGGCATGCCGAGGAACGAGAGCCAGCCGTCGCACTCCGCCGTCGCGGGCCCGCCCGTCGTGCCGAGCAGGAGCTGGGTCACGTAGGGCCCGCGCTCGGGATCCTCCCCCGAGACGACCGCGAGATAGGGCGGCGCCCCGAAGCCCGCCTCGGCGGAGCCGAGACCCGCGCTCGCGTCGGCGAAGGCGGCGGTGATCGCGGCCCAGAGCCGGACGCCGACCTCGCCGGTCGCGAGCGAGCACGACGCCGGATGGCGCGGGATGCCGGCGACGCAATTCTCGCGGACGAGCACCTCGAAGCAGCGGAAGCTCCCGCCGTTGAGCGGCACCCGCGCCCGCGCCTCGTCCGGCCGCGAGTTCATCACCATCAGCATCGCCGCGACGACGGCGTTCTTGCTCGTCGCCTCCGTCAGGTTGAGGCCGATGGGCACGCAGTCCGGGTTGTCGCGCAGGTCCGCGCGGATGCGCCCCGCCGCGTGATCGACCTCGATCGTCGCCGTCAGCGCGAGGCCGGCCTCGAGGCCGGGGTAGGGATCGAGGCGCGTCGCGACGCGGGTCGTGCCGGCGGGCAGGTCGCGGATCGCGCGGCGGGCGCGGCGCTCGGTGTAGTCGAACCAGTCGCCGACGAAGCGGCGGACGCGCTCGCCGCCGAAGCGCTGGCAGAGCTCGACGAGGCGTCGCTCGGCGATCCGCCCGGCCGCGACCATCGCGAGGTAGTCGCCGTACCAGACCTCCGGGACGCGGATCCGCCGGCGGCACATCCGGACGATGTCGTCGACGTCCTCGTATTCGCGCTGGATCTGGACGCACGGGAAGATGAGGGCGCCCTCGGCGTAGACGTCGCTCGCCGTCGGCATGTAGGTCGTGGGCAGCGCGTTGCCGATGTCGGCCTGGTGGGCCTTCGCGATGGCGGTGAAGCGGTGCTCGCCGTCGACGAAGACGGGGACGAGCAGCGAGTGGTCGCCGGCGTGGGTGTTGCCGTCGTAGGGATCGTTGTGGAGATAGGCGTCGCCGGGCCGGGGATGGGGATGGTGGCGGCGCAGCGAGGCGGAGAGCAGGCCCGAGCCGTAGACGTGGACCGGGAGGCCCTCGGCGCTCGCGAGCAGCTCGTCGTCGGCGGTCACGATCGAGCAGGAGAAGTCCCGGGCGAGGCCGATCACGGAGGAGCGCGCCGTCCGCAGCAGCGTGTTCTCCATCTCGCGCACGATGCCGTCGAGGCGGTTCGAGAAGACGGCGAGGTCGACGGCGCTGGTCGCGCCGGGGGCGCCGCTCGCGGTCGTCGTCGGGGTCGAAGGGCTCGCTCCGCTCATGCGTCGGCTCCGGCTCGGGCGCCGGCACGGGCGGCTGGCGCGATCTCGATCGAGTAGTGGGCGGGCGCCGCGGTCGCGACGGCGCCGGGATCGAGGACGATCGTGGTCGTCTCCTCCTCGAGGATCGCGGGCCCCTCGATCCGGGTCCCGGTCGGGAGCGAGCCGCCGCGGTAGACCGGGACGCGCTCGCGCGCCGTCGCCTCCCCGGCGAAGCGGACCGCGCGGTGGCGCGCGGGGGGGATCCCGTCCCGCGAGGACGCGCCGCGGACCGCAAGCCGCGGGCGGGGGCGGGCGACCCGGGCTTCGCCGCGCAGGCCGAGGAGCTCGAGCGGGGCACCGGGCTCGGCGACGGAGAAGAGCGAGCGGTGGAGCCGGTCGAAGCGCAGGGCGAGCTCGCGCCAGTCGTCTTCGTCCTGGCCGCGCCAGTCGGCGGGGAGCGTGACGTCGAGCTCCCAGAGCTGATTGGCATAACGTGCTTCGCACACGAGCTCGCGGCGGCGCTCGCCTGCGGACGCGACCCGCTCGAAGAAGCCGCGGGCCTCGGCGTCGATGCGGTCGAGGGCGCGGGCGATGGCAGCCCGATCTGGAGCGGTCGAGGTCGTCTGGAGGCTCGCGGCCGCCGAGGTGAAGAGATCGGCGAACTGGCCGCCGACGGCGCTCATCCCGGCGGCGAAGGTCGGGATGACCACACGGGCGACGCCGAGCTCGCGGGCGACGGCGACGATGTTGATCCCCGCCGCCCCGCCGCCGGCGACGATCAGGCACTCGCGCGGGTCGAGGCCCTGCACGATCGTCATCTCCGAGAAGAAGCTGCGGATGTTCTCCGAGAAGACCGTGAGCACGGCGCCCGCGGCGTCCTCGACCGGGAGGCCGAGGGGGCCGGCGACGTGCTCGGCGAGGGCCGCCCGGGCGCGCTCGGGCTCGAGCCGCATGCGCCCGCCGAGGAAGTAGTCGGGATCGATCTGGCCGAGGACGAGGGCGGCGTCGGTGACGGTCGCGAAGCGGCCGCCCCGCGCATAGCAGGCCGGTCCGGGATTCGCGCCCGCGCTGCGCGGCCCCACCGTCAGCAGCCCGTCCGCGTCGACGCTCGCGATCGAGCCGCCGCCGGCGCCGATCGAGCGCGTCTCGACGGCGGGCAGCCCCGTCATGTGGCCGATCCAGCGCGGTCCGAGCCACTTCTCGCGGCTGTAGACGACGCGGCCGTCGCGGGTCGGGCTGATGTCGACCGAGGTTCCCCCGGCGTCGACGACGAGGACGTCGAGCTTCCCCGTGTTCCCCGCGAAGTCGTTCTCGGCGCCGGCGTAGACGAGCCCGGCGACGGGGGCGAGGGCGGGCCCCGAGTCGACGCAGTGGATCGGGGCGTCGCACATCTCCCCGAGGCCGAGCACGCCGCCCGAGAGGTGCGTCACCATCAGCGGCTCGCCGCGGAACCCGAGGGCCCGCAGGCGCGCGTCGATCGTCCGCAGGTGGGCCCGCATCAGGGGCTTGAGCGACGCGTCGAGGACCGCCGACGACGCGCGCCGGTACTCCCGGATCTTCGGATTGACGGCGTGGGAGAGCGTGAAGGGCACGTCGGGCAGATGGGCCGCGAGCAGCTCGCCGACCCGTCGCTCGTGGGCCGGATTCGCGATCGACCAGAGCAGGCAGACGCCGACCGCCTCGACCTCGAGGGCGCGCAGCCGCTCGATCACGGCGAGGACCGCGTCCTCGTCGAGGGGCCGCGCGATGCGGCCGTCGTGAAGCACGCGCTCGGGCAGCTCGAAGCAGAGCGAGCGCGGCACGAGTGGATCGGGATAGGGGCGCGCGAGGTTGAAGGGGTCCTGCTTGCCGCCCTCGCGGTAGAGGAGGAGGTCGCGGTGGCCCTCGGTCGTGACGAAGGCGGTGCGCGCCGTCCTGCCCTCGAGGATCGCGTTCGTCGCGTGGGTCGTCGCGTAGACGATCGTCTCGCAGCGGCCGAGCAGGTCGCCGACGCTCGTGCCCTCGACGCGGGCCGCCTCTTCGAGGGCGCCCTCGATCCCGCCGAAGGGATCGCCCGGCGTCGTCAGCGCCTTGTGGAGACCGCGGATCGCGTCGCCGTCGGCGAGCACGAGGTCGGTGAAGGTCCCGCCCGTATCGATCGAGATGGAGAAGGGCATGGGCTCCGAGTCTATCGAAACGCGAGCGCGCGCAAGACGGGCTCGCGCGGCCGAGGAGGGCGTTCGCCGGAACGTCGGGCGAGCTATAGATCGGGCCGGCGCGACGGTGGGACGCGAGGCGAGGAGGACGGCATGCAGCTCGGCAGGATCGGGATCTGGGCGTCGGTGGAGGGGCAGGAGCTCGGGCCCGCGATCGAGACGGCGCAGCGGCTCGAGGCGCTCGGCTACTCGGCGCTCTGGCATCCGATGGCGATGCGACGCGATCTGTTCGTGATCGCGGGGACGCTGCTCGCGAACACGACGAAGCTGATCCTCGCGACGGGCATCATCCCGACCTTCGAGCGGATCCCGGCCGTGATGGCGGCGGGGCAGCGCAGCCTCGACGAGCTCTCGGGCGGGCGCTTCCTGCTCGGCCTCGGCGTCTCGCATCCGCCGATCGTCGAGGGCATGCACGGGCTCGTCTACGGCCCGCCGGTCACGAGCATGCGCCAGTACCTCGACGCGATGGATCGCGGTCCCGACTTCGGCGCGCTGATGGGCACGCCGAAGGACCCGAAGGCCGCCGCCGCGCCGATCGTGCAGACGGGTCCGCCGCGGGTCCTCGCGGCCCTCGGGCCGAAGATGCTGGCCCTCTCCCGCGAGCGGGCCCAGGGCGCGCATCCCTACTTCATGCCCGCCGAGCACACGCGCGACGCCCGGGCGATCCTCGGCCCCGACGTGTGGCTCTGTCCCGAGGTCAAGGTCGTGCTCGAGACCGATCCGCGGAAGGCCCGCGATGCCGCGCGCGCCGCCGGTGCCGTCAACATCGCCCTCGAGAACTACCGCAAGACCTGGCGCAAGTACGGCTTCACCGACGCCGACTTCGCGAACGGCGGCTCCGACCGCCTGATCGACGGCCTCGTCGGCTGGGGCACGGCCGCCCAGATCGAGCGCTTCGTGAAGGCGCATCTCGACGCGGGCGCGTCGCAGGTCTGCATCCAGTTCGTGAACCCGAACGGACAGAATGCCGGCTTCCACTGGGAAGCGATCGAGGCGCTGGCCCCGGCGAACGGCGGGATCCGTTAGGCCACCGCGCGAGCGGCGCGGCGCCTTCGGGGCCGGCCGTCTGCTCGGCGGGCCGTCTGGTCGGCCGAGCGGACGGTCTCCGTTTTCGAGCCCCCAGTCTCAGGTCCGGTTCGTCGTCTTCCCGCTGGCCCGCAGCTTCGAGACGTGGGCCAGATGCGAGAGCGCCCCGCCGTCGCAGCGCAGGATCTGGCCCGTGATGTGGGCCGATTCGTCCGACGCGAGGAAGAGCACGAGGTTCGCCACGTCCTGGGGCGTCCCGAGCCGGGGCGTGAGGGCTTCGGCGAGGAGCATCTCCTGGACCTCCGGCGGCACGACCCGGGCGAAGGAGGGCCCCGCGATCAGCGCCGGGGACACCGCGTTGCAACGCACCCCCTGCTTCCCGAAGGCCGTCGCGACCGAGAGCGAGAGCGCGTTGAGCCCTGCCTTCGCCGCCGCGTAGGCGTTGAGCGTCAGGTCGCCGGCGAGCGACGAGTTCGACGTCGTGTTGACGATCGATCCGCCCCCGCGCCGGATCATGTGGGGCACCGCGTGCTTGCAGCCGAGCATCGCGCCCCGCAGATCGACGGCCATCGTCGCGTCCCAGATCTCGACGTCGAGGTCGAGCAGGCTGCCGTCGCGGCGCTGGTGGTCCGGGCTCGTGATGGCGGCGTTGTTGTGGAGGAAGTCGAGTCCGCCGAAGCGGGCGACCGTCGCCTCGATGGCGGCGCGGATCTCGGCCTCGACGCTCACGTCGGCGCGCAGGGCGAGCGCCTCGCCGCCGCGGGACTCGATGCCGGCGGCGACGGCGCGCGCACCCTCGAGGTCGAGATCGACGAGGGCGATGCGGGCGCCTTCGCGGGCGAGGGTCTCGGCGGTGACCCGGCCGATGCCGGAGGCGGCGCCGGTGATGAGGGCGACCTTGCCCTCGACGCGGCCGGGGCGCGGAGTCGGAGTCGTCTGGGGCGTCATAGGGCGAGCAGCTTCGCGGTGTTGTCGCGGGCGACGAGGCGCAGCTCGTCGTCCGAGAGGGCGCGACCCGTGAGGAAGTCCCAGGGATTCGCGACGCCCTCCGGATGGGGGTAGTCGGAGCCGAAGAGGACGCGGTCCGCGCCGATCGCCTCGATCAGGCTCCGGATGTCGTCGTCGTCGAAGGGGGCGACCGAGACGTGGCGCCGGAAGATCGCGCTCGGGCGGTCTGTGATCCGCCCGCCCAGCCAGTTCCCGTAGTTCCCCGTCTTCTCGGCCTTGTCCATCACGCGCAGCAGATAGGGCACCCAGGCGGATCCGTTCTCGACGCTCATCGCCTGCAGGCCGGGGAAGCGGCCGAAGAGGTTGTGGAGGACGAGGGCGGCGAGGGTGTCCATGATCGGCCGCTCCCAGAAGACTGCGCGCTGGAAGGCCGACTGCTGATGGGCCGGCGGCCGGCGTCGCTCGCCGAAGGCCGCCGAGAAGAGATCGCAGTAGCCCGCCTCGGCGCCGTGGAACGCGACCGGGACTCCCGCCTCCGCGAGGCGCGCCCAGAAGGGATCGTGGTCCGGATGGGCGATCGAGCGGCCGTTGACCGGCGTGAACAGCACGTGGACGACGCGCGCGCCGAGCTTGAGCACCGCGTCGACCTCGCGCACCGCCTCGTCGAGATCGACGAGGGTCACGGTCGGGACGGCGAAGATCCGGTGGCGGTAGTCGAAGCCCCAGGCGTCGTTGACCCAGCGGTTGAACGAGCGCAGGTTCGCGACGCAGGCCGCCGGATCGTCCCGCAGCTGCCACTCCATGCCGAGGCCGAGGCTCGGCCACATCACGACGGCCTCGATCTCCTCCTCGTCCATCCACTCGAGGCGCGCCTCACGGTCGTAGAAGCGCGGGACGCGGCCGGGCTCGACCATGTCGGCGTCCGGGAGGGGTCGGTAGCGCGAGTCCTTGTCGGCGACGACGGCGCCCGGTCGACCGATGCGGTCGATGGGCGTCATCTCGAGATAGTAGGCGGGCTCGCTCCCGACCCACGGCCGTCCGCGCCCCGTCGCGTCGCGCTCGATGTGGACCGCGCGCCGAGCGAAGGCGGGATCGAGGAAGCGGGTAAAGGCTTCGTCGGGCTCGTAGTAGTGGTTGTCGGCGTCGACGAGGCGATAGGGCAGGCGGGGGCGTTCGGCGGCCATGGCATCTCCTGGCGAGGCGGCGTCGAGGGTACCAGCCTCGGGCCGCGCCGCTGCCCCCGTCACCGAGGCTGGCCGTCCGTGTCGGTGCGCGCGAAGATTCGCGGCGGAGAGGGGCGGCCGTCGCCGGGGGACGGGGGCCGGGCGCTCGTCTCCGTCCGGCCGTGGACGGCCGATCGATGAGGATGGACGAGGAGGTCTTGTCATGCGGGTTCTTCGGATTGCCCTGTCGCTCCTGGTGGCCTTCGCTCTGCTCGGTCTGCCGATCGCCGCTTCGGCGGCGGGGGGCGGCGGAGGCGGCGGGGACTACGGAGGCTCCGTCGGCTCGTCGTCGTCGCGCTCGAGCCGCTCGCCCGAGTCCATCGCCCGCCGCCACTACCAGGCGGGGCTGCGTGCCAAGGCGAAGGCCTGGAAGTACGAGGAGAAGGCCGCGAAGAAGGAGGATCCGAAGGACCGCGAGAAGCTCCTCGCCCAGGCCCAGAAGGCCTACGCGGCCGCGATCCGCTCGCAGACGGCGGCGGTGAAGGCGCTCCCGAAGCACTACGAGGCCCAGAACGAGCTCGGCTACGCGCTGCGCCGGACGGGGAAGTATCCCGAGGCGATCGCCGCCTACGATCGGGCCCTCGAGATCAACTCCGCCTACTTCCCCGCGATCGAGTACCGCGGCGAGGCCTATCTCGGCATCGGCGAGCTCGAGAAGGTCAAGTCGGCCTACATGGTCCTCTTCCGCAACGAGCGCGCGCTCGCCGATCAGCTGATGAAGGCCATGGATGCCTGGGTCGTCCAGCAGCCGGCGGGGGAGGCGACGGCCGCGTTCGCCGAGTGGGTCCAGGAGCGCAAGGCCCTCGCGCAGGCCGGCGACGATCTCTCCCTGAACAACACCCGCCGCTGGTAGCGATGGGCGGCGGACTCCGCGGGAGCGGGCGCTGGCGCGCGAGCGCGGAGGCCTTGATCGCGGGCGCGGGGTTGGGTGCGGCGCTCTGGGGCAGCGTCGCGGGGCTGGCGAGTCGGCCGGGTCCGGCGAGCGCGGCGGAGGCGGCGACGGAGCCCGCGGCGTATCGCTGGTCGCTGCCGGAGGGGATCACACCGCCGCCGGTGCCCCCGGACAATCCGATGAGCGAGGCGAAGGTCGCGCTCGGCCGGCGGCTCTTCTCGGACCCGCGGCTCTCGTTCAACCGGACGACGAGCTGTGCGACCTGCCACGATCCCGCGCGCGAGCTCACCGACGGCCGCGCCCGGGCGATCGGTGCCTCGGGCGAGCCCCACGCGCGCAACACGCCCACGCTCTGGAACGTCGCCTACAACGTCTCGTACACCTGGATCGACCAGGGGCTCGTGCGCCTCGAGGACCAGCTCCGCCTCCCGCTGACCGGGACCGAGCCCGTCGAGATGGGCTTCGGGCCGGCCGCGGCCGCAGCCCTCGCCGCCGACCCCGAGCTGGCCGCGCTCCACCGCGCCGCCTTCGGCGAGGCGCCCTTCGACGAGACGAGCGTCGTCCGCGCGCTGGCCAGCTACGTGCGGACGCTGATCCGCATGGACTCGGCCTTCGATCGGCGGCTCTACTTGGACGATGCCTCGGGCTTCGGCGAGGCGGCCGAGCGGGGGATGGGGCTCTTCTTCTCCGAGCGCCTCGGCTGTGGCCACTGCCACGCCGGCCCCCATCTCTCGGGGCCGACCGCGATGCCGGGCCGCGAGGTCGCCCCCGTCTTCCATCGCACCGCCGTCTCCGACGCGACCGTCGCCTTCCGCGCCCCGAGCCTGCGCTTCGTCGCCCGCACCGCGCCCTACATGCACGACGGGAGCCTCGCGACCCTCGCCGACGTCGTCGCGTTCTACGAGCGCGGAGGCGGTCGCGGTGCGGAACGCCTCGTCCCGTTCACGCTGAGCCCGTCCGAGCGGGCCGCGCTGCTCGCCTTCCTCGAAACGCTCTGACGCGCGCGCCCGCCTCGTGTCCGAGATGCGCTCGCCGCACGCCCGACGTCGGCGCACGGACGGTGCCTCGGCCCCGCCTCGCCGACGTCCCGATCTCAGTGCCGCGGATCCCACGCGACCGGCAGCGCCTGCGGCCCGCGCAGGCGCACCGTCCGCCGCTCGACCCAGCCCGATCCGTCGGGCCGCAGGCTCGGCAGCCGCGCGAGCAGGACCTGCAGCGCCGCCCGGATCTCGCTGCGCGCGAGCGCGTTGCCGATGCAGTAGTAGGCGCCGGCGCTGAAGGCGAGATGCGGTGCACCGCGGTCGAGGCGCAGGCGATCGGGCTCGTCGTAGACCGCGGGGTCGCGGTTGGCGGCGCCGTAGACGAGGGCCGCGAAGTGGCCCGCCGGGATCGTCCGCTCGCCGAGGTCGATCGGCTCCCGCACGAGCCGCATCGAAAGCTGCACCGGCGGCTCGAAGCGCAACAGCTCCTCGATCGCCTCCGGGAGCAGCGCCGGCTCGTCGCGCAGGCGCGCGAGCTCGCCGGGGAAGGCGAAGAGGTTGATCACGGCGTTGCCGAGCAGGTCGGCCGTCGTCTCGTGGCCCGCCTGCAGGAGCAGCACGCAGGTCGCGATCGCCTCCTCGCGTCCGAGGCCGCGGCCTCCCTCCTCGGCCTCGACGAGGGTCGTCATCAGGTCGTCGCGCGGGCGCGCGCGCCGCTCGTCGAGGGCCGCCGCGAAGAACGCGTGGAAGCCCTCTGCGGCCGCGTTCCCTCGGCGGATCGTCTCGGCGGTCGCCGTCATCGGATCCCCGGCCCGCGCGAAGTCCCAGGCCCACTCCTCGACCCGCGCCTGGTCCTCGTCGGGCAGCCCGAGCAGCCGGCCGATCACCCGGATCGGGAGCGGGTAAGCGAAGTCGCGCACGAAGTCCATCCGCCCGTTCGCCTCGACCGCGTCGAGGAGCGCGTGGGCGGTCGCTTCCGTCAGCGCGCGCAGGGGCGCGATCGCCCGGGGCGTGAAGGCCTTGTAGACGAGGCGGCGGACGCGGTCGTGGTCGCCCTTCTCGAGGAAGAGCATCGCGTGGCGCATCAGCTGGAAGAAGGCGCCGCCGCGTCCGTCGCGGTCGAAGACCTTCGCGGTGTCGGGATCGTTGACGGCGGCCGAGCTGCGGGCGACGTGGTCGACGTCGCGGAAGCGGGTCAGGACGAAGCAGCGCTCGGGCAGGCGCGGCGAGCGGCTGCGGTGGATCGGGTCGAGGGTGCGCAGGCGGTGGTAGAGGGGATGCAGCGCGCCCCGGCGATCGGGGTCGAGGATGCGGGCGAGGATCGCGTCGGCGTCGAGCGCGGGATCGACCGGCTCGGCCGCGGCCTGCCACGGGCGCGGAATCCCGACCCCCCAATCCTTCATCGCGCCGTCGCACCGCCCGCCGAGCTGGCCCCGGCCGGCGCCGCGCCCGGCGCCGCCGCCGTCGGCCCGCCGACGAGCGGAGCCACGGCGCCCTCGACCGCAGTCCCTGCGAAGAAGCGCGGGTTGCTCTCGAGGTAGAAGCGCGCGGGATGCTCGAAGGTGAAGGCGCGGAACTGGGCCGCATCCATGAAGCCGTGCTCGATGTTCTCCCATGCCTCGACGAGGACGTCGGGGAGCGAGGGCACGTCGAAGTGACCGATGTCCGAGCCGTAGAACGCCTTGAGCGTCGCACCGAAGGGCCAGCGCCGTCCCTCGAAGGCCAGCGCGTTCATGGGATCGTCGGCCTCGCAGCCGAAGTAGAAGTTCGGGACGAAGAGGCCGGGGATCTCTTCCGCGCGGGTGATGCCGAGGGCGCGGAACTCGTCGATCTCGGCGTCGCTCGGGCCGCTCGATCCGGCGCCGGCACCGCTCGAGGTGTGGCCGGGGGTCGTGAGGGCGAGGCCGGCGATGCGCTCGGGGGTCGCGGTGCCCACGCTGGCCCAGCGGGTGGCGAGGCGCTCGAAGGTCTCGACGTCGAGCAGGGCCGGATCGAGGTTCTCGCGCAGGGCCTTCACGTTGCGCTTCTGCCAGTGGCCGACGAGATCGCCGTAGAGCGCGCAGGCCCAGCCGACCCCGCCCTCGAGCAGCGCGATGCGGAGCGCCGGGAAGCGCCGGGTCACGCCGCCCAGGAAGAGCGACTTGCAGAGCGCCTCGCCGCTCGCGGCGAAGTGGCCGATGTGGTTGTAGACCCAGCTCTCGGTCGAGCGGCGGAAGCCGACGCCGTTGCCCTGGGTATGCGTCCCGGGCGAGACGCCGAGCTCGATGCAGCGGCGCCAGAAGGGATCGTAGTCGTGGTCGCTGTCGACGCCGTAGGTGTCGAGCCAGAAGGCGACGCGGCGCGTGTCGGGATCGGCGTCCTCGTAGCCGGGGAGCGGGCGGGGGACGTAGCTCGGAATCACGACGGCGCGGAAGCCGAGCTCGAGGACGGCGTATTCGAGTTCCTCGATCGCCTCCTGCGGCGTGTGGGCGGGGATCGCGGCGACGGGGACGAGGCGATCCGTCGTGCCGTCGAAGGCGTCGCGATGGTAGCGGTTGAGGGCGCGGCAGGCGGCGCGGCGGATCTCCGGATTCCCGACCTGCAGGAACGCCAGGCCCGTGCTCGGATAGACGACCGAGAGGTCGCAGCCGAGCTCGTCCATGCGCTCGCGCAGGTAGCGCGGAAAGCAGGCCGCCGCGCGATCGCGCGCGTCGCGCATCGGCCGGGTCCACCAGGGCGACTTCGTGAGGTGCTTGCGCCGCCGCTCGGCGGGGGTGTGGTCGTACCAGTCGCCGGCGGCGCCGAGCACGCCCTGGAAGAGGCGGTTGAAGTCGGTCGACACCCCGACGTCGCGCAGGTAGGTGGCGAAGGCGGGGAGGTACTCGCTGGTGTGGCCGTCGGCGTCGATGATCGGATGGTCGAGACGGCTGCGGATCTCGGCGGAGCGCGAGAGGCTCATGCGACGACTCCCGCCGCGCGCAGGGCGGCGATGCGCGCCGGGTCGAGGCCCAGGCGCTGGGACAGGATCGTGTCGGTGTGCTGACCGAGCCGCGGCCAGCGCGGCGGGGAGGACTCGCACGACGAGGCGTCGGCGCGGCCCGAGGCCGGCCGCGCGTCCGCGGCCTGCGCTGCGTCGCCGCGCGCCGACGGCGCGGGGCGGCGGAACGCGATCGGGTTGCCGACGATGCGGACGCGGGCCTCGGGCGTGTCGGTCTCGATGATGAAGTCGCGGTCGCGCAGGTGGGGATCCGCGGCGATGTCCGCCGCCGTGTTCACCGGCCCCGCCGCCACGCCCCGCGCCGCGAGCGCCGCGGCGGCCTCGCTCTTCGTGAGCCCGGCGGCCCAGGCCTCGACGCCGGGCCGGATCAAGTCCTCCATGTGGTCCGACCAGCCGCGCCGCGTCGCGAGGCGCGGATCTCGGGCCCACTCCGGGTGGCCCACCGCCGCCGCGAAGCCGGGGAAATGCGGCTCGCGCACGACCTCGACCGTGAACCAGCCGTCGCGGGCGCGGAAGGCGTGGAGGATGCCGATGCCCTGCGTCGCCCGCGCGGGCTCGACGCCGAGGCTCGCCGGATGGACGACGTCCGCGACGGCGATCATCGAGTCGTACATCGAGACGTCGACCTGGAGGCCGCGGCCGGTCCGGTCGCGTTCGCGCAGGGCGGCGAGGATCCCGATCAGCGCGTGGAGCCCGGGCGCCGTGTCGCCGAGGGCACCGGCCGACGCGGGGCGCGGCGGCGCGTTGCCCTCGCGGGCGTACTCGTAGAGCCCGGCCATGCCCTCGACGATGGGCGCATAGGCGGCGCGATCGCGGTACGGGCTCGGCGGATCCATGCGGTTGCCGAAGCCCGAGATCGAGACGTAGACGAGGCGCGGATGCATCGCCGAGAGGGCGGCGTAGCCGATGCCGAGCTTGTCGGCGGCGCCCGGGCGGAAGTTCTCGGCGACGACGTCGACGGTCCCGGCGAGCGCGTGGAAGAGCGCGCGCCCCTCGTCGCGCTTGAGATCGATCGCGAGGCTCTGCTTGGCGAGGTTGTTGCGCAGGAAGGTCGAGCCGGTCGCACGGCCGTCCGTGTCGGTGACCGTCGGGCGGCCGTGGCGGCCGGCTTCGCCCTCGAGCGGCTCGACCTTGAGGACGGTGGCGCCCATCAGCGCCATCAGCTGGGTCGCGTGGGGCAGGGCGTGCATCTGCTCGGCGGCGAGCACCGCGAGGCCTTCGAGGGGGCGGATCATTCGGCGCGCTCCGGGATCGCCTTCGCGCTGCGCAGCGCCGCGAGGCGCGCGTCGTCGTAGCCGAGCACGCGGCGGAGGATCGCTTCGGTCTGCTCCCCGCCGCGAGGAGCCCGGGTCGTCGCGCAGGCGAGCGCGCCGTCGACGCGGATCGGCGGTGCGACGAGGCGCAGGCCGTGGACCTCTTCGTCGAGCCAGAGCCCGCGCGCCTCGAAGTGCGGATCGGCGTGGGTCTCGCCTCCTTCGTAGACGGGGGAGCCGGCGACGTCGTGCCGGATGAAGAGCTCGATCCACTCGGCGCGGGTTCGCATCGCGAAGATCCGCGTGAGCTCGTCGCGCAGGGCGTCGTTGCCGTAGTCGTGGTCGGCGTGGGGACGGCCCGGCCAGCGCTCGAAGAGATCCATCCGATCGATCGCCTGGCAGAAGTTCTTCCAGAAGCGCGTCTCGGTCGCCATCAGCAGGACGGGCCCGTCCGACGCGGCGTAGTACTGGTAGCGGACGTCCCGCGCCGTCATGTCGCGCTCGCCGGTCTGCCCGGCGCCCTCCGCCGCCGAGTCGAGCGCTGCGAGGGCCGCGGGATCCCCGCCGTGCGCCGCGCGGGCGTTCTCCGCTTCGTACGCGATCCGCCAGCCGTTCCACGCCGCGGCCGCATCCGCCTGGCTGACCTCGAGGCGCGCCGGCCGACCGCTCGCCCGGGCGCGCACGACCGCTGCGAGGATCCCGAGCGCCGCGTAGAGCGGACCGGCTTCGAGGCCCTGCCAGACGTGGCCGATCGGTCGCGCGATCCGGCCGTCGACGACGCGGGGCGGCGCGAGCCCGGCGAACGCGTCGAAGGCGAGGCCGTGGGAGCCGAGGGCGCGGTAGGGGCCCTGCTCGCCCCAGCCCGAGACCGAGGCGAAGACGAGCTTCGGATTGACGGCGACGAGCGCCTCGTAGCCGAGCCCGCGGCGCGCGAGCGCCCCCGCGCGCATGCCCTCGACGACGACGTCGGCGACGCGCACGAGCTCGAGGAAGACCGCGCGCCCCTCCGCCGTTCGAAGATCGAGCATCACGCTCTGCTTGCCGCGATTCCAGCGCCGCGTCGCGCTGCTCTCCCCCTGGAACGGCACGCCGAGGAGCCGCGCGGGATCACCGAGCCCCGGCTCCTCGACCTTCACGACCTCGGCGCCGAGATCGGCGAGGTGCATGCCGACCGCGTCGGGCGCGAACATCGCGACCTCGACGACGCGCAGTTCCTCGAGCAGCGGATCTTGCATGAAGCGGACTCTCCACCACCCCATCCGGGCCGTCAACGCGGCCTCCGACCGCCCTTCGGACCCGGACTTGCCACGCGCCGCCGCGCGACAGAGAATGAGGCCACGCGGAGGTGTGGCCATGTTCGACCGATTGATCCGAGGGGGCCTGGTTGTCGATGGGACGGGAGCGCCGCGGCGCACGGCGGACGTCGGGATCCGGGACGGCCGCATCGCCGCGATCGGTCGGCTGACCGAGTCCGCGCGCGAGACCCTCGACGCGGACGGTGCGATCGTCGCGCCGGGCTTCATCGACATCCATACCCACTACGACGCGCAGCTGCTCTGGGATCGCGCGGCGACGCCGTCCTGCTTCCACGGCGTGACGACGGTCGTCGGCGGCAACTGCGGCTTCACGATCGCGCCGCTCGCGGACGACGGGGGACGCTACATCCGCCGCATGCTGGCGCGCGTCGAGGGCATGCCCCTCGAGTCGCTCGAGGCGGGCGGGCCCTGGGGCTGGCGCAGCTTCGGCGAGTATCTCGACTTCCTCGACGCCGGGATCGGCATCAATGCGGGCTTCCTCGTCGGCCACTCCGCGATCCGCCGCGTCGTGATGGGCGAGCGCTCGATCGGCGAGCGCGCGACGCCCGCCGAGCTCGAGGCGATGTCGGCGCTGCTCGCGACGAGCCTGCGCGAGGGCGGGCTCGGGCTCTCGTCGGGCCGGACGCCGGTGCACCAGGACTACGAAGGGGCGCGGGTGCCGTCGTATCACGCGAGCGACGAGGAGCTGCTCGCCCTCTGTCGCGTCGTGCGGGCGCATCCCGGGACGACCCTCGAGTTCGCGCCTTCGCTCGGCGACTTCGATGCGACCGGCGAGACGATGATCCGCATGTCGCTCGAGGCGGGGCGGCCGATCAACTGGAACGTGCTCATCGTCAACGCCGAGAAGCCCGCCGACTACCTGCGCCAGCTCGCGCTCTCGGACCGAGCGGCGGCGCGGGGGGCGCGGGTCGTGCCCCTGTCGGTGCCCCATCCGATGGAGTTCTTCGTCGACTTCGCGAGCCCGTTCTACTTCGGCGGGCTGCCGGGCTTCGCGAAGGTGATGGCGCTCCCGCTCGAGGAGCGGCGGCGCGCGCTGGCGGATCCCGCCGAGCGCGAGCCGATCAAGCGCGCGACCGCCGAGGCCCTGCGCGGCCCGCTCGCCGACTACTCGGACTTCGCGCGCATGGAGATCTCCCGGGTCCACCTCCCGAAGAACGCGGGCCTCGTCGGCCGCAAGGTCGGCGACGTCGCCCGCGAGCGCGGCCTCGACCCGGTCGATGCGCTGCTCGACATCGCGCTGGCCGACGAGCTCCGCACGCTCTTCGTCCCGGTCCGGGTCGGCGCGGACGACGCGAGCTGGAAGATCCGGGGCGAGCTCCTGCTCGATCCGCGCGTCGTGGTCGGCGCCTCGGACGCGGGGGCGCATCTCGACATCGGGACGGCCTTCGCATACTCGACGAAGCTCCTCGCCGAGGGCGTGCGGCAGCGGGGGATCATGACGGTCGAGCAGGCGGTGCAGCAGCTGGCCCAGGTGCCGGCGAAGCTCTACGGCTTCCGGGATCGCGGCGAGCTGCGCGAGGGGGCGGTCGCGGACTTCGTCGTCTTCGACGCGGCGCGCGTCGATCGCGGGCCGGTCGAGAGCCGCTCGGATCTGCCGGGCGGCGCGGCGCGGCTCTACGCCGAGGCGATCGGCGTCGAGGCGGTCGCGGTCGGTGGGGTCGACGTGGTGCGCGGTGGCAAGCTGACCGGCGCGCGCCCGGGCCGCATCCTGCGCTCTGGCCGCGACACGGTCACCGTCGACGTCCCGGGCGCCGCGCGCGCCTGAGGACGGACGCGCCGCGCACGGGTCGCGCGCGGCTCGACCCGTCGCCGCCGCGCCGGCGATCCGGCTGCGACCGCGCTCACCGGCGCCGCCTCAGGGCGCAGCGATGCAGGGCAGGAACGAGAAGCCGCGCGCAGCGTCGCTGCGCAGGCGCTTGCCGCGCTCCGGGAAGATCCGGTAGTTCGGATGCCGCGCGAGCAGCTCCTCGAGGGCGATCTTCAGCTCCGTGCGCGCGAGCGACGCGCCCAGGCAGAAGTGGATCCCGAGGCTGAACGCGAGGTGGGCGTTCGGCTGGCGATCGGGCTCGAAGGTCTCGCCGTTCGGGAACATGCGCTCGTCGCGGTTCGCGGCGGCGAAGGCCATGTGGACGCGGGCGCCTTCCGGGATCTTGCGGCCGTGGAGCTCGACGTCGCGAGTCGTGACGCGGGAGAGCCCGGGGACGGGCGACTCGAAGCGGAGACACTCCTCCACCGCGCGCGGGATGCCCGCCGGGTTCGCGGCAAGGCGCGCCCGGATCTCGGGCCGGTCGTGGAGCACCGCGATCGCGTTGCCGAGGGCGTTGGTCGTGGTCTCGGTCCCCGCCATCAGCAGCAGGGCCGAGAAGCCGACGACCTCGTCGTGGGTCAGCTTCGGCTCGCCGGGCCCCGGATGGAGCAGCCGGCTGACGAGATCGTCGCCGGGATTCGCCTCGCGCTCGGGCAGCACGCGCTCGAGGTAGGCGTAGATCCACTCGATCGCCTCGGCGGCGCTCGGGCCGTGGCCCGCATCCGCGTGGATGATGGCGCCCGCGTAGTGGCTGAAGGTCCGGCGATCCTCGAAGCCGATGCCGAGCAGCTCGGTGATCACGGCGACGGGCAGCGGATCGGTCAACGCCGAGAACAAATCGGTCTCGCTCTTCGGGTCGATGGCGTCGAGCAGCTCGCGGGTCACGCGGCGGATGAAGGCGTCGAGCTTCGCCATGCGCCGCGGCGTGAAGGCGAGATGGACCGCGCTGCGCAGATGGGTGTGGTAGGGCGGATCCTGCGTGATCAGCATCGGCTTCACCGCCACGAAGCCCGTCGGCACCGTCCCCTTGCCCGACGCGAAGGTCTCGGCGTCGAGCAGGACCCTGCGGACGTCGTCGTAGCGGGACACGACCCAGAGATCACGCTCGGGGCTGTAGTGGATCGGATGCTGCTCGCGCAGCTCGGCGAACACCGGATAGGGGTCGGGCAGCTCGGAGAGCGCCTGGGGATCGAACTCCACGATCGGCTCCTTTCTCACCTCTTCACGTCTTCACGTCCGCGCGTCCCGCACGCGGAGTGGCGACGTCGCCGATCGGTCGAGCCGGGCTCGATCGATCGGGCCGTCGTCGGACGGAGAAGGGATAGCCAATCGAACGCGCGCCGCCGCCCCGTCGATGCGGTCGGGTCGGGGCGGGCGCGCGTCGGCGGCTTCGGGGCGGATCAGGCTCGCGCGCGGCGCGTCGCGAGGACGAGGCCGCCGAGACCGAGGCCCATCAGGAGCGCGGTCGAGGGCTCGGGCACGATGTTCACGTTGAGCGTGCCCGAGTAGGAGGCGAAGGTTCCGCCGGCCGCGCCGCTCCGGCCCTTGATCGTGAGGACCAGGGGGCCCTGCAGGAGCGTGTCGTTCAGGAAGCCCGTCTCGACGAAGCCGTTCGGGCCCAGCGTCAGGGGCGTGCCGTTCAGGTCCGCGCTCACGAAATCGATGTTCTGCAGGCCCGAGCCGATCGTCGTCAGGCTGACGTTCGCCAGGATCGAGCCGGAGATGGCGATGTTGAAGACGTCCGTGAAGTCCTGGTCGTCGGTGTGCAGCGCGCCGAAGTAGGTCGTGTTGCCCGTGAGCCCCTGGTTCACGATCACGTTGTTGGCCTGGGCATCCGCCGCCGCGACCACCGTCGCCGCCAGCCCCGCGAGCCCGGCCACCGCGCTCCGCATCATCCCATTCTTCTGCTTCGAGATCCGCATCGTCATTTGTCCCTGCCTGCTGCTTTCTTCTACGTGGTGGGTTGCTCGCGCCGCTGCTTCGAGCCGGGCCCGACCCCGAAGCCGGTCTGGGCTTGGGGTGGAGTGGCGTCTCGGAGGCGGAAATCGCACCCGAGTCCGCAGAAATCGCGAGATTTCGAATCTGATCGGCGCAAGTCGCCGGCACTTTCTCGGCAGAAAGCCCGGTTTTGCATGAGGTCTGGACCGGATTCACTCCCCGATCGAGGGGTTCGGGACGCGGGCCAGGACGGGACGCGGCCCAGGGCGGGGCCCGGGGAGAGGGGGCGGGAGGCCGCGCGAGGGGCGAGTGCCAGCCCGGGACCGGTCGGTCCGGGGGCGAGAGCCGGCTCGGGAGCCCGGGCGCCGCGGGCGGCGGGAGAAGGTCGAGCCCGCCCCGGGGCGGGGGGATCTGCGACACACCGCCCCGATCCGGGCCGGGAGCGGGACATTTCGGGTCGCGTCTCGGCGAGCGGGCCGGCGCACGGAGGCGTCCGGCGGGCCTCCGTTCGAGGACGGCACCGCTCGTCCGCCGATCGCCCCTGGCAGCCTTCTTGCTATGTCTCGGCGCGGAGCAATTCATGCAGCCCGTCCGCGCGGCCCAGGAGCGGCCGGGACGGCGAGGAGGGACACATGGCAGACAGGATGATCCGATCGAGTGTCGCGGGACTGGGAGCGCTCGTCGCGCTCGCGCTGGTGGGATGTGCATCGACGGGCGATCTCGAGGCTGCCCAGAAGCGGCTCGACGCGCTCGAGGCGCAGCATGCGGCGATCGAGGGACGGCTCGGCACGATGGAACGATCGCTCTCGGCGGTCGAGTCGAGCGCGGCCGAGGCGAATGCGACCGCGGCGAGCGCGGTCGAGCGGGCGACCGCCGCCGAGACCGAGGCCCAGAAGTCGGCCCAGCGCGCCGAAGAAGCGGCGCGCCGGGCGGACGCGATGTTCAAGAAGTCGGTCTCGAAGTAGCGGAGGTCGTCGCGCGGCGCGTCGCGTGGCGCCGGGTCGTCGGGCAGGACGCCGATGGCCACCGGCTCCCCGCGCGCCGCCTCGATCGTGCGTTCGAGAAGCGAGAGCGCCTCTCGTCGTCGAGCCCCCACTCGACGAGACGGGCGGTGCATCCGCGAGCCGATGGGGCTCGCGTCGATAGCGATCCGGGTGGGCCTCGACGTAGACGACGTCGTCGCGCACGCCGAGCTTCACCGTCTGGTAGAGGATCCGGATCGGTGTGCCGGTCGGGGTCCGCGCGTACAGGCGCTCGACCACGTCGTTGTAGAGGCGGAGGCAGCCGTGGGTCGCCTCGCGGCCGATCGACCAGCGGTTGTTGGTCCCGTGGATGCCGTAGCTGGTCTGGCCGATCGTGAGCCAGAACGGGCCGAGGGGATTGTCGGGGCCGGCCGGGACCTCCGCCGGAAGCTCGGGGCGCTCCGCCCGGATCGACTCGGGGACGTGCCAGACCGGATTCGCGCGCTTGCGTCCGACCCGGAAGGTCCCGACCAGGGACGGGTCGAGCTCGTCGCCGATCGCGAGGGCGAGGACCTCGGGGCTTTCGCGATCGACCCCATAGTCATAGAGCTGGAGCTCGGGCAGATTCACGACGAGACCCTCGTGGGGTGCGTCGGGGAGGACGTGCAGCGTCGGGAGCCGGACGCGCGCGCCCTTCGGCGGGATCCAGGCGTCGAGCTCCGGATTGAGCCGCGCCACGCGCTCGAAGCCGAGGCGATGGCGTTCGGCGAGGTCGAGCAGGGTGTCGCCCGGGCCGACGACGTCGATCTCGGCCCGCCCCACGACCGGGGCGAAGGGCGTGCGCGCCGGGGCAGGCTGGGACCGCGCGCGCACGGGCGCGTCGGCCGCCCGGGACGGGCCGGCGAAGGCCAGCGCGAACGGCAGGGCGGAGATCAGGGCGGAGAGCAGGGTGGGGAGCAGGGTGGCGAGCCCGGCGAGGAGCACGGTGGGGCGGGCGACGGGGACGGCGGAATCGGGCCGCGGGCGCGCGCGGCGTCGGCGGAGGCTCGTGGTCGCGATCGTCTTCGCGCAGGCCTTCGGCTGGCTCGTCATCGGTTGTCCTCGCACGCCCGTCGTCCGTCCCGGCTCGGATTCTGCCGGAGCGACGTCCGTTCCGCCGTCGCCGCCGCCCACGCTGGTCG
The DNA here is from genome assembly GCA_046351135.1 of Myxococcota bacterium. Taxonomy (GTDB): domain Bacteria; phylum Myxococcota_A; class UBA9160; order UBA9160; family UBA4427; genus UBA4427. Next base: position 185,626 of record JAXLZA010000011.1, on the reverse strand, counting down.
TGCCGGAGCCGTCGCCGCCCCCCGATCCGTCGAGCCTCCCGTGCGAGCGGGTCGTCCGCATCGAGGTCCGCAAGGCCGAGCGGCATTTGATCGCCGCATGTGAAGGGGGCGGGCTGCGACTCTTCGAGATCGCGCTCTCCCGCGAGCCCGTCGGCCCCAAGCTCCGAGGCGGCGACCAGCGGATTCCGGAGGGCGACTACCACCTCGCCGGCGATCCCCGGCCGAGCCGCTTCCATCGCTTCATCCCGATCGACTACCCGTCGATCGCCGACGCCGATCGGGCGCTCGCGAGCCGCCTGATCCCGAACGAGGACCACCACCGCATCGTCGCCGCCCACGCCGCCGGCCGCATGCCGCCCCAGGATACGCGCCTCGGCGGCCTGCTCGGCTTCCACGGCGAGGGCCGGCGCTGGCGCGGTGACCTCGACCTCGACTGGACCGAGGGCTGCGTCGCCGTCACAGACGAGGCGATCGACTGGCTCGCGCGGCACGCGCCGCGCGGGACACCCGTCTCGATCCGACCCTGAGCCCCCGCGCCTCCCGGCGCGGGTCAGCGCCCGACGATGCCCGGGTCGCGGTGGCCCGCCATGCGTCCGCCGTCGGCGGCGAACTCGGCACCGGTCGAGTAGCTGCTCTCGTCCGAGGCGAGGAAGAGCACGAGGCGCGCGATCTCCTCGGGCTGGGCGATGCGCGGGATCGGCTGTCCGGCGAAGGGATTCGTCGCGAGCATGTGGCCGAGCTCGGCACCGCCGAGCATCGGCGTGTCGACGCCGCCGGGATGGACCGAGTTGACGCGGATGCCGTACTGCCCGAGCTCGAGGGCCGCGGACTTCGTCATGCCCCGCACCGCCCACTTGCTCGCCGCATAGCCGATCACGCCCTCGACCCCTTCGAGGCCGGCGTTCGACGAGATGTTGACGATCGAGCCGCCCCCTGCGGCCTTCATCGCCGGGATCACCGCGCGCATGCCGAGGAACACGCCGACCTGGTTCACGTTCACGACGGCCATGTAGTCCGCGAGGCTGTGGGTCTCGAGGTAGCCCGTGCGCACGATGCCGGCGTTGTTGATGAGCACGTCGAGGTGGCCGAAGGCGGCGATCGTCTGCTCGACCGCGCGCGCCCAGTCGTCTTCGCGGGTCACGTCGAGGTGGACGTAGCGCGCGGCGTCGCCGAGCTGGGCCGCGACCTTGCGCCCGGCCTCGTCGAGCACGTCGCCGATCACGACCTTCGCGCCCTCGCTGCAGAACAGCCGGGCCTCCGCCTCGCCCTGGCCCCGGGAACCGCCACTGATCAGGGCCACCTTGCCGGACATTCGTCCCATCGCCAACTCTCCTCGTCGGGGAAGCGCCGAGCGACGATCGCCCGACCCGCTGCGACGGTAGGTCGTTTTCGCGTCGCCGACAGGGCGCGCTCAGCCGGCCTCGGCTGCATCGTCCGCGTCGTCGTCCGCCTCGTCGGGCCCGTCCTCGGCGGGCACCCCGAGCGAGACCGCGACGCCCGGAACCGGCGCCGGGGGCGAGACCCGCGCCGGATCGAGCATCAGGCGCGTCGGCGCGATGCCGTGCTCGCTCGTCAGGGCCGCGCGCAGCGCCTCGGCGCGCGCGACCGCGAGGGACTCGAGCACCTCGGCCGGCGCGGTCGCGTGGGCGAGCTGGCTCTCGAGCCAGCTCGCGTCGTGGGCGGCGAGCGGGGGCGGTGTCCGGCCGGCGAGCTTGCGCGCGAGGTGCTCGCGCACCGCCCTTCGCGTCGCGATCTCGCCGAGGGAGGCGAGGGCACGCACGCCGCGGCTCGCCTCGAGCTGCTTCAGCAGCGCGCGCTCGCAGACGATCCGCCGGTCGGCGGCATCCGTCTGCCCGGCGAGGCGCAGGGCGATCCCCGGCGACGCGGTGAGCAGTCCTGCGATCTCCTCGACGCGCTCCTCCGCCTCGGGCCCGAGCAGCGTCTCGCCCGGCTGGAAGGGAATCGGGGCCGGGGTCGCGTCGGCGATCGCGTCGTCCCGGGCTCCCATCCCGGTCGCGACGCCCAGCAGCTTGAGCGGCGCCGCGAGCGCGCCCACCAGCGCCTTGCGCAGCGCCTGGGCCACGAGCCGCGCGACGCCGACCTTCATCTCGTCGGGCTTGCCCGCGACGGGGACGGCGAGGGTGATCTTGCCGTCGAGATCCTTGAGCAGGCCGAGGGCGACTTCGAGCGGGAGGCCGAAGCTCTCCTGGAAGGCCTTCGCGCCGTCGCTCCCCCCGACCTCGAGCGCGGACACGACGACCCGGCTCTTCGTCTTCAGCGCGTTCGGAGCGAGCCGGATGCGCGACTCGAGCGACAGCGCACCACTCTTCAGGTCGTAGCCCGTCGAGGCGAGATAGGGATTGAACTGCGCGAGCGGCAGCTGCACGAGCTCGCCCTCGAGCTTCGAGCCCTCCCTGTGGAGCGAGCCCGACAGCGCGAGCCGCGCGCCCTTGAGCCCCTCGGCCGTCAGCGCGATCGACTCGGCCTCGTTCTCGGGCCACCGCACCCCCGTCGCCTGCAGCGCGATCGCCTTGATCCGACCGCGGTAGAAGGGCTCGACCTTCCGATCGGCGAGCACGAGTCGACCGTCCTCGATGCGCGCCTCGGCGATGCGGATCCGGATCGGGAGCGCAGGCTCGTCGGCATCGCCTTCGGTGGGTGTCTCTCGCTCTTCCGCACCGGCCTCCGCGGTGCTCTCCGTCTCCGCGGGCGCAGGATCGGCCGGCTCCACCGCCTCGGTCGCGGCGACTTCGTCGGGCGCGTCGCCCGGGCGCAGCGGCGGCAGCACGATTCCCGATTCGCCCCGGGTCAGGACCAGGCGCGGTGCGACGAGGACGATGCGGGCGAGCGAGAGGTCGACCGCGCGCTCAGCCGCCGCATCCGGGGCGGGCACGAGGTCCCGGAGCGAGAAGGACTGGATCCCGAGCTCGAGATCCTTCCACGCGATCCCGAACTGCTTCGCCGTCTTCGCCTCCTCGAGGTCGAGGTCGGCGAGGCCGATGCGTCCGGTCGCGCGCAGGTCGCGCGCCGCGCGGAGCAGGAGGTCGGTGCGCAGTCTTCCACGCGTGAGCCAGTGGACCGCGGGCGCGTCGATCCGGGCGAGCAGCGGGGCGAGCTCGAGATCCTCGACCGCGAGGCGGCCATCGAAGGCGGGCGGGCTCGTGGCGAGCTCGCCCGCGAGGCGGAGCGTTCCCTGGTCACCGTCCGCGCCCGCGGCGACGGTGAGCGAGAGGGGCGAGCGGCGGCCGGGCTCGCTCGAGAGCTGCGCGAGCGCCGCGCCGATCGCGAGCGGGAGCGGCTCGGGGGCGCCGTGCAGGGCGACGACGGCGTCCTCGACGGCGAGCTGCGCGACCTGCCAGGTCCATCCCGGCGTCGAGGGCGGCGCGTCGTCCTGCGCGGGCGCTCGGGCGGGGACCGGGGTGCGGCCCGCGAGCAGGGCGAGGGGGACCTCGGCCCGGGGATCCACGACGACCCGGGCGCCGCGCGAGGTGATCCGGGCGATCGCAGCGTGGTGCTTCACGAGGTCGACGTCGTCGAGCTCGACCTCGAGCGCCTTCCAGGTCAGCGCCGGCTCGGGCTGCTGGGGCAGGGCGATGTGCAGGTCCGCGAGGGCGGCGCGGCCGGAGAGCGTGTGGGCTCCGCCGGTCACGAAGTGGTGCTCGAGGCTCGCGTCGAGCTGGCCCGAGAGCTCGCTCCAGCCGAACGCCGCGAGGTAGGGGCGCAGCTCGTCGATCGGGATGTCGTCGAGCACGACGGTCGAGCGGACGTCGATGGCGTCGGCGTCGGACTGGATCCAGGAGGAGAGCGAGACACTGCCCTGATCGAGCTTCGCTTCGATCGCGATGCGGCCGGGCTCCTCGTCGCCCGGATTCGTGCGCACCGCGAGCTCCCGCGCCGACAGGTCCTCGATCGCGAGCTCGATCCGCTCGGGCTCGCCGGCGACGGTGTGGTCGACGAGCTCGACGCGGCCATCCCGGAGCGAGACGGCGTCGGCGGCGTAGGACCAGGCGCCCGTCGCCTCGTCCTTCGCGTCCTCCTGCGCGGCGGGCTCGCGCTCGGCGAGTCGGGGCAGGCGCAGGCCCTCGGCCTCGCGGTCGAGGTGGACCGTGAAGCCTTCGAGCTCGAAGTCCTCGACCTCGATCGTGCGCCCGAGGAGGGCGAGCCAGCTGATCTGGGTCCAGAGCCGGCGCGCCTCGAGCAGGGGCGGCGTCTCGGCCGGGCGCTCGTCGGTATGGACGACGAGACCGTGCAGGGTCACCCCGCCGCGCAGGAGCGAGAGATCGAGGTCTTCGAGCTCGACGTGGCCGACGAGGGCCGCATCGGCGCGCTCGAGCAGGATCGGTTGCAGGACGGAGGGCAGCACCGCACGGACGACGACGGCGAGCCCCGCGATCGCGAGCCCGACGCGGCGTCGGGGCGAGGCAACGAGGCGTGCGAGGGGGCCGCGGGCGGTGGCGTCCATGGCGGTCGAGGATACCCGGGATCGCAGGGCGTTGCGGCGGCGGAGCCGGGCGGGGCGGGGCCGCGCGGGCGGCGGGCGCGATCGGCTAGCGTCGGGCGGGCCGCCGGGTCGGGCGGTGGAGGGGACGCATGCGTCGGCGCGCGCTGGTCACCGGCGGAACCCGGGGCATCGGCAAGGCGATCGTGGTCGAGCTCGCCCGCGCGGGCTTCGACGTCGCCTACACCGGCCGCACCCGCCGCGAGGGCGAGGGCCGCGAGGAGGACGACGCGGGCCGGCCGACGCCGCTCCCCGGCAGCCTCGAGTCGACCGGGGCGCTCGTCGAGGCCGCGGGGGTCGAGTCGCTCCCGATCGCCCTCGACCTGCTCGATCCCGAAGCGATCGACGCCGCCATCGACACCGTCCGCTCGCGCTGGACGCGCCTCGATCTGCTCGTCAACAATGCGATGTACGAGCAGGGCCGATACACCAACGCCTTCATCCTCGCGACGCCGCGCAGCGAGTGGCAGAAGAAGCTCCAGGCGAACTTCCTCGCGCCCCTCGCCCTGATCCAGGGCTTCCTGCCCGGGATGATCGAGGCCCGCCGCGGCTGCATCATCAACCTCTCGACGCGCCACAACTACACGAAGCAGGCCGGGCCTCCCGGGCGAGGCGGTGCCGGCGTCTCCTACAACTGCTCGAAGGCGGCCCTCGGCAAGCTCGCCGACGGCCTGGCCGCCGAGCACGGACCGGACGGCGTGCTCGCCTTCGACCTCGACCCGGGCCCGGTCTGGACCGAGCGCGGCGAGCGCCAGCACGAGCGGATCGGCTATCCCAGGGAGATCTTCTGTCCGACCGCCGTCCCCGCGAAGGCGGTCCTCTGGCTCGCCACCGATCCCGAGGCGGCGCGCTACAACGGACAGCATTTCATGGCGCAGGAGTTCGTCCGCCAGCGCGGGCTCCACCCCGACTGGCCGACGGCCCTGCGCATGAACGAGCGCTGGTCGCCGACGGCGATTCTCGACTGGCGCGAACGCCGCACGCAACGTTGAACCCGATCGGAACCAACAGGAGATCGCGATGGGCCGCTGGACACGCAAAGAGCTCGAAGACCAGGCACACGTCTACCGCCTGACGGCGCGCAAGTCCGCCACGACCGGCGACTGGTCGCACTGGGCGAACCTCTTCACCGAGGACGCCACCTACGTCGAGCACCACTTCGGCCGCTTCTGCGGGCGCGACGCGATCTACCGCTGGATCTCCGCGATCACGAAGCCCTATCCGATGAACCACATGATCTACTTCCCGTGGACCTGGCACGTGATCGACGAGGAGCGGGGCTGGGTGATCTGCGAGCTCATGAATCGCATGAAGGATCCGGGCGACGGCTCGCTCCACGAGGAGCCGAACATCACGATCCTCCACTACGCGGGCGACGGCCTGTGGAGCTACGAGGAGGACGCCTACGACTGGCAGAACATGGCGCGCATGATCGCCGGCTGGCAGGCGGTGAAGGAGCGCTGCGAGAAGCTGGCCTCGCAGGGTCGCGATCCCCGGGACGAGCGGCACATCGCCGCGATCGAGGGAGTCGAGGTCAAGCGCTGAGCGCGGACGCGCTGCCGCGACGGCTCACTGCGCAAACGGATCGAGCGCGCGGGCGCGCGCGGCCCGCTCGGCGGCCGCGTCCGGGGCGCGGTGCGGGGGCAGGCGCGACCAGTGGTCGAGGATCCGGCGGTCCGCGTCGGAGAGCTTCGCCGCGGGGTGGAGCGGGAGATAGGACCAGGGCGGCATCTCGCCGTCGGCGATCTCCTCCCAGCTCTCCTCCAGGGCCTCGCGCCGTTCGTCCTCGTCGAGGCGGTTCCAGGTCGAGTAGTTGACCTCCTCGCGCCCTTCGCGGACGTCCCGCGCGATCAGCCAGGAGGCCGGCGCGATCTGCGCATACCAGGGCCACACGACCTCGTTCGAGTGGCAGTCGTAGCAGGCGCGCCGCAGGACCTCGCGCGCCTCGGCGCTCGCCGGGACCTCGGTCTCGACCGGGGGATTCGTGCGCTCGACGGGGACGAGCTGGATCGCGAGGAAGCCGGCGGCGAGGATCTCCGCGGCGAGCACGCCCCCCTTCGGCATTCCGAGCCCTCCCGCCCCGCGCCGCGACGGCCACGCCTCCGCGCCGCGCGCGACGAACGAGGCATCCGACCCCGGCTCTGGGACGCGCGGCCACGCATGAAGGTCCCCCGACGCTTCACGCGCGCTCGCGGCGCGTCCCGGTGGCAGGGGGAGCAAGGCGCGTGCCCGCAGCCGAGGCGGACTCAGGATCGGGCGGGCTCGGCCTCCACCGCGCGGAGGAACTCGACGTAGAAGCGGACCGGACCGCGGGCCTCGATCTCGTGGGGCACCTGCGGAGCGATCTCGCCCCCGCGCTGCGGCGTGAGCCGGATCTCGCGCGACGGCGGCTCGAGGATCCGGAGGACGAGCTCGCCCTCGACGACGTGGATGCGGGCCCAGACGCCGGCCTTCGTCGTGTGGTGGCGCAGAAGGCCTGCCGGGATCGAGGTCTCGTCGAAGACGGGGGTCTGCTTGTAGGCCTCGAGGCGGGGCGGGCTCGTCGTCATGGAGACGAGCTTAGCTCGCTCGCCTACTCGAACTGCGCGAGGACTTCCTCGAAGCGCTCGAGGGCGAGGTCGCAGACTTCGTCGAACTTCCCGCCCTCGAGACCGAGTCGCTTGCGCGAGGACTCGAGGTCCTGGACGTGCTCGAAGGGCTCGCCGCACTGGAAGCCCAGCTTGCGCGCCCCCGCGTCCGCGACCTTGACGATGTCGCAGATCTCCCGGGCGCGGTGGTCCGGGGCCTCGGTCGGCTCCTCGTGGAGGCGGATCGCGTGGACCAGCGTCTCGGGGAGGTGCCAGGCCTGGGCGACGAGGGCGCCGATCTCGCCGTGATCGGCCCCGAGGATGCTGCGCTCGGCGGCCACGGCCGACTCGCCGGCGTCCCGCGCGGCGTCGATCAGGCGCATCGAGCGCTCGTCGACCTGCTGGTACATGATGACGCGGCCGATGTCGTGGAGCAGGGCGGCGGTGAACGCCTCGGGCGGAACGCGGCGGCGCGAGACCAGCGGGATGACCTCGGCCACGACCGCGGTCGCGACGTCGTGGCGCCAGAGCTCGCCCTCGCGCGCCCCGAGCAGCGGGATGTCGCACATCATCGTGCCCTTGACGGCGACGCCGACGGCGAGCCGCACGACCGACGCGGAGCCGAGCCGGAAGATCGCCTGCTCGATCGTCCCGACGCGGCCGGCGCTGCCGAGGGCCGCGGAGTTCGCGTTGCGCAGGATCCGACCGGTCAGCGGGGCGTCGAAGGAGACGGCCTGGATCACGTCGTCGACGTCCCAGTCCTCGAAGGCGAAGAGCTGGGTCAGGCGCACGGCGGTCTGCGAGAGCGGGTGCAGGGCCTGGGCGGCGAGCGCGAGCGCGTCGTGATCGATCACGATTCCGGGTCTCCCGTTCCGGGACGCGGTCGCGGCCACCGTGCTGCTTCGCGGGGAGGGCTTCATCGCATCACCCCCCGGCCGCGCCCGATTCGGTGCGGATGATGACAGAGAACTGTGTCTCGCCCCATACGCACGCGAGCGACAAGGGTTCGTTTGTCGAAAAATCCGGTGTTTCCCCGGTGTCGGCGGCGATAACCACCGGAAGGCCGAGGGAGGAGGGCTGGGGCAGCATCGACTTCAGGTTGCCGGCGAGGATGTTGGCCATCTCGCCGGCGGCGTCGAAGATCTCCTCCTCGGCGAGCTCGCCGGGCTTGGCCTCGAGCATGCGGCAGGCGATCTGCTCCGCCGTCGCCGACGAAAGCAGGATCGTGACGCTGCCCTGCCATGCGCCCCGGATCTCGACCCGGGAGCGGAGGTCCCAGCCCGTGGACGCCGACGGATCGCCCTCGCCGATCGGATCGCCGAAGAGCGTCTGCCAGGTCTGGTCCACGAGCGCCATCAGGTCTTCGCGAGCGATGTCCACGATCAGGCCCCCTCGAGCTGGAAGCATCCGGAACGGGCGATGTCCAGGCGCTTGTAATGGGAATCGAGATTGAGCGTGCTCTCGGCGCCTCCCAGGAAGAGATAACCCCCGGGCCGCAGGACCTTGCGGATCTTTCCGAGGATCTGCTTCTTGAGCTCGGGCTCGAAGTAGATGAGCACGTTGCGGATGAAGACGACGTCGGCCGTCGGGACGCCGACCCAGTTCTCGAGCAGGTTCAGCGTCCGACAGGTCAGCAGCTTGCGGACGTCTTCGTTGACCTGCCAGCGCACGGCCTTGCGCTGGAAGTACTTCGCGAGGAGGGGGGCCGGAAGTCCGCGGTTCACCTCGAGCTGGCTGTACTCGCCCTTCGTCGTCTTCTGGACCATCTCGTTCGAGAGGTCGGTGGCGAGGATGTTGACCTGCCAGCTGGCGAGCTGGGGGAAGTGCTCCCGCATCAGGATCGCGATCGAGTAGGGCTCCTGGCCCGACGACGAGGCGGCCGACCAGATCTGGAGCTTGCGATCCCGGGCATTGCGCTCGATCACGCGGGGCAGGATCTCGTTGCGGAAGGCGTCGAAGGGCGCGACGTCGCGGAAGAAGGACGTCTCGTTCGTCGTCATCGCCTCGATCACCATCTCGCAGAGGACCTTGTCGCCGGTCTTGAGGCCGGCGACGAGGGCGGCGAGATCCGGGAGCTTGCGCTCCTTCAGGATCGGGGCCATGCGCGTGTCGATCAGATACTGCTTCGAGGCTTCGAGAGCGATGCCCGAGCGCTCCTTCAGGAACGTCGTGAAGTACTTGAAGTCGGCGTCGGTCATCGGGACCCCGCCGCCGGACGCGCCGTGCGCAGCGCGACGCAGCGCTCGAGGAACAGCGCCACCTCGCCCTGGGACAGGATCGCGTCGGCGAGCCCCGCCGTCGCGACGGCGCCGGGCATGCCCCAGACGATCGAGCTCGCCTCGTCCTGGGCGACGACGCGCGAGCCCGCCTGGCGGAGCGCTCGTGCCCCTTCGAGGCCGTCCGACCCCATGCCGGTCAGCACGACGCCGAGCACGCGTCCGCCGAAGGCCTTCGCGGCCGAGCGGAAGAGGGGGTCGACCGCCGGGCGGCACGAGCTCTCCTTCGGGCCCTGGTCGAGATGCAGCCGACAGCCGCCCGCCGTCCGCTCGACCGTCATGTGGTAGTCGCCGGGGGCGATCCAGATTTCACCGGCCCGGGCCTCGGCACCCTCCCACGCTTCCTGCACGCGCAGGCGGCAGCGCTGGTCGAGGCTCTTCGCGAGGGTCGTCGTGAAGGTCGGGGGCATGTGCTGGACGATCAGGATCGGAACCGGATAGCTCGCGGGGAGCTCCGGCAGGATCGCCTGCAGCGCCTTCGGCCCGCCGGTCGAGGTTCCGATCACGACGAGCTGCGGGACGGTCTCGGGCCCGGTCACGGTCACGGTCGCCGGTCGTGAAGCCGTCGTCGCGCTGCCCGTCGCCATCGCCGCGGGCGCCGTCGCCGCGACCGGCGTCGGGGCGGAGACGGCGCGCAGGCGGGCGTTCGCGCGCTCGGCGGACTGGAGCAGCGCCACGATCTTCGGGATCAGCTCGGCCCGCAGCGTGTCGACGGCATCGGCGATGCGCGCCAGCTGGGACGGCTTCGTCACGTAGTCGCTGGCGCCCGCCTGCAGGGCTTCGAGCGCGCCCACGGCGCCCGCCTGGTCGGCGGCGCTGAACACGATCACGGGGAGCTTGATCCCCCGCGCGCGCAGCGCGGCGAGCGTCTCGAGCCCGCCCATCACGGGCATCTCGAGATCGAGCGTCAGCAGGTCCGGGCGGAGGCTCTCGAGCTTTTCGAGGGCGACCTTCCCGTTCACCACCGCCCCGACGACCTCGATGCGCGGATCGTCGCCGAGGACCTTGGTGACGATCCGCCGCACGACGGTCGAGTCGTCGACGACGAGGACACGGATGCGTTCCATTCGGATGTTCTCTTCCGTTTCCCGTCGCGGCTCAGACCACGAGACCGAGGAGCACCAGCTTCTGCTCCAGGGCCTCTCGATCGAAGGGCTTCATCAGGTATTCGTCGGCGCCCGCCTCGAGGGCGAGCTGCATCTGGCTGATCTCGCTCTCGGTCGTCGCCATCATGATCCGCATGCCGGACCACTCGGGGCGGCGGCGGATCTCGCGGACGAGGTCGATGCCGTTCATGTTCGGCATGTTCCAGTCCACGACGGCGAGGTCGATCGGCCAGGCCTGCTTGATCCGCTCGAGGGCGACGAGTCCGTCCTCGGCCTCCTCGACCTCGAAGCCGAGCCCCTTCAGCGTCCGCTTCACGATCGCGCGGATCGTCTTCGAATCATCGACGGTGATGGCCTTCAAGTTCGATCACCTCGTCCGATTCTCGAATCGGTACCGCGTGACGGCGCCCTGGAGCTCGGACGCCATGTTCGCGAGCTCCGACGAGGCCTTGTTGATGTCCGCGGCGCCGCGGGTCGTGTCCTCGGAGGCGGTGGCGACGCCCGAGATGTTCGACGTGATCTCGTCGGTCCCCTTGGCGGCCTCCGCGACCGTGCGCCCGATCTCGTTGGTCGTCGCGGTCTGCTCCTCGACGGCGGCGGCGATCGTCGTCTGGATCTCGTTGATCCGGCCGATGATGGTCGCGATCTCGGCGGTCGCCTCGACCGCGGCCTGGGTGTCGGCCTGGATCGTCTCGATGCGCTGCGAGATGTTCTCGGTCGCCTTCGCCGTCTCCTTCGCCAGCTCCTTGACCTCGTTGGCGACGACCGCGAAGCCCTTGCCCGCTTCGCCGGCGCGCGCCGCCTCGATCGTCGCGTTGAGGGCCAGCAGGTTCGTCTGCTGGGCGATCGACGTGATGACCTTGATGACCTGGCCGATCTCCGCGCTGCTCTCGCCGAGCTTGCGGATCGTGGCCGAGGTGTTGGCCGCGACCTCGACCGCGGAGGTCGCCACCTTCGAGGCCTCCGACGCGTTCGAGGCGATCTCGCGGATGCTGACCGTCATCTCCTCGGTGCCGGCGGCGACGGACTGGATGTTCTGGTTGACCTCGACCGACGCGGCCGAGACCGTGTTGGCCTGGGTCGACGTCTCCTCGGCGTTGGCGGCCATCTGCTGGCTCACCGCCGAGAGCTCCTCGGCCGCGCTGGCGAGGGCCTGGGTGTGGCCGCTGATCGTCGACATGCTGCTCCGGAGGTTCGAGAGCATGTGGGCGATGCTCGTGCCCATGCGGCCGACCGGATCGCTGCCCGTGAGCGCGACCTCGGCGGTGAGGTCGCCCTCGGCGGCCTGCGCCGTCACCTCGAGCAGATGATCGACGCCCTCCTCGAGTCGCTTCTTGGCTTCGACCTGGGCGGTGATGTCCGTGGCGTACTTCACGACCTTCACGGGCTTGCCGTTCACGTCGAGGATCGGGTTGTAGGAGGCCTGGATCCAGATCTCGCGCCCGCCCTTGCCGATCCGCTTGTACTCGGCCGCCTGATATTCGCCGCGGCCGAGGGCGCTCCAGAAGGCCGTGTACTCGCCGCTTCGGGCGAGCTCGGGCTCGATGAACATGCGGTGGTGCTGCCCCTTGATCTCCCCGAGGCTGTATCCGACGGCGTGCAGGAAGTTCTCGTTCGCGGTCCGGATCGTTCCGTCGAGCTCGAACTCGATGACGGCCTGGGAGCGCCCGATCGCGGCGATCTGGCCCTTGGCGTCGGCATTGAGGGCCTCGGCCTCGGCGAGCTTCTGGCGCATCTGATCGAGGGCGTTGAGGGCGGAGCCCGTGATGCCCTCCGCGATCGGGACCTCGAATGCGAGCTCGCCCCGGGCGATGCGCGACGCCACGGTGCTCACCTCGCTCGGATCCCCGCCGAGCTTCTGGGTCACCATGCGGGAGATCATCCAGGTCAGCAGCGCGGCGATCACACCGGTCGCGACGAGGGCGCCGAGGCCCGCGACGGTGTGGAACTCGAGATCGGCGGCGGATTCTTCCACCAGGGCCTGAGCCGACTTCGACTGGTGGTCGATCAGGCGCCCGAGGACCTCCGTCAGGGGATCGACCGTGGGATAGAGCTTGTTGGCGGCGAAGCTCGTGAGCGCCGCGCGGTCCCCACGGCCGAGGATGTCGGAGAGCTCGCTCGCCGTCTGGTTGGCCACGACGAAGATCGCGTCGGCTTCGTCGACCAGGGCCTGCTCCTCCTCGTCCAGGGCGCTCGAGGTGAACTCGTTCCAGCGCTTCGCGCTGTCGGCGGCCGCCGTCGCGATGCCGGTCCGGGCCGCGTCCATCGTCAGGGCTCCGTCGCGGGCCTTGTGGGCCGCGTCGACGATCGCGACGGCGTAGTTGTCGATCACGCCCTTGAGCAGGAGCTGGTGGTAGACCTGCTGGCTGTGCATGTCGGCCAGCATCTGGCCGGCGTCCTGCATCCCCTTCAAGGTCGCGAGGGTGGTGCCCACGCCCATCGCGAGCGTCAGCGCGATGACCAGCGTGATCTGCTTGGTGAGCCGCATGCGTTTGAAGAAATCCAAGTCCCTCTCCTTCGATCGAGCGCCTTCGGGCGCCCAGGCTTCGGTCGTCGCGCGGAGCGGGTCGCCGACCCGCCGCGCTCGGGTTTCAGGCGGTCTCCATGGGGGCGAGGTCGATCGCCTTCACGGGGTCGAGCATCAAGAGCAGTCTTCCGTCGAGCTTGTAGACGCCGCGGATCAGGTCCTGGAACGCGGGGTCGAGCGTCGCCGGCGGGCTCTCCATCTCCTGGTCGTCGAGGTCGAGGACGTCGCCGATGTCGTCGACGAGGAGGCTCACGGAGCCGTGGCTCGGGGAGAGCACGACGTTCATCGGCCGCTGGTCTTCCACGCGGGGCGGCAGGCTGAAGCGCCGGCGCATGTCGATCGCGGTCACGATCTGGCCGCGCAGGTTGATGAGCCCCTCGATCGTCTCCGAGGCGAGGGGGACGCGCGCCATCTCGTGGAAGCGCAGCACCTCCTGCACGTGCTCGACCTCGAGGCCGAGCAGCGTGTCCGCCACGGTGAAGGTGCAGAGCTGGGCGGGCCGGCTCATGCTCGGGCTCCTTCTCCGCGCGGCGCCGTCGCGCGGGCGAGGTTCGGGATCGCGCGGTGGACGATGCCGGCGATGTCGAGCAGGTCGGTGACCCGGCCCTGGACGACGGCGGAGCCGAGGGTGTCGGCGCGGTTCGTCGTTCGCTCGATCACGATCGAGGCGTCCACGATGTCGTGGATCCGGTCGACCACGAGGCCGACGTGCTGCTCGCCCGAGGCGTGAACGATCACCTGGAGGCGTTCGTCGCTCTCGGCCGCGCGCGAGACGGGGCGGCCCTTCGTGCGGCCCAGCCAGACGAGGGGCATGATGCGGTCTCGGTACTGGGTGACGAGGAAGTCGCCGCTCTGCTCGACCTCGGCGACCGGGATCTCCTCGAGGCGGGCGACGGAGGAGAGCGGGATGGCGGCGCGATTCTCGTCGAGGTCGAGGAGCAGGAGCGTCTCGACCTGGCCGCCTCGGATCGGAGCGTCCGTCACGACCGGCGCCTCCTCCCGCGCCTGCTTGTGGCCGTGCTGCTCGTCGAGGACGTGGGCGCGCTTGGCGATCCCGATCGAGTCGAGGATCAGGGCGACGCGGCCGTCGCCGAGAATCGTCGCGCCCGCGTAGACGGGGATGTCGCGGATCTGCTGGGAGAGCGGCTTGACGACGATCTCCTCGGTGTCGTTGACGGAGTCGACGATCAGGCCGTACTGCCGGTCGTCGGCCTGCAACACGACGATGTTGAGGGAGGTCTCGGACACGCTCGCCTCGCCCTCGCTCGATCCGGCCGGGACGCCTGTCCCGGCGGACATCGGAGCCGACGCCCCCGCGTGGTCGATCTCCGGACGCGGTCGCAGGCCGAGCTCCTTGCGCAGGTCGACGAGGGGGAGCAGCTCGCCGCGCAGGCGGTAGACCGGGGTCCCGTGGACCTCCTCGATGGCGTCGCGGGCGCGCTCGCCTTCGAGGCGGACGAGCTCGATCAGGCTGACCTGCGGGATCGCGAAGCGGCAGCCGTCGACGGTGACGAGCAGGGCAGGGATGATCGCGAGGGTCAGCGGGATCTTGATCCGCAGCGTCGTGCCTTCGCCCTTCGCGCTCTGGATGTCGACGGTGCCGCCGATCTTCTCGATGTTGGTCCGGACGACGTCCATGCCGACGCCGCGGCCGGAGACGTTCGTGACCTTCTGGGCGGTCGAGAAGCCGGGCAGGAAGATCAGCTGGAGCGCCTCGCGCTCGCTCATCCGTCCTGCCTTGTCCCGGGTCAGGAGGCCGCGCTCGACGGCCTTCTCCTTGACCCGGTCGATGTCGATCCCGCGGCCGTCGTCGATCAGCTCGAGGTTGACCTGGCCGCCTTCGTGATAGGCGCGCAGCTTGAGGGTCCCCTCGGCCGGCTTGCCCGCGGCGACGCGCTCCTCGACGGACTCGATCCCGTGGTCGACCGAGTTGCGGACCATGTGGGTGAGCGGGTCCTTGATCGCTTCGAGGATCGTGCGGTCGAGCTCGGTCTCCTCGCCCTCCATGACGAGGCTGGCTCGCTTGCCGCAGGCGGTGGTCAGGTCGCGGACGACGCGGGGGAACTTGCTCCAGACGTTCCGGATCGGCTGCATCCGGGTCTTCATCACGCCTTCCTGCAGGTCGCTCGTGATGAGGTTCAGG
Source organism: Myxococcota bacterium (assembly GCA_046351135.1). Classification (GTDB taxonomy): domain Bacteria; phylum Myxococcota_A; class UBA9160; order UBA9160; family UBA4427; genus UBA4427. The sequence goes on along the minus strand of JAXLZA010000011.1, from coordinate 170,509 downwards.
CGCTGGGAGGTCGCCGCGAGGGCGGAGCTCGGGTCGGTGGCCGTGTGCTGGACGATCTGGTTGCGGGTCAGCACCAGCTCCCCGACCAGGTTCATGATCGAGTCGAGCAGGTTCACGTCGACGCGGATCGAGGTATCGACTGCGTTCGGCTTGCTGCTCTTCGCGGGGGCGGTCGACGTCGCAACGGACGCCTCGCTCCCTTCCTTCTTCTTGTTGCCGGACGCCTTGCCGACCGACGGGGCCGCTTCGGCGCCTTCGTCCTCGTCGGCACCGGCGGCGGAAGCCGCTCCCCCGGCCGCGGCAGCCTGGGCGGCGGCGAGCGAGGGCGGCGGCGAGGCCCACCGCGCCGCGCGAGCGGCGGCGACGGCGTCGGGCAGGCTCGCCGGAGAGGGTACGATCGCGGGCGGGGCCGCAGCGGTCGTCTCGGGAGAATGGCCGAGCCCGGCTTCGGGCTCGGACGTCGGGGTCGGCTCGCTCGCCTCGGCGGTCGTCCGGGTCGCGCTCGCTTCGCTCGCCTCGTTCGTCGCCTCGGCGGTCGCCGTCGCCGGGGCGACGCCGGAAGAGAGGAAGCCGTCCTGATCGGGTTGCTGGAGGCGCTTCAGGTTGTCGAGGAGCTCGGTGCAGTCCTCGTCGCCTTCGCTGCGGCTGCTCTCGATCGAGGCGAGGATCGCGCGCAGGGTATCGACGGTCTTGAGCAGGGCGTCGGCGCGCCCGGTGTTCATGACGAGGGCACCGTCCCGCAGCTTCGAGAGGAGATTCTCGGCCTGGTGGGCGACGGACTCGAGCTTGCGGAAGGCGAGGAAGCCGGCGGTGCCCTTGATCGTATGGAAGGTGCGGAAGATGCCGGACAGGATCTCGGTATTGCGCGGATCTTCTTCGAGGGTCAGCAGATCCTGGTCGAGCTTGTCGAGGCCTTCGTAGCACTCGACGAGGAATTCCTGGATCAGCTCGTTCTGCTCTTCGTCGGTATCGAGCACGGAGGACTCCCGCCCCCGGCCGAAGCCGAGGCTGCACACGCGCCGACTGAGCAAGACGTATGCCACGGTGAAAGCGACGAGAGCGGAGCGTCGGGGCGGGCTGCGTTTCGAATTGGAAGGGGTGTACGGCGCGGCGTTCCGCGTGAATGCGCGACGCAGCGGCGGCGCACGCGAGGTATGTCGCGGCATGGCTGTCGGGCGCGTCGTCGGAGCGGAAATTTGCGCTCCAGTCGGAATCCGGGCGCACCGAAGACGCGCCCATCGGGACGCGCGGGATCGACGCCGCCGTCGTCGCGTCGCCGGCGCATCCGCAGCAGGCCCCGATCCATCGGAGAGGTGACCATGAAGATTCTCGTCGTCGACGACAGCGGCATCATGCGGAAGATCGTGGTCCGCACCCTGAAGCAGGCCGGCTTCTCCGGTCACACCATCGAAGAGGCGGAGAACGGCAAGGACGCCCTCGCGAAGATCGAGGCGGACGCCCCGGATCTCGTGCTGACCGACTGGAACATGCCCGAGATGAACGGCATCGAGCTCGTCAAGGCGATGCGCGACAAGAAGCTCGAGATTCCCTTCGCGTTCATCACCTCCGAATGCACCACCGACATGCGCGACCAGGCGAAGGCCGCGGGCGCGGTCGCGTTCCTGACGAAGCCGTTCACCGCCGAGACGATGCAGAACGTCCTCGGGAAGGTCCTCGAGTAGTCGGAAGCGGAGCGCGCGAGAAATCCATGGCCCCGAAGGTCCATTGTCCGAAGCTGAAGGAGCTGAGCGATCACCTCGAGCCGCTGATCGGTCGCACCACGACGGTCACGCCGAGCAAGACGCCCAACAAGTTCAAGGAGACCTGCCAGACGGCGCGCTACGTCGGTCGCGACGGGAAGCTCGCCGCGGTCTGTCAGCTCGACCTCGAGCTCGCCGCCTATCTCGGCGCCGCGCTGGCGATGGTGCCCATCGGCTCCGCCCAGGACGACATCAAGTCGGGCAAGCTGAGCCCGAACCTCATCGACGCCTTCCGCGAGGTCGCGAACATCCTGGCCGGCGTGCTCTGCGTCGACGGCGCACCGCACGTCCGCTGGACCGACGTCGTCGCCGGGCTCGCGGCGATGCCCGCCGACGCGAAGGCGCTGATCGCGAAGCCCTGCGAGCGGATCGACGTCCACGTCGAGGTCGAGGGCTACGGCGGCGGCGGCGGCGGCAACCTCACGATCCTGACCGCCAAGCTCGCCTGAAGGGCGATCGGCCGCGCCTTCAGGTCTGGTTCTCGAGGGCCGGGGTCGTCCAGGCGGGCTTGCCGTCGAGGTAGACCGCGTGGTCCTCGCGGTAGCGGTAGCGCAGGTCCATCCGGTGGATCCGCCAGCGCCCGCCGTCCTTGCGGAAGCGCATCCGGTACTGTGCGAAGCCGCGCATCCGCGTCTGGCTCCCGATCACGACCCAGTCGTGGAGCTTGAAGATCCCGCTCGCCTCGCTCTCGCTCTCGATCTCGACCTCGGGGTTCATGCCGCCGTGGCTGATGCGGATCTCCGCCGCGCCTTCGTTCTCGCGCAGGAAGGCGACGAGCGCGTCGCGCCCCTCGCGGCGCCAGGCCGGCTGGCCGTAGTCGCCGATCACGTCGGGCGTGAAGCAATCGGGCAGCTCGCTCCAGAGCTTGTCGTCGAGGCAGCGCCAGTAGCGCGCCATCGCCTTCTTGACGCCCTCCGTGTCTTCGATGATGCGGATGCGGGCTTCGAGGGCGGCGAGATCGGTCATGGGCGCGACTCCTTCGTTGGGCTCGACTCGACGCGACCGTAGCGAGCGCGTTCCCGCTCCGCGATGATGACGGAAGCGATGCGCCGGGACCGCGATCACGGGCGAGGGTGGGGGCGGCGGCGGAGGAGTCGAGTGGTGGACGATCGGGTCGAGCGGGTGATGTCGGGGGCGCTCTGGGGCGAGTTCTGCGACCTCCTGAAGAGCGCGGGGGAGACCGTCCTTCGACCCGAGGTCCCGGCCGATCCGCTCGACCGCGCCGAGGGCTACCGCTACCTGACGCGCATCCTGCGCCTCGCCCTCGAGATGAACGTCGAGAACGCCGAGCCGCGGACGCCGCGCCTCGCCCTGGGTTGCCGCGCGGACATCAAGCTCGGCTGCGACAACCCCGACTCCTACTACCTGACCGCGCCGCTCCACGGCGACCATGCCTACCGGATCCGCGGACGCCTCGGCACCGTCCCGGTGCTCTCCTTCGGCGCCTACTACGGCGGCATGGGCAGCCCGCGCTCGGGCTGCAGCGGCTCCCTCGAGCGCTCCCAGCTCGTCGTCGACGGCGAGGGGCGCTTCGAGATCGCGCTCTCCGCGAAGCCCCAGCCCGGCAACTGGATCGCCCTCGATCCCGAGGCGGGGGCGCATCAGCTCGTGGTGCGCCAGACCTTCCTCGATCGGCGGCGCGAGACGGTGGCCGAGCTCGAGCTCGAGCGCGTGGGAGGCGGGCAGGGCGCACCGCCCCTCGACGCGGCGCTCTTCCACGACCGGCTGCTCGCCGCCGTGCGCTACGTGAAGGGCAACACGGCCCTCTTCGCCGACTGGGCCCGCGACTTCCAGGCGCATCCCAACGAAGTGCGCCCCCTCGACGTCTCGCGCGCCCAGGGCGATCCGAGCCTCTTCTATCTCCAGGGCTACTGGGCGCTCGCCTCGGACGAGGCCTTTCTGCTCGAGCTCCGGCCGCCCGAATGCGACTACTGGAACTTCCAGCTGAACAACTACTGGCTCGAGTCCCTCGACTACCGCGACCACCGCGTCGACCTGAACGGTCTCGCCGCGAAGCCCGAGGCCGACGGCCGCATCCGCCTCGTCGTCGCCCACCGCGACCCGGGCCATCCGAACTGGATCGACACCGCCCACCACGCCCGGGGCACGATGGGCCTGCGCATCGTGAAGGGCCGTACCCGCCCCGAGGTCGAGCAGCGCGTCGTCCCCTTCGACCGCGTCCCCGCCTTCACGGGGAGGCGCTGAGATGCAGGTCTTCCAGGTCCTCTCGCGCACCCCGACCCGGGAGCTCCCCGAGGTCGCCGCCCTCGTCGAGCGCCTCGGCTTCGACGGCATCGGCCTGAGCGACCACCTCGTGCGTCCGCGCGAGGTCGAGTCCCGCTATCCCTACTCCGCCGACGGGCGCATGGAGGCGGGGACCAGCACGCCCTACCCGGACCCCTTCGTCGCGATCGCGGCCCTCGGGCAGGTCACGACGCGCGTCCGCTTCCTGACCAACGTCTACGTGCTGCCCCTGCGCGACCCCTTCGCCGTCGCGAAGGCCGTCTCGACCGCGTCCGTCTTCGCGGGAGAGCGCGTCGTGCTCGGCATCGGCGTCGGCTGGATGGCCGAGGAGTTCGCCCTGACCGGTCAACGCTTCGACGGGCGCGGTCGCCGGACCGACGAGATGCTCGAGGTCCTCGCGAAGCTCTTCACCGGCGAGATGGTCGAGCACCACGGCCCCTTCTACGACTTCTCCCCGCTCCAGATGCAGCCCGTCCCCGGGAAGCCGCCGCCGATCTGGGTCGGAGGCGAGAGCGCGGCGGCGCTGCGGCGGGCAGCGCGACAGGACGGTTGGATCGGGATCCATTACGGCGAGGACGAGGCGCTGCGCCGGATCGAGGCGCTGCAGCGGGCCAGGCGCGAGGCCGGGCGCACGAACGCGCCCTTCGAGATCGCGATGGCGCTGCGCGAGCCGCCGGACCGGGCGGCGCGGCGCCGCCTCGAGGATGCGGGGATGACGGTGCTGCTGCATCCGGCGCCCTGGCCGGCGGATCCGCGGGGGCTCGGGGTCGCCGAGCGGCGCGATGCCCTCGCGCGCGCCGCCGAGCGGCTGATCGTCTAGGCTCCGGGCATGGAGCTGCACGGACGCGTCGCGCTCGTCACCGGTGCCGGTCAGGGGGTCGGCCGCGGCATCGCGATCGCCCTCGCGCGGGCGGGGGCGCAGGTCGTCCTGACCGGGCGGACCCTCGCGAAGCTCGAGCGCGTCGCGGCCGAGATCGGCGGCGGTCTCCCGCTCGAGGCCGACATGACCGAGCGCGCGCAGATCGCCCGGGTCGTCGCGCGGATCGAGGCGACGTACGGCCGGCTCGACTGCCTCGTCAATGCGGCCTACGACGTGCGTGTCGGGATGTTCGACGCGCTCACCGCCGAGGACGCCCGCGCCGACTGGAACAGCGGCTTCTCGGGGCCGCTGCGCTGCATGCAGGCCTGCTTCCCGCTGCTCGCGCGCTCGAAGGGGAGCATCGTCAACGTCGGGGCCGCGACCGGCCTCAAGCCCGATACCCGGACCTTCACGCTCTACGCCTCGACCAAGGAGGCGCTGCGCAGCCTGACGCGGACGGCCGCGATGGAGTGGGCGGTGCATGGGATCCGCGTCAACGCCCTGATCCCGCTGGCGACGAGCCCGTCGTTCGGCGAGTGGGGCGAGGCCAATCCCGACGCCTATCGGACGATCCTCGACAGCATCCCGCTCGGGTACCTGGGCGATCCGGTGGACGACGTCGGGTCGGGGGCCGTCTTCCTCGCGAGCGACGACGCCCACTACCTGACGGGCACGACGCTGATGCTCGACGGCGGGCGGGGGTATCTGCGGTGACGCCGATCGACGGCCGCCACGGCGGCCCTGCCTCCGGCTCGTCGCCGCGCCCGCTCGAGGGCAAGGTCGCGCTCGTCACGGGCGGCGGGCAGGGCGTCGGCCTCGGCATCGCGCGGGCGCTCGTCGCGGCCGGGGCGCGCGTCGCCCTCGTCGATCGGGAGGCCGGGCGCGTCGCCGAGGCGGCGCGGGCCATCGACGCCCTCGCGCTGGTCGGGGACGTGGTCGTGCCGGGGGACGCGGTGCGCTGCTGCGACGAGGCGGTGGCGCGGCTCGGGGGGCTCGACGTCCTCGTCAACAACGCCCATCAGGTGATCGGTCAGCCGCTGCTCGAGGTCGACGACGCGAGCCTCGAGACGGTCTGGTCGACGGGCTTCCTCGGGACCTTCAACTTCATGAAGGCGGCCCGGCCCCATCTGCGCCGCGGGGCGAGCATCGTGAACGTCGTCTCGTCGGTGATGCTCAAGACGGATACGAGCGGGTTCGCGCTCTACGCCGCGACCAAGACCGCGATCCGCAGCATGACCCGCACGCTCGCCTGCGAGTGGGGACGCGACGGCATCCGCGTCAATGCGCTCTCGCCCCAGACCGAGTCGCCCGCCTGGAAGACCTGGTCCGCGGCGAATCCCGCCCTCGCCGCGAAGATCCTGTCGGAGATCCCGGTCGGCTACGTCGGCGACGCCGAGCGTGACGTCGGTCCCGTCGCCGTCTTCCTCGCGAGCGACGCCGCGCGGTACGTCACCGGCTCCCTCGTCCTCGCGGACGGCGGACGCGGTCAGCTGCGCTAGCGCGCTGCCGCGCTAGGCGGCGCGGCGCGGGCCGACCGACGCGAGGCCGACGAGCCCGAGGCCCATCAGCAGCGCCGTGCCCGGCTCCGGGACGACCGGGATCACGCCCGAGAGCTTGCTCGAGCCGTCTCGGCACCGGCCCTCGCCGACGCTCGTCGCGCGCACGCCGAAGGTCTGGCCCGACACGAGGGTCAGGTCGAGGGCCTTCGTCGCGTGGCTCAGCGTGAAGGTCACCGTGCGCAGGTCGTCCTTGCCGATGCCCGGAGTGCCGAGCTCGATGCCGAGATCGCAGGGGCAGGGCGAGCCGCCGCCGAGCAGGTTGTTGCCGTAGCCGACGCCGGTGACGCCGTTCGCGGTGAACTTCGAGCCCGTGACGTTCGGACCCGTGATCGTGAGGCCCGGGAGCAGGCTCTCGTCCGTGACGTTCAGGAAGAAGCCGCGCAGGTCGGCGACCGTCGAGCCGGGGCCGATGACCGAGAGGGTGAAGACGAGATCGCCGGGGGCGGACTTCTCGTCGATCACGAGCGAGACCTCGAGCGGCTTGCCGGTGAACGTGGAGGCGAAGGCCTCGAGACCCTCGGCGGGCTCGGGCACGACGAGGGTCGCCGACGCGGATCCCGCCCCGAGTCCGGTCGCGAGGAGGAGGGCGGCCGAAGCGACGACGGTCCGGATCGAGGAAGCGCAGCGCATGAAGTCCACCCCGTGCGAGCCGGCTCGGGAGCGAGCGGGTTCGATGGCGGGTCGTGGCGCGGGCTGCGTGGAAATGGCGGGAGTTGCGTGTCGCGTGGGGGGCGCGGCTCGAAGTTGCCGGTCTTCTGCCGGTTGCCTGCCGATCGGTTGCGCTTCCGGCCGGGCCTCAGCCGCCCGTCGCGGCGGGTCGGATCCAGATCGGCGAGGTCCAGGCGCGCTCCTGGATCACCGGCGAATAGAAGGGATGATCGGCCTCCTTCAGACAGCATTTCCCGTAGACGTCGCCGACGGCCCCGGCCGCCTGGGCCGCGAGATTGGCCTTCCCGGCCTGGGCGGCACACTGCGGAGAGAATGGGTTGACCCCCGCCGCCTGACACTGGAGCGTGCTCCAGCGGCAGGTCGGATTCTCGAGGACCCGCACGTAATAGAAGGCCGACTGGGCGGGATCGAAGTCCGGATCCTGCCAGACCGTGCAGAGGCTCGCGGCGCCGGCGCCGGTCGGGCGGCAGGTCTCGGGATCGACCGACGCGCCGTTGCCGGCGTCGCCGGCCACGTCGACGACCCGTTCGTGGGTCGCTCCCTCGGCGTCGACCCAGCCCTTGATGATCTGGACGCGCTGGAGATCCGTCCCCGGATGGCCCGGGCTGCCGGGATCCTTCATCGCGTGGACGAGGAAGCGGGGCGCCGCATCGGGCCGGGCCGTCCACTCGCCGCCCATCGGGACCCCGCCGGCGTACGCCCGCGCGACGAGATCGGGCGCCTCGCAGAGCGTCGCGTCGAGGCCGTCGCCGGCGAAGAAGCGCACGATCGGCCGCGTTCCGCTCGTCGCGTAGGTCTCGCGCCGGCGGAGCCCGGCGAAGATCGCATCGCGCGAGTTCTCCTCCGCCCAGACGACGGCGTGCCCACCGGCGTTCGAGTAGAGATGATCCTCGACGTTGCGGTGGCCGGCGTCGCGGCGGCCGAGATGGCCGGTGTAGTTGTCCTCCTCGGCACCGCCGGGCGAGGCGCTGTGGGTGTCGGTGCTCCCGATGAAGCCGAGGGCGAAGGGATTGACGCCGAGCTTCGACTCGAGGACGAGCCCCGCCTTCAGCGCGTTGCGGACCATGTCGCGGGGCGCGAAGCGTTCGATCGGGACGTAGGCCGCCTTCTCGGCGAGGACCTCGCCGTCGACGGAGCCCAGCATCTGGAGGTTGTTCCCCGGGATCTGCTCGAAGGTGCAGAGCTCGTCGGCGGTGTCGACGCCGCGGCCGACGAGGCGGTCGTAGCGACACTCGGACGCGCCCTTGTGCTGGGTCAGCTCGACCAGCGGCTCGAAGAAGGCGCGCTCGCGGCCCTCGGCGGGGGAGGCGGGATCCTGGAACAGGAGACCGCCGGCGAGGTTCGAGTTGTGGGGGATCGCGAGGACGTCGCAGCCCGTCCCCGACTCGAGGCACTGCTCTCGGAGCATCCTCCAGAGCGCCGGATAGGACCCCGCGCCCGTCTCGTAGCGCGAGATCGGCATCGCCGGGACGTGCGCGTTGCGGAAGATCACGTTGCGATGGAGGTTGTAGCTGTCCGGCGACTCCGTGTACTCGTAGCCGACGAAGGTCGTGAAGCGGCAGGCGGGGCTGCGGTCGTAGGCGCGCTCCGCGGCCTGCTGGATCGACTGCCAGGCCTCGCTCCCCGCGGCGTCGCAGTCGGAGAGGGTGCAGGCGAAGGAGCGCTCGGCCTCGTCGTCCGCCATGCCGCCGAGGCTGGTCCACCAGCTCGCCGCCAGCAGCTGGGTCCAGTAGTGGCTCGCCCGGGTCATCACGCAGTGGGGCCACCAGTAGCCCAGCTTCCAGGGATCCATCGTGCAGACATGGATCTGGCCGAGGAACTCCGAGTGGTCGGTCACCGCCGCGAAGTCGAGGGGACGCTGGAGCTGCGCCTTCACCGTCTGCTCGCCGAAGGCGTCGGGGAGCGTGATCGCCTGACCCTGCGCATAGCGATAGGCGCCGGTGGGATCGTTGCGCTGGCTCGAGATGTAGGAGTCGAAGGAGTAGCTCGTGTGGACGTGGAGGTCGCCGAAGAAGGGGCGGCGCAGCGGATCGTGATCGGCGCAGGCGGCCCGCTCCTCGGTCCGCTCGAAGCCGGGGGCCGGCTCTGCCGCGGCCGCGATCGCGGGGGTGACGACGGCGACCGGGGCGGCGAGGACGCCGAAGACGCCGAGGACCGCGAGGGCCGGGGCGACGGGCAGGGCGGGCGAGAGCAGGCGCAGCCAGGCGGAGAGAGTCGATCGAGGGGACGGCATCGCCGGAATCTATCGCGAGTTGCGTCCTTCGGACCGGGGGACGTCGATCATTCCGCGAGCAGTCGGGGCCAGTTCGCGTCCGCGCGCTCGATGAAGCCCGGGATGTCGGCCTCCCACTTCTTCTGGACGCTCGCGTCGTAGTTCAGGTAGAGCCTTCCCCCGACGATCTTCCAGAAGCGCGGATCGCCGGAGGCCTCGCGCCCCTGGGCCATGGCCCAGGCGCAGTAGCCGCCGTAGCGCGGGGCGTAGCGCTCGGGGTCGGCCTCGAAGAGGGCGCGGTGCTCGGCGCTCGCGAAGCGCCAGGTGGCGCCACGCCACGCGAGCTCGAATTCCGCGCGCCCGGGAACGGGGCGGCCGTCGGTGAAGTAGGCGACGGGGTCGTAGCCGTCGAGGGCGAGGTCCGAGAAGAGGCCGGTGTAGACGGGCTCGATCGCGGCGGCCGGGACCGGGGCGAAGAGGGCGACGGTGACCTGGGAGAAGGCCAGGAGGGCGAAGGCGACGGCGAGGGGATGCTTCATGGTCTCTTCGATGCCGGCGGGCCCGACCGGGTCACACCCCGCGCCGGATTTCAGCCGCGCCCCTCGCAGCGCTTCTTCGCGTCGAGCCAGCCCTGCAGGCAGGCCTGCATGTCGGCCGGGTCGAATTTGTCCTCCTCGAAGGACCAGAGGCCCTCGCCGGCGTACTTGAGCAGGCTGAAGCAGGCGAACTCGTGGACCGAGCCGTCGCCGGGATCGGCCATGCGATTCCAGAACTGGCAGGAGAGCCAGCCGCGGTGCTCGTCGATCATGTACCACTCGACCGGGTAGTAATGCAGTGAGCGCATCGGCTCCTGGCCGAGGGCCTCGCGGTACCAGCGCTTCATCGCCTCGCGACCGCCGACCTTGATGCCGCCCGAGACGATCATGGTCGCGTCTTCGGTATAGAGGTCGCAGAGCTCGGTCCAGTCGCCGGCGGGGCCGCAGCGGCGGGCGACCTTCTGGTAGTGGGCCCAGTGGTCCTCGATCTCCTCGCGGCTGAAGCGCGAGCTCGGGGCGCGGCGGGCGGGTCTCCAGGTCGACATGGCGTTCTCCTCTCTGCGGGATCTTCTCGTCGTCTCGGGCGCTCGGGCGTCTCGTCCGCTCGGGCGCTCTCGCGTCAGGCCTGCTCGCCCGAGCGGGCCAGGGTCGCCTTCAGCGCCTCCAGGTCGGCGTCGGTGATGCGCTCGGTGACGCGGTAGTGGCGAATGCGCCAGCCCTCCCGCGTGCGCACGTGCTCGGCCTCGCAGACGCCGGTCGCGAGGATCGCGCGGGTCGCCTGCGAGACGGCCTGCAGATGGCTCGTCGAGGTGGCCCGATCGCCGTCGACCCGGATCGCGTGGGTCGAGAGGAAGTGCAGGACCCCGCCGTCGCTCATGCTGACGCCGCCGCCCAGCATCGCGCGGAACCAGCCGATCACCGCGTCCCGTCCCGACACCGTGTCCTCGATCCGTCCCGTGCCCGCCACCTGGACGACGTGCCAGGTCGCGTCCTCCGCCATCACCTCGCGCTCGAGGCGCGCGAGGTCGCCCGCGTCGAGCGCGTGGTAGTAGACGGAGAGCAGGGTCTGGATCTGGCAGTGGGCGAGGGCTTCTTCGGCGGCGGTCATCGGGCGGTCGGGGCTCCTTCAGTTTGCATTGCGGGACGGCGTCGGCGTGGCGGCGGCCGAGTCGACCGACGCCGTGGGGGCGGAGGTCACGGCGGCGGTGGGGGCATAGAACTGAGCCGCCCAGCGGCGATAGTCGGCGATCGGGCCGTCGCCGTCGCAGAGCAGGGGGCGCTCGCGATAGGCCTTGTTCTCCCAGATCGGGAAGTCGGCCTCGGCGAAGGCGGCGTGCTCCTTCATGTAGCGCTCGAACTCCGCGCGCAGCGAAGGCGAGGGCGAGCGACCGATCTTCGCGATCACCGCCATCCGGACGCAGGTCGTCTCCGCGTCGACGGGCGTCATGCCGGTCACGACGACGGTCTCGTAGTGGCCCCGCTGCTTGAGCCAGCTGTACCCGAGCCCCCAGTTCTCGCCGAACATCAGGATCTCGTCCTGGCCGCTCTCGAGCGCCTCGACGGGCTTCGTCCCGCCCACCTGCCAGAAGTAGGAATGCTCGCGGAACTCCCAGCGGCGATTCGACGGGGCGGGGATGCGATGGATCGTCGCGAAATGCGGCCAGTCGATGCCGTTCTCGCCCATCTCCTGGGGATGGGTCTTCACCGTCCAGTCCCAGCGCAGCCAGGCGTCCATCCACTCCGCGTCGCCCCACTCCGGGAGGCTCGGGATCTCGAAGTCCGGCGCCCGGCGTGCGGCATCGTGCCAGACGAAGATCATGCCGTGTCGCTCGCGCACGGGATGGGCCCCGGCGCGGGCGCCGGGCGGGATGCGCTTCGCGTACGGGATCTCGGCGCAGGCGCCGTCGCCTGCGAAGCGCCAGCCGTGGAAGGGACACGCGAGGGTGTCGCCGACCACGCGGCCCCCGACGCCGAGATGGGCGCCGAGGTGGGGACAGTGGGCGTCGAGGACGTGGACCTGGCCCGACTCGCCGCGGAAGACGACGAGGTCGCGGCCGAGGCGGTGGAGCGGAAGGACCCGTCCCCGGTCGAGCTCGTCGGAGAAGGCGAGCAGGAACCAGCCATGGGGGATGCCGAAGGGGAATCGGGCCATCGGAGACCTCGTCGCGTGCGTCGCCGGCGCGGAGCCATCGCCCTCGCCTCGAGCACGGTGGAGCATGGTAACCCGATCGATCCGGAGGGCGAGGCGGGTCCGCCTGCGCCGCGGGCGGGCGGGCGACGCCGCCTCCGCACGGCCGCTTCCTGCGGCGAACGGGCTTGCTAGCGTCGGAAGCGAACGGGGCGGAGCGCGCCGGTGCGCGCAAGGAGTCGACGATGATCGATCTGCAGGATCGGGTGATTCTCGTGACCGGGGGCGCACGCGGCGTGGGACGCGCCATCGCGGAGGGCCTCGCGGCGCAGGGGGCGCGGGTCGTGATCGGCGACATCCTCGTCGAGGCCGGCCAGGCGGTCGCGAAAGGGATCGGGGGGACGGCCCGCTTCGAGAAGCTCGACGTCGCCCAGGAGGCGGACTGGACGCGCGTCGTCGAAGGGACGCTCGCCCGCGAGGGCCGCATCGATGCCCTCGTGCATGACGCCGCCGCGCTCCACATCGGCACGATCGAGAACACGCCGGTCGACGCCTTCCGCCGGATCCAGGAGGTGAACCTGATCGGCCCGTTCATGGGGACGCGGGCGGTGGTCCCGGCCATGAAGCGGCAGGGCAAGGGCGCGATCGTCTACATCAACTCGATCGACGGCATGATCGGCATGAACGGGATCTGCGCCTACGCGGCCTCGAAGTGGGGGCTGCGGGGCCTCGCCAAGTCGAACGCGATGGAGCTCGGCCGCGCCGGCATCCGCGTGAACACCGTCTGCCCCGCCGGCGGCAACGGCGAGATGTTCCTGCCCTGGGCGCATACGCTGACCGACATGCCCCAGGACGTCGCGTTCTATCTCGGCAACCGCGGCATCCCGGGCGAGACGCCCTTCTCGTCGATCGCCAACGCCGTCGCCTATCTCGTCTCCGATGCGAGCGAGAACGTGACCGGCATCGACCTGCCGGTCGACGGGGGAGCGGCGAGCGGCTGCTTCATGCCCGGCTTCAACCAGGCCTGAGGCGGAGGCGCGGGACGGGGGCGGGCGCGTGCCCGCTCGCGTCGCCCGCCGGCCGCCGGTGAGGGTTGGATCATGACGGCGCTCCGCCTCGACACGATCGACATCCACGACAAGGATCTCTACGTCACCCGCGGCTACCCGTGGCAGGAGTGGGACCTGCTCCGCCGTGAGGCGCCGGTCTTCTGGTACGAGCGAGACGGGATCGATCCGTTCTGGGCCGTGACCCGGCACGAGGACATCCTCACGATCTCGAAGCACTCCGAGGTCTTCGTCAACAGCGGTCGCCTCCGGATCTTCGACCGCGTCGACGAGGAGCGGCAGCGCCTCTCGACGGCGGCGCGCATCGCGGCGCGCGGCTGGGATCCCGACGAGCCCGCCGACTTCATCTTCATGGACGATCCGCGCCACCGCGACTTCCGGCTGCTGATCGCGAAGCGCTTCACGCCCGCCGCGCTCCGCCCCCTCGAGCGCCACTTCGCCGAGCTCTCCCGCCAGTTCGCCGGGGAGCTCGAGGCGGAGCTCCGGAGCGCCGCGGTGCGGGGCGAGGTCTGCGACTTCGTGAAGGGCTTCGCCGAGAAGCTCCCGCTCGCCGCGATCGGCGAGATGATGGGGCTCCCGCCCGGGGACTGGAAGCGGCTCAAGCAGCTGACGAACGTGATGATCGGCGCCCCCGAGACCGCCTTCTTCCTCCCCGGCGAGGATCGCAACGCCGGGGTCGCCCGCGCGGTCGAGGAGATGACCGAGTACATGGTCCGCCTCGTGAAGGATCGCGAGGCGCGGGGACCGGCGGGCGACGATCTCTCGACCCAGCTGATCCACTCGCAGCTCTACGGAAGCCGCCTCACCGAGCAGCAGCTCCAGGGCTACCTCTTCGTCGTGCTCGCCGCGGGCAACGAGACCACGCAGAACGCGATCTCCGGCGGTGTCCATGCGCTGCTCGCCCATCCGGAGCAGCGCGATCTGCTCTGCCGCCATCCGGAGCTCGTCGTGTCGGCGGCGGAGGAGATCCTGCGCTGGACCTCGCCGGTGCTGCAGTTCGCGCGGACGGCGGTGGCGGACTTCGAGCTCGCCGGGGTGAAGATCGCGGCGGGGGAGTCGGTCGGCATGTGGTACCCGTCGGCGAATCGCGACGAGTCGGTCTTCGACGAGCCCTATCGCTTCGACATCACCCGCGAGCCCAATCGCCACCTCGCCTTCGGCGGCTATGGCGCGCATTTCTGTCTCGGGGCGAACCTCGCGCGCTGGGAGCTGCGGGCGGCGCTGCGGGCGCTGATCCCGGTGCTCCCGAAGATGGAGCTCGCGGGGCCCCTCGAGCGCGTCCCGAACCTCCACGTCTCGGCGATCCACCGCCTGCCCGTGCGGGCGGCGGCCTGAGGTCGGCGCCCCGGTCGGGGCACGGCGCGGCGATCTGGATGCACCGCATCGGTGCGCGAACGGAGAGGCCATGAGCGAAGACGTGAAGACGCGCACCGAGCGGGGCCTCGACGTGCTCCGGACCCTCGGTGGATCGGCCGAGGCCGCGCAGGGCATGGCTGCGTTCTTCGAGGGGCTCGGCGCGGTCGGGCAGATCGCGCTCCGGGTCGGGGCGGGCGAGGTCTGGGCGCGGCCCGGGCTCTCGCGCCGGGATCGCAGCGTCGCGGTGATCGCCTTCCTGACGGCGCTCGGCCGCGAGGTCGAGCTGCGGGCCCACGTCGCCGGCGGGCTCAACCACGGTCTGCGGCCCGAGGAGCTCGACGAGCTCTTCGTGCAGATCGGGGCCTACGCGGGGCTCCCCTTCGCGCTGGCCGGGGCGGGCATCGCGAACGCGGTGATCGCCGATCGCGAGGGGGGCACGGTGCGCCGGACGCCGCCGGCGCCGCTCGAGGCGAAGGATCCCGCGCGGCGCCGCGCCGACGGGCTCGATCTCCTCAAGACCCTGCTCGGGGCGCCGAACCTCGACACGAAGACCACCGAGCGGCAGATCCTCGCGTCCCAGGGCGCGATGGGCGAGCTCGTGATGGACTACGCCTTCGGCGACGTCTGGATGCGGCCGCAGCTCTCGCGTCGGGACCGGAGCTTCGTCGTCGTCTCGGTGCTCGCGGCGCTGAACATGGTCCACGAGCTCGAGATCCATCTGCAGGGCGCGCTGAACCACGGCGTCACCCGCGACGAGATCGAGGAGATGCTGCTCACGCTCGCCGTCTACGGCGGCTTTCCGCGGGCGATCGACGGGATGCGGATCGCGAAGACCGTCTTCGATCGGGCGGGCGCGTCGGCGGGCTGAGCGCCCGGGCGCGTCGCGTCGTCAAGCGCCGATGCGCGCGCGCCGCGCGATCTCGCGGATCATCCCGCGGAAGACCAGCGCGTGCAGCGGGTAGATCCCGTACCAGTAGGCGAGCCCGGCGAGGCCGGCGGGATCGAAGGTCGCGGTCTGGCGGATGCGCGCGCCCGACGCGGTGGGCGCGACGGTGAACTCGAGCCAGGCGCGGCCGGGGAGCTTCATCTCGGCGGCGAGCAGCAGCCGGCGATCGGGCTCGTAGGCCTCGACGCGCCACCAGTCGAGGGCGTCGCCGAGGTGCAGCTGCTCGGGATCGCGCCGGCCGCGGCGGAGCCCGACGCCGCCGACCAGCAGGTCGAGCAGGCCGCGGAGCCGCCAGAGCCGATCGAAGGCATACCAGCCCGACTCGCCCCCGATGCGCCGGATCGGCGCGAAGGCCCGGGCGACCGGGAGGTCGACCTCGATCGTGCGGGAATCGACCAGGCGATTGCCGAGGCGCTGGCCGCCCCAGGCGACCTTCGGCGGTGCGGCGGAGAGGGCGTCCGACCAGCGCGTCTCGGCGAACTCGCGATCCTCGTTCTGGAGCGCGCGGGCGATCGCGTCGCGGACGCCGAGGGGTCGGATCGGGAAGTCGCGCAGCGCCGATTCGTCCTCGACGCAGGTCGGATGGCAGATGCTGTCGATCAGCTTGCGCCCGACTTCGGCGTAGAGCGGCGTCACGATCCGCAGCCAGAGGCTCGAGAGCCGAGGGGTCAGCACCGGGACCGAGATCATGACCCGGTGCAGCCCCCGCTGACGCGCGTACTCCCGCATCAGGTCGCCGTAGGAGACGCGGTCGGGCCCGCCGATCTCGTAGACGCGACTCGTCGGCAGCGGCACGCGCTCGGCCGCGACGAGGTAGTCGAGCACGTCGTCGATCGCGATCGGCTGGGCGAGGACGCCGACCCAGCGCGGGGTGATCATCGCCGGCAGGCGCTCGACGAGGGCGCGGATCAGCTCGAAGGAGAGGCTCCCCGAGCCGATCACGATCGAGGCGCGCAGCTCGAGCGTCGGGACGCCGGAGGCGGCGAGGATGCGGCCGACCTCGTGGCGGCTGCGCAGGTGGGCCGAGAGATCGGCGTGCGCGTCGCCGAGGCCGCCGAGGTAGACGATCCGCCGCACGCCGGCGCGAGCGGCCTCTTCGGCGAAGATCGAGGCGGCGAGGCGGTCGCGGACCTCGAAGTCGAAGGGGGCGCCCATCGAGTGGACCAGGTAGTAGGCGGTCTCGACGCCCTCGAGCGCGCGGGCGACCGAGGCCCGGTCGGTCGCGTCGCCGGCGAAGATCCCGGTCGTGGGGACGCCGTGGCCGACGAACTGCTCGGGGCGGCGCACGAGGCACCGCAGCGCCCGGCCCTCCGCCTCGAAGCGATGCATGAGCCGTCCGCCGACGTAGCCCGTCGCGCCCGTCAGGAGGATCAAGTCATGCGCCTCGAGTAGTCCCAGTGGGACGTCTTCTCCGGGACGATGCGGATCGCGAGCTCGTCGGCGCTGCGGGCGAGGAGCCAGCGGGCGAAGCGCGTCTCGCGGCTCCCGACATAGCGATCGACGAGGTCGCCGAGGATCGCCGGGCCCCGGACGGCATCGAGCTCCGCGCGGCCGCGCCCCCGCACGCCGCGGTAGGGCGGTGCATCGCCCGCGACCTCGAAGCCGCAGCGCGGGTCGGCGCGCAGCCGCTCGATGACCCAGGCCTTCGGCGACGTCGCACACCAGAGCGCGCCGTCCCGCCAGAGGTACCAGAGCGAGAGCACGCGCGGCGCGCCGTCGCCGTCGAGCACGGCGAGGCGCAGCGGAACCCGGGCCTCGCGCAGGAACGCGTCGATCTCGATCGGCCCGGTGTCGGGGCGGGACGTCACCACTCGGATCCTCCATCGGGTCGGCTCGCTCGGAAGACCCGACTCGGACTCTAGTTTCCCGGCTCGAGCGCGTCCCGCAGCCCGGGATGCGGACGACGATCAGCTTCCGGCTCGGGCAGGCGAGCTCGTGACCGGGGCGTCCTCGGCGACGAGCGGGTTCGAGAGCGTCCAGTAGTCGCCCTCGAAGGGGGCGTTGCCGTAGCGGCCGCGCTTGAAGTCCTCGACCTGGCGGGCGACCTCGCCGGTGCGGGTGATCGCCTCGAGCCCGCGATCGAAGGCGTCGCGCAGCAGGACGCTGCGGGCGAGCTGGACGCGGGGAAAGATCACGTTCGAGAGGTGGTGGTCCGTCATGCGGGGATGGAAGGTGATGCGGGCGCGCTCGGCGGGGGAGAAATGGGTCCGCAGGTCCTCGTGGCCGACGCCCTGGTCGTGGGCCACGAGGCGGACCTCGCCCGCGAGCAGCTTCTCGAAGGACGCCTTCGTCGTGTCCGAATAGCGCACGTCGAGGCGGCCCGCGGCGTCCTCGGCCCGGAAGCGATCGCCGTAGTTGAAGCCCCGGGTCCCGGCGATCGGGATCCCGGCGAGGTCCTCGAAGCGCCGCCAGTCGAAGTCGTCGTCGCGGCGGTGGAAGAAGACGTAGCGGTTCTCCATGACGGGCTCGGCGCTCGAGACGAAGTGCTCGAGCCGGACGGGCGTCGCCCGCCAGGCCATCGTGGCGTCGAAGTCGCCGGCCTTGGCGAGCTCGTAGATGCGCTCGATCCAGGGCATCGTGAAGGTGTACTCGACGGTGTAGCCCATGCGCGCGAAGGCCTCGCGCACGATGTGGCAGGAGACGCCACCCTCCGCGAACCCCTCCGAGATGTAGGGCGACCATTCCCCGGTCACGATGCGCACCGTCTTCGCGTTCATGGGCGGGCGAGCTCCTCGAGCAGGGCCCCGAAATGGGAGCCCGCGTCGTCGTGGCCCCGAAGCCCCTCGGCTTCGAGGATCGCGGATCGATGGGCCGCGACGTCTTCGGGGCCGATCCCGTCGAGGGCGCGCAGATCGACGCCGCGGCTCGCGAGGGAGTGGGCGCTGCGGAAGAGGCCGCCGGCCGCGAGGATCGTGCGACCCTGGACGTCACAGGCCTCGCTCGCCAGCCAGGCGACCGCCGGGGCGACGAGCTCGGGGGCGAGGGTCGCCCGCATCGCGGGGTCGCCGACGAACGCCTCCGTCATCCGGGTCACCGCCGTCGGACACACCGCGTTCGCGAAGACGCCGTGTGCCGCCTCCTCGGCCGCCACCGCGCGCATGAGGCCGAGCAGCGCGCCCTTCGCCATCGCGTAGGCGGCGAGCCCTTCGCCGCCGTAGAGGCCCGCCGTCGAGGTCGTGTAGACGAGGCGACCCGCGCCCTGGCGTCGCATCACGGGGAGGGCTGCCCGCGTCAGCCGGAAGGCCGAGAGCGTGTTGACCTCGTAGAGGCGGGCGAGGTCGGCCTCCGTCGACTCGGCGACGGTGCGGCTCTCGATGATGCCGGCGTTGAGGACGACGGCGTCGAGGCGACCGAAGGCGTCGAGAGCGCAGGCGACGAGGCGCTCGGCGGCCTGCGGGGCCGTGACGTCGCTGGTCTCGGCGACGGCCTCGCCGCCTCGGCTCCGGATCGCCGCGACGAGCTCGCCCGCCGGATCGCCCGTCCCGTCCGGTGCGCGCCGATTGTGGACGACGAGCCGGGCGCCCCGGGCCGCGAGCAGCTCGGCCACCGCCCGCCCGATTCCGCGTCCGGCCCCCGTCACGGCGACGACGCGCCCGTCGAAGCGCAGCGGCGGCCGGGGCGACGGCGACGCGGCGATCTTCGTCGCGGCGTGTCGCGGATCGGCGTGCGTGTCGGGCGGGGCGGGGCTCAATCGACGGCCTCCGAGGCGATGCCGAAGCGCGTCTGATAGGCCTCGAAGCGCCGGCGCTCGGTCGCCGGATCGAGGCCGGTCTCGGAGAAGCGGTAGCGGTGGGGGCCGTACTGATCGCCGGGATTCTCGGCGAGGAAGCGGCGCATGCGCGCCTCGGCCTCCGTCGAGAGGTGGCGCCCGAAGTGGGCGTAGAGCGCGGCGATCCGGCCGATCGGGTCGGCGATGAAGTCGCGGAAGTGGAGGTCGACGACCTGCGCGGGCCCGAGGCGCCCCGAGTCGCGGAAGGCGACGGCGCGGGCGAGGCCGCCTTCGAGGAAGGCCGCCTGCTCGCGGGCGATGCGCAGCGCGTCGAAGCGGTCGCTGTAGAGCTGGCGGAGCGTCTTCACGAGGCTGGTGAAGGAGGCGAGGACCTTGAGCGGGTCGCGGTGGGTCTGGACGATGCACGCGTCGGGGTACTCGTCGAGCAGGGTGTCCAGGCTCCAGAGATGGGAGGAGGACTTGAGCACCCAGCGCTCCGGGGGACGGTGCCAATGGAAATAACGCAGCATGCGGTGGTGGAAGGCGTAGACGGGGCGATGGTCGACGCCGTCGAGCCAGGCCTGATAGCTCGGGACGTCGTGGCTCACGCTCCAGAAGATGGAGGCGAACTCGTGCGTCGTCAGGTTCAGGCATTCCTGGGGCAGCCGCGCGCCCTGGGGATGCATCTTCTTGAATTCGGGGATCGCGCCGTCCATGGCGGCGAGCTCGGCGTCCATCGCCGCGATGCGCGGATCGTCGTCGGCAGAGGCCGCCTCGGGCGGGGGCCAGGGAAACTTGACCTCCCAGGTCATCGGCGTGCGGTTCTCGGGATCCTGGGCGAGCAGCTCGTGGAGGATCGAGCTGCCGGTCCGCGGCAGCCCGACGATGAAGAGCGGGCGCTCGACGCGGCGGGCGGTGATCTCGGGGTGGGCGCGGAAGACGGCGGTCAGCTCGAGCCGATTGGCGAGCAGCCGGATCAGGTCCTCGCGGACGATCGCGAGGCCGTTCGCGTGGAGCGCGGCCTCCTCGCGGAGCGCGCGGAGCAGGACGTCGAGGCCCGTGCGGAAGAAGGGATCGCCGAAGTCGTCGCGCCCGATCCGGCGCCGCGCCTCGGCGAGCAGCGGCTCCGCGGCGAAGAGGGCCTCGGGGGCCGCGGTCGTCGTGGCCGGACTGGGGACGGCGGTACCGGCTCGCGGAGCGCTCATGCCGGGCGCTTCGCGGCGAGCACCGTGCCCGCGGTGGCCCCGCCGTCGACGGCGAAGTCGGCGCCGGTGCAGAAGCTGCTCTCGTCGGAGGCGAGGAAGACGATCATCGAGGCGATCTCCGCGAGGGACGCGCGGCGCGGGATCGCCCGGCCCGCGACGTAGGCGACCGGGTCGACGCCGGGCGGGCGGAAGGGCGCCCCCATCTCGTCGTTGCCGCCGGCGGGGCAGACGGTGTTGACGCGGATGCCGTGCTCGCCGAGCTCGAGGGCGGCACAGCGGGTCAGCCCGCGCATCGCCCACTTGGTCGCCGCGTAGGCGCCGAAGCGATCGAGGCCGACCATCGCGTCGAGGGAGGCGATGTTGACGATCGACCCGCCTCCCGCCCGGCGCAGGGCCGGGATCACCGCGCGGATCCCGAGGAAGGGCCCCGTCTGGTTCACGGCGACGACGCGATTCCAGTCCTCGAGCCGGGTCGACTCGACCGGGGCCATGTGGAGGATCGCCGCGTTGTTGACGAGCACGTCGAGGCGCCCGAAGCGCTGCTCGGCGAAGGCGACCGCCTCCGCCCAGTCGGCCTCGAGGGTGACGTCGAGGCGCCGGTAGGCGGCGCCGACGCCGATGCGCGCCGCGGCGGCCTCGCCCTGCGCGTCGAGGACGTCGCCCAGCAGGACCCGCGCGCCCTCCGCGACGAAGCGCCGGGCCGTCTCTTCGCCCGTGCCGCGGGCGGCGCCCGTGACGATCGCGACCTTGCCCGAGAGTCGTCCCACGCCGTCCCTCCCGTCTCCGTCGCCCGATGCTAGGACGGAATCGGCGCTGCGCCGATGCCCGCCTCGGCCCGCAGATCCTCGCGATAGGTCCGCGCCGCGAGCGCGTAGTGGACGCAGGCCCAGACGAGCACCGCGTTCATTGCCGCCAGCGCATAACGCAGCGCGTCGTCCCCGCCGAGAGCGTCGCTGATGGCGCCCGCGATCGGCGGCCCGAGGCCATAGCCCAGCAGGTTCATCGAGAAGAGCATGATCGAGGCCGTGATCGCGCGCATCCGGGGGCGGGCGAGGGACTGGGCGATCACGTGGCAGGCGCCCGTGTAGAAGTAGCTGCCGACGACGCTGATCGAGAGGGTGACGATCGCCACCGGCGTCGAGGGGACGAGGTAGGCGGTCAGGGAGAAGGGGATCGAGGCGAGGGCGCCGATCGCGATCCACCAGAGGTACCAGCGCGCGTCGCGGGCGCCCGAGCGGTCGCCGAGCCAGCCGCCGAGATAGGTCCCGACCCCGCCGAAGATGCCGGTGAGCAGGCCGATGACGATCCCGGCCTGGGTGCCCGTCAGGTCGTGGACCCGGGTCAGGAAGGTGAAGTTGAAGGTGACCTGGGCGCCGACGGCGAGGGTGTGGAGGGTCGCGGCGACGAGGATCTGGCGCATCGCGGGGCGCCGGCCGAAGAAGCGCACGATCTCCCCGACCGGCTCGACCCCCGGATCGCCGTGGCCCTCGAAGCCGCCGCGAACGGGCTCCTTCAGGACCGCGCGCACGACGAGGGCGAGGGCGATGCCGGGCACGCCGAACAGGAAGAAGACCGCGCGCCAGGAGAGATGATCGGAGAGCGTGCCCCCGATGATCGAGCCGAGCAGGATGCCGGCGGGCACGCCGAGCTGATAGGTCGCGAGCGCGCGGCCGCGGTGGTGGCGCGGAAAGTGGTCGGAGATCAGCGAGTGGGCCGCCGGCGCACACCCCGCCTCGCCGATCCCGACGCCGATGCGGGCGACGAAGAGCTCGACGAAGCTGCGGGCGAGGCCGCAGGCGGCGGTCATCGCGCTCCAGACGGCGAGGGCGACGGTGATCAGGCCGCTCCGGCTGCCGCGGTCGGCGAAGCGCGCGAGCGGCAGGCCCGCGATCGAATAGCAGATCGCGAAGGCGAAGCCGGCGAGCCAGCCCGACTGCGCATCCGAGAGCCGCAGATCGAGCTGCACCTTCGGCAGCAGCACGTTCATGATCTGCCGATCGAGCTGGCTCATCACGTTGACGGCGACGAGGATCGCGAGCGCCGTCGTGGCGACGCGGCGACGGGGGCCTGCGAAGTCTTCGGAAGGATGCATGGAGGTCGGCGGGCCCCGCGGCTCTTCGGCGATCGGAAGGCGTCGTGCGGAGTTCGGGATCCGGAGGCCGGAGCTCCGCGCTCCGACGTCCGGTCGAGAGAATGGAGCGCTGGCGAGCAGAAGCAAGGTCTCCCGGGGGCTCTTCGGGCGGGGTAGGATCGGAGCGCAGCCGGCGGTCGCGCGGCGATCGGGTCGGTGCGAAGGGAAGCGGGAAAGGAAGCGGGAAAGGAAGCGGGATGGGGCTCGATCGGATCGCGTGGAACGGGCTCGGTTATGTCGGCGTCGTCGCGCCGGACCCGAAGGCGTGGCGCGCCTTCGCGACCGAGGTCTGCGGCTTCGTCCCGAGCGGGATCCTGCCCGGTCCGCGGCCGGAGGGGCGGGCGATCCCGACGCCCGAGGCCGGTGGGATCGCCGCCGACGGGACGTGCTTCCTCAAGCTCGATCGAAGGCAGTGGCGCCTCGCGGTGCATCCGGGGGCGAAGCCCGGGCTCGCCTATCTCGGCTGGGAGCTGCGATCGGCGGAGGACTTCGACCGCCTGCTGACCCGCCTCGCGGATCGCAAGATCGCGGTCCGCGCCGGGAGCGAGGCGGAGCGGGCGGCGCGGGGGGTGGCGCGGCTCGCGGTGGTCGAGGATCCCTTCGGTCATCGCCTCGAGCTCTTCCAGGGCGCGATCATCGACGCGCCCTTCGCGTCGCCGACGGGGATCGAGTTCCGCACCGGTGAGCTCGGCATGGGCCACGCCGTTCTGTTCGTCGCGGACATGGAGCGCGCCCTCGCGTTCTACCGCGACGTGCTCGGCTTCGCGCGCAGCGACTACATGACCTTCGGCCCGAACGGCATGGGGATCCACTTCCTGCGCTGCACGCCGCGCCACCACAGCCTGGCGCTGCTCCAGATCGGCGCCCCCGCCGGCCTCCAGCACCTCATGTTCGAGGCGACGAGCCTCGACGGCGTCGGTCGCGCCCTCGATCGCGCCCGGGCCCGGCAGATCCCGATCAGCTCCGACCTCGGTCGCCACCGCAACGACGGGATCGTCTCCTTCTACATGCAGGGTCCGAGCGGCTTCGACGTCGAGCTCGGCTGGGACGGCGTCCTGTGTGGCGAGGACTGGACGGAGCGGGAGTTCGCCGGTGGCGACGACTGGGGCCACCACGGGCTCGTCGCCGCGTCGCTCGCGCCGAAGAGCTGAGCCGCGCCGCGCGCGGCGCTCGAAGGGAGGAGGCTTCGATGGATCTCGGACTGCGCGGTCGCACCGCCGTCGTCGGCGCTTCGACGGATGGCCTCGGGCTCGCGACGGCGCGGGCGCTCGCGGAGGAGGGGGCCCGCGTCTGCGTCACGGGGCGTGAGCAGGGCCGCGTCTCGGCCGCGATGGAGACGATCCGCGCCGCGGTTCCCGGTGCCCGCGTCGACGGATTCCCGGTCGACCTCAGCACCGTCGAAGGCGCCCAGCGCCTGGTCGCCGACGCCGGGGGACGCCTCGGTCCGGTCGACATCCTCGTCGCCAACGTCGGCGGCCCGCCGCCCGGGCCCGCCCACGCGACCGAGCTCGACAAGCTCGAGGCGGCCCTCGATCGCTGCCTGCTCGCGATGATCGCCCTCTGTCAGGGCTTCCTGCCCGGAATGCGCGAGCGGCGCTGGGGTCGGATCCTCGCCATCACGTCGGGGGGCGTGCGCGCGCCGCTCCCGAACATGGTCTACTCGAACACGTCCCGCGCCGGGCTCACGGCCTATCTCAAGACCCTCGCGCGGGAGGTCATCGTCGACGGCGTGACGGTCAACTCGATCCTGCCGAGCAACCAGGTCACGAAGCGCCTCGAGTCCCTCGTCGGCGCGGGCATGGACGGCTACCTCGCGGCGCTCCCCGCCCGGCGCGGCGGGGCTCCGAGCGACTTCGGGAAGGTGGCTGCCTTCCTGTGCTCGGAGCCCGCCAACTACCTGACCGGCGTCGCGCTGCACGTCGACGGCGGCACGGATCCGGGGCTCGTCTAGGCCTTCTCTCGATCAGGCTTTCTCTTGATCAGGCTTTCTTGGCCAGCTCGCCTTCGATCGCCTTCACGAGGGGGGCGGCGTCGGGGGCGGTGTCGGGGGCGAAGCGACCGACGACGCGACCGCTGCGGTCGATCAGGAACTTCTCGAAGTTCCAGAGGACCTCGGGCGCGCTGGTCGGGGTCATGCCGTAGCCCTTGAGCTGCTTCTCCATGGCGTCGCGGTTCTCGGTCTTCGGCTGGGCGCTCGTCAGCTGCGCGTAGAGCGGGTGCTTGTCGGCGCCCGTGACCTGGATCTTCGAGTACATCGGGAACTTCACGCCGAAGTTCGTCGTGCAGAACTGCTGGATCTCGGCGTTCGTGCCGGGCTCCTGGGCGCCGAAGTCGTTGGCCGGGAAGCCGAGGACCTTGAAGCCGCGGCCGGAGTAGGTCTCGTAGAGCTGCTCGAGGCCCTTGTACTGGGGTGTGAGCCCGCACTTCGAGGCGACGTTGACGACGAGGAGCACGTCGCCCTTGTGCTCGGCGAGGGTTGCCTTGCTGCCGTCGATCTTCTGGAGCGGGATGTCGTAGAGGGACTGGCTCATGCTGGTTCTCCGGATGGTTTCGGGTTGGGATCGCGCGGGGCATGCGGGGCGTCATGCCACGGAACGGACTCTACAGCGTCCTCGCCCGGAACTCGATCGGGACGGCGTGGTAGCCGTGGAGGAACTCGCTGTAGGTCCGCTCGACGCCGCTCTCGTCGACCTCGTACTCCGGGGCGAGGGCCAGGATCTCCTCGAGCAGGACCCGGCCTTCGAGGCGGCCGAGGTGCTCCCCGATGCATTTGTGGGCGCCGTGGCCGAAGGAGAGGCTCCGGGCGGGACGGCGGTGGACGTCGAAGCGGTCGGCGTCGGGGAACTCCTCCTCGTCCCGGTTGCCCGAGGCCCAGAGGAACATGACGCCCTGGCCGGTCTGGAGCTTGCGACCCCGGATCTCGACGGGCTCCTTCACGAAGCGGCCGAGCAGGTTCGTCGGCTGGTCGTAGCGGAGCGACTCGTCGTAGGCGAAGGGGACCAGGGACGGGTCGCGGACGACGGTGCGCCGCTGGTCGGGGTGGCGCGCCAGATAGAGGATCGTGTTGGCGACCGAGAGCGGGACGACCTCGACGCCGGTCACGAGCCAGGTGTAGACCGTCGCGATCATCGAGCCGAGGGAGAGGGGCTGGCCCTCGGCGGGCGTGCGGAGCATGACCGAGATGTGGTCGTCGCCCCCGGTGTCGCCCGCCTGCATGCGGGCCGCGACGAGCTCCGCGATCCGGGTCACGACGGCGATGCGTTCGACCTCGTTCTCCGGTCGCGTCCCGAGCTGGCCGGGCTCGCGCGCGAAATAACGCGCGATCCGCTCGCGCATCGCCATCGCCTCGTCGGCCGGGATCCCGATCAGATCCGCGATCACCGACACCGCGAGCGGATCCGCGAGATCCCGGTAGACGTCGAAGCGCCCGCGCTCGGCGAGGGGCCGCAGCAGCGCACGCACCTTCGCGCGGATCCCGTCCTCGAGCGCCGCGACGGCGTTCTTCGTGTAGCGCGGCACGAACATCCGCCGGTAGTCGCGCTGGCGCGGCAGGTCGAGCATCGAGAAGACGGGGTCCGGAGGCGGCGGCGCCTTCAGCATCACCATCTCGGGGGTGACGCCGCGCTCGGCGGTGAAGACGTCGTTGGTCGTGCTGGCGCGGATGTCCTCGAACTTCGAGAGGAACCAGGTGTCGTACTTCTCGAGGTAGAAGACGGGGGCCTCGCGCCGGAGCGCCGCATAATGAGGCCACGGATCGCGCATCACGGAGTCGGAGAACGGATCGTATTCGATCATGCGGTCCTCGGTCGCGCGCACCGCGCACGGCGTTCGCTCGTTCGGGGCGGGCCCCGGCCCCGGGAATCTTTCGGGGGCCCTCAGCCCTGGCCGAGCTCGATCATGTTGCCGTCGGGGTCGGCGACCTGCGAGACCCTCCGCCCCGGCCGCAGCTCGAAGGGCGGGAGCGTCACCGCTCCGCCATTCGCCCGCACCGCCGCCACCGCCGCGTCGATGTCCTCGACCTCGAGCGTCAGGTAGCGGATCCCCGCCCGCGCCGAGAAGCTCGCCGCGTCGTCCGGCGCGGGCGGGCTCGTCGGCACCATCACGCGCAGGATGCTCTGGCCGCAGGCGAGGCGGTGGATCGTCCCGATGTTCGGAAGCCGGATCGGCGGCTGGCGCACCATCCCGACCACGGCCTCGTAGAAGCGGATCAACCGCTCCGCGTCGCTCGTCACGATCCCGACGTCGAGGGCCGGCTTCGCCATGCGAGATCCCATCGCGCTCTCCCTGCTCCGCGAGCCGCTGGCAGCAGCTGCTCGATGACTCTATAGGTAACCGACTCCCGAGGCCCCCGCCGCGCAGATCCGCAGTGGCGGGTGGCGTCCTCGGGAGCGGAGCGGGAGACCCATGTCGGCCAGGGCGCGCGCGGCGATCGTCGGAATCGGACAGACCCCCTTCACGCGGGGCACGCCCCATTCGACGCTCGAGCTCCATCTGCTGGCCGGGCTCGAGGCCCTGGCGGACGCGGGTCTCCGGCCCGAGGACGTCGACGGCGTGATGCCGAACGAGCTGGCGGGGACGGTGGCCGAGGACTTCATCCTGAACCTCGGGGTCTCGGAGCTCGCCTTCAGCTCGACGCTGCGGACGGGCGGCGCGTCCTTCGCGAGCGCGATCCAGTCGGCGGCGCTCGCGATCGAGGGCGGCGTCGCGACGACGGTGCTGCTCGTGGCGGGGCGGCGGGGCTATTCGTCGCAGCGCGTCTCGCGCACGAGCGAGGGGGCGATCGCGCCGCATCCCGTCATGCGGCAGGTCGACGAGTTCGAGCGGCCCTTCGGCAACACCGTCGCTTCCCAGTGGTTCGCCCACGCGGCCCGCCGCCACATGCACGAGTTCGGCACGACGAGCGAGGACTTCGGCCGGATCGCCGTCGCCTGCCGCAAGCACGCGAACCTGAACCCCCGCGCGCTGATGCACGAGAAGACGATGACCCTCGAGCAGCATCAGGCCTCGCCCCTGATCGCCGATCCGCTGCGGCTGCTCGACTGCTCCCTCGAGAGCGACGGCGCGACGGCGATCGTGATGACCTCCCTCGAGCGGGCCCGCGATCTGCGCAAGCGCCCCGTCCCGATCCTCGGCTACGGCGAGGGCCACGGATTCCCCCCGACCTCGATCACCCACAAGCGCGACATGACCCGCATCGAGGGCCTCGAGATCGCCGCGCGGCGCGCCTTCGGCCGTGCGGGGCTGCGGCCGTCGGACATCGATTGCGCGCAGCTGTACGACGGCTTTACTTGGGTCGTGCTGGCGTCGCTCGAGGCAGTCGGCTTCTGCGGCCACGGCGAGGGCGGGGCCTTCGTCCGCGACGGGCGGATCGAGCTCGGGGGCGCGCTCCCGATCAACACCTCGGGCGGCCTCCTCTCCGAGGGCCACTGCTCGGGGGCGAACCTCGTCTCCGAGGCGGTGCGCCAGCTGCGGCGCGAGGTCGAGCCGGCGCGGCAGGTTCCGGATTGCGAGACGGTGCTCGTGACGGCGGAAGGCGATTTCCACGAAGGGGCGGCGGTGATCCTGGGGGTCGAGCGATGAGCGGCGCGGCGAAGGAGAGCGGGGCGGCGGTGCTGCGACCGGCGCCGCTCGTGACGGAGCTCTCGGAGGGCTTCTGGCAGGGGGTGCGCGAAGGGCGGCTCGTGATCCAGCGCTGCCTCGGCTGCGGCCTGCTGCGCCATTATCCGCAGCCGATGTGTCCCGGATGTCGATCGCTCGGCTTCGACTGGGCGCCCGTCTCGGGCCGCGGCCGCATCTACTCCTACACGATCGCCCACCGCGCCTTCCATCCCGCCTGGCAGGCCCACGTTCCCTACGCGATCGCGACGATCGAGCTCGACGAAGGCATCCGCATGGTCTGCGATCTCCTGGGAACCCCGCCGGAGGCGGTCGCCATCGACGCCCGCGTCGAAGTCTTCTTCGAAGAGCTCCCGGGACAGGGACCGATGCCGCGCTTCCGGCTCGCGGACGGTGAAGCAGCGAACAGAGAGGCGGGGCGATGAATCTCGAGCTCGACGAGGCACGGCAGATCCTCGTGCAGACCTTCACGGACCTGCTCGCGCGGGAGTGTCCGTCGACGCACGTGCGCGCCTGCGAGGCGACCGGCTTCTCCGCGCCGCTCTGGCAGCGCTATGTCGAGCTCGGCGCGACGGGCATGGGGCTGCCCGAGTCGGTGGGCGGCCTCGGCCAGGGGCTCCTCGATCTCGGCCTCGTGGCGGAGTGCGGGGGACGCGCGCTCGCGCCGGTTCCGTTCGCGGAGGTCGCGAGCGCCGGTCGGCTGCTCGCCGCCGTCGCCCCCCACGACGCGCTCGTCGCGGCGCTCGCCGCCGGCGAAACGATCGTCTCGCTGGTGCCCGAGCGGCCGGCGGCGATCCGCGGGACGTCGACCGGGGCGGACGGCTGCGTGCTCGTGCCGGGCGGCGCCGTCGCTCGCGCGGTGGTCGCGCTCGAGGGCGATGCGCTCGTGGTCTACGCGCCGGGACCGTCGGGCGCGGGGGACGCGATCCGGCCGGTGCGCGAGGTCGGCTCGGGGGCCCATGCGCTCTGGGCGCTCGTTCCGGGCGGGCCGCTCGTGCGGCGGGAGGTCGCCCGCGGTGCGGCGGCGCGGCGCGCCCATCGCATGGCGGTGGCCGAGTGGAAGCTCCTCACGGCCTGTGCGTGGCTCGGCCTCGCGCGCTCGGCGCTCGAGACCGGGGCGCGTTATGCGAAGGAGCGGATCCAGTTCGGCGTCGCGATCGGGAGCTTCCAGGCGATCGCCCATCCGCTCGCGGACTGCGCGACGCGGGTCGATGGGGCGGAGCTGCTCTGCCGGGAGGCGGCGTGGGCGCGCAGCGCTGCCCCCGCCGCGCGCTTCGAGGCGCTCGCTTCCATGGCCTTCGTCTGGGCCGGTCAGACGGCGCAGCGCACCGCCGGCGTCTCGCTGCATACCCACGGCGGCTACGGCTTCTCCCTCGAGTACGACATCCAGATGCACTACCGGAGGTCCTTCGCCTGGGGGCTCCCGGCGGGCGGGACGCGCGAGGAGCGCGGTCGCATCGCGGGGCTGTGCTTCGTGCCCGGCGTCGCCGTCGAAGACGACGGCGGCATCGAGGCGGGGGAGGCGAGCGGCCTCGACTTCCGCCTCGGCGAGAAGGCGGAGCGCGTCGAGGCGGAGATCGCCGAGTTCCTGCGCCGCGAGTTCACCGCCGCCGACGCCGAGCGGGAGCGCCGCGAGGGCGGGGGCCACGACTGGCCGCTCTACCGCAAGCTCGCCGCCTACGGCTGGGTCTCTGCCGGCTGGCCGAAGGAGATCGGCGGCGGGGGCCGCGACCCCTACGAGATCCTCGCGCTCTACTGGTCGCTCTCGAAGGCGGGCTTCCCCTGGTTCGGCCTGATGAACAACGGCTTCATCGGCCACACGCTGATGGCCCTCGGCACCGAGGAGCAGAAGAAGACCCTCGTCCCGCGCATCGCGAAGGGCGAGGTCCTCGTCGCCCTCGGCTACAGCGAGCCCGGATCGGGCTCCGACGTCGCCGCGGCCCGGACGATGGCGCGCCGGGACGGCGAAGGCTGGATCCTCGAGGGCGAGAAGATGTGGACGACGACCGCCCACGAGGCGCAGTACGTCTTCACGCTGACCCGCACGAGCCAGCTGGACCGCCCGCATCGCGGCCTCACGATGTTCCTCGTCCCGACCGACGCCCCCGGCGTCGAGATCCGTCCGGTCCACACCCTCGGCGGCGAGCGCACGAACTCCTTCTCGCTGCGCGGCGTGCGCGTCCCCGACTCCGCGCGCGTCGGCGAGGTCGACCAGGGCTGGGCCGTCGTCCGCTTCGCCCTCGGCCTCGAGCAGGCGATGGGCTATGCGGATCTCCAGGAGCGCTTCCTCGAG
The DNA here is from genome assembly GCA_046351135.1 of Myxococcota bacterium. GTDB lineage: Bacteria > Myxococcota_A > UBA9160 > UBA9160 > UBA4427 > UBA4427. The sequence continues at coordinate 140,219 of JAXLZA010000011.1, read as the reverse complement.
GAGTCGAGCGCCTGGGCGCTCGCGAAGGGCGCGGACGGGGCGCGGCCCTTCGACGATCCGCGGGTCCAGGAGCAGCTCGCCCAGTCGGCGATCCACGCCGAGGTCGCGCGCCTCCTGCGCCACCGCTCGACCTGGCTCTCCGCCGAGGGCAAGCCCCTCGGCGCCAAGGGCGCGATGACGAAGTCCTTCTCGGCGGCGACCTATCTCGAGGACGCCCAGGCCTGGGCGGAGCTCGCGGGGCCTCTCGCGCTCCTCGCCCACGACGAGCCGCGGCGCGTCGCTGGTGGTCTCTTCGAGGAGGTCCTGCGCCAGACGCCCGTGAACACGATCTACGGCGGCACCGTCGAGATCCTCCGCAGCCTCGTCGCCGAGGTCGAGCTGGGGCTGCCGAAGAGCCGCTGAGGCGGCCGGCCTCGCCGTCGGCCGTCGTGAGTGCACGTCGTGGGCGGCCGTCGCGCACCGCTGCCGCCGCGTTATCGTCGGGCGAGCCCCGCGCGCGCGACGGGAGAGGAGAGCCACGATGTCCGGATCGATGCCGCCGTTCAAGTACTGGGAAGACGTCGAGGTCGGGCAGAGCCTGCCGCGCCTCGAGTTCCCGATCACGACCAAGACGATGGTGCTCGCCGTCTGCGGGACGCGGGACCTCATGCCCTACCACCACGATCCCGCCTACTCGAAGTCGGTCGGGAACCGGGACATGTTCGTCAACACGATGTTCGATCAGGCGCTCTTCGGTCGCTATGTGACGGACTGGAGCGGGCCCGAGAGCGACTTCCGCGAGACGACGCTGCAGATGGTCGGCTCGCTCTGCCCCGGCGATCTCGCGATCGTCGAGGGCCGGGTCACCGAGAAGCGGGAGTCCGGCCGCGATCGCCTGGTCAAGATCGAGATGGGCGTCGCGAGCCCGGACCACGGCCTCGCCGCGACGGGGACTGCGACGCTGGCGATGCCGTCGCGGGTCGCCGGCCCGGTCCAGCCCGTCGAGCGCCTCGAGAAGCCCGTCGTCACGCCGCATCCCGAGATGCCCGACTTCGCGAAGGCCTGGCTCGGCAAGCCCGGCCCGCCGTCGCGCGCGGGCTATCCGGTCTCCGAAGTCCAGATCCTGTACTGGTGCGACATGGTCGAGGACGCGAATCCCCTCTACGTCGACGGCGACTACGCGCGCAAGAGCCGCCACGGCGGCGTCGTCGCGCCCCCGATGGGCCTCATCACCTGGTCGATGCAGCGCGCCGGTCATCAGGGCGTCGATCCCGGGGCCCCGGATGCCGGCTGGCCCTCACGCAAGCCGTGGCCGCCGACGGAGGGCACGCCGCGCTCGATCCCGTGCCCGCCCGGCGTCCGGGAGACGATCGCGCAGGGCTCGACGCAGCAGTACGGCCGGCTGCTGCGCCCCGGTGACCGCGTGCATTCGACGACCGAGGTCGTGAACTGCTCGCCGCTCAAGAGGACGCGGCTCGGCCCCGGCTACTTCCAGACGAACCTCGACACCTACTACAACCAGCGCGACGAGATCGTCGGCTGGAATCTCTTCGCGCTGCTGCGCTACGGGCTGACGGAGTAGGGAGCGCGCACGCGCAGCCCTCGAAGCCGCGGCTAGAGCAGCCGCTGCCAGTAGCCGACGTCGAGCCAGCGGCCCTGCTTGAAGCCGACCTGCTCGTAGTGGGCGACCTTGCGGAAGCCGAGGGCCTCGTGGAGCGCGACGCTCGCGGGGTTCGGCAGCGCGATGCCGCCGATCGCGGTGTGCAGGCCCTGCTCCTTCAGACGGTCGAGGAGCGCCGAGTAGAGGCGGGTCCCGAAGCCGTGGCCGACGTGGTCGCGGTCGACGTAGATCGAGGTCTCGACCGAGTGGCGGGAGGCGGCGCGCTCGTGCCAGCGCGAGGCGTAGGCGTAGGCGACGATCCGATCGTCCGGCGCGGCGACGAGCCAGGGCAGGGGCTTCGCGAGGACGCGCGCGATCCGGCCGGCGATCTCGAAGGGGGTCGGCGGGACCTCCTCGAAGGTGATCGCGGTCTCGCGGACGTAGGGCTCGTAGATCCGGGCGATCTCGAACGCGTCGTCGGTCGTCGCGGGACGCAGCATGGGGACTCCTCGCCGCGCCGCTCGGGGTCGGCGAGGCGCGGGCGGCTCGGGCGCGGCCCGAGGGCGCGCCCGCCGCGCTAGGCGCGCTCCCAGTTCGGGATCTTGAGCGTCTCGCCGGTCTGGGGATGCTGGATCTCGTCGAAGTAGGCGCGGACCCGATCGCCGATCGCGACCGCCTCGGGCGCGCAGCCGGTCACGTTGCCCAGCACGTGGCAGCCCGGGGCCCCGTCGACCGAGATGACCGCGATCGGGTAGGGGACCTTCGTCTTGAGCGCCGGATGGACCGGATGGTGGACGAGGCAGACGCTCTCGACGCGGCCCGTCCCGGCCATCGTGCGGTACTCGAGGTTGCGGCTCCGGCAGGCATAACAGACGTCGTCGGGGGGATGCTGGGCGTGGCCGCAGTCCTTGCAGAACTGGATCTGGATCGAGCCGGCCGTGAAGTAGGTCTTCGTGTGGGGGCCGAGGGTCGGGAGCAGGAAGTCGTCGCCGAGAAGTCGGGGCATCGGGATTCTCCGTGAGACGAGGTCGGCGCGGTCGCCCGCGCCGGGCTGAGTTGCGTTCGGGACGCCGCCCGGATCCGCGTACGCTCGTCAGAGCGCGCGCGAGAAGAGGATGGCGCTGCCGGGCGCATAACCCGGGCCCGCGATCGCGAGGGAGTAGTCGACGTCCCGGACCTGACAGGTCGAGTCGCCGCGGGCCTGGCGGACGGCTTCGATCGTCATCTCGAGGCCGTGGATGTAGGCCTCGGCCAGGTTCCCGCCGCTGGTGTTGAAGGGCAGCCGCGCGTCCGGACCTTCGAGGGCCCCGTTCGCGACGAACGCGTCGACCTCCTCGGGCTTGCACCAGCCGAGCTCGCAGAGGGCCATCACGACCGGGCCCGTGAAGTTCTCGTAGAGCTGGAGGACGTCGACGTCCTTCGGTCGGATGCCGGCGCGCTGCCAGATCATCTCGCCGACGTTCCCGTAGTACATGCCCGGGAACCACTTCTTCTGGAAGGCCCGGATCCCGATCTCGGGACCGATGCCCTGGGCGGCGGCCACGATCGGCACCGCCTTCTGCTTCAGGTCCCGCGCCCGCTCGGGCGTCGTGATCACGAGCGCCGCGGCGCCGTCGTTCTCCTGGCAGCAGTCGAAGAGATGGAAGGGCTCGACGATCCAGCGCGACGCGTGATAGGCCTCGCGCGTGAGCGGCTGGCCATGGCGGACGGCGCGCGGATTGCGCTGGGCGTTCGCGTAGGAGGCGAGGGCGATCGCGGCGAGCGCCTCCTGGGAGACGCCGTGGTCGTGCATCCAGCGCTTCGTGTGGAGCGCGCACTCCTGGGCCGGCGTCATCTCGCCGTAGGGCAGGCCCCAGGAGAGCCCCTCCGGCGCACCGCCGGACGCGAGGGTCGACCCCGAGCCGAGCCGGTAGAACTGCCCCTGGGCCAGCGCCCGGAAGGCGACGACGTAGTTCGCATAGCCCGCGCTGACGGCGGCGTCGGCCTGCATCACGCAGGAGGCCGAGTTGTTCCCGCCCCCGGCCCACGGCGTCGAGGACCAGCGCAGCTCCTTCATCCCGAGCGCCTCGGCGACCCGGAGCGGGCTGTTGCGCGTGTCCATGTAGGAGATGAGACCGTCGACCTCACGGACGTCGAGGCCCGCGTCGGCGCAGGCGCGCTCGACGGCCTGGCAGGCGAGCTGGAACTCGGTGTCCGGCGACTGGCCGTGCTTGTAGTAGGTGGTCTCTCCGACGCCGGCGACGACGGCTTTTCCGTGCATGGGATGGGGCGGCTCCTGATCGGGAAGAGGCGGGATGGGTCGAGTCGGGTCCTGGGCCCCGGGCAAGACGGGGCGGTCGCTCGACACTACCGCGTCGGATCGGGGGCCGCGACGTGCAGGTCGGATGCAGCTCCGGCCGTCGGATCGGGCGCGTGCTCAGGGCTCCGGAGGGGCCGCGAGCAGGCGCCGGAGCGTGGACCAGTCCGAGCGCATCGCGTGGAGCGCGTCGCCTTCCATGGCCCGATAGAGCTCCAGCACCTTCCGACCGGTCTCCGTCAGGGCCGCGCCGCCTCCCTTGCGACCTCCGCGCTCGGCGACGATCAGCGGCTCCCGGAAGGCGGCGTTCGTGTCCCGGATCAACGTCCACGCACGCATGTAGGACATCTCGAGATGGCGTGCGGCCTCGACGATGCTCCCCGTCTCCGCGATCTGCTCGAGCAGGTCGACGCGACCGGGGCCGAGCGCGATGCCGCCCGGCGTCGCGACGCGGAGTCGGACGCGGAGGTGGGCGGACTCGGGGCGACGCTTCTTCGTGGCCATTCGCGCGCGAAGCTATCCGAGCGGGGGCGTGCGATCAACGTGGGGACGGGATCCGCCGGATCACGAGGCTCCTCGTCGGGAGCGTCCCCTGCGACCCAGGCCGACGAGTGCAAGCAGGCCGGCGGCCGCCGGGAGGGCGGAGCTCGAATCGGGTTCCGGGAGATAGGTGATGCGCGCCGTGGGCGTGCCGCCGCCGAGATTGCCCGTGATCTCGAAGAAGCCCAGGCGCTGCGAGCTGGCGGTGAGCGTCGTGACCCGCGTGGTTCGCCAGAGGGCCGCGAAGTCGGTATCGACGATCGTCACGTCGGTCTCGAAGGGGAGTTCATTCTCGATGCGATCGCTCGTTCCCGAGACGCTGATCGTCGAGGTGTACGACGACAGATTCGACGTGGGCAGGACGAGCCGCGCGACCGAATTCTCGACGATGCCCCCCCTGCGGCGGAAGGGGAAACAGGGTCAGGAGCTCGAGGAACTTGTCGGGTGCGCCGCCGTCGTCGAGGGCGCTCTGGGCGAGGCCGATGCGGGAGACGAAGCCCGTCACGTCCGCGTCGAAGAAGAAGGGGTAGAAGAGGGGCGGCACGGTGTAGGTCACGTTCCGGCCCAGGCTGCCCGAGAAGGGAGCCTCGGTCGAATAGGCGACGAAGCGCGCGCCGACCGCACCGTCGGCCCCGAAGCCGGCGGGCGTGGGGACGTCGACGATCGTGTTCGGCGCGAGGTTCGCGAGCGGTCCGAGATTCACGATCAGCTCCGTGCCGCCGTCCACGAAGATCGCGACCAGGTCCCCCGATGCGTAGACGAACGCTCCCGCCGGTGAGGCGACGCCCGTCGCGAGAACGGCCGGGACGACGAGCTCCAAGACGATCTCGCGGAGCCGACGACCGCGCGGGGTCGCATCGTTCTCGAATGTTCGGCGCTTCATGCTGCTCTCCAATCCTCGCGGATGTCTCGCGGAGGCACCCGATCGTGTCGTCGCTTGCGCCCGCCGGTCCGACGGTCTAGCGTCATATCTGAAAGAATATATCGAGCCCAGATTCGCTCGAATCCACTGGGAGTGCAACCCTTGCCGACCTTCCTCCATTCGATCACGCGGCCGTCCCTGCTGATCCTCGCCCTCTACGCCGGGTGGTCTCTGCCGGCGGCGAGGGCTCAGGAGCTGCGCGTCGCGTCGGCCGCAGCGAACTTCACGACGAACACGCTCGCCGTCTTCGCGTCGATGAGCGACGTGACCAAGGTCTACCGGCTCTGCGCGACGGGTGGGGCGATCCCGGCCGGGACCTGTGCCGGTGCCGCCGCGATCGGAGGCCGCGGGGCGATCCTCGACTGGGTCGTCATCGAAGGAACCATGCGCAACTGCGGATCGACCTGCAGCGCGACGAACCTCGGCCGCAACGGCGGGGGGTTCGTGCGTGCGTACGTGACCGGAGGAACCGGAGCCGTCGCGCTCCAATCCGCTTCGACGACGCCGAGCCAGCTGGGATTCGCGAGCCTCTTCGGCTTCGACGGCGTACCGGGCGGAGGCGACGATGCCGGCGCGAACGGCCTCGGCGCGACGGGCGTTCCGCCGGGCTGGCCGTTGAGCTCGGCGACGGCCCCGATCAATCTGGGAACCCTCAATCGGGCCGCGCTCGTCGAATGCGCGACCGGGCTGCGCGCGATCTCCGACTCGCTGCCGGTCCTCGTTCGACCGACCTGGAGCGTCACGCCCGCCAACGAGCTCTGCATCGTCGAGATCGATGCGGACGGGAATGGCAGCATCAACAACCTGCAGCTCGGCGCCCCGCTGCCTCGAACGACGATCGCGGGGAGCGGAAACGAGACGACGAACTACCGGACGAGCTCGGACATCGGGGTCTCGCCGATTCCGCCCCAGGACTATTCGGATCCGACGATCAACACGCTGACGGTCAACTCGCCCGTGACGACGGGGCTCCAGATCTTGAAGTTCGTCGTGAATCGCAACGTGCGCGCGAAGAGCGACGTCAACAAGAAGATCATGCTCCAGGATCCCCAGATCGAGGCCATCTTCGGGGGCGCGAGCTTCGGCAATGCGTGCTCCTGGGCCGACGTGGGCGGGCAGGTCGTCGGCGAGCCGGACGCGAAGATGACGGTGATCATCCGCGAGACGAACGCGGCGCTTCGTCAGGTCGTTCGCAACACCTTCCTGCTCAATCCCCGCGGCTCACAGCCGGAAGGGGCGGTGGCGGGCACCTTCGGTTGCGAGAACTTCGACGAGAATGGAGGCGGGACGACGACGATCGTGCCGAAGCAGTACCTGCAGGTGACGACCCTCGCCGAGCAGATCACGGCCGCGGGCGGCTCGGGTCTGGGCGCCGGCACGCTCGGCGGGATCACCGTCGTCAACGCGAGTCGCACGAACACGACGACCTACTCGGTGCCGGTCTTCGGGGTCGATCCCGACGCCCAGGGTGCGCCCACGCTCCGGCTGCTCGTCAAGTGCGGGATGTACCCGTTTACGGGACCGCTCACCGTCGGACGCGGACCCGGCGGCGATCCGCTCGGCCTCCGGCAGGCCTTCGTGAACTCGATCTCGAGCGAGCTCGTCTACGACGACGCCTCCTCGACCGCGGCCGACTACCTGCCGTTCGGCAATTTCGACTCCGGCGTCGCCTACGCGAAGGATCTCACGGCCGGACAGACCTTCTTGAAGTTCAAGCCCGCGAGCTGCCCCGGCGTGATTCCGAGTGCGCCGCTTCCGCCCGTGTGATGCGGGCATCCGGTCCCGGCAGTCGGGGCGGTCCGGGCTCGAGCGAATCGACGTCGACGACGGTCGTGTGGCGCCCGGCTCCGACCGGGGGGCCGTCTTCCGAAGAGGGGGCGCCGGCTCGGGGCGCGGGCGCTTTCAGCTCGGTCGGGCGCCCGGCGTCCTTCCGAGCGGGCCCGGTGGAGATCGGTGGGCGGTCGCTTGCGGTAGCAAATTTCACGGGAGAGCCAGCAGATGTCCTCGCCTGATCCAGCACCCATCCCGGCCATTTGCTCTGAACCGTCCCATCTGGGCGTCCTCGGATGCGAATCGCCCTTGGACCGGATCTTGCTTTCGTCGCCTTGCGGATGCCCTGAGGGCGCGCGGCGGTCGGGCTCCGAGCGGAGCGAGCCGGCCATCGACGTCACTCTGCAGGAGCGGGGCGATCCGATCGGGAGCGAGATGGATCGGGACGAAGACATTCTCCTGGCGACCTGGCGCGAGGCCTCCCAGCACCTCGAGATCCGGGAGTGCGCCGAGCACGTCGCGCCCCTGCTCGTGCCGCGCATGCCCGTCGATCGGATCCTGGTCCGTCGCTTCGACTTCGAGCGACACACGATCGAGACGGTCGCCGCGGTCGCGGATGGAGAAGACGCGGCGACGGTGTCCCAGCGCAGCCGGATCGCGCCCGGAGAGCTCGATGCGCTCGTCGCGTGGGCCCGGCCGGGGGCGGTGCATCACGTCGACGCGCGGGAGCTCCGGCTGAGCCTCCCGAATCTCCTTCCGACGGGCGTCGAGGGGGACGTCGTCGCGGGGGTGCTCCACGCGGGCGAGCGGGCCTCGGGCGTGATCTTCCTCGTCGCGAAGCCGCCGCGGCGCTTCGAGGGCGACGACGTGCGGCTCGTCGCGACGCTGCTCGATCCCCTCTCCGTCGCGCTGGGCAACGATCAGCGCTTCCACGAGATGCAGATGGTCAAGGATGCGGCGGAGGCGGAGCGTCAGGCTCTGCTCTCGCGTCTGGGCCGGAGGGAGATCGTCGAGGCGATCATCGGCGCCGACACCGGGCTCCGCGAGGTCCTCGACCGGGTCGATCGCGTGGCGAGCCTCGACGTGCCGGTGCTCATCCTGGGCGAGACGGGCTCCGGCAAGGAGGTCGTGGCACGCGCGATCCACACCCGCTCGCGGCGCGCGACGGGGCCTTTCCTGCGCGTCAACTGCGGCGCGATTCCGTCGGGGCTGATCGACTCCGAGCTCTTCGGCCACGAGCGCGGGAGCTTCACCGGGGCCCACGGCGAGCGGAAGGGCTGGTTCGAGCGGGCCGACCGGGGAACGCTCTTCCTCGACGAAGTCGGCGAGCTCCCGCTCGACGCCCAGGTCCGATTGTTGCGGGTCCTGCAGGATGGGACGCTCGAGCGCGTCGGCGGCAATCGCTCGATCACGGTCGACGTCCGGATCGTCGCGGCGACGCATCGGAATCTGCAGGCGATGATCGCGACCGGCGAGTTCCGCGAGGATCTCTGGTATCGCATCGCGGTCTTCCCGATCGACCTGCCGCCGCTGCGGGAGAGGCTCCACGACGTCCCCGACCTCGCGCGGCACTTCGCCCTGCGTGCGGCCTACCGCTTCGGACGGCCCCTCGTCGTGCCGTCGGACTCGGACATCGAGCAGCTGATGCGCCACGCCTGGCCCGGGAACGTGCGCGAGCTCGGGACCGTGATCGAGCGGGCGGTGATCCTGGGAGACGGGCGACGTCTCGACGTCGCCCAGGCCCTGGCGGCGGCGGCGATCGCGCCGACGCGACCCGTGGACGGGCGCGAGGCCGTCGGGTCCGGCCGGTCGTCCGTTGCCCCGTCGTCGCGGGGGCCGATCTCGTCGGACGAGCCGTTCCCGACGCTGGACGACGCGGTTCGGCGACACATCGAGGCTGCGCTGGTCCAGACGCGCGGTTGCATCGAGGGACCGTACGGGGCCGCCGCCCTGCTCGGGCTCAATCCGCACACCCTGCGCGGCCGCATGCGCAAGCTCGGCGTCGATTGGAAGCGCTTCCGTCCCGCTCCGAGCGCGTCGCGGCCCGCGGAGCCGGTCGGTCCGGCCCCGCGCGCGATCGCGCTGCACGACTGAAGGGCGCGAAGCCGCCACGGGCGTCGAAGCCGAAGGCAGGGGTGCCCGTCGCCGCGATCGCCGACCCGGGCATCGAATGGGCCGGGGATCCGTCGCATTCGACGGGCGCATTTGCTGGGGATCGGGTCTCGGTCGCGCCGGATCGAGGAGAGCCGCGGCACGCGTCTTGCTATTCGCATGCCGGGTGGGCGTCCGAATGCCGTCGTCGGCATCGAGGACGTCGAATCCGACGGGCGGGACGTCGGGGAGGAAGGCTTGGAGACGGGGCACGCCGAATCGGCGCTGATCTTCGCATTGAAGAACATGACGAAGGAGGGGCTCGTCACGATGAGCCTGCTCCTGCTGATGTCCCTCGCGTCCTGGACGGTGATCGTCGGGAAGGCCTTCGGCCTGCGGCGTCAGCGCAAGCTCGCCGAGCGGTTCTACGAAGCTTTCAAGGGCGCCGCCGACCCGTTCGAGCTGGTCGGACGGGACGGGGAGTTCGACGGGGCGCCTCCTTATACGGTGTACGACTATGCCTGCCGGGAGATGACCCGGCAGCTCGATCGCTTCGCTCCGCTCGTCGCGCCGGCGGGGGCGCGCCGGGCCCCGTCGCGGGTGCTCGCCGCGGTCCGGGCCGCGGCGGAGCGGGGGATCGGTGAGGAGAGTGTCCGACTGGGCGCCGGCATGGTGATCCTCGCGCTCTGCATCTCGGGCGGCCCCTTCGTCGGACTGACCGGCACCGTCTTCGGCGTCATGGAGACCTTCGGCGGCATCGCGCAGGCGGGGCAGGCGAATCTCTCCGCGATGGCCCCGGGCGTGGCGGGTGCGCTCGTCAACACCGTCGTCGGCCTGATCGTCGCGATCCCCGCCTTGTTCGCGTACAACATGCTGACGACCTCCGCCGATGCGCTCCGCCTCGACATGACCAACTTCGCCGCCGAGCTTGAGGCGAACTTCGTGATCGACTACATCGCCATCGGCGGCGAGGGCGCGCCCTCCGACGCCGGCAACCCGCGCGGAGCCGCCGCTCCGACCCGGGCGGTGACCCACTGATGCAGGCCCCGGGCAAGTCCGGCGTCATCGCCGACATCAACATCACGCCGCTGCTCGACCTGGCCTGGGTGCTGCTCGTCATCTTCATCCTGACGACCACCGCGATGGTCCAGAGCGTCGAGGTCAAGCTGCCGGAGACGCCGGAGCACAAGGAGGAGCTGCCGACCGACGTCGCCACGGTCGCGATCGACCGGACGGGTCGGATCTTCCTCAACGACGAGGCCGTCGACGCGCCGCAGCTCCAGGAGAAGCTGCGGCTCTACAAGCTCGCGAATCCGGCGCTGCCCGTGATCCTGCGCGCCGACCGCGCGCTGGTCTACGACGACGTCGTGAAGGTCATCGATTCCATCAAGCGCGTGGGCGTCGAGAACCTCGCCCTCGCGACGGAGGCGCAGTGATGTCGGGACGGAGAAATCGTCGCGGGCGGTCGCCCTTCGTCGTCGTCTTCGCGATCGTGATCGGTCTTCACGTCGCGGCGGGCGGTGGGATCTTCTGGCTGGCGCGGACCCAGTCGGGGCAGGCCTTCGCCCGCGTCTACAACGTGACCCTGTTCGAGCCGCCGAAGCCCGAGGAGGCGGAGGTCGAGCCCCCCCCGCCGCCGCCCGTCGAGGAGCCGCAGGTGGCCGAGGCTCCGGCGGCGCCCGCTCCGGCGCCGATCGCCGCTCCGGCGGCGGCAGCCGCTCCGGCCGCGTCGGCCCCGGCGCCGACGGTCGGCGGAGGAGGCGGGACGAACTGGGGCGGGCGATTCGCCGGTGCCGAGGCCTTCGACGGGCCCGAGGGCGCCTTTCATGCCGCGGTGACCGGTCGCTTCCGTCGCCACTACGTCGAGCCGGCCGAGTCGTTCGGGCCCGCGGAGCTCGAGCTCCGCGTGACCTCCCGGGGTGCCATCGACGCCTATCGCCTGGCCCGCTCGTCGGGCAGTGCGCGCAACGACGAGGCGATCCTCGTCGCGGCCCAGCGCGTGCAGTCGGAGGGGCTCGGCGTGACGCCGCCCGAATCGCGCGGTCGGATCGTGACGGTCCGCTTCGTGCCGAGCTCGTGACGGGTCCGATCGATCGGGGCCGGGGCTTCGGCTCGGCCGGGAGGAATCACCGATGATGCGGGTGCGCCAGGATCTGTCCCGAGCGGTCGTCGTCGCGTGGCTCGTCGCGACGCTGGTCGCACCCGCCCGGCTCGCGCAGGCCAATCCGCAGGGCGGCGTCGTCCACGGCGGGGTCGCCGCCATCACGGGGCAGGGGACCGGCGTCGTCGACGTGACCCAGTCGTCGCAGACGGCCGTGCTCTCCTGGGACAGCTTCGACATCCAGCCCGGCGAGGTCACGAACTTCATCCAGCCCGGCGCCGACGCCGTCGCGATCAACCGGATCCTGGACGGGCAGGCCTCGCAGATCCTGGGCTCCCTGAACGCGAACGGCCACGTCTATCTCATCAACCCCCACGGCATGCTCTTCGGGGCGAACGCCACGGTGAACGTCCACTCGCTCACCGCCGCCGCTTCGGCCAATGCCGGGGACCTGATCGCGCTCTCGGGCGGCTTCGATCCCTCGGCGACCGCCGCCCCCGGCGCGCGGATCGAGAACCAGGGCACGATCCAGGCGGGGACCGGGGGCTTCGTCTATCTCGTCGCACCCGAGGTCGAGAACGGCGCGAGTGGCGTGATCGTGTCGCCCGAGGGCGAGATCCGCCTCGCTGCCGGGGCGACGGTGTATCTGACGGACCGGCCCGACGGGCTCGGGCTCGCGGTCGAGTACACCGCGCCCGCGACGGGTTCCGCGATCAATCTCGGGCAGCTCGTCGCCGACGGCGGGCTCGTCCGGATGCGGGGTGAGCTCGTGCGTCAGGGCGGGCTCGTCGAGGCCAACGCCGTCCGGGAGAAGGGCGGTCGCATCGAGCTCTACGCCGAGGATTCGCTCCGCCTCGAGTCGGGGGGCGAGCTCCGCCTGACGACGGGTGATCCGTCGACGGGGGCGGCCGCCGGGGTGGCGACGCTCGGCTCCGGAGGAAGCGCTTCGATCGCGGGATCCCAGACGATCGCCGGACGGGGCGTCGTCAAGCTGTCGGCGAACGAGTCGATCTCGCTCGAGGACGGGGCCCGGGTCGGGCTCGATGCGCAGGGCGGCGACGCGACCCTGGCCCTGCATGCCGGGCAGGACGTGCTCTTCGGGACCGGTGCGCAGATCGTCGAGTCGGCGGCTTCGCCCGCGACGGGCGGATTCGACGTGCAGCTCGTGGCCGGGGCGACGGACCTGTCGGTCGAGGGTCTCGGTCGCGGCACGAGCGCGTCGCCGACGGCGGGCGGCGTGTATCTCTCCGGGGCGACCGGCGCGCCCGGCGCCCGCACGCCCGCCGGTGGCGACGGCGAGGTCTCGCTGCAGCGCGGCGACCTCACGGTCCGTTCGGCGGGGGACGTCTGGATCGGCAATGGCGGCGGTCTCGTGAATCGCCGCGGACAGATCGACGTCGAGGTGGGGCGGGACGTGCGCTTCACGGCGGCGAGCAAGACTCGCGACGGGGTGATCGAGAACGGCTCGGGCGACATCCGCGTGGTCGCCGGCCGCGACGTCTCGCTCTACGGCGGCACCGGCGTCGAAGGCAACGCCGCCATCCGGACCCGCGGCCTCGTCGACGCCTCGAATCCGGACCGCGTCACGCGCACGAACGGCGGCAGCATCCTGGTCCATGCCCGCACGGGCGACGTCGATGCCGGTGTCGGCAATCGCTGGCTCACCCCGGGCCCGGCCTCCTCCGCGAATCCGGCGGCGGATCCGCTGCCGGTCGTCAAGAACGGCATCCTCGGCATCGGCAACGAGGCCGGGGGCAATCTCACGGTGATCGCGGGCCGCGACGTGCGGACGGACTCGTCGGTGCGCGAGCGGACCGGCGGGTCGGCGTTCACGAGCGGCTCGAGCTCGGGCGACTACAGCGGCGGCCACATCGGGATCTTCGGCCAGGGCGTCGTCGACGTGCGGAACGGCTCGACGACCACGACCGAGCTCCTCCCGAATCAGCCCGAGAGCCGGCTCCTCGTCGTCGCCGGCGGCGACGTGCGGGGCGACTACGTGATCCGGAACGGCCGCGCGGTCTTCCGCGCGGGCTATGCGCTGCGCGACGTCGATCCCGCGAGCCTCGATGCGACGACGGCGGCCGAGCTCCGCGTCGACCCGCGCCGCGTCGACGCCCAGATCGCCCGGAGCGCGCTCGCGGCGTCGGATCCCGGGCGCGGCTGGTTCGGTCCGCTCGCGAGCCCGGTGACGGTGGACATCCTGAACGGGCGGCCCATCGTCGATCAGACGGATCCGTCGCGCGTCGTCGTCGTGCGGCCGACGGTCGACGCGCTCGGCGCGAACGGGGTCGCCGTCCGTGCGATCGAGTCACCGAGCCTCGTCTATCCCGCCGGCGGACAGCTGCGGACCCGACGGGTCGCGTCCTACTCGCCCTTCGATTCGGCGTGGCTCGAGGCGGAGGTCGGGGACGTCGTGCTCGTGGGCAACGACGTGCTCCTGCCCATCTCGGAGCCGAGCACACCGCAGTCGCCGCTCAGCTTCGCCGAGAATCCGCTGGTCCGATTGCTGCCGCCCATTCTCCGGATCACGACGAACGCCTGGTGCCCCGGCTGTCCGCGTCAGCGCGGGCTCGAGTCCCGTGGTGGGGACCTCGTCCTGCTCAACGACTTCATGCTCTTCCCCTCGGCCCACGGCGGCCTCACCCTCGACCTCGCCGGCAAGGCCCGCACCGCGAACTTCGCCGCGATCGCCCCGACGATTCTCGAGCTCGACGCGAGGACGCTCGGGAAGACGGGAGACCAGTCCTTCACCCTCGCGAGCGGAACGAGGCTGATCGATTCGAAGACCGGCCTCGCGTTCACGCTGCAGACCAGCGTGCTCTTCGCGCCGCGACGGCCCGCGCTGTCGGCCCAGGGTCTCGTCGAGTTCCGGGCGGGTCCGGGCCACGCGAACGACACCATCACGATTCCGGCCGGGACGCGCCTCGTGGACGGTCGCGGCGTCGTCTATCAGACGGTGGCGGGCGGCGTGATCCCGCCGCCGTCGGAGCGGCTCTCCGAGGGGCGGGTCACGTTCACGACCGGTGGCGGCACCGGTGGCCCCGTCGGCATTCCCGCCGGCACCCGGCTCGTCTCCTCGGACGGCACCGTGTTCCAGACGCGCCAGCAGGTCGTGATCGAGCCGTGGATGCGGGAGGTCACGGCCGACGTGGTGGCGCTGCCCGAGCATGCGGGCCACGACGCGAAGGCGTTCGATCTTCGTCTCGAGACGCCGATCGCCGGCATCGGCAGCGTCCTCAATCGGACCGCCACCGCGAGGCCGGCCTCGATCGATCTGTCCGTGGCGGCGCTCGATCCGGGGCTCGCGGGCAATCGATACCAGGGCAAGCTCCGGCTCGAGACGCCGATCGCCGGGCTCGAGCCGACCTTCAGCGTCGGCGACTTCACGGGCGGGGACGAGATCGCCGCCTTCGGTGCACCGCTCGCCGACGCCCGCGCGACGGCGGTCGCGATCCGCTCGGGCCCGATCGGAAGGCTCTCGGCGGGCAACGTCCTGCGGATCGCGGATCCGAGCCAGCTGCCCGTGGGCGTCCGGGCGAACGACATCGAGCTGACCGCGCAGGTGACCGGCGACGACTTCACGCTCCGACCGGTCGTCTTTCAGGCGCTGCAGGTCGTGCGGGATGCCAACGGCAACGTCGTCTCGACCGCCGTCGATCCCTCGTCGTCCCGGCTCGCCTCGGGGACCGATGGGGTCTGGACGCGGGATGCGGTGACGAAGACGGCGACGATCCGCCAATCCGATGCGTCGCCGCTCTTCGACGCCCGGGGCGTGCCGCGTTATTCGGCGACGCAGCTCGCGAACTACTATCTCGAGTGCCGCTCGGGGGCGACCTGCGGCGTCACCGACCCCTTCGGCCGGCCCATCCTGCTGGGCGAAGGCGCCACCCATGCGGGCGATCGATCGCCGGCCCGTCTCGATGCCGACGGGGGCTTCGAGCGGATCCGATTCGAGCTCGCCGAGGCGGCCTGGCTCGAGACTTCGGGCGGCAGCGTGCGCGACCTGGCCCTGCTTACGCAGCACACCTCGGCCCTCGACTCCTCCCGGATCGTGGTGCCCCGCGGCGACGCCCGCTTCGGCTCCGGCACCCTCGAGATCGAGGACGTCGATCCGCAGACTGGCGCGATCACCCGCGTCGCCGTGGCGGATCAAGCGGCCTCCGGTCTCCAGGTCGCCGGTCCCGGCAGCGCCCAGGTCCTCGTCGGCGTCGAGTCCCATGCGACGGCCGATGCCAACGGGGACGGCTTCATCGAGCTCTCCGAGTTCAAAGGATCGGCCGCGCTCTTCCGCCTGCTCGATCGCGACGAGACGCTCCCCGGCGTCACCGACGGTCGGCTCTCGGTCCACGAAGCGCCGTGGCTCCCGACGGGCCAGGGGGGATCGCTCGCGCTCCAGGCCCGCGGTGCGGAGGGCGGCGTCCTCGGAATCCAGACCGTGGGCGGGCTCCAGAACGCGGTCCTTCCGACGGGGGGCGCGAAGCTCGAGGTCGTCGCCGCCCAGGACATTCGCCTCAACGAGCGGGGCTTCATCGGCACGCTCCAGGGCGGCAAGCTCGACCTGCGCAGCGTCGGAGGCTCGATCACCGCCGGCATCCCCGTGCCGGGCACGACGACCAAGCGCGGCATCGTCACCACCTTCACCGGTCCGGGCTCCGCCCAGCGCGAGGCGGACGCGACGGGGGGCGGCGACATCTCGATCGTCAGCCTCGGCGACTTCGACATCGGCGGCCTCGCGCTGGCGGCGCTGTCGGGCTCCGCGATCTCGATCGAGAGCATCGACGGCTCGGTCTCCGCCGGCGTCGGTGAATCCTTCTCGCGCCCGCTCATCGCCTTCGACAACGAGACGCGCGAGATCACGGTGTCCTACCGCGGCGCAGGGATCGCGGCCCCGGGCGGCAAGGTCGAGCTCGTGGCGAAGAAGGACGTGAACATCGGCGCGGGCATCACCGGCGCCGGCATCACGGTCCAGGCGGGTGGCAACGTCAACGCCGGCAGCGGGGCGATCGTCTCGAGCGGGTCGGTGTCGATCTCGGCGGGCCAGAACATCAGCGGAACCATCCAGGCGGGCGGCTCCGTCAGCATCTCCGGCAACGTGCAGTCGGGCTCGAGCATCAGCTCGAGCGGCGGAATCGTGTCGGGCGCCGGGAGCGTCGCCTCCAATACCGGGACCGGCCGGACGAGCGCCGACGCCGCCGGAGCGACCCGCCGCGCCGAAGCGCAGGGCGGGTTCGGCTCGGGTTCGGGTCCCGCGACCGCGGGACAGCGCCGCGTCGTGCTGATCGACGTGACGTCGCGGCCCTGCGCCGACGACGAGTGCGAGTCCTAGGGCTCGACGCCGCTCGAAGGGCGCACGCGAAGAGTCCGCTCCGATCCGCGAGCCCCCGCTCTCATTCCATTCGCATTCCATTTTCATTCCATTCTCGTCCCAGTCTCCGTCCCCGTCGAATGCGATGGCGCTTCCAGCGCATGTCCTCGGCGTGTGGGTCCACTGGAATCTCGTACGCCTAGCATGCGTCTCGCGCCGGAATCTTCGTGGCATGGGAATTGCTCTTTGGAATCTCGAGCGCCGAGAAAGCCGGCCTTGGGTCGGCCGGGCGCCGGGATGCGGAGACCGACCAGGATGCGAAGGAGCAGGACGATGTCGAGCGGTGGAAGAGGCGGATCTTCGAGCCGGGGATCGCGCGGATGGAGGGGGTTCTTCGGGGGAATCGCGGCCGGCCTGGTCGCGCTCTCGAGCGGGAGCGCCTCGGCGTTCGTATACGCGTCGGGGGATCTCGTCGGGATCTTCGTCGACGGAGGGGCCGAGCTGATCGTCAACCTCGGTCCGGTCTCGGCCCTCTCGGCCGGGGCGACGTTCGACTTCGCTACGCCGGCGGGCTTCGGGGCAGACGGGGCCATCGGCGGCAAGTTCATCGCGTATGCGACGACCGCGCCCTTCTCGGGGAGCCTCAACCGGAACGTGACCTATACCGCGCCGGGGACGGTGATCCCGAGCGCCTACGACACCAACGTGACGGCCTACGTCTCCCGTCTGGGGCTCGCACAGTCCGTGCTCGACGACGGCGGCACGGCGGACAAGTTCCTCGAGCTGCTGAACAACTTCCCGGCCCCGCCGGCCGGGGGCGTGGTGGCCAACTCGGCTTCGCTGCTCTCGATCCCGAGCTCCCTCGGCGCCTCGTACACCTCGACGATCGGCCAGAACGGGGTCACGGATCGGATCGACAACCAGCTCCCCTTCGAGACGGACGTCGCGATCACGGGCACGAACTACGTCGGTCTCTGGCGCGGCAATCGCGTCACGACCACCACCGCCTCCACCCAGGCGATCGGGATCTTCGAAGTCACGGGGAATCTCGGAGGACCGACGCCGACGGCGCGTCTGCGCTTCCTGCCGGAGCCGGCGGGGGCGGTCGCGCTCGGCTGCGGCGTCCTGGCCCTGGCGGGCCTGAATGCGGCGGCGGGCCGACGGCGGCGCAATCCGGGGGACGTCGGGACTTCGTGTCGATCGCACGATCGGCTCTAGCTCCGGCTCCGGACAAGACTTCCGGCTTTTCGGTTTCGACCTCAAGGAGAGAATGAAATGGTGCGCAGGCCTCTCAGGCAGATGATGAAGTTCACGTTGGCTCTTCTGGCTCTCGTCGGGGCAGCGGATCTCGCTCAGGCGCAGGAGCTCCGGATCTCCGGAGGCTCCGGGCCCTTCACGACGAACACCCTCGCGGCCTTCGCGTCGTTGTCCGACGTTTCGAAGGTCTACCGGGTCTGCGCGACCGGCGGTGCGATCGCGACCGGGACCTGCGCGGGCGCGGCGGCGATCGGCGGCAAGGGCGTTCTCCAGGACTGGGTCGTCATCGAAGGCACGCTGAAGAACTGCGGCGCGACGTGCAACACCGTGAACCTCGGGCGAAACGGGGGCGGTCCGGTTCGGATCTTCGTGGCCGCGGGCGGCGCGGGGCCGGCGCTGGCCTCGGTGTCGACCACGCCGGGGACGGTCGGATTCGCGAGCGTGTTCGGCTGGAACGGAGTGTCCGGCGGCGGCGACGATCCGGGCGCGGACGGCAACGGCGCGATCGGCGTGCCGGCCGGCTGGCCCTCGCCGAGCGCGACGCCGCCGATCAATCTCGGCACGTTGAATCGCGCGGCGCTCGTGCAGTGCGCGACGGGGCTCAAGGCGACCTTCGTCGATTCGCTGCCGGTGGCGGTCCGGCCGACCTGGAGCGTCACGCCCTCGAGCGAGCTGTGCATCGTCGAGATCGACGCCGACGGCAACGGCCAGATCAACAACCTCGCCACGGGGGCGCCGCTTCCCCGGACCATCATCGCCGGCGCCGGCAACGAGACCTCGAATCTGCGCCAGAACGCGGACGTCGGCAGCTCGCCGATCCCGCCGCAGGACTTCAACGATCCGGCCTTCTCCTCGCTGACGCTGAACCAGCCCGTGACGACGGGGCTCCAGATCCTGAAGCTCGTCGTCAACAAGAACGTCCGCGCGAAGAACGACGTCAACAAGAAGGTGAGCCTCGGCGATCCCCAGATCGAGGGCATCTTCGGCGGCGCCAGCTTCGGCAACGCCTGCTCGTGGTACGACGTCGGCGGTCAGGTCGTCGGGGATCCGGCAGCCAAGATCACCGTGGTCTTCCGGGAGCCGGGCTCGGCCGTCCGCCAGGTCCTCCGCAACACCTTCCTCCGCAACGCGGCGGGCTCGACGCCGGAGGGCTCGACGCCCGGAACCTTCGACTGCGAGAACTTCGACGAGGCGGGCGGCGGGACCACGACGATCACCCCGAAGCAGTACATCCAGGTCGGCACGAACGGCGACCAGATCCTCGCAGCCGGTGGGGGCGGTCTCGGCGCCGGGACGCTGGGCGGCATCAGCTACGTCAATGCCAGTCGGACGAACTCGACGACGTACTCGGTCCCGGTCTTCGGGATCGATCCGGACGCGCAGACCCTGGTCGGCCTGCGCAAGCTCGTGAAGTGCGGTCAGTACCCGTTCCATGGACCGCTGACGGTGGCGCGCGGTCCGGGGACGGATCCGCTCGGGCTGCGACAGGCGTTCGTGAATGCGATCTCCAGCGAGGTCGTCTTCAACGAGAGCTCGATCGCGGCCGACTATCTCCCCTTCGGCGACTTCGATTCGGGCGTGGCCTACTCGAAGGATTTCACGGCCGGGGCCTACTTCGTGAAGTTCAAGCCGAGCGACTGCTCCGGGCTCGAGCCGGTGCCGCCGCTTCCGCCGCTCTGACACGCCATCGCGTCCCGAGCGGACGTTGGAGAAGAGAGAGGGCGCGGGGAGTCCGAAGGGACTGCCCGCGCCCGTCTCCGTCCCGCATGATCCTTCGACGAATCCTGTTCCTGCTGATCGCCGGCTTCGCCGGAGCCGCCGAGGCCCGGAACGAGCACCGCGAGTACGAGGCGGGTGCTTCGACCTTCGAGGCCGGGGGGGCGCTCTATCGCGTCGAGCCCCTGCGCGCGGAGGACGTGCGCGTTCCCGAGGTGGTGATTCCGGAGGAGGAGCCGGGAGCGGGGGATTCCGGCGAGGCGAAGGCCCCGCCCGAGCAGGCCGGGACGCGCTTCGCGATCGACCGATTCGACGTCACGGGCAACACGCTTCTCACCGAGACGCGAATCGCCGGAATCCTGTCGCCGTGGGTCGGGAAGGATCGTTCGATCGCCGACATCCAGGCGGCGCGCGACGCGCTGCAGGCGGTGTACGAGGAGCTCGGGCTCCTGACGATCGCGGTGACGATTCCGGCGCAGACGGTCGAGGCGGGGCGCGTGCGCCTGCACGTGGTCGAAGCACGGATCGGCGAGGTGGCGATCGAGAACCCCGGCGTCGACTGGGTGGACGCGGACTGGGTTCGCGCGCGCACGCCCCATTTGAAGTCGGGGGCCCTGCTCCGGCGCGATGACCTGCAGTCGGACCTCGCCCGGGCGAACGAGAACGTGGACGTGCGGGTCCGACCGGTGGTGAAGAGCGGGCGCGAGCCGGGAACGGTCGACGTGAAGCTGCGCGTCGACGATCGGGTTCCGTTCCACGGCGGCTTGACCGCGTCGAGCGATCGGTCCGCCGGGGCACCGCGCAGCTGGACGCGCGCCGAGGCCAGCTACTCGAACCTCTGGAAGCTGGGTCATCAGATCGGCCTGTCCTGGCAGGTGGCGCCGACGAAACGCTGGGACGACGTCCAGATCGTCGCCGGGACCTATCAGGCGCCGATGCCCTGGAGCGAGAAGCAGACGCTCTTCTTCTACACCGTCTGGTCCGACACCAAGAACGGCATCACGGATTCTCCTGGCCTCTCGGTGCTCGGGAACGGCTTGAACATGGGCCTGCGCTATCGCGCGGCCCTCCCCGAATTCGAGAGCGCGCCCGACTACACCCACGCCCTCACGTTCGCCCTCGATCGCAAGGACGTCGAGAACACGCTCCAGTCCGGGGGCGTCGAGGTCCGCACCCCGATCACCTATCTGCCGTTCGGCTTCGAGTACTCGGGCAATCTCGTGCTCGACCACGGGTTCGTCTCCGCGCAGACCGGGATGACGGCCCACGTGGCCGGGACGCTCCCGGGTGGGGGTCGCAGCGACTTCCAGAAGAACCGCCCCGACAACGACGCCACGGGGAAGTCGGGCAGCTCGGGCACCTTCGTCGTCGGGACCTTCGGTGTGCAGGCGGGCGTCCGCCTCTCGTCGACCCTCCGCGTACTGGCGGCGGGGAGGATGATCGATCTCCCGGATCGGGATCGCTCCTTCGGTGACGACTGGATGCTGCTGTTCCGGAGTCGGGGACAGGTCGCGTCGGAGCCGCTGATCTCGACCGAGCAGTTCTCGGCGGGCGGGCTCCAGAGCGTGCGCGGCTATCTGCGCAGCGAGCATTTCGGCGACGACGGCTGGAACGGTCAGTTCGAGATCACCTCTCCGTTCTACCGCCACTTCGCCCGCGGCCTGCTCGACGAGGCGATCCAGGGGCTCGTCTTCTACGACGCGGCCGCGACGCATTTCCAGAACGCCGCCGAGGGTGCGCGCACCTGGCAGACGCTGCAGAGCTACGGCGCCGGTGTGCGCCTGCGCTTCTTCGACAGGCTGCGCGCGGAGTTCTTCGTCTCCCATCCCGTCGATACCACCAAGAACACCCCGGGCCGCAGCACGCAATTCACCTTTCAAGTCGGAGCGGGCTTCTAGCGCCGCGCCGAGGAGTCCAGATCATGAATCGGATTCTCGCTGCTCGAGTCGTCGCGTTCGTCCTCCTGCTGGGCTTCGCCCCGGCGGCCACCGCGGTCAACGAGTCGAAGAACGATCGACCCGCGCGACCCACCGCGGCCCGGCGCGGCCCGGCCGCGGCCATTCGGGCGAAGGAGCTGGAATCGCAGGCGGATGCGCCTGCTGCCGCGGCTTCCCCGACGGACGCGTCGTCCGCGGCCGGAGAGGCCACGGCGCCGCCGACGCTCTCGCCCGCGACGGAAGAGATGCTCAAGACCCTGCGCAAGAAGGGCATCCTGACGAAGGAGGAGTACGAGGCGATCTACAAGCGCGAGGCCGAGTTCCAGTCGACGAAGGAGGCCGAGAACGCGCTCCCGGGATGGCTGCGCGACTGGACCTTCGGCGGGGATCTGCGGCTGCGCTGGGATCGGATCGACTACGGCGACGAGTTCCGGCCGGGAAAGGTCTACGTCGTCGGTCAGGACAACGTCAATCCCGAGAACAACACGGGGACCGGGATCCGCGACCGCTTCCAGATGCGCATCCGTCTCGGCGCGGAGAAGAAGCTGAACGACGACTTCACGATGGGCTTCCGGATCTCGACGGCCCCCTCCGTGGAGGTCGGGGGGGACGTCCTGTTCGACAATGGCCGCTTCCCGCGGCGTCTCACGGGCGATCCCCGGCGCGCGGACGTCTCGCTCGGGGGCTACTTCTCGACGAAGCCGATCGGCGTCGATCGCGCCTATCTCCGCTGGAATCCCACGGCCGCGCCCGGGCTGCGCGTCACGGCCGGCAAGCTGCCGAATCCGTTTCTCTGGGGCGAGCACTTCGCCGAGCTGATCGTCTGGGACAACGACATCAATCCGGAGGGCCTCGCGGCGGAATACGCCTTCGAGCTGCTGCCGGAGAAGCTGCGGTTCGATGGCGTCGGCGGGGCCTTCATCCTCGACGAGGTGCCCGGGGTCACGCTCGAGGTGCCCGTCACGCCGGAGCAGGGGAGTCCGACCATCTCGCCCTACTACGACGAGCGCGACCCCTGGATGTACGGTCTGCAGGCCGGGCTGACGGCGACCCCGATCCCGGACGTGACGGGGGGCATCCGGGGCTCGTACTACGAGCTCAACAATCTCAACACGGAGTTCGTCGCGATCATCAACGAGGGCGGGAACGGCGGGGGGGCCGTCGACGAGAATCCGCTCTACGTGCTGTCGTCGGCCCCCACCTCGGCCGCCTCGGAGGGGCGGCTGCGGCAGTTCGTGTTCGACGGCTACTTCGAGGTCGTGCCCTTCGATCGGAGCTGGCTGACCTTCCGGCCCTTCTGGCTCTACAGCCAGATCCTGACCGCCGACGACGACAACGACGCGTACGCGGCCGGCTTCACGTTCGGGGAGCTCGAGACGTTCCGGTTCACGGCCCTCTACGGCAACATCGAGCGCAACGGAACCGTGTCGATGTTCACCGACAGCGTCCTCTTCGACGGCCTCACGAACATCAAGGGCTGGTACATGCTGATCGAGCGACGCATGACGCCGTTCATCCGGATGCGCGGCTCCTTCGGCAAGACGCGGGCCTCCGAGACGAGCTGCCTGGTCACGCTGACGACCCCCGAGAGCTGCGACACCGCCTTCGCCGCCGCGCCCGCCCTGCTCGAGAAGTACAGGAACACGCAGCGCGACCGGACGCGCTGGCAGATCGACGTGCTCGTGGAGTTCTGAAGATGGTGTCGAGGAAGTCCTTCGTGCGGAGGCTCGCGGTGGCGGCGAGCCTTTCCTCGCTTGCGGCGGCGGGCCCCTGCGTCGACGAGGAAGCGATCCGCGAGGCGGAAGCACGCCGGGCGGCCCTGCTCGCCGATCGCGTGCCGAAGGAGGAGCTCTGGGCGTTGATCGAGGAGCGGGGGCGCGTGGTCGAGGAGCTCGCGGCCACGAAGCGCGCGGTGGCGGCGGTCGAGACGCGGATCGCGGCCCTGGAGGAGCAGAAGAAGGGGCTCGAGGGGCGGCTCGGAGAGGTGAAGACGGTCGCCGAGACGGCGGAGCGGAGTCGCGCCGAGGCGGAGGCCGGTCTCGCACGGGCTCGCGCGGAGATCGTCGCCGCCGAGTCGGATCTGTACGCGATCGAGGCGCGGGAACGGGCGCGGGGGGAGGGGCCGTGAGGCGGGGGATCGCATCGGCGCTGGCGATCGCGCTGCTCTCGTGCTTGACGGGTTGCGAGGACGAGCGCCTGCGCGCCCTCGAGGCCGAGGTCGCGCAGCTCGAGAAGGCGCGCGTGCCGCGCGAGGCGGTCGAAGAGGCGAAGCGCGAGCTCGCGCGCGCGGAGACCGATCGCGAGGCGAGCCGCGAGGCGCTGCGTCGGGCGGAGGAGCGCGAGCGTGCGCTCACGGCCGATCTCGCGGAGCAGGGCGAAGTCATCGATCGGGAGGCCGCGCATCAGTCCGGATCCGAGGAGGGCCTCGTCGCCATCCGGAACGAGGAGGCGGCGCTCCGGGAGCGTGCGGCGACCCTCCGCCGCGCGCTCGCGGGCCGACTCGAGGAGGCCCGGACGCTCTGCGAGCGGGTCGTCGAGGTCGAGGGCCAGCTCCGGGACGGTGATCCCGACTGGGCGATCGAGCGGCGGCGGGAGGTCGTGGAGGAGCTGGTTCGATCGGCGGCGGAGCGTCGCCCGTCGGACCCGGTCCTCGCGGCCCTCGCAGCCTCGCTGGCTGCACCGGACGCGGGCGATGCGCTCCCGAGTCGGAATCAGACAGAGTGGGCACGGGCGCTCGCCGCGAAGCTCCGAGCCCGACTCGTCGCCGTGTATGGCGAGCCGCGCGGGGGCGACGTGCGCAGGGCGGGATCGGCCGACGAGGGCGCGTCAGGAGCGAAGGTGGCACCGGTCGAGCGTCGCTGTCCGATCGTCGTGCCCCGGAGCGACGGGGCGCCGCCCTCAGGCGCGTGACGAGTCCCGCAGGCCCTTTCGCTCCCGAAAACGCTGCCAGTCGACGCCGAGCTTCCGCATTCGAGCTCTGAGGGTATGCGGGTTGATGTCGAGCAGCGCGGCGGCGCCCGTCGGCCCCTCGATGCGTCCCTGGCAGCGCTCGAGGGCGGATTCGATGTGGAGCGCCATGGCGTGGTCGAGGGTCGGGAAGGGGCGGTCGCCTGCGTCCGCCGTCGACCGCGCCGTCGTGCGACCGCGGCGGATCGCTCCGTCGGCCTCGGCCCCGTCGATGCGGCCCAGGGCCGTCGCGACGTCGAGGCGCGCGCCGCCGCCGAGGATCACCGCGCGATCGAGGACGGCGGCGAGCTCGCGGACGTTGCCCGGCCAGTCGTAGCGCGCGAGCAGGTCGAGGTCGCTGGCGGTCGGCGCCAGCGGCCGTGTTCCGAACCGCTCGCAGGCGCGCAGGGCGAAGTGGGTCGCGAGCGCCGGCACGTCCTCCGGCCGATCGCGCAGGGGCGGGATCTCGATCGGGAAGACCGCGAGGCGATACCAGAGATCCTCCCGGAAGCGCCCTTCGCGCACCATCAGCCGCAGGTCGCGGTGGGTCGCGGCGATCACGCGCACGTCGACGTGGACCGGGCTCTGTCCACCGACCCGCTCGAAGGTCCCGTCCTGCAGGACGCGCAGCAGACGGACCTGGGCCTCGAGGGGCAGCTCGCCGACCTCGTCGAGGAAGAGCGTCCCGCCGTCCGCGCGCTCGAACCAGCCCTGCCGCTGGGCCGTCGCGCCCGAGAAGCTCCCGCGCTCGTGACCGAAGAGCTCGGAGTCGATCAGGCCGGCGGGGATCGCCCCGCAATTGACCCGGACGAACGGACCGCTCGCGCGACGCGAACGATTGCGCAGGGTCCGCGCGACGACCTCCTTGCCGGAGCCCGTCTCGCCCAGGAGCAGGACCGGGATGTCCGAGTCCGCGACGAGCGCGACCCGCTCCATCACCGAGGCGAGGCCGCCCTCGGCGCCGACGATCGTCTCGCCGATGTCGCGCCGGCCGAGTCGGGTCAGCAGGCTCCGGCGATCGGCCTCGGCCGCCTCGCGCAGGGCACCGATCTCGTGGATCCGCCGCTCGCTCGCGAGCGCGGCGGCGATCGGCTCACAGAGCGCTCCGAATCGCTGCACGACCGCAGGACTCGGCGGACGGCCGCCGGGCCCGGTCAGGATCGCGATTCCCACCAAGCGCGACTCGTCGAGCAGCGGCGCGAGTCGCAGCTCGCCGCGCTCGCGCTCCCCGACGACCGGGCCGAAGCGTCGGCGCAGGTCCCGGGCACGGCCGTGCGCGGTCGCGCCTTCGCTCGACCAGTCGAGCAACGCCTGGCGTTCGTGGGGCTCGAGGACGTCGCGCGCCGCGCCCGGGTCGCGACCGAGCGCGCCGACGGTGTCGAGGGCCGAGCGACCGACGTCGAACGCCCGGATGCGCAGGGCGGCGCCGGCGAGCTCGCGCACGAGGCGGTCGCCGAGGGCGTCGAGCACGGCCTGGACGCCCTGCTGGCGTCCGACCTCCTTCCAGGCCTCGAGGACGAGGGATTCGAGTCGTTCCATGTCCGGCAAATAGCACGGGGCGCCATGAGCCAGCAAATATCCCCGGTAAAAGAGACGGAATCTTTGCTTCCCGCACGCCGGCGACGGCTTTCCAGCGCTCTCGCTGGCCGGGCACGGCCGTTGCAGTCGGGCTGCGCGATCCCGGAAGGACGCGGCCGGGTTCGCTCGCGCGGGCTGCCGTCGGGCGTCGCGATCCGGTGGAGCAGGGGAGGGGTGTCGTGGATTGGTTCGGAGCTTCGTTCGCTCGTCTTCGCGGCGGGCAGGGGGACCGGGGTCGGCCGCGCGCGGGCCGCGGGGCGCGATGGGCGGCCGTGCTCGGCTTCCTGCTGGTCGAGGGGATCGGGATGCCCGGCACGGCGGCGTCGGAGGGAGAGGCGAAGGCTGTCGCTCCGGCCGCTCCGGCTGCTCCGGCCTCCTCCGACTACTACGTCGAGCCGCGCAGCTACGGCACCAAGCGCGAGAGCGATCCGCCGGCCTACGTGCGCAACCTCTCGGCGACGGGGTTGCCCGGCACGAAGGAGCTCGACTGGCTCGATCTCGGATTCGAGCAGCGATCCCGCTACGAGTACCGCCGCAACGACCTGCGCCGGGACGAGCAGGCGACCGACAACCCGCTGCTGCTGCGCACGCGGGCCTACTTCGGGATCCGCAAGATCCTCGATCCCTTCCGCTTCGCGATCGAGCTGCAGGACTCGCGGCGCTATTTCAGCCAGTTCCCGCGCGACAACCGGGACGTCAACACGCTCGAGCCCCTGCAGGCCTTCGCCGAGCTCTACTTCGAGAATGGCCTCGGCCAGGGCCGGCCCGTCTCGATCCGCGGCGGGCGGATGGCCTTCGAGCTGCTCGATCGGCGCCTCATCGCCCGCAACGAGTGGCGCAACACGACGAACTCCTTCCAGGGCGTCCGGGTCACCCTCGGCCGCGACCAGAACGACTGGAGCGCGGACTTCTTCGCGCTCCAGCCCCTCGACCGACTGAAGACCCACGTCGATCGCGGGATCGAAGATCAGTGGTTCTACGGCGCGGTCGGCCATTACCGCGGCCTGTCGAAGTGGGTCACGCTCGAGCCCTACTGGTTCGGCCTCGTCCAGAACGGCGGCGGCGCCGCCGTCGTCGATCGCGAGATCCATACCGTGGCCCTGCGCGCCTACGGGCCGGCGGGCAAGACCGGCTTCGACTACGACGTTTCGGGTCTCTTCCAGGGGGGCGAAGTCGGGGCGCGGGTCCACCGCGCCTGGGCCGCGACGGTCGACGTCGGCTGGACCTTCGATCATGCCTGGAAGCCCCGCATCGGCGCCTTCTACGGCTACGTCTCCGGAGATCGCGATCCCAACGACCACCAGGACAACCGCTTCGACCGCCTCTTCGGCTTCTCCCGGCCCTGGTCGAGCAACGACTACATCCAGGAGGAGAACGTCAACACGCCGAAGCTCCTGCTCGCCATCGAGCCCTGGAAGGACGTCAAGATCGACACGGCGTACGTGGTCTACTGGCTCGCGAGCGGCTCGGATCGCTGGAACGCCACCGGCCTCTCCGACCCGACGGGGCGCAGCGGCCGCTTCCTCGGCCACGAGTACAACGTCCGGGCGCGCTTCCCGATCACCTCCCGGATCAAGGCCAACGTGGGGTACGCCTACTTCGATCCGGGGCGCTTCCCGACCCGCCTGGGCCGGAACGCCGATTCGCACTTCGCCTACGTCGAGCTCACGGTCTTTGCCTTCGAGTAGGCCGGGGCGGGGCACGGCCCGCAGATATCACGGGTGCATTTGACGGATTTCATCGAGCAGGGCCGGCGGCCGGGGCTCTGGGCGGTTCCAGGGCGCTGCCGACGACTGGCATGGGGGTTGCGTACGGGCGCATGGAGCGTCGTACGGGGCCTCCGGGGAGGATCGTGATGAGGGTGCTGGGGATCTCGTTGAAGAAGAGCCGGGGCGGGCGCGTCGCGCTGCGGACCCTGGTCCGGACGGCCCGGGCGGTCGCGCTCGGTCTGCTCCTGCTCGGGGCGGGCGCCGCGGGGGCGAAGTCGGTCCATCTCCTGAACGTCTCGTACGACCCGACGCGCGAGTTCTACCGCGAGTTCAACGCCGAGTTCGCGCGCGCCTGGAAGGCGAAGACCGGCGATGACGTGACCGTCGACATGTCCCACGGCGGGGCCGGGGCCCAGGCGCGGGCAGTGATCGACGGGCTCGAGGCGGACGTCGTCACCCTCGCGCTCTCCTACGACATCGATCAGATCGCCGAGCGGACGAAGCGGATCCCGGCCAACTGGCAGTCGCGCCTGCCGGCCCAGAGCTCGCCCTACACCTCGACGATCGTCTTCCTCGTCCGCAAGGGCAATCCCAAGCAGATCAAGGACTGGGGCGATCTCGTGAAGCCGGGCGTCGGCGTCATCACGCCCAACCCGAAGACCTCCGGCGGTGCGCGCTGGAACTATCTCGCGGCCTGGGCGTGGGTGCTCGAACGCGAGCTCGGAGACCTCGCCAAGCTGAAGGATCCGGCGGCCCAGCCGGCGGTGAAGGCGGCGGAGGCGAAGGCGCAGACCTACATGCAGCAGTTCTTCAAGAACGTGCCGGTGCTCGACTCGGGGGCGCGCGGTGCGACCAACACCTTCGTGCAGCGCAAGCTCGGCGACGTGCTCGTCACCTGGGAGAACGAGGCCTTTCTCGCCCTCGACGAGTTCGGGGCGGGGCAGTTCGAGATCGTGGTGCCGTCGCTCTCGATCCTGGCGCAGCCGCCGGTGACCGTGGTCGACGCGGTCGCGGACAAGCACGGGGTGCGGCCGGTCGCGGAGGCCTATCTCCAGTACCTCTACTCGCCGATCGGCCAGAAGCTCGCCGCGAAGCACTACTTCCGGCCGATCGAGCCGAAGCACGCCGATCCGAAGGACCTCGCGCGCTTCCCGAAGCTCCGCCTCGTCACGATCGACGACGTCTTCGGCGGCTGGACGAAGGCGCAGCAGGCCCACTTCAACGACGGCGGGATCTTCGACCGCATCTACGTCCCGTGATCGTCCGCCCGGAGGCGGAGGGGATCACGCGGCCGGCGCGGCCCGGGAGGACGGCATGAACCGTTTCGGACGCAGTCGGCGCGTGATCCCCGGCTTCGGGCTCACCCTCGGATACACGGTCTTCTACCTGAGCGTGATCGTGCTGCTGCCCCTCACGGCGATGTTCGTGAAGGCCGGCGGTCTCGGCTTCGACGCCTTCTGGGCGACGATCGCGGCGCCGCGGGTGCTGGCGGCCTATCGCCTGACCTTCGGTGCTTCGCTGCTCGCCGCCTCGATCAACGTCGTGTTCGGCTTCGTCGTGGCGTGGGTGCTGGTCCGGTATCCGTTCGCGGGCAAGCGCGTCGTCGACGCGATGGTCGATCTGCCCTTCGCGCTGCCGACGGCGGTCTCGGGCATCGCGCTCGTCACCCTCTACGCGCCGGAGGGCTGGATCGGGCGACATCTCGAGGCCGTCGGCATCCAGGCCGTCTACCAGCCCCTCGGCATCGTCCTCGCGCTGACCTTCATCGGGCTGCCCTTCGTCGTGCGCACGCTCCAGCCCGCGCTCGAGGACCTCGACGCCGAGATCGAGGAGGCGGCGGCGACGCTCGGTGCGAATCGACTCCAGACCCTGCGTCGCGTCATCCTGCCCACCGTCCTGCCGGCGATGCTGACGGGATTCACGCTCGCCTTCGCCCGGGCCGTCGGAGAGTACGGCTCCGTCGTCTTCATCAGCGACAACATGCCGATGAAGACGGAGATCGTGCCGCTCCTCATCATCACGAAGCTCGAGCAGTACGACACGGCGGGCGCCACGGCGCTCGGGGCGTCGATGCTCATCATCTCCTTCGCGATGCTCCTCGTCGTGAACGGCCTGCAGCGCTACGCCGGGCGCTACCGGAGGACCGCCTGAGCATGGCCGCCGCGATCCCCACGACGCCTTCGGTGCCCGCTCCGCCCGCCGCCTCCTCGCGCCGCGCGGCGCGACCGGCGATCGCCGAGACGCGGCTCGTTCGCTATGCGCTGACGACGCTGGCCCTCGTCTTCCTCGGCCTCTTCCTCTTCCTGCCGCTCGCGTCGGTCTTCACCGAGGCCCTGCGCAAGGGCCTCGGCGCCTATCTCGCGAGCTTCGACGATCCGGCGGGCCTCGCGGCGATCCGGCTGACGCTGCTCGTGGTCGCGATCTCGGTCCCGCTGAACCTCGTCTTCGGGCTGGCCGCGGCCTGGAGCGTCGCGAAGTTCGAGTTCCCCGGAAAGCAGCTCTTGATCACGTTGATCGACCTGCCGTTCTCGGTTTCCCCGGTCATCAGCGGTCTCATCTACGTCCTGCTCTACGGCGCCTACGGCTGGTTCGGTCCCTGGCTCGTGGAGCACGACCTGCAGGTCATCTTCGCCGCGCCGGGCATCATCCTGTCGACGATCTTCGTGACCTTCCCGTTCGTCGCGCGGGAGGTCATCCCGTTGATGGAGGAGCAGGGGACGGAGGAGGAGCAGGCGGCGCTCACCCTCGGCGCGAGCGGCTGGCAGACCTTCTTCCGGGTGACGCTGCCGAACGTGAAGTGGGCGCTCCTCTACGGCGTCATCCTCTGCAACGCGCGGGCGATGGGGGAATTCGGCGCGGTGTCGGTCGTGAGCGGCCACATCCGCGGCAAGACGAACACGCTGCCTCTCCACGTCGAGATCCTCTACAACGAGTACAACTTCGTCGCGGCCTTCGCGTTCGCGTCGCTGCTCGCGATGCTGGCGCTCGTCACCCTGGTCGCGAAGACGACCGTCGAGTGGGTCGCCGAGCGTGATCGCCATTCCGCCGCCGGGGGCACCGCTGCCCAGGAGACCGTCCGATGAGCATCCAGATCGAGTCCGTCTCGAAGCAGTTCGCCGCCTTCCGCGCCCTCGACTCGGTCTCCCTCGAGATCCCGACGGGCGAGCTGATCGCGCTGCTCGGTCCCTCGGGCTGCGGGAAGACGACGCTCCTGCGCATCATCGCCGGCCTCGAGCACGCCGACGGCGGCCGCATCCTCTTCCACGGCAGCGACATGACCCGGGTCGCGGTCCGTGACCGCCGCGTCGGCTTCGTGTTCCAGCACTACGCGCTCTTCCGCCACATGACGGTCTTCGAGAACGTGGCGTTCGGGCTGACGGTGCAGCGCCGACGGGACCGGCTGCCGAAGGCCGAGATCGCGAAGCGGGTCGAGGGCCTGCTCGAGCTGGTCCAGCTCTCGGGGCTCTCGGGGCGCCATCCGGCCCAGCTCTCCGGTGGCCAGCGGCAGCGCGTCGCTTTGGCCCGGGCGCTGGCGGTCGAACCGAAGGTCCTGCTCCTCGACGAGCCGTTCGGTGCCCTCGACGCGAAGGTCCGGAAGGACCTCCGGCGCTGGCTGCGCAGGCTCCACGACGAGCTCCACATCACGACCGTCTTCGTCACCCACGATCAGGAGGAGGCGATGGAGGTCGCGGACAAGATCGTCGTGATGGACCGGGGCCGGATCGCCCAGGTCGGCGCGGTCGAGACGGTGTACGAGAAGCCGGCGTCGCCCTTCGTCTTCGAGTTCCTCGGCAACGCCAACGTCCTGCCCGTCGAGGTCAAGGGCCGCGAGGTCTTCCTGCCCGGCAGCACGAAGCCGCTGGTCACGGATGCGATCCACGAGAGCGGTCCGGGCGCCCTCTACGTCCGCCCCGTCGACCTGCGCGTCGGCGCCCCCGACCAGCCCGGGCTCGAGGTCGTCGTCGACGACATCCTGCGCACCGGCCCCCTCGTCCACGCCGATGCCCGCGTCGTCGCGACGGGCGATCTCATCCAGATCGAGATCCCGCACCTGCATCACGACACGCCGAGCGTCGTCCCCGGCGCGCGGCTCCACCTGCGTCTGCTGCAGTTCAGCGTCTACCCGGCCTCCGCCGTCCGCCGTCCGGGGCCGGTGACGGGGCACGACGCAGTCGGGGTGGCGGCGACGCGCAGGCGCACGAAGCAGGGCTGAGGGCGCAGACCGGCTCTCGGGATCGATCCCGCTCGGGCTCAGGCCCAGGGATCGACCATGACCTTGCACTCCGGCGCCCGGGCGACGAGCCCTTCGATCGTCGTGGTGAGATCCTCGAGCGGGATCGTCTTCGTGATCATGCAGCGCGGCTCGAGGTGGCCGGCGGCCAGCGTCGCGATGACCTCCTGATAGTCGCTGCGGTCGTAGGTCATCGAGAACCGCACGCAGAGCTCCTTGAAGAGCGGCACGCCCGTGAGGATCGTCTCGGGATGCAGCCCGTAGCCCATGCAGACGATCGTCCCCTTGGCGCGGATCGCGTTCATCGCCTGCATGACCGCGCCGGGGAATCCCGCGCACTCGAAGACGGCGTCGGGTGCCCCGCCGAGGGCGTCGCGAATCTGCGCTTCGGTCGCGCGCGCGGCCTCCTCCGATTCGGACGCGTTCAGGACGAAGGCGTCTGCGCCCATCGCGAGGGCGAAGGATCGACGTCGATCGGAAGGGGCCGCGACGACGACCTTCGCGGCGCCCCGGCGCTTCGCCCAGTACGCGGCGCAGAGCCCGATCGGTCCCGCCCCCAGCACCAGCACGCGCGCCCCCGTCTCGACCCCGGCGAGCCGCACCCCGCGCAGCCCGACCGCGAGGGGCTCGACGAGGGCACCGTCCTCGACGGTGAGCGGCGGCGGCAGCACGTAGGCCTCGCGCTCGGGAATCGTCATGAACTGACCGAATCCTCCGGTCGCGTGCTGCTTCCACTCGGGGCAGAAGCAGAGATGCCCTCGCGCGCACTCCTCGCAGCGCCCACAGGCGGTGACGCACTGGGCGGTCACGAGCGCCCCGATCGGGATTCCCGTGACGCGCTCGCCCCGGGCCACGACCTCGCCGGCGAACTCGTGGCCGTAGACCTTGTTCGTCTCCATGCCGGCGTCGCCGGTCCAGGTGCTGACGTCGGTCGCGCAGATGCCGCAGCGGCCGATCCGGACGAGGAGCTCGTCGGGGCCGGGCGTGGGCGTCGGTCGCTCCTCGATGGAGAAGGGCTCGCGGGGGCCGGTGTAGACGGCGACCTTCATGACGCTGCGCCTACCATTTCCGTCGCATCTGGGCGCCCATGCGCCGGAGGCGGAGCGCGCGATCGCGCTCGGCGGGGGGGACGACGGGGGTGTCCTTCGGAACGTGCTGGCGCACGTCCGCGACCTTGATCTTCTTCATGGACGGGCAGGGCGCCGAGCTCGCCTGATTCCAGCGGTTCTGGATGACGCCGCGCTTCCAGCCCCCCGGATCGAGCCAGTTGGGGACACCGGGATCGCGATGCGAGAGCACCGCGCGGAAGCGCCCGTCCGAGTCGAGGCGGGCCTGGTGGCCGTTCAGGCTCGACTGGCGATGGTTCCAGTCGATCGTCGCGAAGAGCTCGTCGGCGAGCAGGAAGGACCAGTACCGGACCTTCTCCGGGATCTCGGTCTCGATCACGAGCGCCTCGTCCTCCTCGATCTCGAAGACGGTCTCGAGGTAGACCTGGGGCCAGGAGCTGCCGGTGAAGCCGCTGTAGTCGGTGACCTCGAAGCGGTTCACGACCTTCTTCTGCCGGGTCTCCTCGATGTGGATCAGCCAGTGCTGGATGCTGTACTCCATCCACTGCGCGATCTCCTCCATGCGCTCGGCGATCTCGGCGGCCCTCGGCCGCGGGCGCTGCGCCGGGACGTCGAGGCGCTCGATCGTCATGCGCGGATCGATCTCGTTGCTCCAGTCGTAGGACGCGTGGCGGACGCCGAGGTTCGTCGCCTTCGGATCGAGGTACCACCAGTCGCCCTTCCAGTCCTTCGGCTTCTCGGCCGAGAGCAGGACCTCGAAGCGACCGTCGGCGCCGATCGTGAGGGTGTCGAGGTCGTAGTTGACGAGGCCGGGCTTCGGCTTGTCGGTCCGGGTGAAGTAGGTCTCGGAGACGGTGACGAAGCAGAAGAGCGTGGTCCCGCGGTGGCCGGCGATGCGATAGGTGCCGCCGCCCCGGATGGGCGCGTAGGTGTAGACGAAGTCGGGGACCGGGGCGGCGAAGTTGAGCGCCTGGGAGAGCATCGGGACGAACTCGGGATAGTCGGGGTCGTTCGCGACGAGCCCGAAATGGCCCCCGGCGAGGGCCGAGAGCATCATGGCATAGAGCTCCTGGCGATCGTCGACGTCGCCGGGATCGCGCAGTCTCGCGACGAGGCGATCCGCGACGGGCGCCCAGCGGGCGAGATAGTCCTTCCATTCGGGCAGGGCGGGGGTCGGCGACATGGGCGGCTCCTGGTCGGGTTCGTGGGAATTCAGCGGGCGGCGCTCGGCGTCGCGGCACCGGGGGGCTTCGTCATGCGAGGCGCTCCCGGATCTCGTCGGCGTCGAGCCCGAAGTCCTCGGGCGTCTCGCGGCGTCGACCGCGGGCGAGCACGGCCTCGCGCTCGGGCTGGGCACGCACCCAGTCCTTCATCTTCGCCTCGACCGAAGGCAGCAGCTCGAGATCGAAGCGCGCGTAGATCCCGCGCACCACGGCGAGCGGATCCCGGGCGAGCTCCTCCTGATGGACTTCGTGGAACGACTTCGGATGGCGGGCGCGGACCTCGCGCGTGTGGCGCGTCGCCTGCTCGTAGATGCGCAGCTGGCGCGGCCCGATCCGCCTGGCCTCCGGGCTGCCGGGCGCGGGATCGCCGCGATAGGCGGCGAGCATGCTCGAGAGCGAGACGAGGGTCCGCACGGGGTCGCGCCGCGTCAGGATCACGCAGGCGTCGGGGAAGACCTCGAGCAGCGAGCCGGTGCGCAGGAAATGGGTCGGGTTCTTGAGCAGCCAGGGCTTCTCGCGCTCGGCATGGCCGATCAGGCGAAGATTGTCGGCGAGGCGGCGATAGCTCCCGAGCTCGTTCTGCGCGAGGTACCAGTCGTCGTAGGTCGGCAGGTCGAGGAGCGACGGGAGCTGGTTGGTGACGAAGGTCTGCATCATGAGGGCGAGACATTCGTCGACGTCGTCGGGCTCGATGCGGTGGAGCGCGACGGCCCGGGGCGCGGCCTGCTCGAGGGCCCGGGCGCGCTCGACGGCCGCGCGGTAGAGCGGATGGGCGGGCCATTCACTGCGCGGCGGGCGCACGATCGGGTTCGGGATGATCCAGCTCTCGAGACCCTGGAAGCGGGGATCGAGGGCGAGCACGAGGTGGAGCGCCGTCGTCCCGGTTCGCGGGATCCCGGCGATGACGACGGGGCGCACGATCGGCTCGGCGAGGCAGGCGGGCGTCTGCTTCCAGCCGGCCTCGGAGTACAGGCGCCCGATCAGGCCGGGGAGGGTGAAGGCGAAGGCCTTCGCGCGCGTCGCCTCGTCGTCGGGGAGGTCGGCCTCGTAGGCGGCGAGGGCCCGCGCGAGCCCTTCGCGGTAGTCGTCCCGGCCGAAGTCGGAGAGGCCCGTCGCGGCGCTCGCCGCGGCGTGCAGCGCGGGCTCGAAGTCCGCATAGCGCTTCGGGACGGGCTCACTCACGACGCATCGCTCCCCGTCTCGGCGGCGCGGGCTTCGCCGGCCGCCGGGCTCGCGCGCATCGGCCGCTCACCAGCGATCCCAGTGGATCACCTCGGAGACGGGCTTGCGCTTCACCGGTCCGAAGGGCCGATCCGGAAAGCCGAGGGCGATGCAGACCGCGATCGAGCACTCCGCGGGGATGCCCAGGATCTCGCGCATCTCGCGCTCGGTCGAGAGCTGCAGCGTCGTGAAGGTCGTTCCGAGCCCGAGCGCGCGGGCCGCGACGATCAGGTTCTGGGCCGCGGGATAGAGCGCCGCGTCGACCATCTGGTCGGTGGCCGCGCCGGGCGGATAGACCTTGCGACCGCAGACCAGGATCCAGACGGGCACGTTCTCGAACTCGCGTACGAGGTGCATCGCGCCGTCGACCATCTTCGCCTCGCCGCCCGGTCGCTTCGGCACCTTCTCGATCAGCGGCAGCATGCGCTCGCGGATCAACGGCCCGAGCTTCGCCTTGGTCGCGTGATCGCGGAGCACCACGAAGTCCCAGCCCTGGGAGTTGCCCGGGCTCGACGCGCGGGTCGCCCCGTAGATGACCTTCTCGATCAGCGCCTGGGGCACCGGGTCCGGCTTCAGGTACCGGATGGCCCGGCAGGTCTCCATCGCTTCGAACACGTCCATCGTTCGCTCTCCGTCTTCGCTCGGGTGGGGTCGTCCCCATTCTGTCAAATCCGGAGGCCGCGGGGCAATCCCGGATCGGCGGGCTCCGATCGGTCGTTCGGAGTTCGCCGGCGCGACTCCGAGCGCGGCGATCCACCGCCTCGGATTCGCGTATAGTGGGAAGCAGGTCTTGCTGAGCGAACGGAGGGGAGAACGGCGATGGCGGAACCGGTGAGCGATGCGGCGCTGGTCGAGCGCTTTCCCTGGGTCCAGGTCAGCCACGACAACAAGCATCTGTTCCGGGGCTGGCTCGAGCGCCGGCTCCTGATCCAGCGCTGCCTCGACTGCCGGCGGTTCCACCATCCGCCGAAGCCGATCTGCCCCGAGTGCTGGTCGGGGCGGGTCGAGCCGACGGAGGTCTCCGGTCGGGGCGTCGTCCATCTCGCGATGTTCCTGCGCCAGGGCGCTCCGGCGCCGGGCGTCGACTACGAGAGGTCGCCCCATCCCGTCGTCACCGTCGAGCTCGAGGAGCAGCCCGGCCTGCGCTTCACGAGCACCGTCGTCGACACGCCCCTCGACGAGATCCGGATCGGGCTCCCCGTCGAGCTCGTCTGGATCGACCGCTACGGCGCGCCCTTTCCCGCGTTCCGACCCCGGGATCGCGCCGCGAAGGGAGGTCGCTGATGGCCGGCACGACGGGAACGGGCGCCGCGAAGCGCTATCCGATCCGGGACCAGATCGCGATCGTCGGCCTCGGCTCGACGGCCTTCAGCCGCGACGCCGGGGGGCGCTCACCGGCCTCGCTCGCCTGCGAGGCTTCGATCCAGGCGATCCACGACGCGGGCCTGACGAAGGCCGACATCGACGGCGTCGTCGGGGTGCTCGAGCCCGGGGCGCCCCGCGCGAACCAGATGGCGGCGCTGCTCGAGCTGCCCAACGTGACGCATCACTCGGGCCCGATGCCGGTCGCGATGTTCGGCCTGATCGACGCGATGACGGCGATCTTCTCGGGCCAGTGCGACACGGTGCTCCTCTACTACGCCTTCATGCGGGCGCCCTGGAATTCGCGCTCGGCGGCGCAGGATCCCTTCCGGCGCTACGCCATGATGGGAAGCGGGACGGCGAAGCCGCCGATGCCCGAGTCGATGGATCCGTCGGCCGCCTATACCGCCTGGGCCAGTCGCTACATCCACGAGTTTGGTGCGACCCGCGAGGACTTCGGCCGCATCGCGCTCAACATGCGCGCCAACGCCCTGCAGAACCCGAAGGCCGTCATGCGGACGCCGCTCACGATGGAGGCCTATCTCAAGGCGCGCATGATCCGGGATCCGCTCTGCATGCTCGACATGGACGTCCCGGTCGACGGCGCCGACGCCTTCGTCCTGACGACGACCGAGCGGGCGAAGCGGATCACGAAGAGCCCGATCGTGATCCACGCCGCGACCGCCGGCATGGTCGGCCGCAACGACGAGGATCAGCTGGCCTCCCTCGCGCGCCACGGGCAGCACGTCGTCGTCGAGTCGCTGCGCGCCCGCAGCGAGCTCTGGCTCGACGACGTCGACGTCTTCTTTCCCTACGACGGCTTCTCGATCATCACCCTCGGCTGGATCGAGAACGTGGGCTACTGCAAGCCCGGCGGCGCGGGCCGCTTCATGCAGGAACACTGGGACGAGGAGTCGGGGCGCGTGCTGATCAACGGCCGCGTGCCGATGAACCCCCATGGCGGCTCGCTCTCCGAGGGCGCGTCGCGGGGGACGGGGCACCTGCGGGAGGCGGTGACCCAGCTGCGGGGGGATGCGGGGCCGCGCCAGGTCGCGAACGCGCGGACGGCGCTGATCGGCTGCGGCGGCTTCTTCTTCAACTCGCAGGGAGCGATCCTGCGGAGGCTGTGAAGCCCCGCGCGCTCAGTGGCGCTGCCGCTTGCGCACCACTGTCCCCGGGAAGGCCCCCGTGTGCTTCCCGTCGCGGACCAGCACCTGGCCCGCGACGATCGTCGCGGCGATGCCCGTCGAACGCTGCTCGATGCGCTTCTCGCCGGCGGGCAGGTCGTGGACCACGGTCGGCATCGCCGGTGCGACCTTCGCCGGGTCGAGCACGTTGAGATCCGCGAGCAGCCCCTCGCGGACGAGGCCGCGGTCGTGGAAGCCCCAGGCGCGCGCCGGCGCGAGGGTGATCATGCGGATCGCCTCCTCGAAGCGGAAGATCCCGAGCGCGCGAACCCAGTGGGCGAGCAGATGGGTCTGGAGCGAAGCGTCCGACATCTGGCTGACGTGGGCGCCCGAGTCGGAGAACGAGAGCACCGCCTGCGGATGGCGCAGGATCGCCGTGATGTCGTCCATGTCGAAGGGCGAGAGCGTCTGGACGAAGAACTGGCGCAGGTCGGTCTCGAGGGCGAGCTGGATCATCAGCTCGACCGGGTCGAGCCCCCGGGCTCGCGCCGCCTCCGCCACCGTCGGATTCGGCGGCACCGGCGCGTCGAGCACGCGCATCCGCTCGAACTCCGGCGGCCGCGCCTCGCCGCCGACGGCCTCGCCGTAGCGGCTCTCGTGGGCGCTCCGAACGAGCCGCTCGACGAGCCCGCGATCGGCGAGGCGCGCGCGCTGCTCCTCGAGCGGCAGCGCCCGCAGCTCGCGCCAGACCGGCAATCGATCGAAGGGGAGCTGGGTCCGGAACGAGGACATCGTCCCGATGCCGCGGCAATGGGCGAGGCCGAAGAGGCGCGCCCCGCGCGCGGTGCCGAGGTCGAGCATCGGCAGCACGGCCTTGGCGTTGAGCAGCGCCGGGACCGCGAAGGGGACGCCCGTCGACGCCGACAGCGCGATCAGCTCGTCGCGGCGCGCCTCGGCGCGTTCCGGCGGCGCCGGATCCTCGACGTACTGGAAGATGCCCTGGCCGACCTCGCCCATCGTGCGCACGAGGGACTCGACCTCGCTCCAGGCGGCCAGCCGCGAGGCGACGGGGCGGTCGTCGGAGGTGCGGTGCTGATGGGTTCTCGAGGTCGAGAAGCCGATCGCCCCGGAGGCCAGCGCCGAGCGGAGCTCCGCCTGCATGACGCGCAGGTCGTCGTCGCTCGCGCTCTCTTCGTAGGCGCGCTCGCCCATCGCATACGTGCGGAGCGCGGAGTGGCCGATGTTGGCGGCGTAGTGGATGCCTTTCGGGAGCTTCTCGATCGTGTCGAGATACTCGGCGAAGGTCGTCCAGCTCCACCGGATCCCGGCGGCCATCGCCTTGCCCGAGATGTCCTCGGCCCGCTCGAGGCTGCGCACGACGAGCATCGCGTCCTTCTCGGCGGAGGGCGCCAGCGTGAAGCCGCAATTGCCCATCACGACGGTCGTGACGCCGTGCCAGCAGGAGTTGGCGCCGATCGGGTCCCAGAAGATCTGGGCGTCCATGTGGGTATGGCCGTCGATGAAGCCCGGCGTCACCGCCAGCCCCTCGGCGTCGATCTCCTGCTTGCCCCGCTCCTTGACGCGGCCGATCGCCGCGATGCGGTCGCCGACGACGCCGACGTCGGCGCGGTAGGCGCCGAGACCCGAGCCGTCGACGATCATTCCGTTTCGGATCACGAGATCGAAGGCCATGGCGTTTCTCCTCGGTGGACGATTCGGTCCTGGGCTCGGTCGGGGCAGCGTGCAGGTTGGGTCCCGGCTCGGTTGGGGCCCCGTCGCCGGACGGGCCCCGCTGATCGGGATCCTATCGCGCGCGTCCCGCGGCGCCCGGCCGCAGGTCGGCCGGGTCGAGGTCGAGCATCGCGATCGCGTTCGTTCGCACGAGCATCTCGAGCTCGTTCGGCGGCACGCGGCGTGCGATCTCGGCGACGGTCCGGTCGGTGT
Organism: Myxococcota bacterium; assembly: GCA_046351135.1. Taxonomy (GTDB): domain Bacteria; phylum Myxococcota_A; class UBA9160; order UBA9160; family UBA4427; genus UBA4427. Next base: position 100,297 of record JAXLZA010000011.1, on the reverse strand, counting down.
GGGGCCAGGTCGAGTCCTGATGGGGGTAGTCGGTCTCGAAGACGAGCTGCTCGATCCCGATCCGGTGGCGCAGGTCGACGCCCGTCATGTCGTCGAAGAAGCAGCCGAAGACGCGGCCCTTCACGTAGGACGAGGGCAGCTCGGTGAGCCGCGGATCGAGGCCGGCCCAGGCCTTCGACTTCACGAAGACCGAGTCGACGCGCTCCATCAGGAAGGGCATCCAGCCGACCTGGCTCTCGGAGAAGGCGATCTTGAGCCGCGGGAAGCGGGCCAGCGCGCCGGAGAGGAGCCAGTCGGCCATCGACATGTACGCATTCAGGTTGGTCAGCGCGATGCCGACGCCCTGCGGCGCGTCGGCGCTCGTCGTCTGGAACTTCGAGCCCGAGCCGATGTGCATGCAGACGACGGTGCCCGTCTCGTCGCAGGCGGTCAGGAAGGGATCCCAGTAGCGCCGGGCATCGTGGATCGAGGGCAGGCCGAGGTTCGCGGGGAGCTCGGTGAAGGCGACGGCGCGGCAGCCGCGGGCGGCGTTGCGTCGGACCTCGATCGCGGCGAGCGCCGGATCCCACATGGGGCTGATGCAGAGCGGGATCAGCCGACCGCCCGAATCGCCGCACCACTCGTCGATCATCCAGTCGTTGTAGGCCTCGACGCAGGCGAGGGCGAGGGTCTTGTCCTTCGCCTCGGTGAAGGTCTGGCCCGCGAAGCGCGGGAAGCTCGGGAAGCAGAGCGAGCGCTCGGTCCGGTTGAGATCCATGTCGGCGAGGCGCGCGCGCGGATCGTAGCAGCCCGGGCGCATCGCCTCGAAGGCGATCGGCTCGAGGGTCAGCGACTCGGGCGGGAAGCCGGCGCAGGCCATGACCTGGGGCGTCGGCTTCTGCAGATCTTCGTAGACCCACCAGTCGACGACCGGCCCGGGGCCGCCGCGCTCGTAGATCGCGACGTTGCTGCCGGGGGCGAAGGTCGTCTCGCAGGTGTCGCGCTCGATGCGCGGCCCGCGATCGCGGAGCGCGGAAGGGAGCCAGCGTTGCCAGACGTGCGGCGGCTCGACGACGTGGTCGTCGACCGAGATCACCCAGGGAAGCGTGTCCATCTCCCGATCTCCTCTCCCATGGGACGGCCGACGAGTTCGGCTGCGTGTCTTCGTTCGTGCGCTCCGCTCAGGCGAGCTCCGACAACGGCACGACCTGCGTCGTCGGCTTCTCGATGTCGCCCTCCGGCAGCAGGAAGCGCCAGTAGAGCGTCCCGAAGAATTGTCCCTCGGTGTCCAGCCAGTTCGCGACCCGCCGCCCGGGATCGACGGGCGAGACGACGAAGCGGAAGCGCCCGTCGGCCTCGAGCTTCATCTGCTTGCGGTTGAGCGAGCAGCTCCGGTAGCGATAGTCGCCCGCCTGCTGGAAGCGATTCCAGAACATCACGTTCGCGTAGACGCATTTCGGCCAGCGGCCTTCGACGACGAGCGCCTGGCCGGGCTGCAGCACGACGAGCCCCGCGCAGTAGGCGTTGTCGATCGCGCCGGCGCCGCCGCCCTCGGTCGGTACCCACTTCTCGGGCTTCGGCAGCTGATTGGGGACGAGGGAGAACCAGCTCGGCGTCCTGCTGGGATCCTGCGGGCCGCGGCCCAGGGTCTGGCCGTGGATGAAGGTCATGGCGGCCCGGAGCTTCTCGGCGAGGGCAGGGGGCGGAAGCGGGCGCGGGTAGCCGGGAGCGTCGAGGCACTCGATGTCGATCTCGCAGACGAGGCGCGGATCCGCCATCGCGCAGGTCTCGCGCTCGAAGTAGTGGCGCGCGATCACGCAGTTGGGCTTGCCGGGCTGCATGTGGAGGGCACCGGCGCGCGGGGTCGGTGAGAGCTCGATCGAGAAGCGGCCCTCGGCGTCGCGGGGGAACTGGGTGTGGTTCAGGGCCGAGACGACGCCGTCGTTGAAGTCGCCTTCCTGCTTCCCGGTGTAGACGGTGAAGCTGACGTAGGCCTCGTCGCGCATGCGGCCGGTGATGCGGTAGCGGCGGGTCGGGTCGAGGGGGGCGAGATGCGAGGGATTGTCGGCGCCTTCGCCGCCCCATTTGAGCACCGCGCTCGCGAGCGGCGCGAAGCGCGGACGGCGGGCGTCGTTGTCGACCCAGGTGTCGAGGCCGCATTTCAGGAGATGGAGCAGCATGTGCTCGCCGGCGGCGACGTCGGCCGGCGCGGTCACGTTGCGGCCGGGGCCGAGGAACTCGCGGTCGACCTGTTCGACCAGCGCGAGCAGCGCCTGCAGGGCCTCTCGACTCTCGGGGGCGGCCGGGCTCGACATCGGTTCCTCTCCTTCGCGATGCGGGTCTTCAGGAGGCCTGACCGGCTGCGCGGCCGGGCAGCTTTCCGCTCGCGTCGCCGGTCGCCGTGTCCGGCAGCGCCGCCGCCTGGCGCGCGAGGAGCTGCCAGCCGTCGACGCCCGAGATCCAGACGTGGAGATAGCGCGAGCGGATGCGGCTCGACTTGCCGTCCTGACGGACGTCGGCGGTCAGGCGTCCCGTCGTCAGGATCAGGCCATCGCGCTCGGTCCGCCGGACGTCCTCGCGGACGATGTGCTCGACGCGGGTCGCACCGGAGCGCAGGTAGTCGAGCAGGGCCTGCTTGCCGAGCATCGCGCCGGTCGTCGTCGTGTAGACGAAGTCCCGGGCGAGAAGGTATTCGAGGGGGGCGACGTCGCCGGCGAGCGCGGCGACGAAGCGTTTCTCGGCGTCCTCGACCGCGGCCCCCGGCTGGGAGCTCGGCGTCACCGGCTTCTTCTGCATCTGCTCGAGCAGCTTCGGGTCGAGGATGCGCTCGTCGAGGTGGAGCTTCTGGATGCGCCAGCCCTGGGAGGTCCGGACGGCCTCGACGGTGTAGAGGCCGACGCCCGACATGTGGCGATTGTGCTGGAAGGTCTTGAGGGTCGCGCGATTGCCGTTCACCTCGACCAGATGCGTGTCCATGTAATGCCAGGGCGCCGCGCCTTCGCGGCCCCCGACCTGGGCGTCGAGCCACTCGAGGATCGCGGGAAAGCCCCGGAGCGTGACGTCCATCGGGAAGTTCACGCCCTTGTACTCGGCGACGGCGTCGGCGGTGAACGTCCGGCTCAGCAGCTCCTTGTCGTGGCCGTCGATGCCGTGGGCGTATTGATGGATCAACCGGATCACCGCCTGCCGGTCGGCCTCGACTTCGAGGACCCGGATGCGCTGCTCGAGCATCGCGTGGCCACAGCCGAGGGAGGCGAGGGCGACGGCGGAGGCGGCCAGCAGGGCGAGGGTCCTCGCGGCCCGGGGCCAGGCGGGACGCAGTCGTCGAAGGGGTCGGATCATCGGGGCGGGCTCCTCTCTCGGGGGGTCGGGCGTAGCCTACCGGTTCGCGCCCGCGCGGGATAGCCTCCGAGCATGCCCCGATACGGACAGGCCACGCTCAACTTCTCGCCCCTCCACGGACTCCCGACGCAGTGGGAGGCCCATCTCGATGCCGCGGCCGCCGCCGGCTTCGACGCGATCGCGCCGGACATCTTCTGGCTGCGGGCCCTCGAGGCGGAGGGCGTCGAGCTCGCCCGCGTCGCCGACGGGCTGCGCGACCGCGGGCTCGCGTGCATGGAGATCTCGGGGCTCGCGATCGGGGACGACGAGCGGACGGCCGCCGAGCTCGCGGAGAACCTGCGTTATGCGCGGGTGCTCTCGGCCGAGCTGATGAACACGCGGCTCGTCGTCCCGGTCGACGATCAGGTCGTGCGGCGCCTCGCCGAGTGTGCCGTGGCCTTCCGGACGCAGGGCGCGTCGGAGGGGGGGACGGTGATCGCGCTCGAGTTCTCGAGCGGGAGCGGGCTGCGCGGCGTGGCGGAGAGCCGGGGGCTCATCGAGGCGGCGGGCGAGGCGGGTGTCGGGGTCACGATCGATACCTGGCACTTCTTCAACCACGCGCAGGGGCCGGACTGGGCCGCCCTCGAGGCGCTGCCCGACGTCTGGCTCGCGAACCTCCAGCTCTCCGACGGGGTGTCCCACGGCGCGGGCGACTTCTGGGACGCGACCATGAACCACCGCCGGCTGCCGGGCGACGGGACCTTCGATCTGCCCCGGCTCGCGGGCCACCTCGCGAAGCGCGGCTTCGACGGCGCGATCGTGCTCGAGGTCCTCTCCGCGGCGCAGCGCGAGCGCTCCCTCGCCGAGCATGCCCGCGACGCGCTGCAGAGCGCGCGCCGCATCTTCGGCTAGGCGGCGGGCCGAATCGCGGCCGCGCCCGAGAGCGAGCGCCAGAGCAGGAAGGCGATGGCCGTCGAGGCGAGCTCGAAGGCGATGCCCTGCGTCGTGTACGACGAGAGCTCGCCCGCGGAGAGCGCGCCCATCAGGCGGAAGCTCCCGAGCCCGGCGCACTGGAACGCCGTCGCCAGCAGGATCGTCGGCGCGTGGGCCGGACGCAGCGCTCCGAACAGCGCGAGCGCACCGAAGCCCGCCTGCAATCCCCCGTACATCGCCTTCAGCTCGACCGTCCCGGTCGTCGAGGTCGCCGCGACCCCGGCGAAGTCGGCGAGGAAGCCCGGGTCGAGGAAGCAATAGATCCCGTACGGAAGCGAGAAGATTCCGAACAGCGCGAGAAAGATCCGGGCCGCCATGCTCACCTCGTGCCGATCGCGTCGGGTCGCCCCGCGCACGGGCCGTTGTCGAAGAGGGTCCTCGAGCCCGGGACATTCTGTCCGAGTCGCGTGGCCCCGGTCAACCCCGTTCGCGGGGATCGCCCGCGGCGTGCGGGCCGCTCGGGGCGAGCGCGTCCTGAATGCGGTGGCGTCGGTTTCGGGTGCCCGTCGGATGCGCGATGCTCGCCGGCGGGAGTCGTGGAGCGATGATGGCGACGAGTGCGACCATTCCGGGTGCGACGGAGCTGCTCGACCGGCTGGGATCGGAGTTCGATCTCGTGATCGTCGGCAGCGGTGCCGGATCGATCTGCGCGGCGCTCGTCGCGAAGGCCCTCGGCAAGCGCAGCGTGATCCTCGAGAAGCAGGCGAAGGTCGGCGGCTCGACGGCGATCTCGGGCGGCGTGCTCTGGACGCCCTTCAACCCGCTGATGGCGGAGGAGGGGATCCCCGACTCCTACGAGCGCGCGCGACGTTATTTCGATTCCGTCGTGACCTATCAGGGGCCGGGGACGTCCCCCGAACGGCGCGAGGCCTTCCTCAAGGTCGGCCCGCCGATGATCGAGTTCCTGCGGGCGCGCGGGATGCAGTTCTTCCGGCCCGAGGGCTGGGCCGACTACTACGACGATCGACCGGGCGGCGAGCCGCGCAGCCGCTGCCTGATGGCGCCGCTCTACGACGCCCGGGCGCTCGGGCCCTGGGCGAAGAAGCTCGCCCGCTCGCCCGTCGGCGCGGGCATGCCCGTCCACAGCCACGAGCTGCCGGACCTCTACCTCGCGAAGCGGGGCTGGAAGGGCAAGTGGATGGCGTTGCGGCTCGGTGGGCGCATGCTGCGCACGCGACTCACCGGCGCGGATCTCGTCTCGAACGGCGCGGCGATCCAGGGGCGCATGCTCGAGACGCTCGCCCTGCGCGAGGGGATCCCGATCGTGCCCGAGGCGCCGGTCTGCGATCTCGTGGTCGAAGGCGGGCGCGTCGTCGGCGTGAAGGTCGCGCTCGCGAGCGGGGATCGGGTCGTGCGCGCGCGGGGGGCGGTGCTGCTCAACGCCGGCGGCTTCTCGCGGAGCCAGGCGATCCGGGAGCGCTTCGGGCCGGCGCCGACGGCGGCGCAGTGGACCGCGGCGAATCCGGGCGACACCGGCGAGGTCCTCGAGACGGCGGTGCGGCTCGGCGCGGCGGTCGACAACATGGACGCGTTCTGGTGGGTCCCGACGACCCAGGGGCTCGACGGGCGCTGGCCGGAGGGGACGACGATGCCCGACGGCAGCCTCGCGCCCTGGACCCATCACCTCGATCTCAGCCTCCCGTACTCGATCGTCGTCGACCGCCGCGGCGAGCGGTACCTGAACGAGTCCGCCTCCTACATGGAGGTCGGCGAGCGCATGCACGAGCGCAACCGGACCCACGGCTCGGCGATCCCGAGCTTCGTCGTCTTCGATGGCCTTCATCGCAAGTGGTATCCCTGGGGCACCGCGCTTCCCGGCGTGACGCCGCAGGCCTGGCTCGACAGCGGCTACATGAAGAAGGCCGACACGCTCGCGGGCCTCGCCGCGGCGTTCGGGATCGACGCCGAGGGCCTCGCGAAGACGGTGGAGCGTTGGAACGGGTTCTGCCGAACGGGCATCGACGCCGACTTCCAGCGCGGGGCGCGCTGCTTCGATCGCGCCCACGGCGATCCGAGCGTGAAGCCCAACCCGAATCTCGGGCCGATCTCGACGCCGCCGTTCTACGCGGTGGCGATGGTGCCCTCCGACGTGGGGACCGCGGGCGGGCTCGTGACCGATGCCTGGGCCCGGGTCCTGCGCGGAGACGGCAGCGCCATCGACGGCCTCTACGCGACGGGCAACACGACCGCCTCCGTGATGGGCCGGACCTATCCGGGGGCCGGGGCGAGCATCGCCGCCGCGTTCACCTTCGCCTACATCGCCGCCCACCACGCCTTCGGCGAAGCGCGCCGGATCGACGCGCTGCTTGGGGGCGGCACCGCCCGAGGAGGCCCGTCCGCGTGACCCGCTCGAAAGCCACCGCGAAGTCCAGGAAGCCGACGAAGTCCGGGAAGCCGGCGCGATCCGCTTCGGCGAAGTCCGCTTCGGCGAGCTCCGTCCCTGCGAAGCAGCGCGCCGCGCTGCTCGACTTCCCCCATCCGGTCGTCCGCCCGGACACGATCCCCGCCGCCCGGTACTACGATCCGGCCTTCTTCGCGCTCGAGGCCGAGCGCTTCTGGCCCCGCGTCTGGCAGATGGCCTGTCGCCTCGAGGAGATCCCGGAGATCGGCGACTACGTCGAGTACGAGATCCTGGGTCGGAGCGTGATCGTCGTGCGGACCGGCCCCGAGACCGTCCGCGCCTACCACAACGCCTGTCGCCACCGCGGCATGCGCCTCGTCCAGGGCCGCGGGAACGCCGCGAACGGCTTCGTCTGCCCGTTCCACGGCTGGTGCTGGAACACGGACGGCTCGAACCGGTTCGTCTTCGCGCCCAATCTCTTCCAGCGCGACCAGCTCGAGGACGCGGATCTCCGACTGCGCGAGTGCCGCCTCGAGACCTGGGGAGGCTGCGCCTTCATCAACTTCGACGACGAGGCGCCGCCCCTGCGCGACACCCTCGAGCCCTTCGCGACCTATCACGACGCGTTCCGGGTCGAGAAGATGCGGGCCGAGTCGTGGCTCTCCTGCGTCCTGCCCGTCAACTGGAAGCTCGCCTGCGAGGCCTTCATGGAGGGCTACCACGCGACCCAGACCCATCCGCAGCTGCTCGCCCGCTCGGTCAAGCGCGGCTACGGCGCCGGGACCGATACCGTCGGCTTCACCGACCCCGACGACGTCGTCGGCAGCTCGATCTACTTCATGAAGGTCCTGTCCGAGGGCATGGGCAACGGCATGATCCACCACAAGGACATCGCCGTCGCCGAGGACCTGAAGGACATGCCGCTCCCCTCGGAGCCGATCGCGGCGATCGTCGAGTGGAACACCAGGCTCAACGCCGAGATCGTCCGCCGGAGCCACGCCGCCGGGATCCCGATGCCCGATCTCAACGAGCTCGTCGCGAGCGGCCACGTCTCGTCCGTCAACTACGGCTTCCCGCACTACTATCTGCTGCCGGTCTACGGCAACGCCGCCGCCTACCGGGTCCGCCCGCTCGGTCCCGAGGAGACGCTCTTCGAGATCTGGACGACGACGCTGATGCCGGAGGGCGAGCGCCACGTGCCGCCGCGGGCGCCGACGCGGATGGCCTGGGACGACCCGCGCTGGCCCGACGTCGTGCGCCAGGACTTCGCGAACCTCCCGCGCCAGCAGGGCGGGCTGCGCAGCCAGGGCTTCGAGTCCATGCGCCTCTCGGGCGAGGTCGAGGGCATGATCAGCAACTACCACCGCCTGATCGACGGCTATCTCGCCGGCCGCTCCCACGCCGAGCTGCTGCCGAACCACCGCCAGGTCTCCGGCGGCATCGACGCGCCGATCCGTCCGATCGTCTGGCAGGGCGACGCCCCCGCGCGCAAGCCGAATGCCGCGGCGAAGCGTGCCCGCAGCGCGAAGTCGGGAGGCCGCACGAGCGCCGCCCGGAGCGCGAAGCCCGGGCGGACCGCGAAGGCGCCCCGGAGCGCGAAGTCCGCGGCGAGCCCGAGGCGGGCGAAGGCCGGCGCGGGCGCGAAGGCGGGCGCGAAGGGCCGCCGCTAGGCGGTGAAGCCGAAGATCCGGCGGGCGTTGCCGAACAGGATCTTGTCCCGCGCGCTCCGGCCGAGCTCGCCGCGCTCTTCGATGCGCGCGACGAGATCGCCCGAGACCGCGTCGGGATGCGGATAATCGGTCGCGAAGACGACGGCCTCCTCGCCGCAGAGCGAGACGACGCTGCCCAGCGTGCGCTCCCCGGGATCGCACGAGATGGCGCACTGGCGCGCGAAGTACTCCGACGGCGTGAGCGGCAGCTTCGGCATCGCCCAGCCCCAGCTCTGGGCGTGGTCGTCCATGCGCTCGAGCCAGTGGGGCAGCCAGCCGCAGCCGCTCTCGAGGAAGACGACGCGCAGGCCGGGATGGCGCTCCAGCACGCCGCCCATGATCAGGCCGAGGCAGGCGAGCTGCTCTTCGTGGGGATGCGAGGCGACGTGGCGGAGGGCGAAGTCCTCGAAGCGGTCGTTGCCGGATTGCGGGACGTGCTGGGTCGTGCCTTCGTGGACGCAGAGCGGGATGCCCTCCGCCTCGAGGAATTCGTAGAGCGGGGCCCAGTCGCGGTGGAGCAGGGTCCGGCCGGCGATCGGATTCGGGCGCACCATGACGCCGCGGTAGCCGTATTCGCGCACGGCCCGCCGCGTCTCCTCGAGGGCCGCGCGCGGATCGGCCTGGGGCGGCACGGCGACGCCGACGAGGCGCTTCGGGTCCGCGCTGCAGAACTCGGCGAGCCAATCGTCGTAGGCGCGGCAGAGGGCGATCTGGACGTCGAGCCGCGCGAGCCCGGCGAAGGTCAGGCCGAAGGTCGGGAAGAGCACCGACTTCGCGATCCGCTGCCGGTCCATGTCGGCGAGGCGGAGCTTGGGATCGTGGCCGCCCTGCGGAATGTCCCAGGTCCCGGAGTCGGGGACCGGGATGTAGGGCATCCATTCTCCGCCCACGATCTGCCGGATGCGCCCGCGCGAGTCGATCGCCTGGCGCGGCGCGGCGTCGCGTAGCGCGGCGGGGAGCCGCTCGGCGATCGCTTCGGTCGGCTCCTGGACGTGGCCGTCGGCGTCGATGGTCTGGAACATGGGGCGGGTCTCCTGACGGGGCGTGCCGCAGGGGGAGGCAGCGGGACCGGGCACGCGTGGCCATGATCGATCGCGATTGACGAACTGTAAAGAGCGGTGGAGTCTACGGTCATGACGACACGACGCGCGCTTCGGATCGCGATCATCGGGGCCGGGCCCGGTGGTCTGTGCATGGCCATCAAGCTCCGGGAGGCGGGCTTCCGGGACCTCGTGCTGTTCGAGAAGACCGATCGGGTCGGCGGGACCTGGAACCACAATCGCTATCCGGGCTGCGCCTGCGACATCCAGAGCGAGCTCTATTCCTTCTCCTTCGACATCAACACGAGCTGGTCGCGCCCCTACGCGCCCCAGCCGGAGATCCTCGCCTACCTCGAGGGCGTGGCGGAGCGCCACGGGGTCATCCCGCTCTGCCGCTTCGGCGTCGAGGTCACGCGGGCGGACTGGAGCGAGGCGAAGTCGGAGTGGACGCTCTCGCTCTCCGACGGCTCGACCCGGGTCGCCGACGTCGTCGTCAGCGGCCTCGGCATGTTCAACGATCTCGCCTACCCGGCGATCGAAGGGCTCGAGTCCTTCGCCGGGGCCTGCTTCCACACGGCGAAGTACGACTGGACGATCGACCTCTCCGGACGTCGCGTCGCCGTGATCGGGAGCGCGGCGAGCGCGATCCAGATGGTGCCCGAGCTGGTCAAGGTCGCGGGCCACGTCGACTACTACCAGCGCACGGCCAACTGGGTGCTGCCGAAGGAGGACGATCCGTACCCGGAGGAGGTGCTCCGGAGGCGCGCGGCGGATCCGGGCCTCGTGGTCGCCCGGCGCAACGAGATCTACGAGTCGATCGACACGGGCACCGCCTTCCTCGACGAGAAGCGGCGTGCGGAGCTCGAGGCGATCGGCCGCCAGGCGATCGCCGTCGTGAAGGACCCGGCCCTGCGCGAGAAGCTGCTGCCGAACCATCCCTGGGGCTGCAAGCGGCCGCTCTTCTCGAACGACTACTACCCGAGCTTCAACCGGCCGAACCTCGAGCTCGTGACCGATCCGATCGAGCGCATCACCAAGTCCGGCGTCGTCGCCGGCGGGCGCCTGCGGCCGGTCGACACGCTGATCCTCGCGACGGGCTTCGCGGCGAACCGCTTCCTCTCGGTCCTCGACGTCCGCGGCCGCGGCGGCCTCTCGATCCGCGACGCGTGGAAGGAGGGCCCGCAGGCCTTCCTCGGCGTCACGACCGCGGGCTTCCCGAACCTCTTCCAGCTCTACGGCCCGAACACCAACAACGGCTCGATCATCACGATGATCGAGTTCCAGGTCGACCACGTCGTCGAGCTCGTGAAGCGGATCGCCGACGAGAACCTCGCCTCCCTCGACGTCCGCCCCGCGGCGATGGCGGAGTACAACGAGCAGATCCAGAAGGCGATCGGCGAGGTCACCGTCTGGCAGTCGAGCTGCAACCACTACTACGCGAGCGAGTCCGGCCGCATCGTGACGCAGTACCCGCACTCGATGTCGACCTTCAAGCGAGCCCTCGCCGAGGTCCCGAAGGACGTCTACGAGGTCCGTCCGCTCGCCTGAGCGGGCCGCGATCGCGCCTCCCGGACCCCCGTCCGACCCGTCGCGGGCCGCGCGCCAGTCGTCTAGCGTCGAAGAGGCGGGGCACCCCGCGTCTTCGGGCGAGAGCCTCCGCGCATCCGACCGAGCGACCGACCGGGCTTCCGACGGAGCTTCCGACGGAGAAAGAGGAGATCGAGATGAAGGCTGCACGACTCGACCAGGGCAGGCTGCTGATCCAGGACCTCCCGATGCCGACGCCCGGTGAGGGCGAGGCGCTCGTCCGCATCAGCGCCGCCGGCGTCTGCCACTCGGATCTCCACATGGCCCGGGGCGACTGGTTCGGTCCGATGACCGGCGGCGTGGGCCACGAGGCGATCGGCGTCGTGACGGCGCTCGGGCCCGGCGCCGAGCGCGACGTGCAGGTCGGTGATCGCGTGATCCTGGGGCTCGGGGGGACCGGCGGCGGCTACTGGTGCGGCGCCTGCGAGTACTGTCTCGGCGGCACGCCGCGCCACTGTGCGCAGTCGAAGGGCATCATCGGGACCTTCAGCGAGTACTTCCCGGTCTACGCGCGCTCGCTGGTCAAGATCCCGGCGAGCCTCGGCGACCACGAGGCGCCGCTCGCCTGCGGTGGGCTGACGGCCTACGGCGCGGTCAAGAAGCTCTCGAAGCACCACGTCCTGCCGGGGCGCCCGATCGCGGTCATCGGTGCGGCGGGCGGGCTCGGGCATTATGCGGTGCAGATCGCGACGGCCTTCGGCTACAAGGTCGTCGGCGTCGACATCGGCGCCGAGCGGCTCGCGTTCGTCGAGTCGCTCGGGGCCCACCGCGCGGTCGCGGCCGACGAGGCCGCCGCGGTCGTGCAGCGCGAGTACGGGGGCGTCGACGCGGTGCTCGTGTTCTCGGCGCGCATGGCGGGCTTCCGGCTGGGCTTCGAGCTGCTGAAGAAGGCGGGGCTCTTCGTCGCCGTGGGGCTGCCCGCGACCAGCGAGGGCAACATCGAGCTCAACCCCTTCGCGTTCTTCATGAAGGATCCGACCGTCATCTACTCGGCGGTCGGGACCGTCCAGGACATGCGCGAGCTCGTCGATCTCGCCGCCGCCGGCCGCGTCCGGAGCCACGTCTCGCGCCGCGGTCCGCTCTCGGATCTGCCCGCCATCTTCGACGAGCTCGAGGCCGCGAAGTATCTGGGCCGGGCCGTCATCGACGATCTGGGCCGCTGATCCGGCCGCCGTTCGTCTTCGCATCGCATCGCGTCACATCGCATCACACGGGGGTTCGGGTCTTGAAGTTCGACGTCTTCTCCGAGGCACAACGAGTCGGTCCGCGGGACGAGGGGGCGCTCTACCGCGACGTCCTCGAGCAGGCCCGCCTCGCCGACGAGCTCGGCTTCACGACCTGGTGGATGGTCGAGCACCACGGGGCCGGCGAGTACAGCTACAGCTCGGCGCCCGAGCTGATCCTGTCCTGGATCGCGACCCAGACCGATCGCATCCGGCTCGGCCACTCCGGCGTCCTCGCGCCCTTCAAGATCAACCATCCCATCCGCGCGGCCGAGCGCGCCGCGATGCTCGACCACATCAGCGGCGGCCGCCTCGAGTTCGGCATGGCGCGCTCCCTCGGTGGCGAGTGGGATGCCTTCGACGTCGAGGTCGAGACGACCCGCGACCAGCTCGTCGAGGCGTTGCGGATGATCCCGCAGATGTGGACGCAGGAGCGCTTCTCCTGGAATTCGAAGCTGCTGCGGATCCCGGAGCGCAACCTGATCCCGAAGCCTCTGCAGAGGCCGCATCCGCCGGTCTGGTCGACGACGGGCAGCCCGGCGGCGTTCCGGCTCGCGGGCTCTCTCGGCGTCGGCGCCCTCGGCAACACGCTGCTCACGACCCTCGACGGAATCTCGATGCTGCTCGGCGAGTACGCAGCGGGCCTCGCCGAGTGCGAGCAGCCCGCCGGGCTCTTCCGCAACGAGCGCCGCTCGGTCTTCACCTTCGTCCACGTCGCCGACAGCGAGAAGGCCGCCGTCGAGAGCGGCGCCTGCCACGCAGCGCTCTGGTACATGGCGCGCATGCCCGAGGTCTTCCACGCCCCGGCCGACAACGTCTGGGAGCTGATCCGGGGCGGGCTCCTGCCGAACAACCCCGCCGACATCCGGGCGGTCGCGAGCATCGACCCGGCTTCGATGGCGCGCCAGGCGAACGAGCATCCGGTCGTCGACCTCGTGAAGCGCTATGCGGCGGGGGAGGCGATCAGCCACGAGGAGGCCTACGAGATGCTCTCGCCGCTGCCGTCGGTGATCGTGGGGGATCCGGCGACCTGCCGGAAGAAGGCCGAGGGCTACGCGGATCTCGGGGTCGATCATCTGATGTGCTTCATGCAGATCGGGGCGCTCTCCCAGGCGAGCATCCTCGCGGGCATGCGCAACGTCGGGAAGCACCTGATCCCGCACTTCGATCGCTAGGAGGAACACGATGGCCGCAGCCGAGCTCGACGACATCGGGGCCGAGGTGAAGAACGGGATGTACCGGCGGGCGGGCTATCCGCCGGTCGACTTCGATCGCTTCCACCGCGAGGAACTCGAGCACAAGCTCGCCGCCGGCGCGGGCCGCGAGCTCCACTGGGACGTCGAAGGCGCCCGGCCGATCGCGTTCGTCCTCCCCGGCGAGCGCGCCTGGAGCTTCGTCAGCCGCGCCGACCGGATCGAGGTCGTCCCGGGCATCGCGCCCGACGCCGAGACGATCGTCGAGATGGGGGACGAGGCCTGGATCGACTACCGCTACGAGATGCGGACGCGGATCGGGCTGCTCTACTCGAACGCCGTGCGCTTCCGGCGCGGGAGCTTCGATACGTGGGATCGCTGGGCGCCGGTGATCCGGACGCTCTACTCGGGGCGGCCACTCTACGACTGGCGCAACCTCGACTTCCGCGACCTCGCCGGCCGTCCGCTCGACCTCCACCGGACCTTCACCCTCGACGATGACCGCGCCGAGATGTCGAACTTCCTGCGCCAGACGGGCTATCTCGTCGTGAAGCGCGCCTTCGAGCCGGCGCTGATCGCGCGCCTCTCGCGCGAGCTCGACCGCGTCCGCGACGAGGCGGTCGAGGGCGAGCTGACGTCGTGGTGGGCCGACGACGGGCGAGGCGGCCGCTTCCCGTATCGGCTGACCTATCTCTCGGAGAAGTCGCCGGAGTTCGCGGCGCTCTACGAGAACCCGCGCGTCGTCGAGCTCCGCGCGCTCTCGCGCGAGAACGTCGTGCCGACGCCGGATCGGATCGAGGGCATCCTCGCGGTGCTCAAGGAGTTCACGCCGGGGGCCCCCGTCTCTGCCTTCGCGAACCTGCCGTTCCACAACGACTGCGGCTTCGGCGGCTGCCACATCACCTGTCCCTGCGTGCTGGTCGGCGTCCAGCTCGATGCCGCGAATGCGGGGAGCTCCCAGCTCCACATGATGGCCGGCAGCTGGGGCAAGGCCTTCCACCCGTTCCCCGACGAGGCGATGCGCAAGAAGCTCCCGATCATCCCGCTCGTCACCGAGCCCGGCGACGCGACGGTCCACTTCGGCTGCGGGCTCCACGCGGGCCCGGGCCCGACGGGCCCGGCGCGACGGCGCACGCTCTACATCCAGCACTACAGCCCGCGCACGCCGGAGATCATCGGCTGGCACGCGGGCTACAACCAGATGATGCCGGGCTACGGCGAGGGGAACATCCCGAACTTCGACGAGGTCCAGGAGATCGTCGCGCAGGGCTGAAGCTCGGACGCGCGAGCGGGCCGGCGCCGGCGGACGGGCGCGGTGCGCGCGCCGAGTCCGCACCGGGCCTTTCGCTCAGAGCCCCATCAGGCTCGCGATCGACCCCCCGAAGAACTGCTCGCGATCCGCTTCGGGGATCCCCGCCATCTGCTCCTCGAAGATCTGCCGCGACTCCCAGCGCCCTTCCTGATGGGGAAAGTCGCTCGAGTAGAGCAGCATGCCCGGCGGCACGCGATCGATCGTCGGCCTCAGGGAGTCGCCCGCCGCCAGCACCGACACGCGCACCTGCCGCTCGAGATACTCCGACGGCTTCAGCGGATACTTCCAGTCCCCCGGCCCCATCCCGAACTGCGCGCCCCAGCGCCCGACGGTCGTCGCATCGACGAGCTCGAGGAAATGCGGCAGCCAGCTGATGCCGAGCTCCTGGACCATGACGACGAGCCGCGGATGGCGCTCGAAGACGCCCTCGAAGAGCAGCGCCGAGAGCGCGAGCTGGGGAACGACGGGGCTGTTGATGAGATGCAGCAGCGCGAAGTTGCCGGGATCGCCGCCGTTGAAGTACCAGCCCCGCTTGATCTCTGCGCGGCCCGCGGCGATGTGGAAGATGACCGCCATGCCGAGGTCCTCGGCGGCGGACCAGATGCGCTCGTTGTCGGGATGGGCGAGGGACTTCGTCGCCGAGACGGGCTCGGCGCGGACCTGGATCGCGCGGCTTCCGGCCCTTCGCATCCGCTTCATCTCGGCGAGGGCCCAGTCGACGTCGGAGAGGTCGAGCAGCGTGATCGGGATCAGGCGGTCGGTATGGCCGGCGAGGGTCTCGCTGGTCCAGCGGTTGTAGGCCGTGAGCGCGCGCTGGGCGAGATCGGGGCGGCCGATCTTCATCGCCGCCGCGTAGGGGCCGGTTCCGAGGGTCGAGTTCAGGAACTGGATCTCGATCCCGTGGCGATCGAGCAGGGCGAGGCGCTCGCTCGGGTCGTAGCTGCCGGGCGGGCCGGCGAGCTTCGCCTCGCGGACCTCGGCGTTCTCGGCGAGGAGCGCCGTGAGCGCGCGCTTGCCGGCGGGCGCGAGCAGCTCGATCAGGTTCTCGGGGCGCTGGCTGCGGGGGACGACCTCGAGCAGGTCGCCGACGACGCCCTGCACGATGCGCTCGATCGGATCGCCGGGCGGGATCTCCGCGGCGAGCTTCGGGTCGACCGCGAGCAGCCAGTCCGGCGGCTCGAGGAAATGGCTGTCGACGTCGATCAGGCGCATGGTCGATCCTCCCGTGCGGACGAGCCGCCGCGCGCGCGCGGCGCGCACCGGGCTCCACGCTCCGACGCTACCCCCGCCAGGCGCCCCGCGCGACCTGCGGAACGAAGTCGTCGAGGGGGCAGGGCATCGCGATCGAGCGGCCCTCCTCGGCCGACTTGTAGCAGGCCATCAGGACCTCGGTGACCGCGACGCCGTCGCGCCAGCTCTCCTCGGGCATGCGGCCGTCGCGGAAGGCCTGGACCATGTGGCGATTCTCGTTGGTGTAGCCGTAGAGCCCGGCCTCGTCGGAGACGACGGGCATCAGGCCCTGCTCGGCGTTCTGCTTCTCGACGAGGTCCTCGCCCGAGTCGCCCGTGACCCGGCGGCTCAGGAAGATCGAGAGATCCGTCTTCAGGCTGTCCGCCTCGAGGGCATACTCGGGGCCGAGGAGCTCGGCGCGCAGGCGCAGCGCCGGCCCGACGAAGCTCCAGGAGGTCGTCGCCTCGACGACGAGCGGCTCGCCGCCCGGGGCGCGCAGTCGGACGGTGGCCCGCGCGAAGTCCTCGACCGGCGCCCGGCGGAAGTCGATCGCGCCCCCCGTCTGCTCGCGCAGGAGCTCGACGTACTCGGGTCGCGTCCACTTGAGCGACGCGATCTGCGCGTTGACCTCCTCGACGCGCAGCGAGGTCCGGTCCTCGCCCGGTCGCGTCAGCAGGAAGCGGGCGACCTCGTAGCTGTGGCACAGCATGTCGGAGAGCACGCCGCCGCCCTGCCGGACGCCGTCCCAGAACCAGGGCATGTGGGGACCGCTGTGCTCCTCGGCGGCGCGAGCCAGATAGGGCCGGCCCGCGATCGGCACCGCGCGACGCCAGATGATCTCCTTCCCGCGCACGACGGCGGGCTCGAAGACCTGGTTCTCGAGATAGCCGTGGAGCAGCGGCGTCGACTCGACGAGCGCGAGCACGCGCTTCGCCTCGGCGAGGTTGCGGGCGAGGGGCTTCTCGCAGGCGAGGCCGACCAGCGAGCCGCGGCCGCGGCGGACGGTGTCGACGATCTCCTCGACGACGGCGACGCGGCGGTCGTTGGGGATGCCGATCCAGAGGGCGTCGACGGCGGGATCGGCGACGAGCTCGGCGACGCTCGCGTGGACGCGCGGCTCGCCGACGCGCCGCTCCCGGGCGAGGGCGGCCAGGGACTCGGCATGGGCGCGGGTCGGGCTGGTGACGCCGGCGACGACGCAGTCCCGGACGCCGACCAGGCTCTCGACGTGGAAGCGGTTGATGAAGCCGGCGCCGACGAAGCCGATGCCGAGGGGACGGGAGGAGTCGAGGGCCAAGCGGGTCTCCGGTCTGCGCCGGTCGGGGCGCGGGGCAGCGCGGATTCTGGCCTGGGGCCCCCGCGATCGCTAGCGCGGCCGCAGAGGACGCTCGACACTGTCGGCAGCGGCAGCGGCAGCGGCAGCGGCAGCGGCGGGACTCGCGGGACGAGTCGGGAGGCGGCGATGCGGATCGGGATCTTCGTGTCCGAGACCTGGGGCGCGGCGTCGGGCATCGACGAGGTGCGCGAGCGCGCGCGGCGGGCGGAGGCGCTGGGCTTCGCGAGCGGCTGGGTGCCCTATCTGCCCTGGTCCCTCGACGCGTTCTCGGCGATCCAGGCAGCGGGGGAGGCGACGGGCTCGATTCCGCTCGGGACGGCGGTGGTCCCGACCTGGTTCTTCCATCCGCTCGCGATGGCGCGCCAGGCGGCGACCGTCCAGGCCGCGATCGGGCGGCCGATCGAGCTCGGGGTCGGCTGCTCGAACGTCGCCGTGATCTCGATGCACGGGCTGCCCTACGAGCGGCCGGCGCGGCACGTGCGCGAGTACGTCGAGATCCTGTCGGCGGCGCTCGCGGCGGGGGCATCGCCGGTGGGGGAGCGGGAGAAGGCGGGCTTCGTCCAGTATGCGGGGGACTTCTTCAAGCTCGGCTCGATCTACGGGACGCCCGGGACGGCGCGGCCGGGGCGACTGCTCGTGGGCGCCCTGGGCCCGCAGATGCTGCGGGTCGCCGGCGCGTATACGGACGGCACGATTGCGACCTGGGCCGATCCCGGGGCGATCGCGCGGGGCGTCGTCCCGACCCTCACGCAGGCGGCCCAGGCCGCGGGCCGCCCCGCGCCGACGGTCGCCGCCGTCGTCGCCGTCTGCATCACGAACCGGGCCGAGGAGGTCCGCGCCCGGGCACAGGCCGAGTTCGGCTTCTATCAGGGCGCGATGCCCTATCGCCGCATGCTCGAGGTCGGTGACGCGAAGCAGATCGGCGACGTCTGCGTGATCGGCGACGAGGAGGCGGTGGCCCGGCGGCTGCGCGCCTACGTCGACGCCGGCCTGACGGACTTCCTCGCGGCCCCGCTCGCCGATGGCGAGTCGACCTGGCGGTTCACCGCGGAGCGGCTCGCGGCGATCCGGCTCTGAGGCCGCTTCGGTTGCGGCGGCCGGCCCGGATGGGGCGGCCGTCGCAGGGCGCGCGAAGCGGGCGAGCAGGGGATCGGCAGCCCATGCCATCCGGGCTGAGAGGTCACGTCCGCAAAAGACGGGAGGCTCTCGTCTGCATTGGGGAAATCCACTTCGATCCGGTTCGGACTGGGGCGCCCCGGGTGACCCGGCACGCCCCGGTGTGACCCGAGGCGAGCGGCGACGGACTCGGGCTCGGGTGGGCTTCGAGAATGGGGGACCTGCGTCCATGCGCCGCCCGGGCGCGACCCGCCCTTCGGACTGGCGGTCCTCGGCATCGGAGCCGGCCGGTGTGCCACGCCATGCAGAAGCACGCCACCTCCTCTTCATGGCCCGGAAACGCGGGGCGTCGGTCTGCGACGTCCCCGACCGGGCGGATCCGGAGCGGAGGTCCTCATGCAGCGTGCGCGGGCCCGGTCGTCGGGCGTCGGTCTCATCCCGGTCAGCGTCGCCCTCGGCCTCGCGCTCGGCCTCGTCCTCGCGGCGGGCGAGGCGCTCGCCTTCCGCATGTCGGTCGCCAGCGTCACGAGCACCGGCGCGAGCCCGACGACCCTCGCGTTCGGCGACACGGTCACGATCGAGCTCGTCGTCCAGAACGAGGAGCGGCGCCCGATCCTCGGGATCGGCCTCATTGCGTTCGGCTACGACGCCGATCGCAACCGCCTCGCCGACGATGGCCTGAGGATGGTCGGCGCCGAGGCCGTCGCATCGATCTTCAACACCGACCGCACGCCGGACGGAGAGGTCTCGGGCGGCGTCATGGCCCCCCGCGGCCCGTTCGAGATCGACTACGCCAGACAATCCGGGGGTGGAGCCTATCTGGGCGTGTACACGTGGATCTTCGGGGGGATCTCGCTCACGGACTTCGGCGCCGGCGACGGAAGCCTCGACACCGGCCTCGGTGGCCTCACGATCGCCGAGGGCGACGTCCACTTCCGGATCGCCTTCCAGGCGACCTCGCTGCTCGATCCGAGACAGCTGACCCTCCACTTCGGCTCGGGGCCCATCAGCGGTCCGGAGTCCTACGGGGAAGGCGTGGTCCTGCGCGAGAACGGTCAGATCCTCTTCCTGCCCGTCGAGGACGCGCTGCTGACCTTCACGATCCTCGCAGATCCGAACGCGGTCCCCGGGACGGGGGAAACGGGAGGGATGGGTGGAACGGGCGGGACCGGCGGAATGGGTGGATCGACTGGTGGAGGCTCGACGGGCAGCTCGGGAGGCGGGCCCACTCTCCCGGTCGTTCCGGAGCCGGGGCCGGCGCTGCTGATCGGCGCGGGGCTCGCGATGCTCGCCTCGACGCGCGTGCGGGGCTGAGGCGAACGGCGGTCTCGCGCTGCCATCGATCCTGGACGTCGGACCGAAGGGGCGCTCACCCGGCTTCGGCGGTCCCGCGCCGCGGGATCGCCGCGCTACGGCGTCTCGAGCACGCGCGACTCGGCCGCCGTGAGCAGCTCGTTGCGATTGTGGACGAGGGCGAGCTCCATCTCGTCGGCGTGGCGGACCTGGGCGCGGATCGGGGCGAAGCGCTTCGTCGACCGGAACACGTCGAAGTCGATCTCCATCAGGGCGATCGGCTTCAGCTCGATCTCGCGGAACATCGCGGCGAGGTCGCCCTCGCTGAACGGGCGCCCGGGACCGGTTCCGAAGATCCGGACGCCGAGCCAGCCGGCGGCGACGACGAACGCGATGAGCCCGAGATAGAAGTAGTTTCCGCGGCGACCCGCCATGGCGTTCCCCCGGCGCACGGCGCACGGCCTGGCCGTCGCTGCGCGCGACATCGGGGGATGGGGCGAGCCTAGCAGAAGATCGTGCGCCCGGCGCCGCGGCCGCCTAGCAACAGCGGCCGCGACCGCCGGCCTGGTGGGTGAGCGCATGGCGGGCCGCCCGGGCATCGCGCGGGAGCGCGGTCGTGCCGACGAAGCCGTGCAGGAAAGCGCGCAGGGCGAGGCCCGTGCGGCCGACGGTGCGCAGGGCCTCGCCGGCGGCGCGGGCCCCGGCCCGATCCCCGCCGCCCGGTCCTTCGTCGCGATCCCGCAGCGTCCGCCGCCAGACGCGGGCCGCGTCGAGGACGACGATGGTCACGAGGACCATGAAGAGCGCCGTGACCGCCGCGTCGAGCCGGTTGTTGAAGATCAGGATCTGCGTTTCCACCGTCTTTTCGGGCGCGATCGCGCCGGAGCTCAGCTGATTCGCGAGATGCTCCGCCTGAGCGAGGAAGCCGATCCGGCGATCCTCGTGGCCGATCTTCTCGACGCCGGCCGTCATCGTGACGGAGAGCAGCCAGACGAGGGGGATCGCCGGGGCGAGGGCGTAGATCGGACGCGCCGCCGTCTTCAGCACGATCGTCGTCGCGAGGGCCAGCGCCGTCGCCGCGAGCAGCTGGTTCGCGATGCCGAAGAGCGGCCAGAGGGTGTTGATGCCGCCGAGGGGATCGACGACGCCCTGGTAGAGGAAGTAGCCCCAGCCCGCGACGATCAGCGCCGAGGCCAGGAGATTCGAGAAGAGGTTCGAGGTCTCGCCGAGGGGCGCGTAGAGGTGGCCCAGCAGATCCTGGACCATGAAGCGGCCGACCCGGGTCCCGGCGTCGAGGGTCGTCAGGATGAAGAGCGCCTCGAACATGATGGCGAAGTGGTACCAGATGGCCTTGACCGCGGGGCCACCGAGGGCCTGGGAGAAGATCTCGGCCATCCCGACCGCGAGCGAAGGCGCGCCGCCGGTTCGCGACAGGAGGGAGTGCTCGCCGATCTCGTGCGTGAGGCGCTCGAGGGCGGAGGCATCGAGCGGGAAGCCCCAGCCCGAGATCGCCGCCGCTGCCTCGTTCACGCTCGTCCCGATCAGGGCCGCCGGCGAGTTGATCGCGAAGTAGACCCCGGGCTCCATCACCGCCGCCGAGAGCAGCGCCATGATCGCGACGAAGGATTCCATCAGCATCGCGCCGTAGCCGATCATGCGCGCGTCGGGCTCGCTCGCGAGGAGCTTCGGCGTGGTCCCCGAAGAGATCAGGGAGTGGAAGCCCGAGATCGCGCCGCAGGCGATCGTGATGAAGCAGAAGGGGAAGAGCTTGCCCGAGAAGACGGGGCCCGAGCCGTCGATGAACTGGGTGATCGCCGGGAGCTGCACCGGCGGATGGACGATCAGGAGGCCCGCGGCGAGGAGTCCCACGGTCCCGATCTTGATGAAGGCCGAGAGGTAGTCGCGGGGCGCGAGCAGGAGCCAGACCGGGAGCACGCTCGCGACGAAGCCGTAGGCGATGATCGAGAGGGCGAGGGTCTTCTTGTCGAGATCGAAATAGGCCCGCAGCGCCTCGCTCTCGTCGATCCAGCGCCCGCCGTAGACCGCGAGCACGACGAGCCCGAGGCCGAGGACCGTCGCCTCGAGGACGCGGCCGGGCCGGACGTGGGTCATGTAGACGCCCATCAGGAGCGCGATCGGGATCGTCGCGCCGACGGTCGAGGTCGCCCACGGGCTTCCGAACATCGCGTTGACGACGACGAGGCCGAGCACGCCGATCAGGATGATCATGATCGCGAGCACCCCGATCAGCGCCGCCGCCCCTCCGATCGGCCCGATCTCCTCGCGCACCATCTGCCCGAGGCTCTTCCCGTCCCGCCGCAGCGAGCCGACCAGGATCGTGAAGTCCTGCACCGCCCCGCCCAGCACGACGCCGATCACGATGTAGAGCGTGCCCGGCAGGTAGCCGAACTGCGCCGCGAGGATCGGGCCGACGAGGGGGCCCGGGCCGGCGATCGCCGCGAAGTGGTGGCCGAAGACGACCCAGCGGTTGGTCGGGATGAAGTCCTTGCCGTCGGCGAGGCGCACCGCGGGCGTCGTCCGCGCCGCATCGAGGGCGAAGACGCGCAGGGCGAGGAAGCGCGAGTAGAAGCGGTAGCCCAGGGCGTAGATGCAGACGGCCGCGACCAGGAACCATGCGCTCGAGAGCGCCTCGCCCCGCGACAGCGCGATCAGACCGAGGGCAAAGGCGCCGACCAGCGAGACGGCGATCCAGCCGAGAGCCCTGACCCCGCCCATCGTCCGCCTCCGATCGTGCCGGTCGAGGCCGGCGTGGCCGTGAACCGCTCGCATTGTTGCCAGCCGGGCGGGGGGCAGCAAGGCCTCGAGCCGGTCGCGGGCCACGAACGGCGCTTCGGGACGGGCCAGCCGGGGGCGGCCCGCGGCGCCGCGCGGCTCAGCGCACGAGGGGCACCATCAGTCCGCACCAGAGCGCCGCCCAGACGGCGGCGAGCCCGTCGAGCACGACGCCCGTCCGCGCCATCTGCGGGATCGAGACGTAGCCCGAGCCGAAGACGATCGCGTTGGGCGGCGTGCCCGCCGGCAGCGCGAAGTCGCAGGAGGCGGCGAAGGTCGCGGCGAAGAGGATCGGGTCGATCTGGGCGGGGGCGACGGTGGTCGCGAGGATCGGCAGCAGGACGGCGATCGTCGCCGCGTTCGAGGCGAAGGCCGACAGCGCGACCGTCGTCAGGCTGACCAGCACGAGCTGGGGCAGGGGCGCGACGTGGCGCAGGCCCGCGATGTGGGTCCCGAGCCAGTCCGAGAGCCCCGAGCCCGAGATCGCCTCGGCCATCGAGAAGCCGCCGCCGATCAGGAGCAGCGTCTTCCACTGCAGCCCCCGCAGCGAGGCCGGCTCGAGCACCGCCCGCCCGCCCACCCGGATCGCCATCAGCAGGAGGCTCGCCGTGATCGCCACCGTCGCCTCGACCAGCGCGGTCGAGGCCGGCAGGCCGCGCGCGCGCAGGGCGGCGGTGATCGGGTGGCCGAACATCCAGAGCAGGGCCGCGGCGAGGAAGACGGCGAGCACGACCCACTCCGCGCGCTGCATCGCCCCGAGCCGGGCGCGCTCGGCCTCGAGGGCGTGGAGACCGGCGCCGTCGGCCGGGGCATCGGCGCGCCCCATCCGCCAGAGGGCGGCCCAGACGACGAGCAGGAAGACGCCGGCGAAGGGGACGCCGAGGAGCATGAAGTCGAGGAACGCGACCTCCTCGCCGCGCTGGGCGAGGAAGCCCGAGAGCTGGGCGGAGGGGACGGTGCCGATCTTGGTGCCGGTGCCCCCGAGGTTCGCGGCGTAGGCGATCGCGAGCATCAGGGCCGCGCCGTAGCCGGCGAGGCGGCGGCCGGACTGGTGCTCGAACTCGGCGAGGATCGCGAGGCCGATCGGGAACATCATGGCGGCGGTCGCGGTGTTCGAGATCCAGAGCGAGACGAAGGCCGTGGCGAGCAGCATGCCGAGCAGCAGCCGGCGGGGCTCGGTTCCGACGGCGCTCATGATCGAGAGGGCGATGCGGCGATGGAGCTTCCACTGCTGCATCGCCGCCGCGATTCCCATGCCGCCGAGAAAGAGGAAGACGTAGGGATCGAGGTACGGGAGCACCGCGGCGGAGGCGTTCGCCGCGAAGCCCTCGCCGTGGATCGTCGACAGCGGGATCACGACCAGCGGCAGGCAGGCCGTCCAGTACATCGGCAGCGCCTCGGCGATCCACCAGAACGCCATGCACGCCGTCAGCGCGGCGGCGAGCGCCGCGCGGCCGTCGGCGCCGCTGGCGTCGCGCAGCGGCGTATCGAGGAGCCAGAGGCCGAAGAAGAGCGCCGCACCGAGCGCCGCCCGCAGCGGGCGGATGGCGGGCGCCTCGGCGTGCTGCGGCTGGCTCATCGGCGGGCTCCGTCGACCTCGCGGTCCGCGCGGGTCCGCCTAATTGCCCGCGCGACCGACGTGGCTGTGGTGGCGGCTATAGCCGAAGTAGACGACGAGTCCCAGCGCGAGCCAGACGACGAATCGGATCCAGGTCTCGACGGGCAGGGCGCGCATCAGCCAGAAGGAGCCGGCGGCGGCGAGCAGCGGGACCAGCGGGACCCACGGCGTGCGGAAGGGTCGCCTTCGGTCGGGCTCGCTGCGGCGCAGGATCAGGATGCCCAGCGAGACCACGACGAAGGCGAAGAGCGTCCCGATGTTGGCGAGCTCGGCGAGCTCCTT
Source organism: Myxococcota bacterium (assembly GCA_046351135.1). Taxonomy (GTDB): domain Bacteria; phylum Myxococcota_A; class UBA9160; order UBA9160; family UBA4427; genus UBA4427. The sequence continues at coordinate 75,931 of JAXLZA010000011.1, read as the reverse complement.
GAGCGGCACGAAGCCGGCGATGACGGCGACGATGAGGCCGACGCCGATCGTGGCGACGTGGGGCGTGCCGAAGCGCGGGTGGACCGCCGAGAAGAGGCCGGGCAGCAGTCCGTCCCGGGACATCGAGAAGAAGATCCGCGACTGGCCGAGCAGCAGCACGAGCAGCACGCTCGAGAGCCCCGCGATCGCCCCCGCCGAGATCAGCCCGCCGGCCCAGTCGAGGCCCTGGCGGCGGAAGGCCTGGGCGACGGGGGCCGAGGTGTCGATCTCGCCGAGGGGGACCATGCCGGTCACGACGGCAGCGACGGCGAGATAGAGGACGGTGCAGGCGGCGAGGGAGCCCACGATGCCGATCGTCATGTCGCGCTCGGGATTGCGCGACTCCTCGGCGGCGGTCGTGACGGCGTCGAAGCCGATGTAGGCGAAGAAGACGGTGGCGGCGCCGGAGACGATGCCGTCGAAGCCGAAGGGGGCGAAGGGCGTCCAGTTCTCGGGGGCGACGTAGAAGCCCCCGACGCCGATCACGAAGAGGACGACGAAGAGCTTGATCGCGACGATCACCGCATTCGCCCGCGCGCTCTCCCGGATCCCGACGACGAGCAGCGCCGTCATGAGCAGCAGGATCAGGAACGCCGGCAGGTTGAACACCGCCCCCGGCAGCGTCCCCGGCGAGCCCGCGATCGCCGTCGGGATCTCGATCCCGAAGCCCAGCAGGATGTCGCGGACGTAGCCCGACCAGCCGACGGCGACGGCGCTCGCCGCGAGGGCGTACTCGAGGATCAGGTCCCAGCCGATGATCCAGGCGACGAGCTCGCCCATCGTCGCGTAGGCGTAGCTGTAGGCGCTCCCCGAGATCGGGAGCATCGTCGCGAACTCCGAATAACACAGTGCCGCCAGCGCGCAGACGATCCCGGCGATCGCGTACGACGCGATCACCGCCGGCCCCGCGTGGTGGACGGCGGCGACGCCGGTCAGCACGAAGATGCCGGTCCCGATGATGCAGCCGATGCCGAGCAGGACCAGGTCGAGGGCGCCCAGCGCACGACGAAGCGAGCGGCCCTCGCGGGCGAGGTCGGTCTCGAAGGCGGTCAGGGTCTTGCGGGCGAGGAGCGGTCCGGCCAAGGCGCCCTCCGATCTCGAGCGTGGCGAAAGTCAGCCGCGGTATCGGAGCAGGGCCAGGAAAGCTTGACGGCGGCTCCTGGAATGGACCAGCAGGCCCACGCAGATCACCAGGTACAGGACGCCGAAGGCCAGCCGGACCTCGGCGTCGGGGAAGACGAGCTGGACCCCGAACAGGCCCGTCAGCACGATCGCCTCGAGGCGGGAGAAGTCGAGGTCGATGATGATCGCCGTCGCGAGCAGCGACTGGGCCGAGGTCAGGAAGAGCTCCTCCGACTGGCGGGCGTCGAGGGGCAGGCCGCTCCAGCCGCCGGACGCGATCATGAACGCGACGGGCAGGGCCCCCACCAGCAGGGTCCACTGGTTGACCTTGGACGAGATCAGCGCCCCGATGCCCAGGTCGCCGCGCATGCGCCAGGCGAACATCAGCGCGACCAGGAACTCCGGCGACTCCGAGGCGAGCGGTGCGATCCACTGGACCAGCAGGAACTCGTCGATGGGCAGACCGTGGCCCAGCTCGACCAGGCTCTCGGCGAAGGGCTCGGCGGACATGAAGATCGCGAAGGCGGCATAGAAGAGGAGGAAGATCGCCACTGCCCGGCGGCCGTTGGTGCTGGTCCGGGCGTCGATCCAGGCCGCGGGTCCGACGAGCTCGGACTCCCCGTGGTGGCCCTTCGTGGCGGCGACGACGTAGGCGATGAAGAGCATCAGCAGCACCGCGGCATCGAGGACGTTGAGCTCCCCCTTCAACGGGATCGTGAAGGAGTAGAGCGTCGAGTAGAGGAGGAAGCGCATCTCCAGGTTGTGGTGGACCGGGATCACGAGCGAATTGCTCCGGGCACGCCAGCAGGCCACGAGCACGACCGAGGTCCAGCCGAGGCCGATCAGGAGGCGGTTGGCGCCCGTCATGTTCGCGACGGCGTAGTGGGCGTAGCTCGGATCCTTCGCTGCCTTGATCGCGAAGGTCAGGTCGACGGCGTACTCGGGCAGCACCGAGACGAGGGCGAGCACCAGCAGCGCGAAGGACTGGGGCAGATCCTGCTCGCCGAGCTCGACCGACCAGGAGAGCAGGAAGGCGGCCCCGACGATCGCGATGCCGGTCCACGCCGCGATCGCGACATGGCCCAGGGATCCCTCTGCGGAAAACAGCCACGGAAGCGGCATGGCCAGGGAGATGACCAGCCACGCGAGGACGCGGCCATTCGATGAAGCTGCGGGCGCGCTCATGAAGGGCCGGCAGAATCGCTGTGGCGGCAGCGAGCGTCAATAGGGGAAAGCAGAACCCGCGGGGTCGGAGTCACTGTGCCGCAGCCCGACTTTCCGCCTGGATCTTCCGCCAGCGGAACGGCGAGGCGAGCTGGCCGAGATAGGTCATCGGGAAGGCCGCGAGATCGGGAATCCCGATCGTCTCCGGCGGCTTGCGATCCCGAGGCCAGAAGAACGTCCCGAACAGGAGATCCCAGAGGATCAGGTTCGAGCCGTAGTTCGTGTTGGCCTCGTCCAGGTTCTTGGCGTGGTGCCAGCGGTGGAGCTCGGCCATCGAGAACACGTAGTTGAGGGGGCCCAGCGCGACCCGCACGTTCGAGTGCTGCAGGTAGCCGAGCACCGACGTCGTCAGCGCGAAGAGCAGCATGACCTTGTGCGGGGTCCCGAGCAGCGTCAGCGGGATCAGGCCGGCGGTCGTGTCGACCAGGATGTCGAGGGGATGGAAGCGGGCCGCGTTGAAGAAATAGAGGCGCGGGGCGCTGTGGTGCGTCGCGTGGAGGCGCCAGAAGGGCTCCCAGGTATGGGAGAGGCGATGGCTCCAGTACTGGAAGAGCTCGCCCACCACCATCGCCAGTGGCAGCTGGAGCAGCAGCGAGGCGTCGGCGGGCCAGAGCGCGGCGGTGCCGAAGCCCGCCGTCCAGGCGGCGGCCGGCGCGAGCAGCTTCGGGACGAAGGTCGCGGTCGAGAAGGACGTGATCGACACCGTCACCGCGTGGCAGACGTCGACGAGCACGTCGTGATGGGAGTGATTCCAGCTCGGGAGATTCGGGAAGAGCCGCTCGGCGGCGAAGACCGTGAACGCCGAGCCGATCATCACCGGCACCGTCGGGACGCCGGCCTCGATCAGGTTGTTGCCCGCGACGAGCGAGACGACCAGGACGACGGGAAAGAAGAGCCACGAGGCGAGCTTGTCGAGCATGCGGCGATCCTGTGTTGGACTCCTCCGCACTGTACCAATCCAGGCCCGCGCATCCATGGCGGCGGCGGGCGAAGGCGGTGTCGCGCCCGGTCCCGGCTACTGGACGCGGCGCTTGACCACGGCGATCTCGTAGCGGCCCTTCTCGCCGATGAAGGCGTTGCCGATCCAGGAGGTCAGGCCGACCACGATCGAGGTCAGGAGAGCCGAGCCGAAGCCCGCGAGGCGGAAGTTCTCGAGCAGCCCCGCGACCAGGGCGACCATGCCCGCGTTGATCACGAACAGGAAGAGGCCGAGGGACAGGAGCGTGATCGGCAGCGTCAGGATGAAGGCGATCGGCCGCACGACGGCGTTGACCACCCCGAGCAGGAGCGCGGCCAGAAGGAAGGTCTGCGGGCCCTCGATCGTGACGCCCGGGACGAAGCGGCTCGCGAGCCAGAGCCCGAGGGCGGTGATCGTCATGCGGATCAGGAATCCCATCTCGAGTGCTCCTCGCGAAGTCGGCCCCGGGAAGCGGGGCGCCGGGAACGGGCCGCGCTGGCGCCTTCAGCGGGGATCGTGCGCGGGATCGGCCCGCTCCGCCAGATGGCGGCGCCAGTCTCCGCTCCCGATCCGGCGGTTCGGGTCGGGCCTCCGGTTGTAGACGTAGATCCAGGCCGACACGCCGCGGGGCTCGAGCAGCGCGACGCGCTCTCGGACATAGTCGGAGCCGGCCCGATCCGCCGGGTCGAAGCCCTCGAAGCGGTCGAGCACGGCGAAGACCCCGGGATCGAGCACCGCGTGGAGCTCCCCGCAGACGACGTCGTCCGCGTGCGGAGATGCACACAGGCCCGGATACGCGCCGAGGTCGAAGAGCGCACCGGCCACGCGGCAGGCGCCGATGCGGCGCAGGCCCGCGCCGACGCCGAGGCGGTCGAGCAGGTCGACCTCGGCCCCGTCCGCCGCCGGGAGCCCGCGCATCAGCGAGCCGTAGACGACGAGCCACTCGCCCGCGCCCGTGCCCGCACTTCCACCCGCCCCGCCCGTCATCGCCTAACGCCCCGCGACCTGCGTGCGCAGGTTCGTGAGCGCCTCGAAGGGCGTCTCGACGACCCGCGCATTCAGCAGCCAGTCGGGCACCCCGCCGCCGGGATCGAGGTGCATCGTGAAGGTGACGCGCGTGCGCGCCGGGGCGACGGGCTCGAGCAGCCACTGCCCGCGCGCGTGGCGGACGCGCACCCGATCGGGGTGCTCGGGCTGGTGGTCGGGGGCGGCGGAGACCGCGATCCGGACGGTGCCGGTCACCGGATCCCGGGTCGTCTCGGTCCGGAAGACGTTGTCCCGATCCGAGACCGGCCAGGGCGCGTCGATGACCGTGTACTGGTACTGGACGAGGCCCTCGCGGACGAGCAGCCGCGACTCGCTCGTGTTCGGGAACCACGCCTCGAAGTCGTCGACGTCGCGCAGCACGGCGCGGATCGCGTCGACGGAGGCGTCGACGAGGGCGGTGCCGCGGAACTCGTCGATGCCGGAGCCGGCGACGGGGCGGGTGTGGACGACGATGCCGTCGCGGTCGCGCGCGAGGGCCCACGGCGCTCCTTCGGTGCCGACCTCGGATCCGGCGCGGACCGGGGCGGGGGCGACGAGGGCCAGCAGGGCAAGCAGCAGCATGAGGAGCGGCGGGATCGGACGGGTCGAAACGAGCGGGCCGGGCGGCATCGCGGGACCTCGAAGCGGGGGACGCTGCGATTCTAGGGGCGATTCGCGCGGAGCGGCCGCCCCGCGCGGCCCACGGCGGCCGCCGGGTTTCGAGGCCCGCGGCGAATGGCCTACCGTCCCGGCCCTATCCAGGGAGAAGCCATGCCCCGACTCGAGGGAAAGATCGCCATCGTGACCGGAGCCGCCCGCGGCACCGGCGAGCAGACCGCCCGCCTCTTCGCCGCGGAGGGCGCGAAGGTCGTCGTCGCCGACGTGCTCGAGGAGGAGGGGGCCCGGACGGCGGGGGAGATCGGAGGCGATGCGGCCTTCGTGCGCCTCGACGTGACGGACGAGGCGAGCTGGGCTGCCGCGGTGGACGAGACGGTGAGGCGGTTCGGTCGGCCGAACGTGCTCGTCAACAACGCGGGGCTGCTCCACATCGAGGCCCTCGTCGACACGCCGGCGGCCGTGGTCGAGCGCCTCTGGCGCGTCAACACGCTGGGGCCCTTCCTCGGGATGAAGGCGGTCGCCCGCGAGATGCAGGCGGCGGGGGGTGGCTCGATCGTCAACGTCTCGTCGGTCGACGGCCTCTCGGCGAAGAACGGCCTCGCCGCGTACTCGCCGACCAAGTGGGCCCTGCGCGGCCTGACCCGCGTCGCGGCCCTCGAGCTCGGTCAGCTCGGCATCCGCGTCAACGCGGTCTGTCCGGAGGCGGGCGGGCCGGCGATGCGTCGCGCGTTCACGCCCGAGGGCATCGATCCGATGAAGACCCTCGCCTTCACCCACGACGTGATCCCGCACAACCAGAAGCGGCCCGGCATCGAGATCATCCGCGACATCGCGCGCATGATCCTGTTTCTCGCCTCGGACGAGAGCCTGTCGTGCAGTGGAGGCGACTATCCCGTCGATGCGGGCTGGACTGCCGGGCGGCGGATCAAGTTCAATCCGGGCTATTCGGCGGATTGAGCTCCGCCGGTCGATCGGGCTCGAGCTCCGCCTCCTCGGGCACCGTCTTGCGCTCGACCGCGGGCCGCGCCGCCCGCCGCGTCGTCGCTCGCGCCGAGATCCACTTCGCGAGATAGCCCGTCCCCTGGCGGAGCGACCCGAAGCCCGCGCGCCGGACGAGCGGCTCCATCGGATGGGCCGCGTAGTGGGCGTAGTAGGGCTCGTGGAACTCGCGCGGGAAGAAGTCGAGCGCCCAGTCGAGCTCCGGGTCGTCGCCCTTCTGGAGCGAGTCGACCATCCCGAAGAAGCCGCCCGGCTTCAGCACCCGCCGCGCCTCGTCGAGCACCAGCTCGCGCACCGGCAGCGGCAGCTCGTGGAAGAGGAACACCGAGTAGACCGCGTCGAAGCGCCCGTCGGCGAACTCGAGGCGCGCCGCGTCGCCCTGCACGCACTCGACGCGATCGTAGGCGGCGAGCTGACGGCGGGCGTGGCGCGTGTACGGGAAGGAGAGATCGAGGCAGGTGATCTTGGCGCGGGGAAAGGCGCGGGCCACCGCATGGGTCGCGCTGCCGGTCCCGGAGCCGAGCTCGAGGAAGCGGAGTCCCTGGCCGTCCCGGGCTTCCCGGCTTCGGGAGTCATCCGCGAAATGCTCGCGCAGCGGGGGCACGATCAGCCGACGCATGGCGTCGGCGCCGCCGCGGAAGAGCAGCTCGACCTGGTGCTCGTAGAGCTCGGCCGATCGCTCGGAGAGATAGCCGTCGGTCTGGTAGTGGAAGTTGCGGCGATAGTAGGCCGGGAGCTCGTCGAGCCAGTCCTTCGCCCGCCCTCCGAAGTCGCGCGAATCCCGCCGCGCCCGCCGCGACACGACGGTGCGCGCGTCGCCGAGGATGCGCAGGAAGCGTCCACCGTGGCCGAGCAGGTCCCGCGGCGCGAGCACCGAGAGCGGGATCACGCCCCGGGCGATCGCCCGCGCATCCTGCTCGAAGAGCGCGCGCAGCCGCGCGAGCACCGTCTCGAGCGCCTCGCGCGAGGGCCGGCTCGCGCGAGGGGCCGCATCGGGGGCCGGACCGCGTCTCCGGCCCCGGCCGGCGGTTCCGGCTCCGCCCGCCGGCGGGCGCTGCAGCCACACCAGCGGCAGGCTCTCCGCGAAGAAGAGCGCGCTGCGCAGGCCGTGGAAGCCGAGCGCGCCCCATTCGGTCAGCTGGCGCCCGAGCTCCGACTCCGCGGCCGCGTTCACGCGCGCCGGCCGCACGCCGCCGCCTGCTCGGCGAGGCTCGGCATCGCGAGCAGGCGCCGCGTGTCCTCGAAGCTCGCGAGCGGTCGCCCCACCTTGTCGCACAGGGCCCGTGCCTCCCGGATGAGCTCCTCGTTGGAGGGGCTCCGCTCGCGGGAGTAGAACTCCTCCACGCCGATGTGCAAATGCCCGCCGCGCTCGAGCGCGAGCTTCGCGATCGGCGTCTGCATCAGATCCCCGCCCCAGACCGAGACGGACCAGGGCAGGCCCGTCCCCTCCAGCATGTCGAGGTAGGCGAGCAGGCCCGACTCGGTCGGCATGAGCCCGAAGGAGACCCCCGGCTCGGTCGACATCAGCCCGTACTCGCCGCCGAAGTAGAGCTTCACCATCGAGCCGGCGGGCAGCCGGCCCGCGCGCTGCCAGGCGAGGGTGGTCCGGAGCGAGTTGGGCTCGTAGATGCCGAGCGCCGGTCCCATGCGGAAGCGCTCGCAGAACTCGAACGCGATCCGCACGTCCTCGTACGAGACGCCGTACACGCCGCCGACCGGCAGGCCGCCGGGGCCGGGCATCCCGATGTTGGTCGAGCCGGGATCGAAGGCGCACATCGGGACCGGGACCTCGCGGGCGATCCGCTCGATGTGGTCGAGCTTCGCGGCCATGCCGTCGCCCGAGGTCAGCGTCGGATACCAGAGCGCGTCGGGGAGGGCAGCGAGGATCGGGCGCCAGGCGGCGAGGTAGTCGTCGGCGGCGGCCTGGCCGACGAGGGCGATGTCGCTGTTGTGGGCGTGGACGATGCTCGCGCCGAGGGCGAAGACGCGCAGCGATTCGCGTTCGATCTCCGCGGCGGTGCGCGGGGCGTTCGGGTTCTTCGCCTTCGAGGTCATGCCGTTGATGGCGACCTCGAGGATCACGGGGGTCTCGGCTCGGGCCATGGCGTGCTCCTCGTCGCGGGGACGTGCGCTGGGACGGGCAGGGCGGCCGTCGCGGTCGCTCGGGGCCGGTGGACCCGGAGCCCCTGCGCCGATCGTATCAGCAACCGGCAACTCCGGCCGGGCCCGGGGGGCCGTCTCAAGTGGGCCCCCGAGCGGGCCGATCCCGCCAGGGCTGCGCCGCCGGTCGAACCGCGGTGAAGGGAGAGCTCCGCCATGCCTTCGACCCTCCGATCCGACGCCTCGCCCTGCTTGCGGGCGCTCCGGCTCGTCCTGATGGCCGTCGCGCTGGTGGCGGTCGCGACCGGCTGCGTCGGCGGGGCCTGGCGTCGCGCCGTCGAGGAGGACTCCCCGGCGGCCTACTACCGCTTCCTGCGCGCGCACGCCGACTCGAAGTACGCCGACGAGGCGCGCGAGCGCCTCGAGTACCACAAGCTGCTCGCGAACCCGTCCCTCGCGGGCTTCGAGACCTATCGCAAGCGCCACCCCGGGAGCGCGCTGCTCGCGAAGCTGAAGCCCTCGCTCGAGAGGCCGGCCTTCGACTTCGCCCGCGCACAGGGCACCTCGATGGCCTATCGCGATTTCCTGACCGAGTTCCCCGACGGCCCCCTCGCGCCCCGCGCGATCGGCAACGCGACCTATCTCGAGGCCCGGGGCTTCGACGCCGATCCGATCCGCCTCGCCGACTTCGCCCGGCTCCACCCGGCGAGCGACTTCGCGGTCGAGGCGAAGCGGACCGCGGAGACCGTGGTCGCGCGGCGCACGGCGGGCTCGAACCGCCTGGGCCTGCGCTTCGACATCGATCCGTCGACGCCCGAGGCGCGGCGCGTCCGCGTCAAGCTCGAGGAGCGGATCCGCGAGCTCGCGATGCGCGCCGGGATCACCCTCGTGCCGCTCGTGGGCGAGCCGACCGCGGCGACCCCCGCCGTCGTGCTCGAGGTCGGCCACCGCGAAGACGCGGTGAAGCAGGTCGCGACCACGGGCACCCTCGCGCGCCCCGGCGTGCTCGGCGTGACGCATCTCGTGCTCCGGGACCGGGCCACCGGGAACGCGATCGCGGAGCGCAGCTTCGAGATCCGCCTCGTCGACAAGTCCCACGTTCCGGGAACGTCGGTGCTCTTCTCGGAGGCGGCGCCGCGCTATTGGGAGGAGTTCTTCGTGCCCTTCGCGCGCTGGAACAACGACCAGACGGTGCGGCCGGCGATCGACCTCGCGCGGCCGGTCGTCGACGTCGCCTCGGCGGGGGCGCGCACGGTCGTCCTGTACGAGGACGGGGACTTCGATCTGCTCGACCTCGCGGATCCCGGCCAGCCCGTGACGCTGGCGCGCTACGACCGGGGCGAGAGCTACAAGAAGTGGACCGGCGTCGAGGTCGTCGGCGCCCGCGTCGCGATCTTCGGTGAGGAAGGTCTCGAGCTGGTGCGCCTCGACGGTGGGCAGCCGGTGCGCGAGCGCTCGTGGAATCGCGGCGAGATCGGCCGGATCCTCGGGATCGCGCCGATGGGCTCGGAGCTCGTCGTCGTCGGGGCGAAGGGCATGCAGGCGATCGACCTCGAGAAGGGGACGATCCGGCGGGCCATGCGGCGGGTGATCCAGGGGATCGGCGCCGCCGGCAACGCGCTCGTCTTCGCCGACGGGGAGTCGGTCTTCGTCTCGAACCTCGAGCTGCTCGTCGACGAGCGCGTGATCGCCCAGCTGAAGCTCGGGCGGACCTTCGCTCCGAGCCGCGTGCGCGTCATCGATCGGACGGCGATCGTGACGGGGCCGGGCGGGGCGCTCGTGATCGACGTGGCGCAGGCCGAGCGGCCGCGGGTCGTCGGCAAGCTCTTCGCGCGGGAGATCGGCGAGGTCTTCGACGCCACGAAGATCGACGGGCGCATCTACCTCGTCGGCCAGCGCGGGCTCCAGGTCCTGACGCCGCGCCTCGATCGCGTCGAGGAGACGGTCGACGTCGGCGCGCGTCTGCGGGTCTCGGCGATGGGCCGCCATCTCGTGACGGCCGACGATCGCGGGCTGCAGGTCGTCGACGCCTCGGCCTGGGCGAATCGCGCCGTGCCCGCCGCCGCGGCGCCCTAGCAGCGTCGCGCGCCGGCGAGCTTCTCGGGCGAGAGCCTCGGGCGTTCGCTTCGGATGGAGTACCGGACGCGCGCGGCGGCGGCCCGGTCTGATAGATTGCGGCCACCATGTCGCGCCGCCCTGCACCGAAGTCCCGCGCGCGCGGCCCCCGGCGCCGCCGCAGCCGGCGTGCGCGCGGCCCGGCGGCCCTGCTGAAGCGGCTCCCGAAGAAGCTCCCGAAGCGGCTCACGAAGACGCTCACGAGCCCGCGAACGCGGCGGCGTCTGGGGCGCGCGTGGCGCCGCCTCCCGGACGCGGCGCAGTGGCCGCTCGGGCTCGCGGCGGTGGCGCTGCTGCTCGTCACCGTGAACGTCGTCTACCAGGTCGCGCGCAAGCCGACCGAGCTCTACTACCCGATCGAGGATTCGTTCCACAAGACGCACGAGGAGACCTGGCGCGCCTACGGCCACCTCTTCCGGCGCCACTCGACGCCGATCATCTCGCCCGACTTCCTGGCGGCGCTCGCGCAGACCGAGAGCGCCGGCAATCCGGTCGTGCGGACCTACTGGCGCTTCGCCTGGACCGGCAATCCCCTGAGTCTCTACCGCCCGGCCTCGAGCGCCGTCGGGATGTTCCAGATCATCGACGGGACCTTCGAGGAGGCGAGCCGCTACTGCATCCACGACCACCGCGTCGTCGAGGAGGGCCCCTGGCACGACCCGAGGTCGTGCTGGTTCAACGCGCTCTACTTCCGCACCGTGCCGTCCCATGCGATCGAGCTCACCGCCGCGCATCTCCACACCCACGTCGAGCGCGCGCTCCGCCGTCATCCTGTGCGGGGCGCGTCGGTCCGGCAGAAGCAGGAGCTCGCGGCCCTGATCCACCTCTGCGGTGCGGGCGCGGGGCAGGCCCACGCGCGGCGCGGCCTGCGGCTGGTGCCGGGGCTGCGCTGCGGTGCCCACGAGGCGTATCGCTACATCGCGAAGGTGCGCATGGCGCAGGCGCGCTTCGCCGCGCTGGCCGCGCGGGACTGAGCGGGACCGGGCCGATCGGGTGGGACGGGGCGGGACGGGGCGGGACGGGGCGGGACGGGGCGGGACGGGGCGGGCCGCGGCTGGACCGCGTCGCGCGGGACACCGAAGGGCGGGGGGCGCCCGAGCCGGGCCCTTCGCCGACTAGCGGGAGGCGCTGCGCTCGGCGCGCGGGGCGTCGTCGGCCCGGGCGGCCTGGGTCGCGCGGCCGGTGATCCGCACGGGAATCCCGGCGCTCATCAGCGAGACGCGCTCGACCCGTTCCCAGTCGACGCGGGCGAGCTCCTTGCCCGCCGCCTTCTCGACGACCTTGCGCAGATCCCGGGCGGGCTCGCGCTCGAGCTTGCCCGACTCGTCGAGGGCGAGGGCGCGCTCCTTGTCGGGATGGACCTCGAGGTAGAGCTCGCCATCGACCCAGCCGGTCTTCACCGGCTCGTGGATCACGCGCACCTTCGTCCCGACCGGGACCCGCGCGAAGAGCTCCTCGATGTGCTCCGGATAGAGGCGGATGCAGCCGCGGCTCGAGTGGCGTCCGACGCCGCGGGGGTCGTTCGTGCCGTGGATCAGGTAGGTCGGCCAGCCCAGATAGAGCGCGAAGGCACCGAGGCGATTGTCGGGACCGGGCGGCACCGCACGCGGGAGCGTCGGCTCGTCGCGGAGCGCCGAGGAGCTCGGGTACCAGATCGGGTTCTCCTTCTTGCGCACGACCTTCGTCTCGCCGTGGGGCGTCGCATAGCCCTCCTTCGCGATGCCGATCGGGTAGCTGCGCGGGCGCTCGCCCTTCGTGAACTGGTAGAGGCGCATGTCGCCGGTGTTGACGACGATGCCCTCGCGCGGGCCCGAGGGCAGCAGGTGGACCTTCGGGATCACGATCCGCTCCCCGGCTTTCGGGACCCAGGGATCGAGGTGCTGGTTCGCGAGGGCGAGCTCGACGTAGCCGACGCCGAGCGCCGGAGCGAGGTCGACGAAGGTGTCCTCGGCCTTCGCCTTTCGGAACGCGAGGCGGCCGACGAGGTCGGGGGAGGGCGGCGGATTCTCGAGCAGATGGCGCTTCGGTCCCGACGGCTTCTTCAGCTTGGGGACCAGCGCGCAGCCGCTCGTCCAGGCGAGCATGCCCGCACACACCAGCGCGAACGCGGCGCGTCTACGGCCGGATCTCGATCGGCGTGCCATCGGCGACGAGCTCCCAGATCTCATCGATTTCCTCGTTCGTGACCGCGATGCAGCCGCGGGTCCAGTCGAAGCCGGAGTGGTGCTTCCCGATCCAGCCCGCGTCGCGGGGCAGACCGTGGATCATGATCGATCCCCCCGGCGAATGGCCGGCCCGCATCGCTGCCAGCTGATCCGACGGCGAAGGGTAGGAGATGTGGAGCGATCGGTGGTACCGGCTGCCGGGATTGCGGCCGACGATCCAGTACTCGCCCTCGGGCGTCCGGCCGTCTCCCGCCCGGCGCTTGTGACCCACCGGATCGCTGCCCAGGGAAACCCGGAATTCGCGCACGGGAAAGCCTGCGTACCAGAGGGTCAATCTCCGGACGCTCTTCTCCACCAGCACGCGATCGACGCGCGGTCGGATCCGGCCCACGGCCAGATCCCGGGCGCACACCTCCCTCAGAAGGCGTGTGCGCGCCGGGGTCTCGCCCTGGAATGCGCCGCTATTTATGCAGAGATCGCTGAAAGATGCGGTCGGCCTTCTCGCTCGCCGTCCGCGCCTCCGTCGCCGCAGCGTCCGCCGCCGCCCGGGCCGCGCTGGCATCAGCCTGCGCCGCGGCGGCCGCGTCGCGGGCCTCCTCGGCGATCCGTCGCGCTTCGGCCGCTTCCTCGCGGGCCGCGGTCACGTCGCTCTCGAGCTTGGTCGAGGCGCAGCCGGTCGTGGCGAGGAGCCCCATGAGCGCCAGCAAAGAAATCGTCTTTCGCATCGTTTCCCCCATTCTGGTCATCGTTCTCGTCATTCTCTTCGTCCCGCCTCGCGGCGGCTCGCGCCGATCCGTCGGAGCCGGGCCCGGCGGATCTTCGTCGGCTTTCGGTGCGCGTTCTGTGATGAATGGCACGAAACACGACGATTGTCGCGCGGTCTCTGGACAACGGGCCGGGCCGAACGGTTCCCCGGCCGCACGCTATTCGAGGCCGAGGTCCTTCGGTGTGAGGCCCGAGCGCACCAGCAGGACCTCGGGTCCCTTGGTGTGGAGCGGCATGCGGTGGCCGAGATAGGCGCCGTCCTTCGCGTCGAACCAGAAGGAGAACGAGGGCAGGACGCGGCTCGCGAAGAAGGCGACGGTGCTGCCGAAGTCGGGGCCGTAGCGGATCTCGACGATCTCCCGCCCGCCGCGTCGGATCCGGGGGCCGCGCACCGCGATCATGTCCTGGAGTCGCGGGCCGCCGGTGCAGAGCACGATCTGGAAGCGGACCTCGTCGACCGCGCCCTTCACGAGCGGCTGGAAGAGGAGCTGCATCGGGACGTTGACGACCCGGTCCTGGTCGGGGAGGTCGACGTGGCGCGCCTTCGCCGGGTCCCCGTCGGCGGGAATGCAGCTCGCGCGGCCAGCGACGTGGTCGATCACCAACAGATCGAGGTGCGTGCCGTCGGCCCGGGTCGACTGGGAGCGCTCCTCGACGATCCTGAGCCCGCCCGCGGTCTCGGCGTGCGCGGCCTCGGCGTCCCTGGCCTCGGCATGCGGGGGCGGCTGCGCCGAGACGGGCGCGAGGGTCACCTCCGAGCGGTTGTGCCCGCCGCCGTCGATGCCGAGCTCGACCTTGAACTTGTGGAGCCCCTCGGCGAGGCGCTCGATCGAGAAGCGCGAGCGACCGACGGCGCGGCCTTCGGGATCGAAGGTGGTCGCTGCGAGGTCGGACGGGCCCTCGAGCCGGGGCAGCTCGATCTGCGATTCCTTCGCCGGGTCCGCCGCCGACGGCAGGGCGAGGCAGGCCCACGCCCCGCCTAACACGAGGAGTCGACCCGCCGCGCGCGCACACCGCCGCATCGCCCGCGCGCCGCCGATCGCGCTCGAGCCGGGTCGGCTCGGCCGGCCGTTCTTTCGCATCGCCTCGGGCATTCGGGTCGATCGGATCCGCATCATCGTCTCGATAGACTCGCCCCCCGCTCGGGTGCGTGCAACCGCGGTCGCCCGCCGCTCCCGGGCGGGATTCGACGCTCGCGACGGGACGCCGCTATCATGCTCGCATGCCGCAGGTCTCGACTCGTCCTCGAGCCGGAACCGCTCCACCGATGGGGCGTGCTCTCGTTCGCAGCCCTCTGCCGGAACGTCCGCAGATCCACATGATCTCGCTCCCGCTCGGATGGGAGCTCGCCTCGATGCAGGTCTATCTCGTCGAGAGCGATCCGCTCACGCTCGTCGACACCGGCGTCCAGTCGAAGGCGAGCCTCGCCGCCCTCGAGTCGGCCCTCGACGAGCTCGGCTACGGCCTCGCCGATCTCGAGCGCGTCGTCCTGACCCATGGCCACCGCGATCATTTCGGGCTCGTCGAGACGCTGCGCGAGCGCGGGGCCCCGCTCGAGTGCTGGGTGCACGAGGCCGACGCGCCGATGGTCGAGGATTTCGAGCGCGTCGTCCGCGATCGGCTCGACGGGGCCTTCGAGCTCTTTCGCGAGTCCGGGGCGACGGAGGAGGTCCTCGCCCGCATCGAGGGCGACCGCTTCCACGACCTCGACCAGAACCTCGCCGAGGGCCGCGCGACCCGCGTCGATCGCGCGCTGCGCGAAGGAGACCGGGTCGAGTGGAAGGACTTCGCCTTCCGCGTGATCCACAGCCCCGGTCACACGCCGGGCCATCTGCTGCTCGAGGACGACGAGGCCGGGCTGCTCTTCACCGGCGATCAGGTGATGGGGCAGGTCGTGCCGCGCGCCGAGACCTTCTACTCCGCGCCGCTGCCGGATCCGGCGGATCCCCTGCGCCGGCGGCCGCGCTTCAAGGGGCTGGTCGAGCTGCGCCGCAGCCTGCGCCGCTTGCGCGGGCGCAGCGACAAGTGGCTGCTGCCCGGCTACGGCGGTCTCGTCCGCCGCGCCGACCGGACCATCCGCGACACGATCCTCTACTACGACGTCCGCCTGCAGCGCATCGAGCGCAGCCTGCGTCATCTCGCCGCCCTCGATCAGGAGGTGACGGCGTTCGAGCTGCGCACGGCGCTCTTCCCGCCCGACGAGTCGCTCGAGCGGATCCGCTCGCAGATCCTGCTGGTGATCGGCGCCCTCGACTGCCTCGAGGAGGATCGCCTGATCACGACCCGCCGCCGCGCGGACGGCGTGCTCACCCACCGCCACCGCTAGCCGCGCGGGCCCGGGTGTCCCGATCGAGCAGATAGGCGGCGAGGGCGAGGCGATCGGTCTCGGGCAGATCGACGGCCGGCATCGGCGGCTGCGGCGTGCGCAGGAAGCCGGCGAGGCTCTCGAGCGTGAAGCGGGGCGCGAGGTTCTCGATCCGCTTCACCACCACCCCCGCTTCGGCCTCGCCTTCGACGTGGCAGCCCGCACACTTCCCCTCGGCGAAGAGCGCCGCGCCGCGCGCGATCGTCGCTGCGCGCGTCGCCGGGTCGAGACCGGCGAGGGGATCGTCGACGGCCTTCGGCGTGGGGCCGTCGCTCGCGAGGCTCGCGGTGGGATGGGACGCGTCGGAGCGGGTGATGCGGTAGATCGCCGCAGCGTAGTCGTCGCTCACGTAGATCGCGCCATCGGGGCCTTCGGCCACGTCGACCGGTCTCCCGATCACGTCGTCGCCCGTCAGGAAGCCCGTCAGGAAGTCGCGCTGCGCGATGCGTCCGTCGGCATCCCAGTGGAGCGATACGACTTTGTAGCCGGAGAGCTCGGAGCGATTCCACGAGCCGTGCAGCGCGACGAGGGCGGCTCCCCGATAGTCGGCGGGCTGGTCGGGGTGGCGGAGGAACGTGATGCCGAGCGGGGCCTGGTGGGCACCGAAGGCGTGGGCCGGCGGGATCGACGCGCGGATTCGGGCGGGCTGTCCCTTGCCGAATTCGGGGTCGGGCTGGTTGTCGCCCCAGGCGAAGGGCCAGCCGTAGAAGGCGGCGCGCTCGATGCGGTTCAGCTCGCAGGGCGGGATGTCGTCCCCGAGCAGGTCGCGCCCGTTGTCGGTGGCGTAGAGCTCCTGCGTTCCGGGGCGCCAGTCGAAGCCGACGGAGTTGCGCAGGCCCGACGCGTAGATCTCCTCGCCCGAGCCGTCGATCGCATAACGCATCATCGCCGCCCGGCGCGGATCCTTCTCGAGGCAGACATTGCAGGACGATCCGATCGTCAGATACAGCATGCCGTCGGGGCCGATGCGCACGGTGCGCGTCCAGTGGTTCTCGCCTTCGGGCAGACCGCTGACGATGCGGATCGGCGCCCCGTCGACGCGCAGGGTGTCGGGGCCGGACTCGGTGTAGCCGATGCGGGCGATCGCCCCGCCTTCGCCGACATAGAGCTGGTCGGCGGAGAAGTCGAAGCCGTGGGGGCGGTCCAGGCCCTCGATCAGGACGCGCTGGCCGTCCGAGCGGCCGTCGCCGTTCGCGTCCCGGTCGATCTGGAGCAGCCGCCCGAGGCGCGGCTGGCTCACGACCAGGGTCCCCTGCGGACTGAAGCGCAGGAAGCGGGCATTCTGGATGCCGTCGGCGAACAGCTCGACCCGGTAGCCCGGGGCAACCACGAAGCGCCGCCCGACGGTCTCGGGGGTCGGGGAATCGACGCTCCGGCCCGTGATCGAGTTGAGGACCGGTCCCTTGACGACCAACCCGTCCGGCAGGAGCAGGCAGCAGGAGAGGGCCACGACCAGGCCCAGGACGACCAAACCGATCACGAACTTGCGCATATCCCCCCTCGCATGGTCCACGGGCGGCGCGAGCTTACCCCAGCCCCCCAGAAATCCCGTCCGGGTCCTTGACGAAAGCCCTTGTCTGGCGGATACATACGCCCTCCCAACACCGGCCCGGCCGGAGGCAGGATCCAATGCAGAAGATTCGCAAGGGCGACCTGGTCCAGGTCGTGAGTGGCGCCGGCTCGGCCAAGGCCGTGCAGGGCAGGGTGATCGCGGTCGACGTCGCGAAGGGCCGCGTCCGCGTGGAAGGCGTGCGCGTGCAGACGCGTCATCTCAAGCCGGGGCGCAGCGCGGCGCGCGAGGGCGGCATCGTCTCGAGCGAGGGCTACATCGACGCGTCCAACGTGATGCTCGTGAACCCGGCGGACAGCAAGCCCTCCCGCATCCGATTCGAGCACCGCGACGGCAAGCGCGTGCGCGTCTTCGTGCGCGGGGGTGGTGTGGTTCCGGAGCCGGCGGGCGCTTGATCGAGGGCTCGCCTTTCGACAGACTGGGTTTCGTCAAACTGGGTTTCCGACGGCGCAGGGCCGGAGCGGAGCAGGGCTCGCGAGAGACCCTGAGCGGCGGCTCGAAGCGCTGGTGAACGACGATACGGCCGCATCGACGGCAGGACAGACGGCAGGACAATGGCCAAGAGCAAACGCGAGAAGATCAAGCTCGAATCCTCGGCGGGGACGGGTCACTTCTATACGACCTCGAAGAACCGGACGAACACGCCGAACAAGCTCGAGCTGAAGAAGTACGATCCCGTCGTGCGCAAGCACGTGGTCTACAAAGAAACCAAGCTCAAGTAGTCGGTCGGCGCGCTGCGCGCCGCGGCGAAGCGGTCGCCCGGGCGGATTCCGCGCAGGCGCGATCGAGTTCGGGACCGATGCGCCCGGGTGGCCCAGGGAGCCCGACGCGAGCCCCCGTAGCTCCGGCGCCGAGGCGGTGTCCGGCCGGGGCCGGGACGAGAGCGATCCGAAGAGATCCGAACCGATCGGAAGACAAGCGATCGGAAGCAAAGCGATCGGAAGACAAGAGAGGGAGTTCGAATGGCCTGGGTCATCACCCGCATGTGTCGAGACTGTCTGGATATGGCGTGCGTCGAGGTCTGTCCCGTCGACTGCATCGTCCAGCACAAGGACAAGGGCGAGGCCGCCGGCTACGCGAACCAGCTCTACATCGACCCCGAGGAGTGCATCAACTGCGGCGTGTGCGAGCCGGAGTGCCCGTGGGAGGCGATCTTCGAGGACGAGCAGGTCCCGGCGGTCTTCCAGGAGGACATCGCCCTGAACGCCCGCATCGTCGAAGAGCGCGACGACTTCGAGGTCCCCGAGCGCGTCGACACCGAGGTGCCGAGCGCCGACCGCATCGCCGCGAACAAGGCGAAGTGGGGCTACGCGGGCTGAGACCCGACGGACGCGGAACGCGATCGGCCGGGCCGCCTTCGGGTGCCCGGCCGATGCGCCGTGTTCTCTCTCTTATTCGCCCCTGAGATGAGCCTCCGGGTCCGGGTCGCTCCCGGCCCTGCGCGATCGCTCGCGCGGCGAGCCGCGCCGTCTATGGCCGACCGGCCCGATCGAAGGCCTCGGCCATCACGTCGACGACCGCCGCCAGGGCCTCCGCCGAGGGCGGCTCCGGCAGGCGCACCGTCCACCGGCGCAGCTGCTCGACCGCCTGATGGACGAGCATCCACTTCCCGCCCACCGTCTTCGCCCCGCGTGCCTCGGCCTCCGTCAGGAGCCGGGTCCGCTCGGGCGCGTAGACTGCGTCGAGCACGACGAGATCCGCATGCAGCGCCTCGGCCGCGATCGGGGAGACCCACTCGCCCATCCCGACGCTCGTCGTGTTGACGAGCAGGGAAGGGCGGAGGGCGGCGAGCCGCTCGAGGCCCCCGGTGCCCTGGGCGCCGAGCTCCCGGGCGAGGCGCTCCGCGCGCTCCGGCGTCCGGTTCAGCACGAAGACCTCGCAACCCCGCTGGCGCAGGGCGTAGACGACGGCGCGGGCGGTGCCTCCGGCGCCGAGGACGACGGCGCGCTGGCCACGGACGGGGACGGCGCGCTCGAGGGCGGTCAGCGCGCCGATCCAGTCGGTGTTCGTCCCGATCAGCCGATCCCCTTCGCGGAGCACCGTATTGAGCGCGCCGATCGCCCGCACGACCGGCTCCTGCTCGTCGACCAGCGCGAGCATCGCCTCCTTGTGGGGGATCGAGACCGAGATCTGGCGCACCCCGCGCGCCCGGAAGCCGGCGACCGCCGCCGCGAGGCCCTCGGGCGGCACGTCCCAGGCGTGATAGGCGGCGTCGAGGCCGAGGGCGCGATAGGCGGCGTTGTGCATCGCGGGCGAGCGGGTGTGGCCGGCCGGATGCAGGACGACGCCACACTCGAAGCTCGTCTGCGTCGTCATCCGCGGGCTCGCTCGAGCGCGGCCTTCAGGTCCTGCCACACCGCCCGGCGATTCTCGGGCGTGTACTGGCGCAGCACGAAGGCGGGGTGGAGCGTCGGCATCAGGGGAATGCCGCGGTAGGCGTGCCAGGTGCCGCGCAGGCGGGTGATCGGGACGTCGCGATCGAGGAGCAGGCTCGCCGCCGGCTTGCCGAGCGTCACGATCACCTTCGGCGCGACCGCCGCGATCTGCCCGTCGAGGAAGGGCCGGCAGGCGCTCACCTCGGGCGGCAGCGGGTTGCGATTGCCCGGCGGGCGACACTTCACGATGTTGCAGATGTAGACGTCCGAGCGCCGGATCCCCATGCCCTTCTCGATCATCTGCGTCAGCAGCTCGCCGGCGCGGCCGACGAAGGGCAGGCCCGTGCGATCCTCCTGCTCCCCCGGCCCCTCGCCGACGAAGAGGATCTCGGCCTGGGGATTGCCGTCGCCGAAGACGATGTTCTGGCGTCCCTCGCAGAGCCCGCAGCGCCGGCAATCGCCGAGCTCCGCGCGCACCGCCTCGAGGCTCGTGCGCGCGCCCGACGGCGCGGCGATCGGCCGCGGCGCCGGCGGCGGCGCCGGCGGCGCCAGCGGGACCGGCTGGATCGACGGGATCGGCGGGATCGGCGGACCGAGTGGGGCCGGCCGCGGCGAGGGCGCGGGGGGGAGCTCGAAGGGCGCGGGAGTGGCGAGTCGCTCGTAGCCGCCGAAGCCCTCCTCGACGAGCTCGCGCAGCAGCGCGGCGGCGGACGCGACGATCTCGCGCGCCTCGCCCCGGTCGTCCCGTTCGAGCTCGCCGTCCGCCATCGTGCGCTAGCCGGGCTCGGGCCGGGCGGTGAGGGGCACGAGCGGGTGGCTCGGCGGGATCGGGGCGTGGCCGGGCGGGAGCACCGCCGCCGAGCGGCCTTCGCGCGTCGCGGCGGACTCGATCGTGCCGTGGCGCTGGGCGTCGATCCGCTTCTCGACCGAGAACTCGAAGCCCGGATCGTTGGCCTTGTCGTGGCAGCTGCCGCAGACCTTCAGGATCACGCACGACTCGCACTTGTCGCCGAGGGAGAGGATCGTGCCGACGCGCTGATCATGCTCGCCCACGTGGTTGCCGCCGGGGCCGTGACAGGACTCGCAGCCGACGCGGGCGAGATCGGGCGCGCTCGCGGGGGAGGCCCCGCTCGGGAAGCCGCCCGGCTTGCCATAGGCCGTCGTGTGACAGCCGAGGCAGTCCGCGTTGCCCGCCTTGCCCGCCTTCTCGAGGGTCGCGACGGCGTGGGCGTGGGGGCCGGCGGCCCAGGTCTCGAACTCCTTGGCGTGGCAGCTCTGGCAGGCGTTCGAGCCGACGTAGGCGGCGGTCGACGGCATCAGCTCCCGCGTCGCCGCGCCGGCGACGCGCAGCTCGGCGCGCTCCGCGTTCGAGAGGGCGGCGATCTTCGCGTGGGAGATGCGCGCCCGGAAGTTCGCGTAGTCGAAGCCGAGGGAGTGGGTCGGGTTGTGGCAATTCCCGCAGACGGCGGCGTAGTCGTCCTGCTTCACGAAGTCCGGAGAGAGGTGGGGGCCGCCACGGCCATGGCACGACTCGCAGCCGACGTTCTCGAGGTGCGGCGAGCGCGTGGTGAAGTCGAAGCCACCGGGCTTCTCGAAGCCGACGACGTGGCAGCCGACGCAGTCGGTCCGGCGATCGGCGCCGTGGGTGACGAGGGTGTCGTAGGCGGCGGCGTGGGCGGTGTACTCCCAGGTCGCGAGCTCCGTCTCGTGGCAGACGCCGCAGACGTCGTTGCCGCTGTAGCCGTCGGGATCGAGCAGCATCGGGACGCGCGCACCGGCGAGCCGCGCCACCGTCATGCGCAGGATCCCGGCGTCGCGTGCGCCGTTCCAGCCCTGGCCGCGATGGCGGATCCGACCCTCTGCGTCGATCACGTGGACGACGGGCACGCCGCCCGTCACGCCCCAGCGCTCGGTCGCCTTGCCGCCGGGATCGAGATAGGGGTCGAAGAAGTCGAGGCTGAGCTCCTTCATCGCGCTGCGTACCGAGCTCGGATCGTTCTGGATCGAGATCGCCACGAGGCGCGGCTTCTCCGCGTCGGAGAGCGTCGCCAGGGTCTCCTTGATCGACTGGAGCGCCTTGTGGCAGTGGGGGCAGGTGTGGAGGAAGAAGATCACGATCGCGGGCTTGCCGGCGAGGGCCTTCGTCTCGAGCACCTTGCCGTCCGACATCGCGACGACGCCGAGGGCCGGCGCCTCGGGATGGCGCAGCAGCTCGCCGGCGTGGGAATCTTCTTTCCGGGGCTCGAGCCGCAGCGCCTCGCGCAGGTCGGACTCGACCTGCTTCTCGAGGTCCGCCTCCTTCGGGAAGTGGCCGAGGGCGAAGGCCATGTAGCCCTCGGGATCGACGCCGAGGATGCCCATCGGCGCCCGCAGCTGGATCGCCTGAGTCACCGCCCCGCTCGAGTCGTCGATCACCGGGAAGTGGAGCCCCGCGCTCGCGACGAAGGCGGCGAGCTTCGCGCCATCGGACCCGACGCCGACGCCGACGACCTTGAAGTTCGCGTCGGGGCCGAGGGCGTGAATGCGCTCGACCGCCCGCGCGACCGGGACCGCCTCCGCGATCTCCGGGTTGAAGAAGAAGAAGACGCTGCGAGCCCCGAGCAGGCCGCGCACGTCGATCGTCTTGCCGTCGAGGGTCGTCCCGGAGAAGGCCGGGATCGGTCGCTCGGAGGGATGGCGCGGGGCCGACTTCGGCTCCGGCTTGCCGCCTTTCGCGTTCGCGGCGGGGCTCGCCGGGGCCGCTGCCTCGGCCGAGGTCGAGGCCTTCTCGGCCGCACCGTCCGCCGCCGCGCCGGCGCCGCTCGAGGCGGGACCGGTCGCGCTCTCGCTGCAGCCGAGCGCGGTCAGGAGCAACGTCGCGATCGACGTCACGAGCAGGGTTCGCAGGACGGGGACGGCGAGGCGCGACGGGCCTCGATTCGCGGGGCGGGTCTTCGGCATGCGCGGCAGGTTAGCAGGGCCCGTCGGGCCGGCGCGGGGTCGTTCGCGGCGGCCCGATCGATGCGGGCCGGTGGCGCGGGGACCGGCTAGGCCCCGGCCTTCTGCCGGGCGCGCAGCTCTTCGAGCATGGCCTTGAAGCCCGCGTTTCCGGCCTCGAAGGTCAGCGCCATCTGGAGATGCCGGATGGCGGCGGCGACGTTGCCCGCCTTCAGCTCGGCCTCGGCCTTGGCGTGGTACTGGCGACCCTGCGGCGTGGCTCCGCGCCGCTCGGACTTCTGCTGCGTGGTGTGCGACTGGCGCGCCTCGGCGAGCTGGATGCGGAGCACGCTGCCCTCGCTCCGCTTCGCGTCGTAGGCCTTCCGCCGGCGTGCGTCGCGCAGCACGCAGTAGGCCTCGGTGATCCGCTTCGAGATCCGTCCGCACTGCTCGCGCAGCTCGGGCGGGAGATTTCGATTCGCGTCCGGATGGAAGTGGCGCGAGGAGTCGTGGTACGCCTTGCGGATCTCGGACGCGCTCGCCTCCGGGCCCACGTGGAGGAGCTGGTAGTAGTCCAGCTCGTCCATGATCCGGGCGAGGGCGACGATCTCCATGGGGTCGAGCTCGGCCATCGTCGACTATCCCAGCTGCTCGTCCGGATCGGGGGCGGCGAGATCCCGGCCCGAGCGATCGAAGAAGCCGTCCTCGTCGACGTCGTTCGACGCCTCGGTCTCGAGCTCGATCTCGGCGTCCGAACCGACCGGCTCAGCGGACAGGGAGGGGGCCGGGGTCGCGGGCGCCGCGTCGCGCGTCGGCGCCGGGGCGACGGGGGCGGGACCGGTCGACCTGGGTGCCGGCGCGGGCCGGTTCCGGGTCAGCTCCTCGAGCTCGCGGTCGAGGCTCTCGAGCTCGCCCTCGAGCTCGAGATCGTCGAGCCCGTCGAGGTCGTCGAGTCCATCGAGGGCGTCGACGCCCGGGACCGAAGCCGTCGCCGGCGCGCTCGGGCGCGCGGTCGCGCTCGTCGGGCTCGTCCCGCTCGGCGTGGGATCGACCGCGGGCGTGGCGGAGATGCTCGGGGTCGCGGTGGCCCCCCGCCCGCCGAGGGCCGCGGCGGTGGCGGCACCGGAGGGCGTGCCGATCCGGCCGAGGGCGATCGGGCCCCGGGGCGCTCCCGGCGTCGGGCTGCCCTTCGCGCTCGGGGGCGCGGCGGGCAGGGCGCCGGTCGTAGTCGGGGGGGCGGTGCGGGCCGAGGCGGGCTGGGCGGGGGCGGCCGGGGCGGCGGCCTTCGCGGCGGGCGCCGCGGCCTTCTTCTGGGCGGCGGCGGGGGCCGGCGCGGGCGCGTCGGCGGTGACGACGCGGCCGGCGACGTCCTGCTCGAGGATGCGCTCGATCTGGTCCGAGCCGAGGCCCGAGGAGAGGGTAATCGTCGTCGAGGCCTTCTCGCCGGTCGCCTGATCGGCGGCCGTCACGCTGACGATGCCGTCGGCGTCGATCTCGAAGGTGACGTCGATGCGGACGTCGGAGCGCGGACCCTTCTGGAAGCCCGAGAACTCGAACTGGCCGAGCAGCGTGTTGTCCTCGGCCATGCGGTGGTCGCCCTGGTAGACGCGGATCTGGACCGACTCCTGATAGTCGGCGACCGTCGTGAAGGTCCGCGTCTGCTCGATCGGCACCGGCGTATTGCGCTCGATCACCGGCTCCGCGAGCCCGCCCGCGACCCCGATCCGCAGATCGAGGGGCGTCACGTCGAGCAGCATCGAGTCCTGGACTTCGCCGACCAGCGACGCCGCATGGATCGCGGCGCCCATCGCGACGACCTCGTCCGGGTCGACGTCGATGCGCGGCTCGCGCTGGAAGTAGTGGGTCACCGCCTCGCGGATCATCGGCAGCCGCGTCGGGCCGCCGACCAGGATCACGCCGTCGAGGTCGCGCACCGTCAGGTCGGATTGCTGCAGCGCCTCGTCGCAGACCTTGAAGGTCCGCAGGATGAGATCGTTGACGAGCATCCCGAACTCGGCCCGGGTCAGCTTGCGCGACAGGCCCATGTCGGTCCCGTCCTCGGCCTTCAGCACGCTCGGGATCTCGATCTGGACCTCGTCGTCGATCGAGAGCTGCTTCTTCGCGTTCTCGCTGGCGAGCTTCAGCTTCTCGAACGCGTAGGGGTCGTTGCGCGGGTTGATCTTGTACCGCGCGACGAAGTCGTCGGCGAGCAGATCGAGGATGCGGTCGTCGAAGTCGTCGCCGCCGAGGAAGGTGTCGCCGCAGGTCGCGAGGACCTCGAAGACGTCCTTGCCGATCTCGAGGATCGAGATGTCGAAGGTCCCGCCGCCGAGATCGTAGACCGCGACGCGCTGGGACAGGCCCATGCCGAAGCCGTAGGCGAGGGCGGCGGCGGTCGGCTCGTTCAGGATCCGCAGGACCTCGAGACCGGCGATGCGGCCCGCGTCCTTGGTCGCCTGGCGCTGATTGTCGTTGAAGTAGGCCGGGACGGTGATGACGGCCTTCGTGACCTTCTCGCCGAGCTGGCGCTCGGCGATCTGCTTCATCTCGCGCAGGACCATCGCCGAGATCTCGGGCAGCGAGAATTCTTCGTCGCGGATCTGGATGCGGACGCCGTGGTTCGGCGCCTCGACGATCTCGTAGGCACAGATCGCCTGCGCCTTCTTCACCTCCTCGGAGAAGTAGTAGCGGCCGATCAGGCGCTTCGCGGACGAGATCGTGTGGGCCGGTGCGTGGATCACCTTGGCCTTGGCCGAGTTGCCGACCTCGACCGTCCCGTCCTCGCGGAAGTGGACGACGGATGCGGAGGTGCGCTCGCCGAAGGCGTTCGCGAGCACCTGCAGCTCCCCGTTCTGCATCGTCGCGACGCAGCTGTTGCTGGTGCCCAGGTCGATGCCGATGGCGATCTCCGCCATTTCGAACCCTCCAAGGCGGCGCGGCTCCGGAGCCCGGCTTCGGCCGGACGGGATCGCCGTGCGCGCGTGCGGATCCCGTTCGGATCGCGCACCGCGAGCCCACGGGGGGCGGGCGGATCCGACGGGACCCACCGCCTATCGGTCGGGCCCCGACGTGACTGAACGCGGGACTGCGTATCGGGTCGGCCTTCGGCCGGGCGGCGGCGTGCGCGGAGTGGGGCCCGGCGATGGCTCCCGGATCCGGGCCTGTGCTAATTCGAGCGGGGCTCGAACCGCCCCCTGTCCGCATCAGCGGGGCGCGTCCCAGGAGATCCGATGTCCGGACATTCGAAGTGGTCGACCATCAAGCGCAAGAAGGGCGCCGCGGATGCCAAGCGCGGCAAGATCTTCACGAAGCTGATCCGGGAGCTGCAGACGGCGGCCCGGATCGGCGGGGGGGACGTGGACTCGAACCCCCGCCTCCGGCTGGTGGTCGAGAAGGCCAAGACGGCCAACATGCCCAAGGACAACATCCAGCGGGCCATCCAGAAGGGCGTGGGCGGGGGCGATTCCGAGAACTTCGAGGAGATCGTCTACGAAGGCTACGGACCCGGCGGGGTCGCCATCCTGATCGAGACGCTCTCCGACAACCGGAACCGGACCGTCGGCGACCTGCGCTACGTGCTCTCGAAGAACGGGGGCAACCTGGGCGCGGCGGGCTGCGTCGCGTTTCTTTTTGAAAAGCGGGGGGTGCTGTCCTTCGACCGCGCTGCGGTCGACGCCGACGCCCTGCTCGAGGCCGCGCTCGAGGCCGGGGCGGCCGACGTGGTCGACAATGGTGATCGCGCCGAAGTCCTGACCGCGCCGAACGAGCTCCATGCCGTTCGCGACGCCCTGGCCGAGAAGGGCTTCGTTCCGCTGTCGGCGGAATTCGTCCAACAGCCCTCGACGACGGTCTCGCTCTCCGGGAAGGACGCCGAGCTGATGCTCAAGCTGGCGGAATCCCTCGAAGACCTCGATGATGTCCAGAACTTCTACGCGAACTTCGACATCTCCGAGGAGGAGATGGAGAAGCTCGCGTAGCCGCCGACGCGCGGCCCGGCCCCTGCGCCGCCCGCGCCGTCCGAGGACAGGTCGGAAGGGAGTCGGAATGCGGATCCTGGGGGTGGATCCTGGTTCCGTGGCGACGGGCTTCGGCTCGATCGAGCGCGTCTCCGGGCGCCTGGTGCACCGCCGCCACGGCGTCCTGCGCCCGCCGCCCGCCGCGTCCATGGCGACGCGGCTCGCCTTCCTGCACGCCGAGCTTCTCGCGATCGTCCGGTCCGAGGTCCCCGACGCTGCCGTCGTCGAGCGGGTCTTTCTCGCCTCCAATCCGCGCTCGGCGCTCGTGCTGGGGCAGGCACGGGGCGCGGTGCTCGCGTGTCTCGGCGCGGCGGGCATCCCCGTCGTCGAGCTCACGGCGCGGCAGGTCAAGAAGTCGGTCACCGGCACCGGCGCCGCCGACAAGGCCCAGGTCCAGACGATGGTCGTACGGCTGCTCTCCCTCGCCGAGGCCCCGGCGACCGACGCCGCCGACGCCCTCGCGCTCGCCCTGACCCATGCCCAGGCCGGCCCGCTCGCCGGGCTCCCGCTGCGCACCCGCCGGCGTTCGTCGCGCCAGGCGATGACACGTCTCGTGATGGAGCGGATGTCGTGATCGCCTGGCTCGAGGGCACGTTGCGAGAGCGGGCGCCGACCCGGGTCGTGCTCGACGTCCACGGCGTCGGCTACGAGCTGCTCGTCCCGCTCTCGACCTCGGAGACGCTCCCGGAGGTCGGCAAGACGGTCGCGCTGCTGGTGCATACGGCGGTGCGCGAGGACGCGATCCAGCTCTTCGGGTTCGCGACGCCCCTCGAGCGCGAGCTCTTCCACCTGCTGCTGAAGGCCAATCGCGTCGGGCCGAAGCTGGCCCAGACCATCCTCTCCGGCATGGAGCCGAGCCGGCTGCTCGTGGCCCTGCGCGACGCGGACGCGAAGCAGCTCCGCAAGGCGCCCGGGGTCGGCCCGAAGCTCGCGGAGCGGATCGCGATCGAGCTGCGCGACGACGCGGCGAAGCTCGCGGCGTGGTCGGCGCTCGATCGGGTCGAGACCGCGACGGCGGTGCAGGCCGGGGTCGAGCCCCAGGACGAGCTCTTGTCGGCGCTGGTGAACCTCGGCTATCCCCGCGCCCAGGCGGAGCGGGTCGTGACGGCGGCCCTCGCCGAGGCGCCCGCCGACGCGCGGATCGAGGTCCTGATCCGCATCGCGCTGCGGCGGTTGGCGAGCTGAGGACGGCGACCGATCCGGTCGGCTGGGCCGGCGGCGCGCGGATGGGATGCGGCGACGGGGAGCGCGGACGGAACGCGCCGACGGGAAGGGGGGCAGGCGACATGGAACGAGGCGAGCTCTCGCTCTCCCGGCAGCCCGAGGAGCGCGTCGCCGAGGAGTCGCTCCGGCCGAAGACCCTCGACGAGATGATCGGTCAGGAGCGCCTGCGCGAGAACCTGCACGTCTTCGTGCGCGCCGCGCGGGAGCGCGGCGAGCCCCTCGATCACGTGCTCTTCCACGGCCCGCCGGGCCTCGGCAAGACCTCCCTCGCGCGCATCGTCGCCGCGGAGCTCGGTGCCCAGTTCCGCGCCACGAGCGGCCCGGCGATCGAGCGCCCCGGCGATCTCGCGGCCCTGCTCTCGAACCTCGAGGCGGGGGACGTCCTCTTCATCGACGAGATCCACCGCCTCTCGCCCTCGGTCGAGGAGATCCTCTATCCGGCGATGGAGGATTTCCAGCTCGACCTCCTGATCGGCGAGGGGCCGACGGCGCGCTCGATCCGCCTCGATCTGCCGCGCTTCACCCTGGTCGGCGCGACGACCCGCGCGGGCCTGCTGACCTCGCCGCTGCGCGACCGCTTCGGCTGGTCGGCGCGCCTCGAGTACTACCCGGTCCCCGAGCTCGAGCGGATCGTGATCCGCTCCGGCAGGCTCCTCGGCCTCGCGATCGACGGGAAGGCCGCCTTCGAGATCGCGCGCCGGGCGCGGGGGACGCCGCGGATCGCGAATCGGCTGCTGCGGCGGGTGCGGGACTTCGCGGCGGTGCGCGACGGGGCGACCGGCGGCATCGGCCTCGACGTGGCGCGCTTCGCGCTCGCGCGCCTCGACGTCGACGACGCGGGCTTCGATGGCCTCGATCGCGCGTTCCTCGAATGTCTCGTCGTCAAGTTCGGGGGCGGCCCGGTCGGCCTCGAGACCCTGGCGGCCGCGGTCGGTGAGGACAAGGGCACGCTCGAGGACGTGGTCGAGCCCTACCTGATCCACTGCGGATTCCTGTCCCGCACCCCGCGCGGCCGCGTCGCGACGCCCCACGCCTACGCCCACCTCGGCGTGCCCACGCCCGGAGCCTGAGCCCGAGCGGACGCCCGGCTCAGCGCGGGCGCAGGCTGCTCGGGCTCCCGGGCAGGCGCCCGAGGTTCTCGAGCACGACGAGCGGCGGCTCGGGCTCGGTCGAGGTGAACGCGATGATCTCGTCGAGGCCGTCGCCGTCGAGGTCCGCGACCCGGCTCGCCCCGGCGACGAGGGGCACCGCCTGCTGCCCGGTGACGGGGCCGAAGCGCGGCTTGCCCGGCGCCCGGCTCCCGAGGCGGAAGCCGATCGCCTGATCGCCGCGGGTCACGAACAGGTCGAGCAGGCCGTCGCCGTTCCAGTCCCCCATCCCAGGCAGGATGCCGGCGAAGCGGCTCTCCTTGAAGTCGAGGGGCAGGGAGAGCGCGTCCTCGAAGAGCGTGCGCACCCCGCCCGGGCTCGCCGGGTCGAGGGCGAGGATGCGGACCTTGGTGTCCGCCCGCCGGCTGACGAGCAGGCGGACGAGCTGCAGGACGCCGAACTCGAAGTTGGTCTCGAGCAGCTCGAGCCGGCCATCGCCTTCGAGGTCGACGAAGTCGACGCCTGCGATGCCGCCATGGGTCTCGAGCACGGCGTCGGGTCGACCCGAGAGCGAGGCGCCGTGGCCGGGATTGAGATGGATGTGCGTCGTCGAGCGCCCCTCCATCAGGCCGCCCTGGATCCGGTTGATCACGAGGTCGGCGCGGGTATCGCCATCGAGATCGCGGGCGAAGTAGTTGTGGATGCTCGTCTCGAAGCGCCGCTCGGCCTTCTCGTCGAAGGGCACGAAGTCGAGCTTGCGCGACGGGGTCGAGGGCAGGCCCCCCGCGCCCGCGTGGTAGATCCAGATCCCGTAGCGCGAGAGCGCGAACAGGTCACGGCGGCCGTCGCCGTCGTCGTCGGCGCGGGTCAGGGTCGGCCAGTGGACCTCCTGGACCATCCATTTCCAGACCGTCTCGGGGAGGTCCGGCATCGAGGTCTCGTAGCTCGCGTAGACCGGCAGCTCGATGCGCCGCGGGGCCACGACGCCCTCGGCGTCGGCGAGATCGACGAGCCAGGCCCCCCTCGGCGTGGGCAGCAGCGCAGCCGGCCGGCCGTCGTCGTTCCAGGCCTCGACCATCGGCAGGCGTCCGATCTCCCAGGGACGGGGCGGGAGCGGCAGGCCGCCGGGGATCGCGATGGTGCGCACGGGTTCGTGGCTCTCGAGCGACTCGATCTGCAGCCCCGCCGCCGAGACCGAGAGGAGCTGGGGGCCGGTCCGACCCGGAAGGCCGGCGACGTCGACGGCGACGGCCTCCGCCGGAATCCGGCGCACCCGGATCCGCGGATCACCGGGCCTTAGGGCCGAGCCGCAGGGCATGAACGTGGCGAACCGCTGCTGCGTCGGCGGGCCGCCCTCGGTCGAGAGGACGAGCAGGTCCTTCGAGTCGTCCTCGCAGGACGAGACCGCGAGCGACCAGACCTGCAGCACGATGCCCCGCACGTCGTGGCGTCGGATTGCGAAGGGGCTGGAATCCTCCGCCGCGGCGGTGTGGGCGAGCATCGCGACGGCGAGGACGGTCCCCAGGCGCATCGGGAGGGCCAGCCCCGGCCGGCGCGCGCGGCGGGATGGGGTCGGCCCGGTCGGGGGCGGGACTCGGTCGGGATCGGGCGGCAGCGTGGGCGGGGACAAGCGACGAGCATAATCGACGCAGGGCCCCGGCCGCCGCCTCCGGATCGGGCCTCAGCTCGACCCCCCGCCCCGCCGATAGCGAGCGGAGTCGATGCCGTCGGCGGGCCGGTCGGCCCGGGCCGGCCATCGATCCCGTCGGCTGCGGCACGCGGGTCTGCGTGCATTCGGGTGGAATCGAGGCGTGCGCAATCTGGCCAGAATCCTGCTGCTTCCGTTCGCGCTGGTGGGCGTGCTGCTCGGCGCGTTCGGCGTGCTGGTCGCCCAGCTTCCGGACCACCCCGCCACGGCGCTCGCCCGGAGCGCCGTCGAGGTGGCCTCCCGCGCGCTGGTCGCCCTCGAGCTCGGGCTGCCGCGCGATCTCGCGCGCATCGTCGAGCACGGCGTCGGCGAGACGCCGCTCGGCTATGCGGTGCTCGGGGTCGGCGCCGTGCTGCTCGCCTTCTGTGCCGGGGCCTTCCCGGACGGCGGGGCTCCGCGCGTGCGCAAGGGCCACGACGCGAAGGGCGACGAGGACGACCATCCGATCAAGCACGACAAGAAGGAAGCGAAGCGGGTCCTGAAGGAGGCCCAGGCGCTGCGCAAGCAGGGCGACGTCGTCGAGGCCGCCGAGCTGCTCTGGGGCGCGGACCAGCTCGACACCGCGGCGGCGTGGTTCCTCGAGGCCGGCGAGTTCGCGCGCGCGGCCGAGATCCGCCACGACCAGAACCGCTTCGAGGAGTCCGCCGAGCTCCACATGCAGGGCGAGAACTGGGAGACGGCCGGCTCGATCTGGGCGCAGCAGGAGGCCTGGGACAAGGCCGCCGACTGCTACCTCAAGGCGAACCTGAAGAGCGTCGCCGCCGAGATGTTCGAGAAGGCGGGCAAGTACCGCGAGGCCGCGCGCTGCTATCGCGAGAGCGAATTCATGCGCCACGCGGCGGCGATGTACGTGAAGTGCAAGGACTGGCTGCTCGCGGCCGAGGCCCTCGAGTCGGTGTTCGTCGACGAGGGGCCGAAGGCGATGAAGGACCCCAAGAAGTCCGGCGAGATGACGAAGCTCGTCCGCCAGGCCGGGAAGCTCTTCCTGAAGGCGGAGCAGCCCGACCGCGCCTACAAGATGTTCGAGCGCGGCAACTGCGGCATCGAGGCCGGCGAGGTGGCGACCCTCCTCGGCCAGCACGAGAAGGCGGCGCTCCACTTCCGGCAGGGCGGCGACGTCGAGCGGGCGGCCGAGGCCCTGCGGCGCTGCGGTCAGGAGAAGGAGGCGGCCCGGCTGCTCGGTCAGGCGCTGCGCGACAAGGGCGATCGGGCGGGAGCGGCCGAGAAGCTCGAGGGCGCCGGCGACTTCATGGAGGCCGGCGACCTCTACCGGAGCCTCGAGCAGTTCGCGAAGGCGGCCGAATGCTATGCGCGGCACCACGGCTGGGCCCAGGCCGCGGAGATGTACCAGCTCGCGGGGCTGCGCGCCGAGGCCGGCGACGCCTTCGAGCGGGCGGGACGCTTCACCGAGGCGGCCGAGTGCTTCGCCCTCGCGAACCTTCCGCGGCGGGAGGCCGACCTGCTCGACAAGGCCGGCGACTTCCTGCGCGCCGGCGAGGCCTATCACCGCGAGGGCATGGACGACGAGGCGATCTCGGCGCTCCAGAAGATCCCGTCGGAGGACGAGGACTTCGGGCGCGCCGCGGCGCAGCTCGGCGAGATCTTCGCCGCCCGCGGCCAGCTCCCCCTCGCGATCACCAAGCTGCAGCAGGCGATCGGCGACACCGAGCTCACCCGCGACTCCGTCGACGGCTACTACAAGCTCGCCACGATCTACGAAGAGGACGGCAAGCCGCGCGAGGCGCTCGAGATCTACGAGCGCGTCATGGCCTTCGACTACCACTACCGCGACGTCGCCGAGCGGCTCGCCGCGGCGCGCGGTGCGGCCGAGGCCGCTGCCGCCGGCGGGGCGAAGAACGTGGCGGTGACGGACCCGGCCGAGGCCGCCGCGAAGAAGCTCGTCGCCCCGACCGGGACGCCCGGCGGGCGCTACCAGATCGTGGGCGAGCTCGGCCGCGGCGGCATGGGCATCGTCTACAAGGTCCAGGACACGGCGCTCGATCGCCTGGTCGCCTTCAAGGTGCTGCCCCAGGCCCTGACCGGGAACGAGCAGGCGGTGACCAACTTCATCCGCGAGGCCCAGGCGGCGGCGAAGCTCAATCACCCGAACATCGTGACGGTCTACGACACGGGCGAGCAGAACGGCCGCTACTACATCGCGATGGAGTACGTCGAGGGGACGACGATCAAGGAGATCCTGAAGAAGCGCGGGCCGATCTCGGCCTCCGGCATCCTCCATGTCCTGATGCAGATCGCCGAGGCCCTCGCGTACGCCCACGAGAAGAAGGTCGTCCACCGCGACATCAAGCCGGCGAACGCGATGTGGACCCGGGACAAGAAGGTCAAGCTGATGGACTTCGGTCTCGCCAAGGTGGTCGAGGAAGCGCGCAACCACACGACCGTCGTCGCCGGCACGCCCTACTACATGAGCCCCGAGCAGACCCTCGGCAAGAACGTGGACCACCGGACGGACATCTACTCCCTCGGCGTCACGGTCTTCGAGATGGCGACCGGGACGGTGCCCTTCAAGGAGGGCAACATCCCGTACCACCACGTCCACACGCCGCCGCCGCGCCTGCGTGACCTGCGCCCCGAGCTTCCCGAGGCGCTCTCGGCGATCGTCGAGCGTTGCCTCGAGAAGGACCCCG
This sequence comes from Myxococcota bacterium, assembly GCA_046351135.1. Classification (GTDB taxonomy): domain Bacteria; phylum Myxococcota_A; class UBA9160; order UBA9160; family UBA4427; genus UBA4427. The sequence goes on along the minus strand of JAXLZA010000011.1, from coordinate 42,890 downwards.
CGCAGCGGTTCCAGTCGGCCCGGGAGATCCTCGCCGAGGTGCGGGGTGCCCTGGCCGCCGGCAGTGCCGGGGAGCGCGGTGAGCGGCCCTGAGTCCGGCCCCGGAGTCCGCCCCGCTCGATTGTCCGCCGATCCGCCCACGCTACGCTGCGCGACGCGCGGCCCGACGAGGGTGGGATCCGCGCTCGAGGAGGCGGCTTGCAGCAGACGACGATCGCGCGCAGCGTCGAGTGGCGCGGGCTCGGCCTGCACAGTGGTCGACCCGCCGTGGTCACCGTGCTCCCCGCTGCCCCCGATACGGGCCTCGTCTTCCTGACCCCGTCCGAGGACGGCCGGGGCGAGATCGCGATTCCCGCGCGCCCCGCCCACGTCCACTCCACGACCCGGGCGACGACGCTGGCTGCGCGTGCGCGTGGCGAGGCGACGCCGGGGAGGCGGGGCGCCGTCTCCGTCCCGCCGACCCCCGCGGCGTCGGCCTGCGCCCGCGTCGCGACGGTCGAGCACCTGCTCGCGGCGCTCTTCGCCCTCGGCATCCACAACGCGCGCATCGAGGTCGAGGGGGGCGAGGTGCCCGCGCTCGACGGCAGCGCCGCGCCCTTCGCGACTCGACTGCGGCGCGCGGGGATCCGGCCGCTGGCGGCGGCCCGGCGCGAGCTCGAGGTGACCGGGTCCTTCGAGGTCGGGGACGCCGATCGCTGGATCCGCGTCGAGCCGGGAGACGGGCTCGCGATCGAGTACGCGATCGACTTCGCCCATCCCGCGATCGGGCGTCAGCGCTTCGTCCTGCAGGATCTCGACGCCGAGCGCTTCGAGCGGGAGCTCGCCCCCGCGCGGACCTTCGGCTTCGCCGACGAGGTCGAGCGGCTGCGCGCCCAGGGCCTGGCGCTCGGGGGCGATCTCTCGAACACCCTCGTCCTCGGCGAGGGCGGGCTGCTCAACGACGGCCCGCTGCGCTGGCCCGACGAGTTCGTGCGCCACAAGGTGGTCGATCTGCTCGGGGATCTCGCTCTGGTCGGCAGCGAGCTGCACGCGCGCATCACGGTGGAGAAGGGCGGTCACGGCCTCCACCACGCGCTCGTGCGTGCGCTCGTGGAGCGCCCGGGGCTGCTCGCGGAGCGCGCTCCGCTCGAGGCGGTCGGACGCCGCCGCGCCTTCGCTCAGCCCGGATAGTCCTCGAGCTCGCGGGCGAGCTCGCTCGTCGCCTTCGGGTCGGTGAACTGGAGCCCGACGCCGGGGGTGCGCAGCTGGCCGTTCTCGTCGGCCCGGGCGTCGTGTCGCCACATGACCCGCGCCTGCAGCTCGTGCATCGTCTCGTTGCCCGGGACGCGGAAGCGGACCTTGACGAGGTCGCCGCGGGAGAGCTCGAGCTCGGTCTGCAGGAACATGCCGCCGGCGCCGAGGGTCGTCGCGTAGTCGCAGTGGAGCCCGCCGAGCGCCTGGTAGTCGACCAGGATGCGCACGGTCATCCGGCGGTACTTGCGGGTGTTCTTCGGGGTGCGCTGTGCCATGTCTCGTCTCCCTCCCGCGCCGATGGCCTAACGGCCGCGCTCCAGCTTCTCGCACAGGACGTGGGTGATCCGGATCAGGAGGAGCCGGGTCGCCTCGCAGCTCGAGGCCCGTCCGCCGAGCTCCGTCGCGAGGGGCTCGCCCGCCTCCGCCGCCTGGGGATCGAGCGCCAGCAGCGCCAGCAGGACCGGTCGCAGGGCGCCGCGCTCGCGATCGAGCAGCAGCGCCGCCGCCAGGGCGCGCAGCGCGTGGCCGAAGTGCTCGTGGTCGATCGCGGCGAGGGCGTCGAGGCTCGTCTCCTCGACGAGGCGGCGGAGCTTGCGCCGCGTCCAGAGTCCGAGCGCCCGATCGAGGGCGTCGCGCGTGCGCGCGTCGCCGCCGTTGCCGCCAGGATCGAGGAAGAGCCCGCCGATCGCCAGGAAGAGCGCGCCGCGCTCCGACGCCGGCATCCGGGAGAGCGAGGGCGCGGAGAGCTCGTCCTCGATCGCGAGGATCGCGGCCACCGGGAGCGACGGGTCGGACGCCACCGCAGCGGCGGCCGGGGTCGTCGCATCGGGCAGGATCCGGGCCAGCTCGTCGCGCAGCAGGTGGGCGATGCGGCGCAGGCGCTCGAGCTCCGGCGCCGCGAGGGGCGGGCCGGCGTTCAGCGACAGGCCGAGGGTGCGCGGCGCCGCCTCGAGCTCCTCGCGCGAGCCGTGGCCGAGGGCGCCGAACAGGCAGCGCGCCGCGACGGCGACCTCGCTGCGGCCCTGGCGCTCGGCGAGCGTGGCGAGGGCGCGGAGCGACGCCGCCGTGGTCGGGGCGCTGGCGAGGATCTCGCGGTGGAGCGCGAGGGCCTCGCGCCAGCGATCGGGGGCGTGCAGCAGCAGCGCCGCGAGGGCGCCCTTCGCCACCGCGAGCCCGGGCTGGAGCTCGAGCGCCCGGCGATAGGCCCCGATCGCCTGGTCGAAGGCCTCGAGCGGGCCGGAGAGCAGACGCCCGCGCTCGAGATGGACCTGCGCGAGGGTCGCGCTTCCGGGATCCGGATGCGCGTCGAGGAAGCGCGAAAGGATGCCGTCCGCCTCGATCCAGTCGCCCGCCATGCGCGCGAGGCGCGATTCGCAGAGCGCCGCCTCGCCGCAGCGCGGATCCCAGCGCCACGCCTCGCCGTAGCGGGCGACGGCTTCGTCGCGCTGGCCCGCGATTTCGGCGAGGCGCGCGAGCCGCAGCGCGATGCGGGCAGAGTGGACGCTCGGTGTCATGTGGGCGAGGGCCCGCTCGCACAGGGCGCGCAGCTCGCTCTCGGAGAGCTGTCCGGCGCCGACCTCGCAGGCGAGGACCCAGGCCTCGCCGAGCTCGGGATCCCGGCTCGTCGCCTGATCCAGCAGTTCCCGGGCGTCGACGGGATCGCCGGCGGCGAGCGCGTGCTCCGCGGCCCGCAGCGCGGCCCGCGCCGCCAGCGCCGGATCGGCCGAGGCCCGCGCCCAGGCGGTGAGGGCGGCCCGGGCGCCTTCGGGTCGCGCCGCGCGCTCCTCGATGCGCACGAGGCTCTCGTGGGCCGCGTCGAGCGCCGGGTCGAGGGCGAGCGCGGCGCGCTGGCATTCGGCGGCGGGCTCGAGTCTTCCCTCGGCCTCGAGACACCGGCCCGCCATCGCGAGCAGCCGCGCGCGCTCGGGGCCATCGTCGCTGCGCGCGAGGCGGCGCTCGATCAGCGGCTTCGCCGCGGGCCAATCCCCGGCGTCGAAATGGGCCTCCGCGAGCGCCGAGAGGGCCTCGGGATGTTCGGGCTCGAGCTCGACCGCGGTCCCGAAGAGGCGCAGCAGTGCCCCGCGATTCGTGAGCGTCCGGGCCGCACGGCCGCCGCTGAGCGCGAGCTCGAGGATCGTCGCGGCCGGAACGTCGCGGCCGCGCGCGAGTTCGAGGGCGAGCTCGGCGTGGCGGAGCGCGATGGCCGGGCGCGAGAGCGTGGTGGCGGTGCGAGTCAGACCGGCCTGGGCCTCGAAGCAGGCCGCGTCGGCCGCGACCCCCCGCTCGAAGAGCGCGAAGCCCCGCTCGGGCTCGACCTCGGCTGCGAGGAGGGCGGCCGCGACGAAGTGGCGGGCGGCTTCGATCGGGAGCGCGTGGGAGGCCGCGCGCTCGAAGGAGCGATCGCCGCCCCGGTGTGTCCCTGGGTCCGCTCGAGTTCGGCGCGACAGGCCCAGGCCTCGGGGCTCTCGGGGGCGACGGCGACGGCCCGTTCGGCGCGCGAGGGCGGCTCGCGCGTCGCCCGCCTCGGCGAGGCGACGCGCGAGCCGAAGGTGGTCGCGGAACTCCGCCGTCCCGTCGCTGCGATCGCACCAGCGGCCGAAGACCTCGAAGAAGGCGGCCTGCTCACCGAGCTGGTCGTGGAGCCCGGCCAGCGCGCGCTCGTCGTCGCGGGTCAGCGAATCGAGACGGGCGACCTCGTGATAGGCGTCGATCGCCTCCCGCACGCCGTCCGGCGACGCGGCGTGGAGCGAGGCGAGGCGGCGAAGGTGGGTCGCGCGCCGGCTGCGGTCGGCCGGGCCGTCGTCGCCCGGGGCGAGGGCGCGGCGGTGGAGCGCGATCGATTCGAGCCGGTCGCCGCGGGCCTCCTCGAGGGCGATCAGGGCACCGATCGTCTCCGCGTCCCGGGGCTCGAGCTCGAGCGCGGTCCGATAGGCGGTGCGCGCTTCGTCGGGGGCGGACAGGCGGTCGCGGCACACGGCGCCGAGGCGGCGGGCGAGGGCCGCGCGCTCGCTGCGCGCCCGACCCGGGTCGAGCTCGAGCTCCTCGCGCAGGGTCTCCGCCAGGCCGGCCGGATCGTCCATCCGCTCGGCGCAGCGCCGCCGCCCGCGCAGCGCCTCGAGGCGCAGGGCCGGCTCGCGGCCGGCCTCCCGATAGGCGGCGGACGCCGCGGCGAAGTCGGCGGCCTCCGCCTCGCGCAGGGTCGCGAGCTCGAGCCAGTCGTGGGGAGCGGCCTGGCCGGTCGCGACGAAGCGGGTGAGGCGGTCGGCGAGCTCGGCCTTCCGGCCGGTGCGGCGCAGCAGGTCGTGGAGGCGCGCGTGCACCCGCGCCGGCACGCCGTCGCGCGCGAGCACCGGGTCGTCGCAGAGCTCGCGGATCCGCTCGAGGGCGCGCTCGGCGTCGCCGAGCAGCACGTCGAGGATGCGCGCGATCTCCTCGCGCAGGAAGCGCTGGTACTCGATCGGGGTATGGGCCCGCAGCTCGGGATGGCCGTCGATCAGGGCGAGCTCGCGCTCCGCGACGGCGGCCCACTCTTCTTCGAGGTTGCAGGCGCGCAGGGCGGCGGCGAGGGCCCCGAGGTGGTGAAGCTCCTCGTCGGGCGCACCGCGCGTCGCGGCGACGTTCTCGCGCAGATGGACGAGGGCACTCTCGGGCCGGGCGAGGGCAGCGCAGTAGAGCTCGGCGAGCGTCCGGCGAAGGGCCAGGCCCGCGCGGCCCGGGAGGGGGATGACGCGCTGCTCGAGGATCGCCGTCCGCTCGTGGGCGCGGCCGAGGCGAGCGAAGAGACGGTCGAGCTCGGCGAGGATCGGACCGCGATCGGCGGCGAGGGGCAGGGCGGCCTGATAGGCGAGCACCGCACGACCCGGGGCCTCGAGCTCGTGCTCGAGCAGCCGCGCGCGTTCGAGCTGGAGCGCGAGGCGCGAGGCCGGCTCGTCTCGCAGGACGAGCTCCTCGTCGAGGGCGCGCAGCGCCGCCTCGAAGCGGCCGGCGGCGCGGTGGAGCGCGCCGAGCCGGGCCCAGAGCGTCGGATCCTCGGGTCGCTCGGCGCGCAGGCGCGCGAGCCAGGGAACGGCGGCGTCGGCGCCGAGCTTCGCCTCGGCGAGCGCCGCGCCCTCTTCGAGGAGCGTCTGGCGCGCCGTGCCCTCGGCGGCGGCGGCCTCGAGCGCGAGGGTGTCGAGGACGGCGGGCCAGCGCTCGAGGCTCGCGAGGCGCGCGCGCAGGGCCCGACGGGCCTCGCTGCGAGCGGGATCGAGGGCGATCGCCTCGCGCAGGTCCGCGATGGCCTGGTCGGCGTGCTCGGGCGCGTCGCCGGCGAGCAGGCCCCGCCGTTCGAGGCAGGCGGCGCGGCGCGCGCCGTCGAGGGGGAGCGCGAGGGCGCGGTCGAGCAGGGCGCAGGTCCGGGCCGCGTCTGCGACGCGCGGCGCCAGCGCGAGGGCGCGGTCGAGCGCGGCGCGGTGGTGGGGCACGAGCTCGAGCACGCGCTCGAGATGGTCGAGGGCGCGCGCCGGATCGCCGTCGGTGGCCTCGTAGAGGTCGGCGAGGCGCAGCCGCAGGGCGAGCGCGGCGTCGGCCGTCGCGAAGTCGAGCCGGCGCTCGAAGATCGCGATCAGCGCACCGTGGGCCGACTGCCGCTCGTAGACGGCGACGAGCTCGTCTTCGAGGGCCGCGTCGCCCGGCCCGCTCTGCAGAGCCTCCTGATAGGCCGTGACCGCCGCGTCGAGCTCGTCGAGCCGCACGCACGCGCGCGCGAGCCGGATCTGCCACGGGCGACGCGCGCGCGCGTCGCTGCGGCGCGCCAGCACGTCGCGGCAGAGGCCGACGAGGTCGCGCATCGACTTCCCGTCGCCGGCGCGCTCGAGGATCTCCGCCAGCGGCTCCGCGATCTCCGGGACCGGTCCCCGCGCCGCGCGCACCGCCTCGAAGAGCGGCCGCGCCCGCGCATCGTCGTCGAGCGCGCGCGACCAGACGCGCGCGAGGCGGAGCCGCAGCTCGTCGCGCTCGGCGGCGCGGGCCTCGTCGAGCACCGTCAGATGGGCCTCGAGCACGCGCGCCAGCTCGACGGGCTTGCCGGTGCGCTCGTAATGGCCGGCCAGGAGCTCCGCGGCCTCCGCGTGGCTCGGATCGAGCTGGAAGGCCCGCTCGAAGTGGCCGATCGCGTCGACCGCGTGGGCGCCCGTCGGGCGCCGCTCGCCGTCGAGCAGCAGCCGTCCGATCGCGACCCGCAGCACCAGCTCGCGCCGCGGCGTCGGGACGCTCGACAGCTCGGCCTGGGCGACCCGCAGCCACTCGCCCGGCCGGTCGAGCACCCGCAGATAGAGATCCTGGATCTGCTGCCAGACCGGGACGCGCTCGGGATGGGCGGCGGCGACGGCCTCGAGCTGCGTGGCGCAGCCGAGCGGATCCTGGAGCCGATCGCGGCAGAGGTCGGCTATGCGCATGCGCAGCGCGGTGCGTTCGGGCTCGGCGGCGCCGGCGACCCGTGCCCGCAGCAGCGCGTGCAGACGCGACCATTGTCCCGTCGATTCGCACAGCGCCTCGAGGCGCGCGGCGGCGAGCACCGCGGCGGCGGAGCCCGGTGCGTCGGAGACGATCGAGTCGTAGACGTCGCAGGCGTCCTCGGGTCGCCCGAGCACCTCCTCGAGCAGCTGCGCGCGCTCGAGCAGGAAGGGGGCGCGGGCGACGGGATCCTGCTCCCAGGACGCCCGGCGCGCGAGCAGCGCACACAGCCCGTCGGCGTCGCGCCCGGCCCGCAGCGCGCGCTCGAGCAGGGCGAGCACCTCGTCGTCGCCGGGATCGCGCTCGTGGAGCGTCTGGAACAGGGCCGCTGCGGCCTCGCAGTCGCCGAGGGCGTCGAGCAGCAGTCGCCCGCGGCGCAGGTCGATGCGCCGCGCCTCGGGCGCATCGTCGCCGACGCGCTCGCGCGCGTGCTCGAGCAGGACGGCGAGGTCCGCGGAGCGACCGGCGAGCTCGAGCAGACCGGCCAGGGCATCGAGGGCACCGGCGGGCGCGTCGGGCAGGGCGAGCAGCGCGCGGCGCGCTTCGATCGCCCCGTCGAGGTCGCCGATCGGATCTTCGAGCAGGCTCGCGAGGCGCGCGAGCGGTGCGCTGCGGCGCTCGATCGGCAGGCGATCGCCGAGGCGGCGCAGCCAGCGCGCCTCGTCGGCGGGGCGCCCGAGGCGCTGCGTCAGATCGCAGAGGTCCTCGAGGATCTCGATCCGATCCGGCGCCGCGGCGTCGGCTGCTTCGAGACACGCGAGCGCGTCGGCCAGGGCGTCGCGCTCGACGAGCAGGCGTGCGCGGCGGTGGAGCGGGGCGACCCGCGCGACGCCTTCGAGGCAGTCGGCGAGCCGGGCGAGGGTCTCGCTCTCGTCCTGTGCGAGCCCGAGCCGGTGCTCGAGATCGGCGCGCAGCTCGAGCACGCTGCGCGAGCCGGGGCTGCGATCGCAGGCGCGCACCGTCCAGTCGAGGGCGCGATCGAGCTCGCCGCGCTCGACCAGGACCGCCGCGGCCTGGCGCGCGAGCTCGCCGAACAGGCGCGCGTCGTCGCAGTCCTCGGCCTCCCGCTCGCACACGGCGAGCAGGAGGGCGTCGTCGCGGGTGCGCTCGGCCAGGCGGCGGAGGCCGGCGAGCGCGGGTCGGTGGTGGGCGTCCCGCGCGAGGGCGCGCTCGAAGGCGCGGCGGGCGCCCTCGGGCTCGTCGAAGCGCTCGAGCAGCAGCTCGCCGAGCTGGCTCGCGAGGCGCGCCGGGGCGCTCGCCTCGGTGGCCGCGAGGGCGCGCTCGTAGGTGTGCCGCAGGGCGGGCCAGTCCTCGCGCTTGCGCTGGAGGCGCTCGAGCGCGGCGAGCGCCGCGGAATCGTCGGGGGCGACGGAGAAGGCCGCGAGCCAGTGGCTCTCCGCGGCGTCGTCGTCGTCGAGCTCCTCCTCGCAGAGCCGGGCGAGCTCGCGGAGCCGCTCGACACGCCGGGTCGACGTCTGGCCCGCCTCGAGGGTGACGAGGGTCTCGAGGACCTCGGCGAGCTGGCGCCTGGCCCCGGTGTCCCGAAGCAGGCGGGCGCGCAGCTCGAGCACCGCCGGCTCCGGTCCCGTTGCGGAGGTGGGAGTGCGTTCGAGGCGGGCGAGCGCCTCCGCCGGTCGGCCGCAGCGGGCGAGGGCGGTGGCGAGCTCGAGGATCATGCCGAGGGAGGCGCGATCGCCGGCCTTCCGGACGAGGCGATCGAGGACGGCCGCGAGCGCCGCGTCGTCGCCGTCGGCGCGCTCGACGTCGGCGCGCGCGCGCAGCACGGCGCCGTCGTCCTCGGCCAGCTCGCTCGCGCGGTCGATCCAGACGCGGGCGCCGGAGGGCGAGCGGCGTTGGTGGAGATGGATCTGGCTCGCCTCGACGGCGATCGAGGCGCGGTGGCGGGCGCCGGCGGCGAGGTCGAAGCGATGCTCGAGCAGCGCGGCGACGGTCTCCCAGTCCTCGGCCTCGGTCGCGAGCAGGAGCCCCCACTCGACGGCCGCGGTCTGGAGCGGATCGTCTTCGAGCGCCGCCTCGAAGCAGCGGCGCGCACGCGCGCGATCCCCGGACGCGAAGGCGTAGAGCCGCCCGAGCGAGAGCCAGAACGGCGCGCGCTCTGGGCCGCGAAGGCGGGTCGTGAGGCGTTCGAGCAGGGCGATCGCCTCGTCGGTCCGACCGGTCTCGAGGCAGAGACCGGCGAGCCCTTCGAGCGCGGGCGGGAACTCGGCGTCGATCGCGAGGGCACGACCGTAGGCGCGCTCGGCCTCGCCGCGGTCGCCGAGCTGACGCTGCCAGATGCGACCGAGCTCGGACTCGAACTGCGCGCGCTCGTAGGGCGGCATCGTCGTCGCGCTCTCGAGCTCGGCGAGCTGCAGGACCATGTCCCACTGTCCGCGGCGCTCGTGGATGCCGCGCAGCTGGCGCAGCGCGGGGCGGTTGCTGCGGTCGAGTCGCGCGAGGGTCCAGTAGGTCTCGCACGCTGCGTCGAGATCGAGGATCCGATCCTCGAGGATCTGGCCCAGGCGGAAGAGCAGCGCGCCCTTCTGTGCGGGGTCGGCCTCGATCGATGGGGCGGTCAGCCGATCGCGGTAGACGCGCACGAGCGCCGGCCAGTCGCCTTCGAGGAAGAAATGCTCCTCGAGCGCCTCGAAGGCGCGGCGATCGTCGGGATTGCCTGCGAAGATCCGCTGCTGCGCGTCGAGACCCTGGGCCAAGTCCACCTCGCCGTCCGCTCGGACGCGGTTCGGGCGTTCTCCGGACGCCCTATCGACCGGGACCGCGGCCCGCTTGATCGACGATTTTGCTTGGCCTTCCGCGGGGATCCGGACCGGAGGCGCGGGTGGGAGAAATCCGGTGGACGCGGTGATCCGCCGGGCGGGAAGCCCGGATCTCGAGCGACTGGTCGGTCTGGTCGCACGGTGCATCGAGCCGGCCTGGAGCCCGGCGGCGATCGCGGGGGCCCTGGCGGGCGCGGCGGCGCGCGCCCTCGTGGCCGAGGCGGCCGGGCCGGCCGAAGGCGGCCCCGGCGCTGGGTCGGGCGCGGGGCTTGCCCGGCTGGTCGGCTTCGTGCTGGCGCGGCGGATCCTCGACGCGGTCGAGATCGATCTCGTCGGCGTCGACCCGACGGCCCGCCGCCAGGGGATCGCGCGCCGGATCCTGCTCACCCTGCTCGAGGCCGAGGGCGCGCAGGGGGCGGTCGTGGCCCAGCTCGAGCTCTCGGCTGCGAACCCGGCGGCGGCCGAGCTCTATGCGGGGCTCGGCTTCGTGGTCGTCGGTCGGCGGCCACGCTATTACCCGGGCGGCCACGACGCGCTGCTGCTCTCTCGGGCGCTCGCCTAGGCCACCGGCGAAGATCGCCGCGCCCGGATCGGGGGAGTTCGTTGTCGAGTGCCCATCAGGCGACTGCCGGCCCGCGCCCGCCGACGCGCAGCCGCGCGCGCGTGCTCGCGAACGGGCCCGAGGGCCACGGCCGAAGGCTCCGACTCGCGGTGCCCGGCTGGTCCGGCTCGCAGCCCGGTCAGTTCCTGATGATCGGGGCGGGGGCCGAGGGCGGGGCCGTCCGCCGCGATCCGCTCCTGCCGCGGCCGATGGCGGTCTACCGGGAGCTCGGGGCGCCGCAGGGGGGCGAGCGCGGCGAGCCGGCCGATGCCAGCGAACGGGTGATCGAGCTGCTCTACCGGGTCGTCGGGCGCGGGACGGCGCTGATCGCCGATCTGCGCGAGGGCGAGCGAGTGCCGCTCGTGGGACCACTCGGGCGCGGGTTCGACCTCGAGTCGGCGCGACCCGGGGTGGCGGGTGCGGTTCCTGCGCTCCTCGTCGGCGGCGGAACGGGCATCGCCTCGCTCTACGAGTGGGCGCGGACGCTGGCCGCGGCGGGGCGGAAGGTCGTCGTGATGCTCGGTGCCCGGCGCCGCGGCGATCTGCTCGGCCTGGGGGACTTCGAGGCGCTCGGCGTCGAGGTGGTCGCGACGACCGAGGACGGCTCCGCGGGCCGCTCGGGGCTCGTGACCCTGCCGCTCGGCGAGCGGCTGGCGGCCGAGCCGGGGGCGACGGTGTACGCGGTCGGTCCGACGCCGATGATGCGCGCGTGTGCCGGGCTGGCCGAGGCGCGGGGCGCGCGCTGCTTCGTCTCCCTCGAGAATCCGATGGCCTGCGGCTTCGGCGTCTGCCTCGGCTGCGCGGCGCCGCGGCGCGCGGGGGGCTTCGCGCTCGTCTGCCGCACCGGACCGGTCTTCGAGGCCGGCGAGATCGACTGGGCGGGGCTGCCGTGAGCGACGAGCGGAGCGGGACGAACGACGGGCGGGGGACGAGCGGGATCGGTGCGGCCCCGGGCGCCGGAACGGGGGCAGCGGTCGACGAGCGGGTCGTGCTCGCGGGCATCCCCCTGCGCAATGCGGTGCTCACCGCCTCGGGGACCTTCGGCTACGGCACCGAGTTCGCGCCCTTCCTCGACCTGCGCGAGCTCGGCGGCTTCGTCGCGAAGAGCCTGACCCTCGAGCCGCGCCACGGCAATCCACCGCCCCGGATCGCCGAGGCGCCGGCGGGCATGCTGAACGCGATCAGCATCGAGAACGTCGGCGTGAAGGCGTTTCTCGAGGAGAAGCTGCCGGCCCTGCCCGACGGGGTCGTCGTCCTGGCCAGCGCCTTCGGCACCGAGCCCGGTCTCTACGCGGAGCTCGCCGCCCGGGTCTCGAGCCATCCCCGGGTCGCCGGGATCGAGATCAACGCCTCCTGCCCCCACGTGAAGGCGGGCGGCATCGAGTTCGGCCAGGACCCGCGGCTGCTCGCGGAGCTGGTGGCGACGGTGCGCCGGGCGACGCCGCGGCCGCTGCTCGTCAAGCTGTCGCCGAACGTGACCCGGATCGCCGACATGGCGCGGGTCTGCGAGGCGGAAGGGGCCGACGGGCTGACGCTGATCAACGCGGTCCAGGCGATGGAGGTCGACGTCGAGCGGCGGCGGCCGGTGCTCTCGAACGTCCTGGGCGGGCTCTCGGGGCCGGCCATCCGCCCGATCGCCCTGCGGATGGTCTGGCAGGTCGCCCAGGCGGTCTCGATCCCGATCTGCGGGGTCGGCGGGATCACCTCCGCCGAGGACGCGATCAAGTTCCTCCTCTGCGGGGCCACCGCCGTCCAGGTCGGCACCCAGAACTACCTCGACCCCACCGCCGCCGTCGGCATCGCCCGGGGCATCGCCGACTACGCCCGCCGCCATGGCTTCGCCCGGGTCGCCGACCTGACCGGTGCGCTCGTGACCGGCCGGGAGCCGACGCCCCGACGCTAGGGTCGAGGCGGGTCGTTCCGGGCCAAAAAACGCAGCTTCCTTGCCATCTTGCCGGCCTTCATTTAATTTGCGCGGGCTCGACAGGTCCGCCTCGGGCGGGCTCGGGTACAGCTTTTCGGGTCGATCGGTGTGGCGCGGTGGGGATCCGACGAAGTCCCCTGCTCGAGGGATCGAGTGCGTCCTGCCGGTTCGAAGCCGCCGGGAAAGTGGGCGATTCGTCCGCTTTTTTTTGTTTTGGGGCCCGGAATCGGGCCCGGACGGGGCGGTCCGGTCGTGCGGGGACGGACGAGCGCGGACCGGGAAGCGTGGAGATGAGACGGGGACCGTGGGGATCGAGACGGGAACCGAAGGCCAGGCGGGAACCGAAGGAAAAGGGGGAGCGACATCTATCGGGACATCCCGGAGCCGCTTCGGGCGCTGATCGAGCCGGTCGTCGACGAGCACGATTGCGAGCTGGTCGACGTCGAGGTGACGCGTCCGCGCGGGCCCGGGCTGCTGCGGGTGATCGTGGACAGTCGGGCCGGGGATGGCCGGGTTCCGATCGAGCGGTGCGCGGCGATCTCGCGGGAGCTCTCGACGCTACTCGATGCGGCGGACGTGATGCCGGGGGCGTACCAGCTCGAGGTCTCGTCGCCGGGGCTCGATCGGGTGCTGGCCCGGGAGAAGGATTTCGAGGCGGCCGTGTCGCGGGAGATCCGGGTGCAGACCCGGCGGCCGCTCGACGGCCGCAAGCGCTATCGCGGTCGCCTCGTCGCGTTCGAGGCGGGCGTCTTGAAGATGAACGTGGACGGAGATCTGGCCTCGATCCCGTTCGACGAAGTCGAGAAGGCCAACACGATCTATGAGTTCACGAGCGCCGACTTCGCGAAGGAGTCGAGGCTGCGTGGCTCGAGCCAGTCGGGCGGAATGTGATGCTGGGAAATCTCAAGCGAGAAATCGATCAGATCGCCAAGGACAAGGGCATCGACAGCAAGGAGATCACCGGCGCCGTCGAAGAGGCGATGCTCCAGGCTGCTCGACGCCGTTTCGGCCCGGACAAGGAGATCGAATCCCGGTACAACGAGGAGATCGGCGAGATCGAGCTCTTCGAGTTCCGCGAGGTCGTCGAGGAGATCACCGATCCCGAGACGCAGATCCTGATCACCGACGCGCGCCGCGACTACGACCCCGAGGTCGAGGCGGGCGACGAGATCGGCGTCAAGCTCGACACCTCGGGCTTCGGTCGCATCCTGGCCCAGGCGGCGAAGCAGGTCATCATCCAGCGCCTGCGTGACGCCGAGCGCGACAACACCTTCGACGAGTACCGGGATCGCCAGGGCGAGGTCGTGAACGGGATCGTCCGCCGCTTCGAGAAGGGCGCGATCATCGTCGACCTCGGCCGCGCCGAGGCGATCATCCCGCCGAAGGAGCAGGTGCCGCGGGAGAGCTATCGCCCGGGCGATCGCATCCGCGCCTACGTGCTCGAGGTCAACAAGAACGCGAAGGGGCCGCAGATCGTGCTCTCGCGCGCCTCGATCAACTTCCTGATCAAGCTCTTCGAGCAGGAAGTGCCGGAGATGTACGAGAAGATCGTGTCGATCGAGTCCGCGGCCCGGGAGCCGGGCGGGCGCTCGAAGATCGCGGTCGTCTCGCGCGACAGCGACGTCGACCCGGTCGGCGCCTGCGTCGGCATGAAGGGGAGCCGCGTCCAGGCGGTGGTCCAGGAGCTGCGCGGCGAGCGGATCGACATCGTGCCGTGGAGCCAGGACACGGCGCGCTACGTCTGCAGCGCGCTCTCGCCGGCCCAGGTCTCGAAGGTCATCATCGACGAGCAGGAGAAGTCGATCGACGTGATCGTCCCGGACGACCAGCTCTCGCTGGCGATCGGGCGGCGCGGTCAGAACGTGCGCCTCGCGGTGCAGCTGACGGGCTGGCGGATCGACATCAAGAGCGAGACCAAGATGCGCGAGATCGCCGACTGGCTGTCGAAGGCGGTCGCGGTCGTGCCGGGCTGTGGCGATCCCGAGGCGGATCTCCTGCTTCAGCAGGGCATCACGTCGCTCGAGGATCTCGCGAACTGCGCGTCCGAGGTGCTGACGGCGCTGCCGGGCATCGACGAGGCCGGCGCCGGTCGCATCAAGCAGGCCGCGCGCGATCTCGTCCGGGTCAAGGCCGCGGAAGAGGAACGCAAGACGAAGGAAGAGGCGGAGCGCGAGGCACAGCGCCGGGTCGAGGCCGAGGCGGCTTCCGCCGCGATGCGCGCGGAGCGCAGCGAGAGCGGGATGCCGGCCCAGCCGCCGTCGGGGCCCGCTTCGGAGCGGTCCGACTAGCGCGGTCGTCGCGCAGATGGCTTCCGCGTCGCGCCGGGCTGCGCGGCGCAGGGTACGGGGCGAACAGGTTCGAGAGCACGCGGGGCGCGAGCGGATCACGCGAGTCCGGCGGGAACGACACGGGAATCGATGGCAATCAGGGCATACAAACTCGCGGAAGAGCTCGGCATCGAACGCAACGAGTTCGTGGAGCAGGCGCGCCAGTACGGCGTCGATCTGAAGAGCGCCATGGCGTCGCTCGAGGACGCCGAGGTGGAGCTCCTGCGCGAGAAGCTCGGCGGGGCCGCGAAGGCCAAGGGCTCGGTCGACGAGCAGCGTCTCGAGGGCAAGAGCGGAACCACCGTCGTCCGCCGACGCAAGCGCAAGGAGCCCGAGCCCGAGCCGACTCCGGAGCCCGTCGCCGCGGCGAGCGAGCCGACGCCGGCGCCCGTCGCCGAGCCGGAGCCCGAGGAACAGGCCGTCGTCGAGTCGCCCGAGGACGAGGACGTCGTCGGCGATGCCGAGGACGAGCTCTCCGTCGTCGAGCCGGTCGTCGCCGTCACGCCGCCGCCGATCACGGTCCGCTCCGGCCCGGCGCTCCAGGGACCGACCGGGCCCGCGACCCACTCTGCCCTCGGAGGCCCGCGCGATGCGCGGGGGATCGGGGTGGCCGCGACGGACGCGAGCGCGGGACCGGATCGCAAGGGCAAGCAGCGCAAGCGAGTCCGCGAAGTCGTGAACCTCCAGGAGCAGGAGCAGTTCGCGAAGCAGATCACCAGCCGAACGGTCGGCCAGCGCCGCGCGCCGGTCGCCACGGCCCGTCCGGCGATCAGCCCCCGGGCCCGTCGCCGCGACAAGCTCTCGCCGAAGCCCTCGCCGGCGGCGCTCGCGAACCAGACCAGGCAGGTCCGGGTCTCGGGCGACATCTCGGTCGGCGATCTGGCGAAGCAGGCGGGCGTGAAGGCGCCCCTGATCCAGGGACGCCTGATGGCCCTCGGCATCATGGTCGGCATCAACCAGCGCATCGACTTCGAGACCGTGTCGAAGCTGGCGACGGGCATGGGCTTCGAGGCGGTCAACGTCGGATTCAACGAGGCGCAGTACCTCGAGCCCGAGCTCGGCGAGACCGCGGAGGTCGAGGGCGGCTTCGTCCGGCCGCCGGTGATCACCGTGATGGGCCACGTCGACCACGGCAAGACCTCGCTGCTCGACGCGATCCGCAAGACGAAGGTCACGGAAGGCGAGGCGGGCGGCATCACGCAGCACGTCGGCGCCTATCAGGTCGAGGCGGGCGGCCATCGCCTGACCTTCATCGACACCCCGGGCCACGCCGCCTTCACGGCGATGCGCGCCCGCGGCGCCGCCGTCACGGATCTCGTGGTCCTCGTGATCGCGGCGACCGAAGGCGTCATGCCGCAGACGATCGAGGCGATCCAGCACGCCCAGGCGGCGGGCTGTCCGATCGTCGTCGCGATCAACAAGTGCGATCTGCCCGACGCCGATCCGCAGCGCGCGCGCCAGCGCCTGATGGAGCACAACCTCGTGCCCGAGGACTTCGGCGGCGACGTCGTCTGCTGCGACGTGTCGGCGAAGACCGGGGCGGGCCTCGACCACCTGCTCGAGATGCTCGCGCTCCAGTCGGAGATCCTCGAGCTGCGCGCGGATCCGGCGCGGCGGGCGGTGGGCGTCGTGCTCGAGGCCCAGCTCGACAAGGGCCGCGGCCCGGTGGCGACGCTGCTGGTCCAGGACGGCACGCTCGAGCAGGGCGACACGATCGTCGTCGGGACCGAGTGGGGTCGCGTGCGGCAGATGCTCGACGACGCCGGCAAGAGCGTGAAGCAGGCTGGTCCTTCGATGCCGGTCCAGATCACGGGCCTCTCCGGCGTCCCGTCGGCGGGCGCGAAGTTCAACGTCGTCGAGAGCGAGCGCGTGGCGCGCCAGATCGTCGACCACCGCGAGGATCGCGTGCGCGACCAGGCGGTGACGACGCGGCCGAAGATGAGCCTCGAGGAGTTCCTGGCCCAGTCGACGGGCGAGGGGCCGAAGGAGCTCTCGGTCGTACTCAAGGCCGACGTGCAGGGGACCTGCGAGGCCGCCCGCGACGCCCTCGAGAAGCTCTCGACGGACGCGGTGTCGCTCAAGGTGCTCTCGTCGGGCGTCGGCGCGATCACCGAGAACGACGTCAATCTCGCCGCGGCGAGCGGCGCGATCGTGGTCGGCTTCAACGTGCGGCCGGATCCGTCGGCGCGTCGCGAGGCGGACAACGGCGGCGTCGAGATCCGGACCTACTCGATCATCATGGCCATGCTCGACGACGTGCGGGCCGCGATGGCGGGGCTGCTGCCGCCGGTCGTCAGCGAGAATCTGCTCGGCCGCGCGGAGATCCGCGAGACCTTCACGATTCCCAAGGTCGGGACGATCGCCGGCTCCTACGTGCTCGAGGGCAAGGTGGTGCGCAACTCGCCCTGCCGCGTCGTGCGCGACGGGATCCAGATCTACCAGGGGACGATCAGCTCGCTGCGCCGCTTCAAGGACGACGTCCGCGAGGTCACGAACGGCATGGAGTGCGGCATCGGGGTCTCGAACTACAACGACGTCAAGATCGGCGACGTGATCGAGACCTACGAGCGGGTGGAGCGCCCCGCGACGCTCTAGACCCGCTCGGTCCGAGCCGCTTCGCATCGGTCCGGCGCGAATCGGCCCGGTCCGGTCTCGCGCCGGACGGGCGCGAGCAGGGCAGGGCGCGAACGACCGGACCACCGGGGGCGGCGGATGATCGTCGGAGTGGCCGTCGTCGAGCTGAGGATCCACGAGTCGCAGTCGCTGAAGGAGAAGCGGGGCGTCGTGCGCAGGATCGCCGGGCGCCTGCGCCACCGCTTCAATGCTTCGGTGGCGGAGGTCGGCGGCCAGGACACCTGGCAGCGGGCGGTGATCGGGATCGCGGTGGCCGGCAGCGACGAGACGGTCGTGCGCCGGACGCTCGGACGGGCCGTCGAGTTCGTGGACGAGATGCATCTCGCGGAGATTCTCGGCAGCGAGGTCGAGCTGATGAGAATGCCGCTGGCGGAGGCTCCGTTCGACGCGGAGGACGAGCCGGCGGAGGATCTCGATCTGCCGTGGTCGCGGGACGGGTCGGAGAAAGGGTGAGTCGAAGTGGCCGATTCGGTCCGCGTGCAGCGGGTGGCGGAGCAGATCCGCGCGGAGCTCTCGCAGATCCTGCGCGACGAGGTGCGGGATCCGCGCATCCGTCTGCTCACGATCACGCGCGTGAAGCTCGCCGTCGATCTGGGGGCGGCGACGATCTTCTACAGCCCGCTCGGTGAGGATCCCGACGACGCCCGGCGCGAGGAGCTGCGCCAGGCGATGGCCTCGGTCGCCGGCTTCCTGCGGCGCCAGCTGTCGCGGCGCGTCGAGCTGCGACACACCCCGGAGCTGCGTTTCGTGCTCGACGAGTCGATCGCCGAGGGGAGCCACATGCTGAGCCTGATCCGCTCCCTCGACATCAAGCCGGCGGAGCCGACCCCCGAGGAGGACGAGCGCGATGTCTCGACGCGGCCGGAGTCGTAGTCGCTCGGAGCGGCCCGGGGCGTCCGGATTCCTGGTCGTCGACAAGCCCGCCGGAAGGACCTCCCACGACATCGTCGACGAGGCGCGCCGCTGGCTCGGCACGCGGCGCGTCGGCCATCTCGGCACCCTCGACCCGCAGGCGACGGGCGTGCTGCCCCTCGCGATCCGCCAGGCGACGAAGCTGATCCCGTTCATCGAGTCGCGGCGCAAGGTCTACGACGGGACGATCGTGCTCGGGATCGAGACCGACACCCTCGACGCCGGGGCGGGGTCGTCGCCCGCCGAAGGCCCACTGCCCAATCGCGCCAGGTCGAGGAGCCGCGCTCGCGCTTCGAAGGAGCGACATCCAGCAGGTCCCGCCCCATGTACAGCGCGGTCAAGAAGGACGGCGTTCCGCTCCACCGCCTCGCTCGCCAGGGCATCGACGTCGAGCGCGAGCCGAAGTGGATCACGATCGACGCCCTCGAGCTGACGCGCTGAGGCCGCCGGCCTTCGATCTGCAGGTCCCACTGCAGCGCCGGGACCTACGTCGAGGTGCTGGCCTCGGATCTCGAGGCGCGCCCTCGGATGCGGGGCCCACCTCGCGGCCCTCCGCCGGACCGCCAGCGGGCCGTTCCGGATCGAGCAGGCCCGCAGTCTCGCCGAATGCGCCGCGGCGGCCGAGGCGGACACGCTCGATGGCTCCCTGATCCCGCCGGTCGAGGCCCTGGGCTTTCCGGTTCTCGAGGTCTCGGGCAGCGCGAGCAGGCGGCGCGCCTGCGCCGGCGGCGACCTGGCTACGGGCGACCTTTCCATCCAGGCCCCCGGGGACGTCCCGGAGTCTCGATCGTGGACGGGGCGGGGCAGGTCCTCGCGGTGGCCGGCTCGGGGCGGATCGGCGCCTCTGGCCGCTGCGGGTGCTCCTCGGGGAGCCCGGCTGAGCGGGAACCCGACCGGGCGCCGCGAAATCGCGGTTGCCAGGGCGGGCGGCCTACGCCGAAACTGCCGCAGTTCGAAAAACCGAATGGAAATCGAAGAGTTCTCGTCGCGATCGCGCGCCGGGGCCGATCCCGGTGAGCGGGCCGGTTGGTCGAGTGGGTGTGGTGTCGTCGAACGCGGCGGGCAAGTCGAAAAGGTCGAATGATCGACCGTCGACAGGAGACGCAAGGAGCATTCTGCAGAAGAAGTCCGAAATCATCGGGGCCCACCAGCGATCCGCTGCGGACACGGGTTCCCCCGAGGTCCAGATCTCGATCCTGACCGAGCGCATCGCCGGTCTTCAGGAGCATTTCAAGGTCAACGAGAAGGACCACCACTCGCGCCGCGGCCTGATGCGCATCGTGAGCAAGCGCCGCCGCCTGCTCGACTACCTGAAGCGCAAGGACGCCGATCGCTACCGAGCCCTGATCGATCGACTCGGAATCCGGCGCTGATGAATCGTGCCCCGTGCGGGCCTCTTCCTGGCGAGGAGGCGCGCTCGGGGTCCATGCGGCGGCGGGGAGCCTTCCGCGCCGCCGGATCTGACCGAGCTTGAATTGGCCTGTGCCGTTCGAACGGTACCCCGTGTCATGCGGGACTCGGCCATACGCGAACTTCCCCCCCAGAACGATCGCGCACGTTCGCGCATGGGTGATCCTGCATCGCTCACGGAGCCCGCTCGACGGGGTCGGGCGCCCAGGGAGGGCGCCTGCCCGGCAGGCCCTGATTTTCCGAATGCACCGGCCGCTTCCGACTCGAGGTGAGTGAGGGGAGGCGGCGAGGTGAGGAGTATTTCATGCCTTATTGGTTCGAACCCACGTCCATGTCCGTCGAGATCGGCGGCCGGACCCTCAAGATCGAGACCGGCAAGATCGCCAAGCAGGCGGCCGGTGCCGCGGTCGTCACGTTCGGGGACACCGTCGTCCTCGTCACCGCCGTCCACTCGTCGCCCCGACCGGGGATCGACTTCTTCCCGCTGACCGTCGACTACGTCGAGAAGTTCGCCGCCGCGGGCAAGATCCCGGGCGGCTTCTTCAAGCGCGAGGGGCGCCTCGCCGACCGCGAGGTGCTGGTCTCGCGCTTCATCGATCGCTCGATCCGACCGCTCTTCGCGGACGGCTACAACGACGACACCCAGATCACGGCGACCGTGCTGTCGTCGGATCCCGACCACCCGGCGGATCTCTGCGCCTTCGTCGGCGCCTCGGCGGCGCTCTCGATCTCGGACATCCCGTTCCTCGGGCCGATCGCGGCCGTGCGCATCGTGCGCGTCGACGGCCAGTATCGCATCAACCCGGGCCCGGCCGACTCCGAGGGCAACGACCTCGAGCTGATCGTCGCGGGGAGCAAGGGCTCGATCGTGATGGTCGAGGGCGGCGCGAAGCAGCTGCCGGAGGCCGAGGTCCTCGGCGCCCTGCGCCACGCCCACCGCGAGATCCAGAAGATCATCGCGGCGATCGAGGACTTCGCCGCCAAGGTCGGCAAGCCGAAGGTCGCGATCGCGCCGCCGAGCGACAAGTCGGCCCTCGAGGAGCGGATCCAGAAGCTCGCCGGCGATCGCCTCGGCGAGGCCTTCAAGATCAAGGACAAGAAGGCCCGCGGCAGCGCCGTCAAGGCGATCGAGAAGGAGATCAAGGAGCAGATCCTCGCCGAGTACCGCAACGCCGAGTTCAACCCGCGCACGCTGGCGGACTTCGAGGCGCGGACCAGCGGGCTCGCGAACCTGGCCTCGCAGGTCGGCGGCATCCTCCACGACCTCGGCGGCGAGATCATGCGCGAGCGCGTGCTCGCGACGGGCGAGCGCATCGACGGTCGGCGCAGCGACCAGATCCGACCGATCGCCTGCGAGACGCGGCCCGTGCCGCGGCCCCACGGCGTCGCGCTCTTCACCCGCGGCGAGACCCAGGCGCTGGTGACGGCGACCCTCGGCAGCGGCTTCGACGAGCAGACCATCGACGGCATGGAGGGTCGCTGGAAGAAGACCTTCATGCTCCACTACAACTTCCCGCCCTTCTCGGTCGGCGAGGCGCGGCCGCTGCGCGGTCCGGGTCGGCGCGAGGTCGGACATGGTGCGCTCGCCGAGCGCGCGATCGTGCCGGTGCTGCCCGACCACGAGACGTTCCCGTACACGGTGCGCGTCGTGTCGGAGACGCTCGAGAGCAACGGCTCCTCGTCGATGGCGACGATCTGCGGCGGCACGCTCGCGCTGCTCGATGCCGGTGTGCCGCTGAAGGCGCCGGTCGCGGGCATCGCGATGGGCCTGATTACCGACGGCCGACGCACGGTCGTGTTGTCGGACATCCTCGGCGACGAGGATCATCTCGGCGACATGGACTTCAAGGTCGCCGGCTCGAAGCAGGGCATCACCGCCCTGCAGATGGACATCAAGGTCCAGCAGATCGACTGGGACATCATGGAGAAGGCGCTGGCCCAGGCCCGCGCCGGCCGGCTCCACATCCTCGACTGCATGGACAAGGATACGCCGGATCTCCAGGGCCTCCGGCCGCGCACGGAGCTGCATGCCTTCGCGCCGCGCATGGAGACGCTGCAGATCAAGCCCGATCGCATCCGCGACATCATCGGCCCCGGCGGCAAGGTGATCCGCGCGATCCAGGAGACGACGGGCGCCAAGATCGACGTCGAGGACTCGGGCAAGGTCACGGTCTTCGGGCCGGACGGTGCGTCGGTGACCCAGGCCATGGCCATGGTCAACGAGCTGACGCAGGAGGCGGAGATCGGCCGCATCTACCTCGCGAAGATCAAGCGCATCGCCGACTTCGGCGCCTTCGCCGAGATCTTCCCCGGCACCGATGGCCTGATCCACATCAGCCATCTCGCCGAGGGCCGCGTCGACAAGGTCACCGACGTGGTGGAGGAGGGCGACGAGGTCCTCGCCAAGTGCATCGACATCGACCCGACCGGCCGCATCCGCCTCTCGCGCAAGGAAGCGCTGGCGGACCAGGCCGCCCGGGTGCGGGAAGAGGCGACCGCGGATTGAGCAGCCAGGCGGGCAGCCCCACCGGCGTGCCCGCTCCGGGCGCGCGTACGGACCCGGCCGGGTCGGTCTCTTCGGACCGATCCGGCCGGGTCGCGCGTGCCGAGCCGGCGCCCTTCCGGGCGCCCGGCCTCCCGGTCGAGATCCTGCGCGAGAGCCACGCCCACGATCTCCCGCTTCCCGAGCCCTCGACCCCCGGCTCGGCGGGCTTCGACCTGCGGGCGGCCATCGAGGCCCCCATCCGTCTCCAGCCCGGCGAGCGACGACTCGTCCCGACGGGCTTCCGGATCGCGCTGCCCCCCGGCTACGAAGCGCAGATCCGACCGCGCAGCGGCCTCGCCCTGCGCCATGGAATTGTGATCCCCAACTCACCCGGCACCATCGACGCCGACTACCGTGGGGAAATCCAGGTGATCCTGTGGAACGCGGGTGCCGATGCGTTCGACGTGGGGCGGGGCGATCGGATCGCCCAGCTCGTCGTCGCGCCCGTCGTGCGACCCGAGTGGACGGTCGTGGAGGCGCTCTCGGAGAGCAGCCGCGGTGCCGGGGGCTTCGGCCATACCGGGACCGCCTGAGGCCCGGGGATCGGCGCCAGGAACACGCGACTGCGAATCGAGGCCGGACTTTCGTCGAGGGGGGACGAGACATGGCAGCCGTCAGAGGGGGGATGGTGGAGCAGCGGGACGCGGACGAGGCCGGCTACGGCTTTCGGCGGGGTACGCCCCCGGCCGACGGGGCCCCGGCATCGATCCTGGCCGCGGCTGCGCATCCCGATCCCGCGCTACAGGGTCCGGGCAGCGATCGGCGGACGGCCGTGAGCGCCCCGTCGGGCTCGGGGACGGGCGCCGGCTCGGGCACGGCCTCGGGCGCCAGCGGCGCGTCCGGACCGGCCGGCCCGGACACGGCCGACGGGGCCTCGGCGGCCGAGACGGAGGCGGCCGCGGCGGCCCGCGCCGCGGCGCGACGGGCCGATCTGATCACGCGCCTCGGGACGGCCGCCGTCCTCATCCCCTACGTGCTCTGGGTGATCGCCCATGGCGGCCTCGCCTATCTGGCGACCGTGATCGTGATCGGGATGCTCGCCCAGAAGGAGTTCTACGGCCTGATCGTCGACAAGGGGGCGAAGCCGCTGCAGGCGGTCGGTCTGCTCTTCGGCGCCGCCGTGATCCTCGTCGCCCACGTCGGCAACGAATATCACGCGATGCTGCTGATGACGCTGTCGCTGCTCGTCATGATGGGCGCCCAGCTGCGCAAGGCCGAGATCCACGAGGCGATGGCCAGCATCTCCGGCACCTTCTTCGGCGTCTTCTACGTCGCCTGGCTGCTCTCCCACGCCGTCCTGCTGCGCAAGTTCACCGACGCCGCCGGCGCCCACTACGACGCAGCGACCCTGCGCACCCTCGGCTTCGCGCCCGAGACGGGCGTCTTCCTGATGTACTTCAGCCTGGTCACGATCGTCGCCTGCGACGCGGGCGCCTACTTCGCAGGGCGGGCCTGGGGGCGCCAGAAGCTCGCCCCCGCGATCAGCCCGAACAAGAGCGTCGAGGGCGCCCTCGGCGGCGTCGTGATGGGCGCCGTCTTCGGGCTCGTCACGAAGCTGCTCTTCGATCTCTTCCTGCCCGACGCCTCGGCGGCCCTGCCGTGGTCGGTGGCGATCCTGTTCGGCCTGCTGCTCTGCATCGTCGGGATCACCGGCGATCTCGTCGAGTCCTAGCTCAAGCGCGACGCGGCGGTCAAGGACACCGGAGCGCTGCTGCCCGGCATGGGCGGCGTGCTCGATCGCATCGACGCGCCGCTGCTCGGGCTGCCCGTCATGTACTACATGATGCTCGGCTACATCTTTCTGCGGCTTGGCTGAGCGCCTGCGGCGGGTGGGGAGCCTGCGGCTCGCCTGAGCACCTGGGGCGGGTGGGGCGCCTGCGGCTCGACCGGGCGCGTGGCGCGATGGAGCGCCGTCCCGTTCAGGCGAGGCCGAGGTTGCGGCGGATGCGCGCGGTCGGCTCGGCGGTGTCCGGGACGAAGGGCCGGCCCGTGACCTGCTCGAAGGCGTCGATGTAGCGCGTCGCCGCCTCCACGCGGACTTCGACCGGGAGCTCCGGGGGCTTGCCCTCGCCCCGATAGCCCTGCTCGGCGAGCCAGAGCCGGACGTACTCCTTGTCGATCGCCGGCGGCGAAGCCCCCTCGGCGAGCGCTCGCTCGTAGCCGTCGCTGCGCCAGTAGCGCGACGAGTCGGGGGTGTGGATCTCGTCGATCACGACCAGGTCGCCGTTCTCGTCGAGGCCGAGCTCGTACTTCGTGTCGACGAGGATCAGGCCCTGCTTCGCCGCATGGCGGGTCCCCTCGGCGAAGAGGCGTTGGACGAGGGCGTGGGCCGCGTCGAAGAGCGACTCGGACAGGGTGCCCCGGGCGAGCAGCTCGGTGCGGGAGGTCAGCTCGTCGTGCTCGCCGTGGAGCGCCTTCGTCGTCGGCGTGAGCAGCGGCGCGGGCAGGCGCTCGTGGCGGCGGAGGCCGTCGGGCAGGACGTGGCCACAGTAGGTCCGCTCGCCCCGCGCGTAGGCGGTCCAGATCGAGGTCGAGGTCGTCCCGGTCAGGTAGCCGCGGACGACGAACTCGACCGGCAGCGTCTTGCACTCCTTCACGATCGAGACGTTGGGGTCGGGGACCGAGAGGAGATGGTTCTTCGCGATGCCCTTCGTCTGGTCGAACCAGAAAGCCGCCATCTGGTTGAGCAGCTGGCCCTTGCAGGGGATCGTGCCGACGACCCGGTCGAAGCAGCTGACCCGGTCGGTCACGACCAGCGTGCGCCGGCCCCGGCCCAGATAGCTGTCCCGGACCTTGCCGACGATGCGCTCGCCGAGCTCCGGGAAGTCGGTCTCGAAGAGCGTTCGTGCGCAGAGCGCCTGCAGATCCTTGCGGTCGATGGCCACTTCGATTGCTCCCTCGCTGCTCCGGCGGCGCGAAGGCCGATTCAAGCGGAGCCCCCGGCGGTGGGCAAGCGGGGCCAGGGGGGCCGCTCTCGTTTGACCCGGCGAGGGCCGATGTCTACGCTACGCGCCGCGCGCCGCCCGGCGCCCCGAGCGCGGAGGTCCGATGAGCGATTACCGTCTGCCGCCCGACGACCGACCGATCGACCGGCTCTCGGAGACCGAGCGCGCCGACCTGCTCCGGGCCCACCGCGCCGATCGCTTCCACGACGCCTGCGGCGTCTTCGGGGTCCACGGCGACGACGAGGCGTCCCACCTGACCTACCTCGGACTCTACGCGCTCCAGCATCGGGGCCAGGAGTCCTGCGGCATCGTCTCCTCGACCGGCAAGGAGCACATCGCCCACCGCGCGATGGGGCTCGTCTCCGATACCTTCGGCGCGCCGATCCTCGACCGCCTGAAGGGCCGTCACGCGATCGGCCACGTGCGTTATTCGACCTCCGGCGAGAGCCTGCTCCGCAACGCCCAGCCCATCTGCGCGAACACCGACGGCGGCCCCGTCTCGATCGCCCACAACGGCAACCTCGTCAACTTCCACGCCATCCGCCGCGAGCTCGAGGGGCGCGGGGCGATCTTCGGCTCGACCTCCGACAGCGAGGTCATCCTCCATCTGCTGGCGCGCTCGCGCGAGCGCCACATGGAGGATCGCTTCATCGACGCGATCTCCCGCGTGAAGGGCGCGTACAGCATCCTGCTGCTGACCGACGACGCGCTGATCGCCGCCCGCGATCCCCACGGCTTCCGGCCGCTCTCGATCGGCCGCAAGGACGGCGCCTACGTGCTCTCGAGCGAGACCTGCGCCCTCGACCTGATCGGCGCGGTCCACGAGCGGGACGTCGAGCCGGGCGAGGTCGTCGTCATCCGCCGCGGCCGCCTCCGCAGCATCCGGCTCCTCGCGCGCGAGGCGCAGGAGCATTTCTGCATCTTCGAGCACATCTACTTCGCCAGGCCGGACTCGCATCTCGTCGGCCACAACGTCTACGCCTATCGCAAGGAGCTCGGCCGTGTGCTGGCCCGCGAGCATCCGGTGGCGGCGGACATGGTGACGCCGGTGCTCGACTCGGGGAGCGCGGCGGCCCTCGGTTATGCGGAGGAGGCGGGGATCCCGTACGAGACCGCGCTGATCCGCAACCACTACGTCAGCCGCAGCTTCATCGAGCCGACCCAGACGATCCGCGACTTCAAGGTGCGCGTGAAGCACAACGCGATCCGCGGCTTCCTCGACGGCAAGCGGATCGTGCTGGTCGACGACTCGATCGTCCGGGGCACGACGCTCCGCAAGATCGTCGGCATGCTGCGGGCCGCGGGGGCCCGCGAGGTCCACGTCCGGATCTCGTCCCCGCCGACGATCGGTCCCTGCCACTACGGCATCGACACGCCCAATCGCGAGGAGCTGATCGCCTGCGACCACACGGTCGACGAGATCCGCCAGGACCTCGGCGCCGACTCCCTCGGCTACCTCTCCGTGGAGGGGCTGCGGGGGACGGCGGCGAAGGATCTCAAGCGCGGGATCTGCGACGCCTGCTTCTCGGATGAGTACCCGGTGCCGATCGAGCCGACGGAAGGGGTCCCCCAGCTGACGCTCTTCCGCGCCGCCTCGGAAGAAGATCCCGCCAGCTGATCCTCCCTCGGCTCGCCCCGGGCCCGATCCGCTCGCCTCGGGCCGTCTGGGGCCCTCCGCCTCACCGGCTGGAGCTCCCTGGAGCTCCGTGGAGCGCTCCCCCGCCTCCGCGCCTGGGGAGAGGGCACGGCCACGTCCCGGGCCCCGCCCCGATCGGGGGCGTGCCGCGTCCCAGCGGGGTACTCCGGAGGCCTGCGCGATCGGCTCCGGGCTGCCGCCTCGAATCGAAGGCCTTCGGCTGCGGGAATCGCTTGGGGGCCGCCGCCCGCCGGTCGAAGAGATCGACGAGGACCCGATCCGCGCCGGGGGCTCGCGCTCGCGCGCGCGCCGGATCCGGCGACGAGGTGGAGCCGAGCGTGCGCCAGAAGATCCTGAAGATGCGCTTCGACTCGCAGGCGGACCTGCGTGCGGAGTTCGAGAAGAACATCTCGAATCGCGGCATCTTCGTGGCCACCGACGCCGAGCTCGAGATCCGCCAGGTCGTCGACGTCGAGATCACGCTGGCCTACGAGGCGGCGGGCGCCGCGCCGGTCGTCCTGCGCGGGGAGGTGGTTCACCGCGTCTCGCCCGAGATGGTGCGCGGCGGCGGGCGGGCCGGGGTCGCGGTGCAGTTCGAGGAGTCGGTGGCCGAGCTCAAGGAGCGCTTCGCGCCGCTCCTCGGCGACGAGCCGCTGGCGGATCCCGACGTCGACCAGGCCGGCGAACGGCGGCGCAGCGCGCGGCGCGAGCCCGTGCGTGTTCCCGTGCGCGTCCGGGTCGGCAAGCGCGAGCCCTTCGAAGCGACCAGCCGGGATCTCTCCGGGACCGGCGTGCTGCTGTCGGTGCGCGAGGAGCGGATCGCCGTCGGCGAGGTCGTCCGGATCGGGCTGCGGCATCCCGTCGATGGAGGCGCCGTCGAGCTCGCGGGTCGCGTCGTGCGCGAGGTGAAGAACAAGAGCGGCTGCGTCGCGGCGGTCGCGGTCGCCTTCGACCGGCAGCAGGCCGCCGATCCGCGCGCGCGTGCGGTGATCGACGCGCTGCGCCAGGCGAGCCACCAGGGGCGGCTCGGGGGCATCAGCGGCTCGATCGTGGACATCGGCCTCGCGAACCTGCTCCAGATGTTCGGCAGCTCCGCGCCCCAGGGCACGCTGATCGTCGAGCACGGAGGCGAGCAGGGCTTCATCGCCTTCGCCGACAATCAGTTCGTGGCGGCCGAGCTCGCCGGGCTCGAGGGCCGGGCCGCGATCGAGGAGATGCTCGGCTGGAGCGAGGGGCGCTTCGAGTTCGAGGCGCGCGTCGACGCGAGCCTGCTGGCCCGCCCGGAGCGCGCTCCGCTCGCGGCCGTCGTGCTCGAGGCCGTCTGGGCCCGGGACGAACGCGCCCGCGCCGGCAGCGTCCCGAACGGGGGAAGCCGAGCGCCCGCGACGCCTTCCGTCGCGATCCCGCCGGAGGCGACCTTCACGGTCGACGTCGAGCAGTCCGAGATCGCGCGCAGCGCGCTCGAGAAGACCGAGGAGGCCGTGCTCGAGCTCGCGGCCGCCGGCATGAGCCTCGCCCGGATCGAGGCGATCATCCCGGAGCCGCCCGCCCGCGTGCGCGCGGCGATCGCGTCGCTGGTCGAGATGGGCGTCCTGATTCCGCGTTAGGCGGGGGGCGAGCGACGACGGCGCCAGGCGGTCGCGAAGCCGGCGATCGCGACCAGTACGGCGAACGCGATCCAGGGCCACTCCGCCGCCGGGAGGCCGCGGTCGCGCTCGCTGGTGTCCAGAGCCGAGTCGCAGCCCGGGTCCTCCGCGAAGTCGATGCGCTCGTCTCCGTCGTCGTCCTCCTCGTTGGAGCAGGCCGGCCGCGCCCAGTGGAGGATCTCGGCGCGGTAGACCGAGAGGTCGGCCGCGTAGGTCATGTCGCCGTACATCGAGGTCCGCGCCGGATGGCGCGTATAGCCCGTCACCGACGTCATCATGCCCGCGAGCAGCCACTCCCCTTCGCGCTTCACGAACACCGCGCCGCCCGAATCGCCCACGGTCGCCTGCGCCTCGTGGTCGGTGGCTTCGGGCGAGCCCGGCGGGTCGAAGACGGTCGCGATCGCGCGGGTGGACCAGCTCCCCTGGTAGAGGTTCTCGTCGAGGCTGGAGATCCGATTGGTGCCCCAGCGCTTCTGGCCCTTCTCGCTCCAGGAGAATCCGAATTCGTTGGGGCCGTCGGTCGAGACCTCGACGACCTTCTCCCGGACCCGGCCGAACCCGATCAGCAGGACCTCGTCGCCCACCGCCGGCGGCGTCTTGGCGAGGGGCAGGGCGGGCAGGTCCTCGAAGCCCTCGGGCAGCTCGACCTCGAAGAGCATCGCGTCGGCCGGGGTGCCGTTCGGGTTCAGGAGCGTGCGCCGCGAGCCGGCGACCGGCGGCACGATCTCCCCGCGCAGGAAGATCTCGCCAGGGCCGACGTGGCGGGCGGTGAGCGCGAAGCCGTTGCCGAGATAGACGACCGAGGGGCTGTCGTAGCGCCGCTGGGTGACGTTCTCCCAGTAGGGGAAGTCGGGCGGGATCGTCTCCCGCGGCTCCGTCTCGGGACTCGCGAAGACGAGGGCGCGGGCGGGTGGCGCGGTGAGCCAGGGGGCGGCGCAGAAGACGAGGGCGAGTCCGATCGCGGCGCGCATCGATCGCCGGCCGCGCGCGCGGAGACGCGCCGCGGAGCCGGAGGCGGGCCGGCGCGGATCGACGGGCCCGGCCTCCGGGCGCCGGCCTAGCTCGGACTGATCCAGGGCGACTCTCCTCGCTGGATCAGCGTGTCCCGACCGAAGCCGATGTCGTCGCGCTCGGGATGATCGAGGTTGTAATGAAGCCCCCGGCTCTCCTTGCGGAGCCGGGCCGACTGGATCACGAGCTCCGCCACGGTCGCGAGGTTGCGCAGCTCGACCAGCTCGGGCGTCACGCGGAAATCCCAGTAGTACTCGTTGATCTCCTCGCGCAGGTTCTCGATGCGATGCTGCGCGCGCAGCAGGCGCCGATCGCTGCGGACGATGCCGACGTAGTTCCACATGAAGCGGCGGATCTCGTCCCAGTTCTGGGTGATCACGACCGCCTCGTCGATCTGGGTCGCGTTACCGTGGCGCCAGGCCGGGACCTCGCCCGGCGGCGGGACCTGCGGCAGCCGGGCGATCGACTCCCGCGCCGCCGCCTCGGCGAAGACGATCGCCTCCAGCAGCGAGTTCGACGCCAGGCGGTTGGCGCCGTGGAGGCCCGTCGAGGTGACCTCGCCGGCGGCGAAGAGGTTCGGGATGTCGGTCTCGCCGGAGAGGTTGGTGCGGACGCCGCCGCAGGTGTAGTGCGCGGCGGGGACGACGGGGATCGGCTCGCGGGTGATGTCGAGGCCGTACTTGAGGCAGCGCTCGAAGATCATCGGGAAGCGCCCGCGGATGAAGGCCGGGTCCTTGCTCGAGAGGTCCAGCACGACGTAGTCGTCGCCCGTGCGCTTGAGCTCGGTGTCGATCGCCCGGGCGACGACGTCGCGGGGCGCGAGGTCGGCCATCTCGTGGTAGTCGGTCATGAAGGCATGACCGTCGCGCCGGCGCAGGATGCCGCCCTCGCCGCGGACGGCTTCGGTGATCAGGAACGACTTGGCCTGGGGATGGAACAGGCAGGTCGGGTGGAACTGCATGAACTCCATGTTGGCCAGCGTCGCCCCGGCGCGATAGGCCATCGCGATGCCGTCGCCGGAGGCGACGTCGGGATTGCTCGTGTAGAGGTAGACCTTGCCGGCGCCGCCCGTGGCGAGCAGGGTGATCGGGGCGGTGAAGGCGTGGACGTCGCCGGTCGCGGCGTCGAGCACGTAGGCGCCGAGGACGCGATTCGACTCGGTGCGGCCGACCTTCGTCGTCGTGATCAGGTCGATCGCGCAGTGGTCTTCGAAGAGGGTGATGCGCGGGTGGGCGCGCACCCGGGCCAGGATCGAGCGCTCGATCTCGCGGCCCGTCGCGTCGCGGCGATGCAGGATGCGGCGCCGCGTATGGCCGCCCTCGCGCGTCAGATCGAAGGGCACCGGCCCGCCGGGCTGGCGCGCCGGATCGAATTCGACGCCGCTCTTGCGCAGCGCCTGGATCGACTCGGGACCGCGCTCCACGACGAAGCGCACCGTCTCGGGATTGCACAGCCCGGCGCCCGCGTTGAGGGTGTCGCGCACGTGGGCATCGAAGGAGTCCGAGGGATCCATGACGGCGGCGATGCCGCCCTGGGCCCAGTCCGTCGCCGAGTCGGTGGCCTTGCGCTTGGTCACGATCGCCACGTCGCCGACGTCGGCGACCCGCAGCGCGTAGTGGAGCCCGGCGAGGCCTGAGCCGAGCACGAGGAACTCGTAGCGCCGGGTCGAGCCGGTCTCGGGGCCGCGGGGCTGGACGGTGGGGCCGGGGGCTCGGGACGAGGGGGTCATGGCTGGGGCTTCGGGGGGCGCCGGGGCCGGGGCGCTCTCCGGCGGTGTAGGCGGTGTAGGCGGTGTAGGCGGCCGATCACTCATGCCTTGCTCCTGCCGCGGGGCCGCGCGCCGGACCGCGGGCCCGCGCGCCTGCTGCGCCCCGATTGCCGGGGGCGAGGGGTTTCTTGGATCGCTCGTCTCAGGTCCCGCCCGAGAGGCTCCGATGCTTGAAAATCGAGAAGTCTATCGGCCTCTTGGGACGGCTTCCAAGGATGAGGCCGAAGAAATTGGGACCCCATGGGGTCGGGCCGGCTCGGATCCGCACGCACGGCAGGGCGGGAGGGGACGAGTCGATGGGATGGCGAGGGCAGGACATGCGGTTCAGGGCTGGCCTCGCCGGGCTCTTCGCCCTCGTGACCCTCGCGCCGACCGCGGGCTGGTCGGGCAACGCCGTCTACCGCTACGTCGATGCGCGCGGCGTCCACCACTTCACCGATGCCCCGGTCGACACGCGCTACCAGCGCAACGACCCGGTCCGTCTCGAGGGCCTCGCGATCGCACCGCCCCGGCGCGTGAAGGTCCCCACGGAGCGGGACTACGACCACCTGATCCTGCAGGTCGCGAGTCAGCACGAGGTCGAGCCCGGCCTGGTGAAGGCGGTGATCGCCGCCGAGTCGGGCTTCCGCCCGCACGCGGTGTCGCGCGTCGGGGCCCAGGGACTCATGCAGCTGATGCCCGCCACCGCCGCCGATCTCGGCGTCGAGCGGCCCTTCGGTGTCGTCGAGAACATCGACGGCGGTGTCCGGTATCTGCGGGCGATGCTCGATCGCTTCGGGGACGTTGCGCGGGCGCTCGCGGCCTACAATGCGGGTCCGGGTGCGGTCGAGCGCCATCGGGGCGTGCCGCCCTACCCGGAGACGCGGGCTTACATCAAGCGGGTGCTCGAGTACCATCGTCGCTACCAGGCCGATTTCGAGCGACTCGCGGCCCGCTCGGGCTCCGCTTCCGGGGATTCCGTGCGCGTCGCCGACCGCAGCGAGGCCGCCGGCCGGGCGCCGGGCGCGGTGCCGCTCGCTTCGCGCGTGGGTCCCTGACCCGATCCGAGCTCGAGCGGGAACCAGGATGGAAGCGGGGGGCAACGATCGAGTCATGGACCGGGACGCGCTCGCCATGCCCGTTCGCGACGTCGCCCGCGAGACCGTTCGCGAGGCCGAGGCCGCTCCGGCCGCGCTGCCGCGGGAGCGATTCTGGAACCTGCCCAATACGGTGACGATGTTGCGCATCACCGTCGTCCCGGTGCTGCTCTTCCTGCCGATGGCGATGACGGTGAGCGGGAGCCGCTGGATGGCATGGGCCTTCATCGTGGCGGCGGTGACCGACATCCTGGACGGCTGGCTCGCCCGGCGCAAGGGCGGCAAGGACATCACGCGGATCGGCAAGCTGCTCGATCCGCTGGCGGACAAGCTGATCGTGTCGACGGCGCTCATCATGCTGCTCGCCATCGGCTGGATTCCGCTGTGGGCCTCGGGGATGGTGGTCGTGATCGTCGGGCGCGAGCTGGCGGTGACCGGGCTGCGGGGCATCGCGTCGTCCCAGGGGCAGGTCGTCGCGGCGACGGGCCCGGGCAAGCTCAAGACGATCGCCCAGACCGTCGCGACGGCTGCACTCCTCTTTCACTACGAGACTCTCGGTCTGCCCGCCTACGAGATCGGGCTGACACTTCTCGCGATCGCCACGGTACTCACCCTGTGGTCGGGTTATCTCTATTTCTCGGACTACTTCGGCTGGAACCGTCCGGCGGCGTCCTGAAGGGCGCGTCGGGATCGGACGGCGACCGGGGATGCCGGGGATTCCGCGGATGAAGAAGGAAGGAACCAAGTCATGAGCAAGCTCCTGGATCTGCGCCGCCGCATCGATGCGCGCGAGGCGCGCATCGGCGTCATCGGGCTGGGCTACGTCGGCCTGCCGCTCGCGGTGGAGCTCGCGAACGCGGGCTTTCGCGTGAACGGCTTCGACATCGACGTCAAGAAGATCCGCTCGCTGGCCCAGGGCCGCTCGTACATCGGCGACGTCGACTCGAAGGCCGTGGCGAAGCTGGTCGAGTCGAAGCAGTTCACGCCGACGAACGACTTCAACCTGCTGGCCGAGGTCGACGTCATCAACATCTGCGTGCCGACCCCGCTGCGCAAGACCCGAGACCCAGACGTCTCGTTCATCGCCTCGGCCGTCGACGAGATCCGCAAGCACCTGCGCGAGGGACAGCTGATCATCCTCGGCAGCACGACCTATCCCGGGACGACCCACGAGTTCGTGATCCCGCTCCTCGAGGATGCCGGGCTCACGATCGGCAAGGACTTCTCGCTGGCGTTCGCGCCGGAGCGCATCGACCCCGCGAACACGAAGTTCAAGGTCAAGAACGTCCCCAAGGTCGTCGGCGGCGAGACCCCGCTCTGCACGGAGCTCGCCTGTCAGGTCTTCGCGACCGTCTTCGACAAGATCGTGCCGGTCTCGTCGACCCAGGCGGCGGAGATGGTGAAGCTCCTCGAGAACACCTTCCGCATGATCAACATCGGCCTCGTCAACGAGGTCGCGATGATGTGCGAGAAGCTCGACCTCGACGTCTGGGAGGTGATCGACGCCGCGGCGACCAAGCCCTACGGCTTCATGAAGTTCACCCCGGGCCCCGGGCTCGGCGGCCACTGCATCCCGGTCGATCCGGCCTACCTGTCGTGGAAGATGAAGTCGCTGAACTTCCCGGCGCGCTTCATCGAGCTCGCGACCGAGGTCAACTCCGCGATGCCCGACCACGTGGTCGACCGCATCGCCGAGATGCTCAACGAGGATCGCCTGGCCGTGAACGGCTCCCACATCCTCGTGCTCGGCGTCGCCTACAAGGCGAGCGTCGACGACATGCGCGAGTCCCCGGCTCTCGACGTGATCGCCGGCCTGCGCCATCGCGGGGCCGAGGTCCAGTACCACGATCCCTTCGTGGCGGAGTGCGAGATCGCGGGGGACCGCATGAAGTCGGTGGACCTGACGGACGACGTGCTGCGGAGCTCGGACCTGGTGGTCGTCCTGACCGACCATCCGAACGTGGACTACGACCGGGTCGTCCGCGTCGGGCCCCGGGTCTTCGACACGCGCAACGCGACCAAGGACGTCAAGAACGACCGGGAGAAGATCACCCGGCTCTGAGGCCTCCGACCCGCCTCCGACCCGGCCAGGGACGGGGCTCCGGAAGGGGCATCCCGTCCCGGGGCCGGGGGAGCTCGGCGGGGTTCTTGACGCCGCCCCGACGGTCGTTTAAAAACTGGGGCCCGCCGCGCCGTACCAACCGGCGCTCTGCGGCCAGAATGGTTCCATGCACGAGTAGCTCAGTTGGTAGAGCATCACGTTGCCAACGTGAGGGTCGCCAGTTCGAACCTGGTCTCGTGCTCCAGACAAGCGAATGCCCCCGGATCGGAAGGTCCGGGGGCATTCGTCGTTTCGGGGATCGGAATTCGGGAGGGGGGCCGTGGAGGGCGGCACCGGGAGCCCTCGGGCCCCGTCTCCGCCTCGGCCTCAGCGCCGTCGCGGCGTGTGCAGCCACGGCATGTCGACCCCGGCCGCGATGCCGGCGGGGGCGAGCAGCGTGGACGCGACGTAGGCGGTGTCGAGGTGCTCGTGGATCTCCACGATGACGCCGTCGCGGATCCAGAAGAAGAACGCGTAGAGGTTGTCGTAGGTGGCGCCGGTATGGGCGGAGAGCCCGCGGATGCGGACCTCGGCGGCGACCCGGTCGCCCTCCGCCATCAGGTTCAGGATCTCGGGCTGGATCCCGACGGCGGGGTCGTAGAGCTGACCCTCGTTGTGGCGCAGATCGTCCGCCAGGGCGGCGAAGGAGTCGAACTCGACGACCTTCGCGGTGCCCTTGCCGCCCGCACAGCGCATGCGGAGATCGGGGGCGAGGAGCGATTCGAGCGCCTCGAGATCGCTCGTCGCGATCGCCGCGAAGTAGTGCCGGACGAGGTCGCGGTTGCGCTCGACCGGATCGCCGTGGTCGTGGATCGACCGCGGGGCGGGGCTCGTCGTCATCGCCATGCGCAGCGACCTCTCTCTCGTCGGCCTCTCATCGGCGTTCGTCGACGGTGGGGCGCGCCGCTCCGAGCGGGGGACGGAGCGCGGGCAGCTCCAGCCCCCGGATGCATCGGAGCGGCGAGCCCACCGTCCGACTACTTCCTTCGCGACGCGTGCGGGTGCTCGCTCGTCGACCGCATGCGGTCGAGGCCCTCGATCACCACCGTCGCGGAGCTCAGCTCCTCGCCGAGGGACTCGACCCGATTCAGGAACGTGTGATCCACGAGTCGCACCTGCGACAGATCGATCACGACGCGAGTCACGTCTTCCCCGATCGCGAGCAGCGCCTCCCGGACCTTCAGGATGCTCGGGAAGCCCGCTGCGCCGGAGAGCCGGAGGCGAACCTCCTTGCCGTTCTGCGTGCGCTCGATGCGGCTGCGCAGCAGGGTCAGCGGGGAGGCTCCGCGGATCCAGTGGAGCACGATCTTGAGCGCGAGTCCCGCCCCGACGCCGACCAGCAGGTCCGTCGCGAGGGTCATCACGAGCGTCGTCGTGAAGAGCAGGAGCTGATCGGGCCCGATCTGCCAGGCGTGGCGGAACTCGTTCGGCGAGGCGAGGCGCGTGCCGGTGAACACGAGCATGGCGGCGAGCGCGGCGAGCGGGATGTGGTGGAGCAGGGCCGGGAGGAGCGCCACCGACACGAGCAGGAAGCCGCCGTGGAAGAAGTTCGACCAGCGCGAGCGCGCGCCCGCGTCGACGTTCGCCTTGGAGCGGACGACCTCGGAGATCATCGGGAGGCCACCGATCGACGCGGAGACGAGGTTCCCCACACCGAGGGCGAAGAGGTCGCGGTTCAGGTCCGAGGGCTTCCGTTCGGGATCGATCGAATCGACGGCGAGCACGGTCAGGGTCGACTCGATCGTCCCGACCAGGGCGTACATCACGATGTACTTGATCGAGGTCGCGCTCGTGATCTGCGAGAAGTCCGGGAAGGCGATCGCGTCGAGGATCGAGCCCGGCAGGGTCACGAGGGCCTTGGGGCCGAGAGCGTAGGTCGCGCCCATGAACGTGTAGCTGTGGTCCTCGGTGAAGTGGAAGAAGAGGCCGAGGGGGACGGCGACCGCCAGCACGATGAGCTGGGAGGGCAGCTTCTTGATCGCCTTGATCGGCAGGAACGGCAGCCCGAACATCAAGACCAGCGAGATCCCGCCGATCAGCGCGATCTGCGGATTCATGTGCATCAGGCTGTTCGGGATCTCGGCCAGCAGGTCGAGGGGCGCCTTCGAGGTCGGGGCCACGCCGAGCAGGACATGGGACTGCTTCGAGATGATGATCACGCCGATCGCGGCCAGCATGCCGTGGACGACCGACGGGGACATCGCGATGCCGAGCGTCGCCACGCGGAAGAGGGCGAAGACGATCTGGATCGCGGCCGCGACGACCCCGACGGCCAGCGCGCGCTTGTAGCCGACGATCGGGTCCCCGGCGCCGAGCTCGGTCACGGCGCCGACGACGATGACGATCAGGCCCGCGGCGGGCCCCTTGATGGTGAGGCGGGCGTGGCCGAGGTGGCTGACGAGCACGCCTCCGACGATGGCGGTCACCACGCCGGCGACGGCGGGGAATCCGCTCGCGACGGCGATTCCGAGACAGAGGGGCAGGGCGATCAGGAAGACGAGGAAGCCGGATTTCAGATCGGCGGTGGGGAAGCCGGACGCGGCATTCCCCTGGACGTTGTTCGACACGAAAGAGTCCTCACGCGGCTGACAGGAGTGGGCGGTCTCGCGCGATCGATGCGCGAGCCGGAGTCACACACGGCCCGCACCCAGGCGGGCCCCGTCAGTCGAGCGGGGGAGCGCGGGGGGCCGAGCGGCCCGGTCCGGACCAGCGCGGCGGGCGATCACCCTCGAATTCGGCGTGGGCGGTCGGTACGGAACGGTCGAGGAGGCGAATCCCCGTCGGAAGGCAGGAAGAATCGAGATCGTCGCCTTCGACCTCGATCTCGGAGCCCGACTTGGCGCCGAGCATCCCGCCGGTGGCGACGCAGAGCTCGCCCGAGGTCGCGCACTCGTCCTCGAAGGTCGAGTAGTAGTAGCCGTTGCGCAGATCGAGCGGCGACTCGGGATGTTCGGCGGGATAGGCGGGGATCGCGCCCGCGGCGACCATCAGCAGGGCGAAGAGGCCGGCGATCCATCGGATCTGCCAGCCCAGCACCGTCCTCTGCTTCGGGTCGGGATACAACACGGCGCGAACCCTACTCCTCGGGGAATCGACCGGCAACTCACACGGAGACGTCCCTGGACGCTCCGAACGAGCTGCGTCGCCCGCTGCTTCGGCAGACGACGCTCCGGCTTGATCCTCCGACACCCCGACCGCACGAACGTTCACTGCCTTGCCGGCGGGTCGCCGCCGGCCCGCACGGGCGCGCCCGGGGCGTGCTCTTGTGTCGCCCGGCTTCGATGGGACAGACTTGCCATCACGCTGCGGGGCGGGGCCGTCGGGCGCCGCGCCGGGGAGCCGGGCAAAGGCCCGATGGGGGTCGGGGGAGGAGCATGGAGCGGGCAGGAACGGGCACAGCGGTGGACGATCCGATCATGCTCGAGACGGCGGCGGCCCTCGCCGAGCTCGGCGGGCTCGACGGCCCGCTCCTTCCGATCCTGCATCGCCTGATGGAACGCGTGGGCCGAATTCCGCCCGAGTCGATCCCGATCCTGGCCCGGGGACTCGGGCTGTCCCGCGCCGAGGTCCACGGTGTGGTGACCTACTACGCCGACTTCCGGACCGAGCCCCGGGCGGAGCACGTCGTCGAGGTCTGCCGCGCCGAGGCCTGCCAGGCGCGCGGGGCCCTCGCGGTCCTCGCCCGAGCCCGGGCGCTCACGGGCTGCGAGGAGGGCGCGAACCGATCGGCCGACGGTCGTGCGGGCGTGGTGCCGGTCGATTGCCTGGGGCTCTGCGCGTCGGGGCCTGCGGTGCGGGTCGACGGAAGGCTCTCGGCGCGCGTCGCGCCCGAGCGTCTCGAGGCGCTCTGGGCCGAGGCGACGACCGGAGCGCCGCGGTGCGATCGTGCAGCGGGGGCGCCCCGTGCGGGCACGGACGCGACGCGGATCTTCGTATCGGGCGACGCCGCGGCGCGCGCCGTCGGCGCGGACGCGATCGCCGACGGGATCACCGCCTGGGCGGCTTCGCGCGGCCGGGCGATCGCGCTCCGGCGGACGAGCAGCCGCGGCGCCTTCTGGCTCGAGCCGCTCGTCGAGGTCGAGACGCCGCGGGGTCGCGTCGGCTATGGGCCCGTGGCCCCCGCGGATCTGCCTGGCCTGCTCGAGGGCGGCCTGCTCGAGGGCGGCGTGCATCCGCTCGCCCTCGGGCCCGTCGACGCGCTGCCCTTCCTCGCGCGCCAGGACCGCCGGATCTTCGCGCGCGCCGGGCTGACCGAGCCGCTCTCCCTCGACGACTACCG
The DNA here is from genome assembly GCA_046351135.1 of Myxococcota bacterium. Lineage (GTDB taxonomy): Bacteria > Myxococcota_A > UBA9160 > UBA9160 > UBA4427 > UBA4427. The sequence goes on along the minus strand of JAXLZA010000011.1, from coordinate 4,573 downwards.
GGCGCACGGCGGGGGCCGGGGCATGCATGCGGCCCTCGCGGTCGCGCCCGAGGCGATCGTCGCCGAGGTCCTCGAGTCGGGCTGCGCGGGCGCGGGGCGCGGCCTTTCCCGCCGGCATCAAGTGGCGGACGGTGGCCGCCGAGCCGGCGACGCAAAAATATGTCGTCTGCAACGCGGACGAGGGCGACTCGGGCACCTTCGCCGACCGCATGCTGCTCGAGGGTGATCCCTTCCTGCTGCTCGAGGGCATGACGATCGCGGCGCGGGCCGTCGGCGCGAGCCGCGGCTTCGTCTACGTTCGCTCCGAGTATCCCGACGCCGTCGCGACCCTGCGCGCCGCGATCGAAGCGGCGCGCGCCGCGGGCTGGCTGGGCGCGGGAGCGGCGGGCGAGGGGCGGCCCTTCGACGTCGAGGTCCGGGTCGGTGCCGGCTCGTACGTCTGCGGCGAGGAGACGGCGCTGCTCGAGAGCCTCGAGGGTCGCCGGGGCATCGTGCGGGCCAAGCCGCCGCTGCCGGCGGTGCGCGGGCTCTTCGGCCGGCCGACGCTGATCCAGAACGTGCTGACCTTCGCCTCGGTGCCGGCGATCCTGGCCGAAGGGGCGGCGGCCTACCGCGCGCTCGGCAGCGGCCGCTCGACGGGGACGATGCCGTTCCAGCTCGCGGGCAACGTCCGCTTCGGCGGGCTCGTCGAGCGGCCCTTCGGCGTGACGCTGCGGGAGCTCGTCTTCGGCTTCGGCGGCGGCAGCGCGAGCGGGCGGCCGGTGAAGGCGATCCAGGTCGGCGGGCCTCTCGGCTGCTACGTGCCGGAGTCGCGCTGGGACGAGCCCCTCGACTACGAACGCTATGCCGCCTTCGGGGCGGGCATCGGCCATGGTGGGATCGTCGTCCACGACGACACGGCGGATCTCGCGAGCCTGGCCCGCCATGCGATGGCGTTCTGCGCGCAGGAGTCGTGCGGCAAGTGCACGCCCTGCCGGATCGGCTCGACCCGCGGCGTCGAGCTGATCGACCGGATCCGCGCGGAGCGCGAGCCCGTGCGGAAGGCAGCCCAGGTCGAGCTCCTGCGCGATCTCTGCGCGACGATGGTCGAGGCCTCGCTCTGCGCGATGGGCGGCATGACGCCGCTGCCGGTACTCTCCGCCCTCGACCACTACCCCGCGGATTTCGAGCCCGGAGACGCCGGGCGCCCCGACGTCGGGCGCCCCGACGCGGGCACGGCCCCCGGCGCGCCGCGCGCCGCGGGCGAGGGAGGTCGGCGATGAACGAGACGCGCGAGATCGACCACGGCACGCCGCTGCGCGAGTCGGAGACCCTCGAGACGCTGACGATCGACGGCGTCGTCGTGCGCGTGCCGAAGGGGACCTCGATCCTGCGGGCCGCGATGGCGGCGGGCGTCCAGGTCCCGCGGCTGTGTGCCACCGAGAGCCTCGAGCCCTTCGGATCCTGCCGCCTCTGCCTCGTCGAGATCGACGGGCGCAAGGGCACGCCCGCCTCCTGCACGACGCCCGTCGAGTCCGGCATGAAGGTCCATACGCAGACGCCGCGCCTCGCGCGCCTGCGGCGGGGCGTGATGGAGCTCTACATCAGCGACCATCCCCTCGACTGCCTGACCTGTCCGGCGAACGGGGCCTGCGAGCTCCAGGACATGGCCGGCGTCGTCGGCCTGCGCGAGGTCCGGTACGGCTTCTCGGGCGAGAATCATCTCGCCCTCCCGAAGGACGAGTCGAATCCCTACTTCAGCTTCGACTCGAGCAAGTGCATCGTCTGCAGCCGCTGCGTGCGGGCCTGCGAGGAGACCCAGGGGACCTTCGCGCTGACGATCCGCGGTCGCGGATTCGACTCGCGGGTGTCCGCGGGGCAGGACGAGCGGTTCCTCGACAGCGAGTGCGTGTCGTGCGGCGCCTGCGTGAAGGCGTGCCCGACGGCGACGCTGCAGGAGAAGTCCGTGATCCAGCTCGGCCAGCCGGATCACGAGGTCGTCACGACCTGCGCCTACTGCGGCGTGGGCTGCGGCTTCAAGGCCCAGATGAAGGGCGACCAGGTCGTCAACATGGTGCCCTGGAACGACGGCCGGGCGAACGAGGGCCACTCCTGCGTGAAGGGCCGCTTCGCCTGGGGCTATGCGACCCATCCGGACCGCATCACGAAGCCGATGATCCGCGAGCGGACGACCGATCCCTGGCGCGAGGTCGGCTGGGACGAGGCGATCGCCTTCGCGGCGGAGGGCTTCCGCCGGGTCCAGACGAAGTACGGCCGCGACGCCGTCGGCGGGATCACCTCCTCGCGCTGCACGAACGAGGAGACCTACCTGGTCCAGAAGCTCGTGCGCGCGGCCTTCGGCAACAACAACGTCGACACCTGCGCGCGCGTCTGCCACTCGCCGACGGGCTACGGGCTCGGCCAGGCCTACGGGACGTCGGCCGGGACCCAGACCTTCGAGTCGGTCGAGGCGGCCGACGTGATCGTCGTGATCGGTGCGAACCCGACCGAAGCGCATCCCGTCTTCGCCTCCCGCATGAAGCGGCGGATCCGGGAGGGGGCACGGCTCATCGTGATCGATCCGCGGCAGATCGATCTCGTCGACTCGCCCCACGTCCGCGCCGACTACCATCTCGCGCTGCGCCCGGGGACGAACGTCGCCGTCGTCTCCGCGCTGGCCCACGTCGTCGTGACGGAGGGGCTCGTCGACGAGGCCTTCGTCGCCGAGCGCTGCGACCTCGCGAGCTTCCGGGCCTGGCGCGAGTGGGTCTCGCGGCCGGAGAACTCGCCCGAGGCGCTCTCGGCCGCGTGCGGCGTTCCGGCCGAGGACCTGCGCGGCGCGGCGCGCCTGTATGCGCGGGGCGGCAATGCCGCCATCTACTACGGCCTCGGGGTGACCGAGCACGCCCAGGGCTCGACGATGGTCATGGGCATCGCGAACCTGGCGATGGCGACGGGCAACATCGGGCGGCCGGGGGTCGGTGTGAACCCGCTGCGCGGGCAGAACAACGTCCAGGGCGCCTGCGACATGGGCTCGTTCCCGCACGAGCTGCCCGGCTATCGGCACATCGGGGATCCGGTCGTCCGGGCGAGCTTCGACGCGGCCTGGGGCGTCACGCTCCAGCCCGAGCCCGGGCTGCGCATCCCGAACATGTTCGACGCCGCGCTCGACGGCAGCTTCAAGGGCCTCTACTGCCAGGGGGAGGACTTCGTCCAGTCCGATCCGAACACCCGGCACGTGACGGCGGCGATGGCGGCGATGGAGCACGTCGTCGTCCAGGACATCTTCCTGAACGAGACCGCGCAGTATGCCCACGTCTTCCTGCCCGGCTCCTCCTTCCTCGAGAAGGACGGGACCTTCACCAACGCCGAGCGCCGGATCTCCCGCGTCCGCCGCGTGATGGCGCCGCTCTCGGGCAAGGCCGACTGGGAGGTGACCTGCGCGCTCTCGAACGCGCTCGGCTACCCGATGGACTACGCCCATCCGGCCGAGATCATGGCCGAGATCGCGCGGCTGACGCCGAGCTTCGCCGGGGTGACCTACGAGAAGCTCGATCGCCTGGGCAGCGTGCAGTGGCCCTGCAACGAGAAGACGGCGGAAGAGGGCACCCCGATCATGCACGTCGACGGCTTCGTGCGCGGCAAGGGACGCTTCCTGATCACCCAGTACGTTCCGACCGACGAGAAGGTGACCCGCCGCTTCCCGCTGCTGCTGACGACGGGCCGCGTGCTGTCGCAGTACAACGTGGGCGCCCAGACGCGGCGGACCGGGAACCGGGCCTGGTATCCGGAGGATCGCCTCGAGATCCATCCCCACGACGCCGCGGAGCGCGGTGTCGCCGACGGCGACCGGGTCTCCCTCGAGAGCCGCGCCGGGACGACGGTCCTGCGCGCGCGGATCACCGAGCGCGTCCAGCCCGGCGTCGTCTACACGACCTTCCATTTCCCCGAGTCCGGGGCGAACGTCGTCACGACCGAGTCGTCGGACTGGGCGACGAACTGTCCCGAGTACAAGGTGACGGCGGTCGAGGTCCGCAAGGCCGCCCGTCCCTCCGACTGGCAGGTCGAGCACGAACGGCAGAGCGTCCTGCAGGCGCATCTGCTGCAGGATCGGGTCCGGCGATGAGCGCGGCGGTGCGGGAGTCGGCGGCCGGCGTGGCGGTCGTCGGCGAGGGAGCGTCCGCACCGGGCGATCGCCTGCCGGCCGGAGCGACGCACGTCGCGGCCCGCGTCGTCGACGGAGGCGGCGTGACGGCGACCCGGGAATGCGTCGCTCAGGAGGTGGCCGTCTCGTTCGAGCTCGACGGCTCGCCCCACGTCGTGATGCTGGCGACGCCCACCGATCTCGAGGACTTCGCCCTCGGCTTCTGCCTGACGGAGGGGCTGATCGAGGCGCCCTCGGCGCTGCTCGGCTGCGAGGTCCGGCTGCGCGAGAAAGGCATCGTGCTCGCGCTCTCCCGGACGCCCGCCGGCGCCGCCGGCCGGGACGAGCCGCGGCGGAACCTCGCCGGACGGACCGGCTGCGGGCTGTGTGGCACCGACGATCTCGACCGCGTCGTCCGCCGGCCGGAGCGGCCGCTGCCGCCGACGCGGG
>JAXLZA010000010.1:0-262387 GCA_046351135.1 Myxococcota bacterium | reverse complement strand
ATCGGCCGTCCTCGTCGGAAACGACGCGTCTGCCGCAGACCTGCCGGTCGTCTGCGGCGCGGGTCGATCCGGGCCAGTATCCGCTTTCAAGCTCGCTCGCCCGGCCGCCGATCCGGGCGACATGCAAGAGCCCAATCTCCTGACGATCGACGACGTCCTGATCCGGGCCGCGAAGATCGCGTCGTTCGTCGTGCTGGCCGGCATCGTCCTCGCGGTGGCCCTGCCGGCGGAGCTGCGGGGGCCCGGCTGGGTCTGGGCGCTCGGGCTCGCCGTCGCGGCGACCGCACCCGTCGGTCTGGCGATGGGCGGCTTCGCCTTCCGGGAGCGGGAGCGCAGGGCACTGGCCCTGATGCGGCTGCTCGACCGGCAGGTCGAGCTCGTCGCCGCGGACCTGCTCGCGAACTCCGATCTGACCCGCGACACACTCGAGACCGCAATCCGCGATCTCAACTCGACGGGCACACGCCACCTGGTCTGGGATCGCAGGACGGGCCTCGTCCAGGACGGGCGGCTGCGCCAGGCCAGGCTCCACATCGAGAAGTGTCAGGCGTGCGGTGTGAAGATCGCCCTCGACGTGCCGCTCGACGCGGCCGCGGAGGCGCGCTGTCCCTCGTGCGACGCGCCGATCGATGCGCGGGAGATCGACGAGGAGAAGCAGGCGGTGATCGAGGCGCTCGGGCACCGCGCGGATCCGCCGCTCGAATGTCCCGCGCCCGAGCCGCGGACGTTCTCGCTGCCGCTCTTCTGCTTGCTGCTCGTCCTCGCGTGGCCGCTCGCGCTGCTCTATGCGGCGCGCCACTGGACCCTGCCGATCGGCTCGGGATCGATCTGAGCCGAATGCCCTCGGCTGCCACGGCGAGCGCGGGCCGGACCGGGCCGCGCCGGAGCGCGTGCCGGTGGTCGGGAGGCGGGCGCCGACGGCCCCCGCCTCCCGCATGCCATCGATCGACGGACTAGCGCCGGAAGCGGCCGCCGCCTCCACCGTCCCGGTCGCCGCCGCGGCCACCGCCGCCGCCGCCGCCGTAGCCACCACGACCGCCGCCGCCTCCGCCGCCCCCGCCACCGCGCCGATCCTCGGCCTCGTTGACGCGCAGCGCACGGCCACCCATGTCACTGCCGTCGAGGGCACGGATCGCGTTGGCGGCCGAGCCCGCGTCGCTCATCTCCACGAAGGCGAAGCCGCGCGGTCGGCCCGTCTCACGGTCCATGATGACGTTGATGGAGTCGATGCTGCCGTGGGGCTCGAACAGCTCGCGCAGGTCTTGCTCGTTGGCCGAGAAGGGAAGGTTGCCGACATAGATCTTCTTGCTCAAGGCGGGATTCCTCGCGGCTCGTGCGCATTGGCGCGGCCGCGGACTGCTCCGGTCGCGGGTCCGGACGATCCAGACCTCGCACCATCGCTTGGACGGACCCCGATGCCTCCGCGGATGCCTTCGATCGAAGGCCCTCCATCGGACGGAATCGGAGCTTCAAGGGGGCTGTCGAAGGGAAGCGGGGATTGGCTCGGAAACCATTGCCGAGGCCCGATCGGAGACCACTCGAGCCCTGAAGCTAACAGAATCCCGCGCGAGGGCCCGCATCCGATCGCTCGGGCCGGGGCGGCGGCGCGGACTGTACGGGTCGCTCGGGCCACGATCAGCCCATGGTCAGGCCGCGGTCAGGCCACGATCGGCCCACGATCCGGCCACGGTCAGGCCGCGAGGACGGGCTCCGTGCCGGCGATCCGCACGTGGTGCATTACGCGGACGTGCTCCTGATCGAAGCCCTGGGCGCGGTGGATCATGTGGCGATTGTCCCAGATCACGAGATCGCCGACGCGGAAGTGGTGGCGGTAGACGCGCTCCGGCGCGATCGCGACCCGCAGCAGCCGGTCGAGGATCGGCCGCGCCGCCTCGTCGGGCATCCCCTCGATCCCCATCACGTGCTCGCTCGTGAAGAGGGTCGTCTCGCCGCTCTCGGGATGGCGGCGGACGAGCGGGTGCTTCACGACCGGGAGGTCGAAGATCGGATTGCCGGGCACCGTGCTCCCGAAGCGCCGGAACGCCTTCTGGTAGTCGTGGAGCCCGACCAGCCCGCGCACCGCGGCCTGCTCCGCGGGCGGGAGCGCCTCCCAGGCGAGGCGCAGGCTCGCGAAGAAGGTGTCGCCGCCGACCGGCGGGACGACGACGGCGGCGAAGAGCGAGAAGGTCGCGGGGATCGGCCGGAAGGAGCTGTCGGTATGCCAGCCCTCGTTGATGTTCACGAGCCGCATGCGCACGTCGTCGGCCGGGAGGATCCGGCCGTCGCGCCCGCGGTTCGTCAGCAGGATCAGCTCGGGATCGGGCGTGTCCTCGTTGAAGGCGCCGCGCTCGGGCTCGCCGAAGCGATGACCCAGGGCGACGTGCTGCGCGGGGCGCAAATGCTGGTCGTGCAGCACGACCACGCCCTGCTCGACGATCGTGCGCCGGAGCGCCGCGAAGTCGGCCTCGTCGAGGTCGCGGCGCAGATCGAGCCCGACGATCTCCGCGCCGATCGGGGCGAGGGGACGGACCTCGAAGCTCACGGGCGCTCCTCCCTCCGATCGGCCGCGAAGCGTCTCAGGCCGTTCGCGGTCGCAGGACCTGGCCCGGCAGGCCGCAATCGTCCGTCCGCTCGCCGTCGAGCACGATCGGGACACCGTTCACGATCGTGGCGTACATCCCCTCCGGCCGGCTCGACCAGCGGCCCTCGCCGTTCGGGAAGTCGCGCACGAACTCCTTGCGGCCGGGGCCGATCGTGTCCGGATCGAAGATCATGACGTCCGCCGCATGGCCCGGGAGCAGCATGCCGCGGTCGAAGAGACCGAGCAGCGCCGCGGGCTGCTGGGTCATCTGGCGGATCGCCTCCTCGAGCTCCCACTTGCCCCACTCGCGGACCCAGTAGCGCAGGAAGTACGAGCTCCAGTCCGAGCCGTCGTCGCGGCCGAGGTGGGCCCCGCCGTCGGAGACGCCGATGATCATGTGGGGATGGACCGAGGCGCGATAGGTCCCCTCGCGCCAGGCGTCGGTCTCGGTCCGCCAGACGAACTCGACGTCGAGGGCCTCGGAGAGGGCGATCGCGATCATCGCGTCCATCGGCGCGATGCCGCGCTCCGCCGCGATCTCCGCCATCGAGCGGCCGATCAGCGCCTGGTTCTCGGGCTTGCCGGCGCGGTAGATCTGGACGTTGTCGAAATGCGGCGGCGGCAGCGTCGAGCCGCGCGACGCGTCCTTGTTCGGATTCTCGACCGACCGGCGGATGGCGTCGCGGAAGCTCGCGTCGGAGAGCATCGCGATCCGCGCGTCGACGGTCTTCGCCTCGGTGAACAGGCGGTTGAACGCGGGCACCCCTTCGTAGAGGCTCGTCCCCTCGGCGAGGCTGAAGCGGCGATTGAAGGGGCGCGCCATCAGCATCGAGAAGACGCCGGCGCCCTGCTTGCGCGCGCGCTCGAGGTAGGCGACGCAGTGGTCCCAGGTCGCCGTCGGCGCGTCGACCTTGCTGCGCGCGCCGAGCCCCTGGATGATGATCGGAAGCCGGCTCGCCAGCGCGAGGCGGATCAGGAACTCGCCGTCCGCCTCGTCGAGGCCGCCGATCGAGCTGTAGGGCAGGTAGGAGATCGAGCCACCGTTCGAGCGGCCGACCTCGGCGACGAGGGTCTCGAGCTCCGAGCGCGACGCGAGCCGGCTCGGCACCGGGCGATCGAGCGAGTCGAGATGGGTCGGCGCATGCGAGGACGAGAGCCCCGCGGCGCCCGCCTGCATCGCCTCCCGCACGAGCGCGCACATGCGCTCGACCTCGTCGCCCGTCGCCTCGCGCTCGAAGCAGGCGTCGCCCATCACCCAGCGGCGCAGGTTGCTGTGTCCGACGTAGAAGGCCGCGTTGATGCCGAGGTGGCCGCGTCGCGCGTCCATGAACTGCGGGAAGGTCTCGAAGTCCCAGGGGATCGCCGCCAGCGAGCCGGGGCTCATGTCCTCGACGCGGCCGAAGATCTGGGTGATGAAGGGGCGGTCGTCGGCGCGGGTCGGGGCGACGGAGAAGCCGCAGTTGCCGGTGACGACGGTCGTGACGCCGTGGTAGCAGGAGGAGGTGCCGAAGGGCTCGAAGGTCAGCTGCGGGTCGTAGTGGGTATGCGGATCGACGATGCCCGGGGCGACGATGCGGCCCTGCGCGTCGATCACGCGCCGCGCGCTGGCGGCGTCGAAGCGGCCGACGCCGACGATGCGCCCGCCCTGGATGGCGACGTCCGCGCGCCGGCGCGGAGCCCGGTGCCGTCGACGACGAGGCCGTTCGTGATCAGGAGGTCGAAGGTCATGATGTCTCCTCAGCGCGACCGCAGGCTCGCGCGGCGTCCGGTCGAGACGGATTCCTCCGCCGATTCGAAGCGGGTCAGGATCGTGTCGAGGGCGCCGTCGATTCGGGCGAGCTCGGCCTTCGACAGGCCGTCCATCAGCTCCTCCGCGCTCTCGACGTAGGCCTCGAGGGCCGCCTTCTCGAGCGCGGTCCCCTTCGGCGTCAGGCGGATCGGCGCACACCGCCCGTCGTCCGCGTCGGACGCGCGGCGCACGAGCCCGCGCTCCTCGAGGCGATCGATCATCTTGGTCAGCCCACCCGGGCTGCAGCCCACGACGTTGTAGAGGTCGCCCGGCTTCAGCAGCCGCGCCCCGCCCGCGCGCCGCAGGCTGCCGAGGATGCTGTACTCGCTGGGCGTGAGGCCGAAGGGCTTGAGCACGTTCTTCTGCCGCTCCGCCATCAGCAGCGAGAGGCGTCCGAGACGCACGAGCGGCGGCAGCGACGAGAGGTCGCGGCCGGGGGCGTCGTGGGACAGGGTTTCGACGATGTGCTGGACCCATTTCATCGGGGCGGCTCTCTCCGGGCGACCCCGAGCCTAGGTCAAAGCCGATGCTTTGCAAGGAAAACAGTTGGCCGGCGCCCGGTCGCCCCGCCGGGGCTTCAGCCCGGCCCGGCCACCCCGCAGAGCAGATCGATGATCCGCTCGATCATCGGCTCGAGCTTCGCGGCGACCGCCTCGTCCGAGCGGTCGAGATAGTCGGACGGGATGATGACGAGCGGGATGTCGGGCATCGCGCGCAGGCGTGCGTGCGTGCGGGCAGCGCTCTCGAAGGGCTGCGTCACGAAGGTGAGCGAGGGGGTTCCCTGCTCTTCCAGGTGGACCGCGTCGAGCAAACTGCCCGACGTACAGGACCCTCACTTCGCCAGGCCGTTGACCACCGCGTCGTAGCCCCGGAAGCGGGCGATCATGTCGGCCTCCGCCGGGCGCGAGAGGACGGGCTTGATCTCGAGATGGAGCTCGAGCTCACCGAGCCGCTCGCGCAGCAGGCGGCCGAGCACGCGCGTGTAGCCCGGGAAGTGCGGGCCGGTCGGATGCTCCGCCTCGTTGCTGAGGAAGCCGATGCGCCGCAGGCGGCGTCGATCGCCCACGCGCGGGGCGAGAGGCTTCTCGGGGCGCTGGGCGAGGCCGCGGGGGTCGACGAGCTCGATCATGAGGCTCTCCTTGCGAAGGGGGCGGACGGATCGTCGCGCAGGACGGGCGAGGGGGCGAGCGGCGGCAGCGCCCGGGTGATCGCGAAGCCGCCGAGATGGCCCCAGGACGGACAGATGGCGGCGCAGGGAATGCTGTCGCCGCCGGCCACGACGATGTGGATCGATTCGGGGGACCACACGACGGGGACCATCGCGTCCGGATCGCCCTGATCGACCGTCTCGGGCCACCACTCGTAGTGCGCGCCCGGATCGACGTTGGGCCGCCCGTCGGGATGGACGCGGATGTCGCCCAGGCGTCGGCGCGCGCGCTCGAACAGGAAGGCCTGGATCGCAGCGCGCGTGAAGCCCTCGCGGGCGAGGGTGCGGGCCATCGCCGGATTGAAGGCGACGAGGATCTCGCCCATCGTGTGGGTATTCGAGTTGCCGCGCGCCGACATCTGGTCGGCCACCATCTCGAGCCAGCGCTCGCCGACCCGCGCCCCGTCCGGCGTCGCGACGCCCCACGGATTGCAGATCTGCGGCCCCTCGCAGGCGAAGACCGTGACCGCGCCCTCCGGCGCATCGACGCCGCGCGCCGCCGCGAGCGAGCCCCACGGCGAAGCCGTGGTCTCCTCCGCGATGCAGTACGCGAGGCGACCCGGATGCCCCATGATCTCCTGCACCGGCTGCCGCGGATGCGCGCCACCGAGATTCCAGGTCACGAGCCGGATCGCGCGCCCGATCGCGAGATTGGCCCGCGCACCGCCCCCGTTGAAGATCGACTCGCGGGTCGCCATGCCGAGCACGTCCACCGCCCGGCCCGACACGATCACGAGCGGCCAGCAGGGATGCGTCGTCGTCACGATGCCCGCGAGGTTGAAGCGCGGCTCGAGCATCGCCTCGAGCGCCGTCAGCACGACGGGGAAGTACTCGGGCAGGCATCCCGCCATCACCGCGTTCGCGGCCACCGCCTCGACCGTCGCCGTCCGCCCGCTCGGGGGGATGACGCCGACGCGATGGTCGGCGGGGAGCCCCGAGGCGGCGACCAGCCGGTCGACGGCGGCCCGCTCCGGGGGAAAGGTCGGGAGCCCGTCGGTCAGGCCGAGGCGGTAGGAGAGCTCGGGCCAGAGGGCCGGGTCGATCGAGCGCGGCAGCGATTCGTCGGAAGTCGCGAGGCCGTCCAAAGCGCTCTCCAGCCGACTCGTGGGTGGAATCCCCGCTGTATATCTTTCGAGGAAAATATCGTCAAGGCGAGCCGGAGATGGGAGAATCGGGCCGTCGCTGCGCGCCGCGTCGAGCCGATCGGACTCGAGGCGATGCGCCGTACCTCGGGAGATCGCCTTGCGATTCGCGCCTCGTCCTTCCGCTCCGACCTCTGCTCCGTTCTTCGCTTCGCGCTGCGTGCTCCGCGCTCCGTTCGCGCTCCTCGTCGCGTCCGGTCTCGCGCTGGCGCTCGGTTGCTCCCGGGCGCAGGCGCCGTCGGCGGGGGCGGCCGCGTCGTCCGCTTCGGCATCCACGGCGTCGCCCGCCGCCTCGACCGCGGGTCGCGTCGACCCGGCCCGCGCCGTCGCGGCGGCGTCCGACGCCGACGACTGGATCCTCCACGGCCGGACCTACTCCGAGCAGCGCCACAGCCCGCTCGCGCAGATCACGCGGGAGAACGTCGGCCAGCTCGGCCTCGCCTGGAGCTTCGACCTCGGCTCGAAGCGCGGCATCGAGGCGACGCCGATCGTGGTCGACGGCGTGATGTACGTGAGCGGCGAGTGGAGCCGCGTCTTCGCCCTCGACGCGGCGACGGGCCGGCTGCTCTGGGACTACGACCCGCAGGTCCCGCGCGAGTGGGGTCGGCATGCGTGCTGCGACGTCGTGAACCGCGGCGTCGCGGTCTGGAAGGGCGCGGTGCTCGTCGGGACGATCGACGGGCGGCTCGTCTCCCTCGACGCGGCGACCGGACGCCCGAACTGGGAGGTCCTCACGATCGACCGCAGCAAGCCCTACACGATCACCGGCGCGCCCCGCGTCTTCGAGGACCTCGTCGTGATCGGCAACGGCGGCGCCGAAAAGGGCGTGCGCGGCTACGTCAGCGCCTACGAGGCGGCGACGGGCCGCCTGCGTTGGCGCTTCTACACCGTCCCCGGCGATCCGAGCCAGCCCTTCGAGCATCCCGAGCTCGAGCAGGCGGCGAAGACCTGGCGCGGCGAGTGGTGGCACGTCGGCGGCGGCGGCACCGCCTGGGACTCGATGGTCTACGACCCGGAGCTGCGCCTGCTCTACGTCGGGACCGGCAACGGCTCGCCCTGGACGCGCTCGCAGCGAAGCCCGGGCGGCGGTGACAATCTCTATCTCTCGTCGATCCTCGCCCTGCGCGTCGCCGACGGAAGCCTCGCCTGGCACGACCAGACGACCCCCGGCGACAACTGGGACTACACCGCGGTGCAGCCCCTGATGCTGGCCGAGCTCCCGATCGGTGGGGCGCTCCGCAAGGTCGTCCTGCAGGCGCCGAAGAACGGCTTCTTCTACGTGCTCGATCGCGCGACGGGCGAGCTGCTCTCGGCCGATCCCTACGTCCCGGTGACCTGGGCGGAGGGCGTCGATCTGCGGACCGGACGGCCGAAGGAGGCGGCGATCGCGGATTACGACGAGACGCCGCGGCTGCTCTCCCCCGGCGCGCAGGGCGGCCACAGCTGGCATCCCATGTCCTACAGCCCGAAGGCCGGGCTCGTCTTCCTGCCGGCCATGGATCTCCCGTTCTACTACGCCTATGACCCGGCGTTCCGGGCGCGCAAGAACTCGGACAACACGGGCCTCGACATTCCGAAGGTCGCGAGCGGTCCCGCGCGCACGCCCGTCGGTGCGCTGATCGCCTGGGATCCGGTGAAGCGCAAGGAGATCTGGCGCGTCCAGCATCCGGGCCACTGGAACGGCGGCACGCTCTCGACCGCCGGCGGCCTCGTCTTCCAGGGCATCGCCGACGGTCGCTTCCGCGCCTACGACGAGCGCGACGGGAAGATCCTGTTCGAGGCGAAGTCGCAGACGGGCATCATGGCGGCGCCGGTGAGCTATGCGATCGACGGGACGCAGTACGTCGCGGTGGCGACGGGCTTCGGCGGCGGCGCCCTCGGCAGCGGCCCGAACGCGACGGCGGCGATCATGCAGTGGCACAACGAGGGGCGCGTGCTCGCGTTCAAGCTCGGGGGCACGGCGCCGATGCCGACGAATCGCGAACGCGACCGGACGATCGCGAAGCCGCCGGAGCGCGCGGCGACGCCCGAGCAGCTCGCGCGCGGGACCACCCTCTACAACGAGAACTGCGCGACCTGCCACGGCTTCGCGGCGGCGAGCAGCTACGTCGTCCCCGATCTGCGGGAGACGAGCGCCGAGCGCCACGCGATCTTCGAAGAGATCGTGCTCGGCGGGGCGCTCGTCCCGGGCGGCATGCCGAGCTTCGCCGGCATGCTGACGAAGGAGGAGGTCGGGCTGATCCAGGCCTACGTCCTGTCCCGGGCACGCGAGGCCTACGAGGCCCAGTCCGCCGGGGCGAAGGGCGCGGGGAAGACCGACGGCTGATTCGCATCGGCCCGGATCGGCCTAGACTCCGGGACCGCACGGCGTCTTCGCCGGCTGAAAGGACGCATCATGGCCGAATCCGGATCGTACGTGCCGCCGAAAGTCTGGACCTGGGACACCGAGAACGGCGGTCCCTTCGCCAAGATCAATCGACCGATCGCCGGAGCGACCCACGAGAAGGTCCTGCCGGCCGGAAGCCATCCGCTGCAGCTCCACTCGCTGGCGACGCCCAACGGGATCAAGGTCACGATCCTGCTCGAGGAGCTGCTCTCGATCGGGAAGACCGGGGCCGAGTACGATGCCTATCTGATCAACATCGGCGACGGCGACCAGTTCGGCAGCGGCTTCGTCGAGATCAACCCGAACTCGAAGATCCCGGCGCTGCTCGACCGCAGCACGACGCCGCATACCCGGGTCTTCGAGTCGGGCGCGATCCTGCTCTACCTGGCCGAGAAGTTCGACGCGTTCGTGCCCCGGGCCGGTGCGCCGGGCCGCGGCGAGTGCCTCTCGTGGCTCTTCTGGCAGATGGCGAGCACGCCGTATCTGGGCGGCGGCTTCGGCCATTTCTACGCCTACGCGCCCGAGAAGCTCGAGTATCCGATCAATCGCTTCACGATGGAGGTGAAGCGCCAGCTCGACGTGCTCGATCGCAACCTGGCGACGCGGCCCTACGTCGCGGGCGACGCCTACACGATCGCGGACATGGCGATCTTCCCGTGGTACGGGGGGCTGGTGCGCGGCGAGCTGTACGGGGCGGCGGAGTTCCTCGACGTGAAGTCGTACGCGAACGTGCTGCGCTGGGCGGAGACGATCCAGGCGCGGCCGGCAGTGCAGCGGGGGCAGCGCGTCAATCGCGCCTGGGGGCCCGAGGATCAGCGCGTCACGGAGCGCCACTCGGCGAGCGACTTCAAATAGCGTCGCGGCGGGGCGCGCCGGACCCGCCGCTCCTCCTCCCTCGCTCGCGCGTCAGACGACGCTCCGATGGCGGCTGGGGCGGAAATCGACGCCGATCGCGGTGTCGTAGTAGCGGACGGCGACGCTCCGCGGCGGGATGCGGGCGTCGATGCGCGCGAAGTCCTCGTCGCCGAGGGCGACGTCGAGGGCGCCGAGGTTGTCCTCGACCTGGGCGAAGGTGCGCGGGCCGATGATCGCCGAGGTGATGCCGGGCTGTGCCATGCACCAGGCGAGGGCGAGCTGGGAGACCGAGCAGCCCTTCTCCCGCGCCATCTCCCGCAGCAGATCGATCGCCTCGAAGGCCGCCGGCGTCACCTGCCGCCCGAAGGCGTCCCGCCCGTCCTGCCAGCGCCCGGCGGCATCGCCGCGATCGCGATCGTACTTGCCCGTCAGCAGCCCGCCGCAGAGCGGTCCCCAGGCGAGCACCGCGAGCCCGAAGCTCTGGGCCGCCGGGATCACCTCGCGCTCCGCCGTCCGGTCGAGCAGGTTGAAGGCGGGCTGCTCGCTCACGAAGCGGTTGAGGCCGAGCTCCTTCGCGACCCAGAGCGACTCGACGATCCGCCAGCTCGGGAACATGCTGCCGCCGACATAACGGACCTTGCCCGCGCGGATCAGGTCGTCGAGGGCGCGGAGCGTCTCGTCGATCGGGACGTCGGCGCTGCAGCGGTGGAGCTGGTAGAGGTCGATCCAGTCGGTCTGCAGGCGCTGGAGCGAGGCCTCGCAGGCCGCGATCACGTGACGCCGCGAGAGCCCCCGCGCGTTCGGGTCGTCGCTCTGGGGGAAGAAGAGCTTCGTCGCGAGGATGGTCCGCTTGCGCCGCCCGTCCCGGGCGAGGGCGCGGCCGACGATGCGCTCGGTCTCGTTGCCGCCGTAGGCGTCGGCGGTGTCGACGAAGTCGAGGCCGCGGGCCAGGGCGAAGTCGATGATGCGGGCCGACTCCGCCTCGTCGGTCTTGCCGCCGAACATCATCGTGCCGAGGCAGATCGGGCTGACCTGCACGCCCGTGCGGCCGAGGGATCGCAGCGCGATCGGTTGGTTCGTGCTCACCGTCTTCGTCTCCTGTTCCTTCGCGTTCGGTCGCGGGCATTCGGCGCCCGGCGCCCGGCTCAGGCGATCGGGTCGAAGCCGACGCGCATCGTCTTGAAGCCGTCCATGAAGTTCGACCGGAAATGGACCGGCGGGGCGAGCAGGCGCGGGCTCGCCCAGCGCGCGGCGATCTCCGCCGTCATGACCTCGAGGTTCATGCGCGCCTGCTGATGCCCGATGCAGAAATGCGGGCCGTGGCCGAAGGTGCGCGCGTTGCGCCGATTGTGGCCGGGATCGCGCCCGATGTCGAAGCGATCCGGATCGTCGAAGTAGCGCTCGTCGCGGTTCACCGATGCGATCAGGCAGACGAGCTTGTCGCCGGCGCGGATCGTCTCGCCCGCGAATGCCTGGTCGCGGGTCGCGGTGCGGCGCAGATAGACGACCGTGTTGCGGTAGCGGAGGATCTCTTCGACGGCGCCCTCGACGAGGGACGGGTCCGCCTGCAGGCGGGCGTACTGGTCGGGGTGGCGGATCAGCTCGTAGAGGAGCCAGCCGAGGGTGTTGCGGGTCGTCTCGACGCCGCCGACGACGAGGTTCTGGAAGAGGCGGCCGAACTCGCGGTCGGAGAGGCGTCGGCCGCTTCGCTCGGCATCGAGCATCGCCAGGGAGAGGCTGTCGCGGGGATCGCGGCGGAGGTCCGCGGCGAGCGACTCGCCGAAGGCGATCAGGTCGATGCCGGCCTGGAAGCCCGCGAGGCGGTTCTCGGCGAAGTCGGGGTCGTTCGCGAGGGTGAGCGTGTTCGTCAGCTCGACGACCCGGGCATGGTCCGCTTCGCGGACGCCGAGCAGGCGGAACAGGATGCGCATCGGGAGCTGCATCGCGACCTCGCCGATGAACTCGCATTCGCGCCGGTCGCCGAGGGCGTCGAGGATCTCGCGCGCCATCGACTGCATCAGCGGCCGGCGGGCGGTGAGCGACTCGGGCTTGAAGGCGAGGTCGCCCAGGGAGCGCAGGACGCGGTGGGCCGGGGGATCCTGGAAGGTCATGCTCTGCTGGAGCTCGGCGAGGATCGCTTCGGGCGTGTCCTCGACGAGCGGACCGTGGGCGTTCGTGAAGCGGTCGGGGTTCTTGAGCACGAAGTCGATGTCGTCGCGCTGGAGGACGAGCCAGTGGCCGCCGCGCGCGTAGCCGTCGGTCTGCCAGAGCAGGCGATGCGCGCGGCGCAGGCGCGCGATCTCGTCCCGGGGCGTGCCGGCGGCGAAGTGGTCGAGATGGAGCAGGGAGGTCGCGGGGATCGGATCCATGGGGCGGCGCTCCGGGTCGGGTCGAGCCGAGTATGGCGACTCGGGGCGGTGGGCGCTGCCGGTTGGCGGGGGCTGTGGGGAAGGGGGCGGTTCGGTCTCGAACGCGGGATCGCGGCGTCCCGCCGCTCGGGAGGGCGGCCCCTCCCGGGGCATGCGATGCTCGCGGATCGGGAGACCGCGATGACGACGACGACCGACGACTTCGAGAAGCTCCGACCCGGGATGGAGGTCCAGCTCGCGCGCCGCCGCGACGCGATCGCCGCGGGCATGCCGGCGCGGGGCTGGAAGATCGGCCTCAACGGAAAGGGCATGCAGACCCACTTCGGGATCGGCGCACCCTGCGTCGCCTGGATCGACGGTCGTCGGATCCTCGCGAGCGGGTCGGTCTTCGACTTCCTGCCCGAGGTCGCGATGCGGGTCGAGCCCGAGGTCTGCCTGCGGGTGGGCGCGAACGGGAAGCTCGACGCCGTCGCGCCCGCGCTCGAGATCGTCGACTTCACGACCCCGCCGAAGGATCTCTTCGCGCTCCTCTCGTCGTCGATCCTCCACGTCGCGACCGTCGTCGGCGACTTCGCGCCGCCGTCCCGGGCCGCCGAGCTCGGCACGCGCTGGCCGCGGCTCGAGGTGACCGGGGAGCCGGTGCCGCCCCTCGGCGAGGGACTCGTGCCGGCGGACCTGCAGGCGTCGGTCGACTTCGTCGCGGTCCAGCTCGCGCGCTTCGGCGAGCAGCTCGCGCCCGGGGACCTGATCCTCGCGGGCTCCTTCGCCGCGGCCGTCCCGCCCCTCGCCCGGGGCGCCCGGGCCCGGGCGGAGTTCGGTCCGCTGGGCGCGGTCGAGGTCGAGCGCCGGGCCTGAGGCCGACGTTCCGATCCGAGGCGGAGTGTCTCGCGTGCGGGGCCGAAGGCCTCGCCAGCCGTGCGCATCCGCACGCCCCGCCCGGCTCCTTGCCCGCCCGATCGGCGATCCCCTCGGCATCCTGGTTGCACCGCGGTTGCCCTGAACCCGTGGCCGCGCGCCGCCCCGAGGAGATCCCCGTCATGAAGTTCTCGCTGATCTACGAAGCCCAGACCGTCGACGCCACCCGAGCCGGGGATCGTCGCGTCTTCGACGACATGGTCGAGCAGTGCCTGCTCGCCGAGGAGCTCGGCTTCGACGTCATCTGGGCGGTCGAGCACACCGCGCTCACGAACTACGCCCACATGTCCGCCCCCGAGACCTTCCTCTCCTTCATCGCCGGGCGTACGCGCCGCATCCACGTCGGCCACGGCGTCGTCTGCCTGCCGCCGGCCATGAACCATCCGGTGAAGGTCGCGGAGCGCATCGCGACCCTCGATCTCCTCTCCCAGGGCCGTCTCCACTTCGGCGTCGGCAAGGGCGGGACCCAGCAGGAGGCGGGCACCTTCGGCTACGACCTCGAGACGCTCCAGCCCCAGATCGACGAGGCGATGTACCTGATCCCGCAGATCATGGTCGCGGACGAGATCGAGCACCACGGGAAGTACATCGACATCCCCCGCCGCCCGATCCATCCCAAGCCCTATCAGGATCCCCACCCGCCGATGTACCTCGCCTGCACGCGAACCGAGTCCCTCGCGACGGCGGGCTCGCGCGGGCTCGGCGCCCTCGTGCTCGGCTTCGGCGGCCCGGAGGAGGTCGCGAAGAAGAACGCGCTCTACCGCCGCAGCTTCGCCGAGCGCAAGCCCGAGGAGCAGGTCGGCTACCGGCCGATCCAGCATCTGGCGGCGCTGTGTCCCGCGATCGTGCTCGAGGACGGTCAGCAGGCCCGCAAGATCGGCATCCGCGGCCAGCGTTATTTCATGGAGTCGCTCGCCTACTGGTACACCGGCGGCCCGAAGCCGGACCACGCGGCCTGGGCCGACGACGACATGATGGTGACCTCGACGACGGGGGAGAAGATCATCCGCTCGCGCTGGGCGTCGGAGGAGGTCGTCGTCGACTTCAGCGACTCGTCCCTCGCGCTCATGAACCCGAACCACGCCTACGGCACCGTCCCCGACGCGATCGGCTACGTCGAGCGGCTGCGTGCCGCCGGCGCCGACGAGATCCTCTTCATCTGCCAGATGGGGACGGTCCCGCAATGGGCCCAGCTCGAGACGATCCGGAACATCGGGAAGCACGTCATCCCCTACTTCCGCAACTGAGGACCGCGCCCGGGCGAACGCCGATCTGCGATCGGCTCGGGATCGAGTTGGCGGCGGGCGGGTGGAGGCGTGCGTCGAGGCGAAGGACCGGCTGGACGCCCTGTTTGGCCGGGCGTGATATCGTCCGGCCTCCGCCCCCGGCCAGGCCAGGCCAGGCCCGGCCAGGCCAGGCCAGGCCAGGCGGAGCGGTCCACGAACGCGAGCGAGGAGCAGGCCATGGCAGAGCGATTCGATCTCTTGATCCGGGGCGGAACGGTGGTCGACGGGACGGGCCGGGCGCCCTTCGTCGGCGACGTCGGGATCCGCGCGGGCCGGGTCGCCGCCGTCGGGTCGGCGGTCGCGGGCGAGGCCGACGAGGTGATCGACGCGAAGGGCCTCGTCGTGACGCCGGGCTTCGTCGACATCCACTCCCACTACGACGGCCAGGCCTTCTTCGACGACTCGCTCTCCCCGAGCAACGCCCACGGCGTGACGACCGTCGTGCTCGGCGTCTGCGGCATCGGCTTCGCACCGGCGCGCCCCGCCGACCACGACCTGCTCGTCACGACGATGGAGTCGGTCGAGGACATCCCGGGCGACGTGCTGCGCGCCGGGCTCGCGTGGGAGTGGGAGACCTTCCCGCAGTATCTCGACGCCCTCGACCGCCGTCGCTTCTCGATGGACGTCGCCGCCCACATCGGCCACGTCGCGCTCCGCACCTACGTGATGGGCGGCCGTGGCATCGCGAACGAGCCCGCGAGCTCCCAGGACATCGCGCAGATGGCCCGGCTCGCTCGCGAGGCGGTCGACGCGGGGGCGCTCGGGTTCTCGACCTCGCGCGTGAAGGCCCACGTGACCCTCGCCGGCGATCCGGTCCCCGGGACCCACGCGAGGGAGGACGAGCTCTTCGCGATCGGTCGCGCGATCGCCGAGGCCGGCAAGCCCGTCGTGTTCCAGGTCGCGTCGGCGGGCATCGACGGACAGGATCCCGAGGATGCGCTGCGCGAGATCGAGTGGATGCGGAGGCTCGCCGTCGAGACGAAGATCCCGGTCTCGTTCCTCGTGCTCCAGGCGTTCACCGCGCCGGGCCTCTGGAAGGATCTCCTCGACGCCGCGATCGCGGCGGAGAAGGAGGGCGGCAAGCTGCGCGCCCAGGTCGCGAACCGGCCCTTCGGCATGCTGCTCGGCCTCACGACCCGCCATCCCTTCATGAAGCGCCCGACCTATCACCGCCTCGCCCAGGCGACGAAGTCGCTCGCGGCGCTGGTCGCCGAGCTGCGCAAGCCCGAGATCCGCGCCGCCATCCTGTCCGAGCCCGATTCGGTCTCGACGGGGGACAAGTACGAGGGGATCGGGCTGCTCGTCTCGCCAATGTCGACGATGGTCTATCCGCTGCAGGACGACCTCGACTACGAGCCGACGCCGGATCGCTCCGTCGACGGCCTCTGCAAGGCGCGGGGCTGCTCGCCCCTCGAGCTCTTCTACGACGTGATGCTCGAGGACGAGGGGCGGAGGCTCTTCCTGCTCCCGTTCTTCAACTACGCGGGCGGCGACCACGCCGACATCCTCGCGATGCTGAACCACCCGGCGACGGTGCTCGGGCTCGGCGACGGCGGCGCCCATCTCGCGACGATCTGCGACGCGTCGATGCCGACCTATCAGCTCTCGCACTGGGTCAAGGGCCGCAAGCGCGGTCCGAAGCTCTCCCTCGAGCGCGCCGTCCAGATGCAGACCCGCGACACCGCCGCCCTCTACGGCCTCGGCGATCGCGGCACCCTCGAGGTCGGCAAGCGGGGCGACGTCAACGTCATCGACCTCGACCGGCTCGCCCTCGAGCCGCCGCGGCTCGTCGCGGATCTGCCGGCGGGCGGATCGCGGCTGCTGCAGGGCGCCCGCGGCTACGTCGCGACGATCGTCGACGGCGTCGTCGTCCGGCGCAACGACGCGGATACCGGCGCGCGCCCGGGCCGGCTCGTGCGCGGGGGACGCTAGTCAGCGCGTCGGCGTGCAGAGCTCGCCGGGGTGGCCGCGGGTCACGTCCCGGGCGAGGCCTTCCTTCGCGGCGAGGACCTCGGTGACCCGGGCCCAGTCGATCCGTGCGGTCTGACCGGCCTGCGTGGCGAGCGTCTCGAGGATCGCGAGGGCCGAGCCCGTTCGGGCATAGGCATCCGGATGGACCTCGAGGCAGATCGGGCCGTCGGGCGGCGCCGCGAGCAGGACCGGCTCGTAGACGATCGTGACGGGATCCCCGATCCGGCTGCGCTCGAAGAGCGCGGCGACGTCGTCGGGATGGAGCCGGATGCAGCCGTGGGTGCGGAGCGAGTAGATGCTCGCCGGCGCGTTCGTTCCGTGGATGCCGATGCTCGAGCGCGAGAGACCGAGCCAGTGGTGGCCGAGGGGGTTCTCGGGGCCGGGCGGGACGACGCGGAGGACGGGCTCGCCCTTCGAGCGCATCTCCGCCTGGATCCGGCGCGGCACGATCCAGGGCTTGTCGATCGCGCGCGTGTCGCCCGTGAAGTCGCCGCGCGGCGTCGGCCAGCTCGGGCGGCCCGCCGCGATCGGGTAGGCGCCGGCGAGCGCGCCGCCCCGGCGCTCGAAGAGCATGCGCTGGGGCACGTTCACGAGGATCGCGTCGGGGGCGAGCGCCGCGAGCTCGGCGGGCACGACGTGGGCGGTCTCGATGCGCAGGCGCTGGCCGATCGCGAGGCGCGCATCGGGCGCGAGCGCGTTCGCCCGGGCGAGGCGCGCGACGGAGAGGCCGAAGCGCGCGGCGACCACGGTCAGCGAGTCGCCGGCCACGGCCACGACCTCGCGCCGCTCGCCGACGATCGTGTCGGCGAGCGGGCGGGCGTGCGCCCCGGATCCGGAAAGGACGCTCAGGAGCGCGAGGCCCGCTGCCACCGCGCGCAGGCGTGACGTCGGGCGAGGGGAGTGCCCCGCCACCGCCTCAGCTCCGCGTTTCGACGAGCTCGCAGAGATGGCCCTCGGGATCGCGCAGCATCGCGACCCGGACGCCGAGCTCGGGCATCGCCTTGATGGGCGCCGCGAGCGAGCCGCCGCAGCGCTCCGCGCGGGCGAGGACGGTGTCGAGGTCGTGGGTGTCGAATCCGAGGATGACCTCGCTGTCCCGCGGTGCGGGACGGCTCAGGAACTTGAAGAGCACGAACTGGCCGTAGCGGTCCGTCGGCTCCGGACAGAGGAAGATCTCCTCGATCGGCTCGCCGATCGCCCCCTTCTCGAAGGTGAGGCGGCCCGTCTGGTGGAGGTCGAAGACGGTCGTGTAGAAGGCGGCCATCCGATCGAGGTCGTCGACGACGAGCTTCGTGAACGAGAGCTTCGAGAGGCGGTCGGCGGGCATGGCGATTCCTCCGGTCGACGCCACGGTACTCGCGGGCTCGGGTCGTCACAACCGATCCGGGGCGACGATGGGCGGAGTCGTCCCCGCGGCGCAGGCGTCCCGCCGCGAGGCGGGGGCGCCGTGTGACGCGGGGCGCCGTGTGGACGGGACGCGTCGTGCGGCGCGGAAGCGGTATCGTCGCCGGAGGCCGGACAAGGAGGGAGTCGCCGATGCCGCTCGCGGACGGGAGAGGGGTTCATCACGTGGTCTGGTGCGTGCGGGCGGAGAGCCTGCCGCGGGTGAAGGCGTTCTGGGAGGGCGTGATCGGCGTCCCCCTCGACGAGCTCGATCTGCCGGAGCTCGGCCTCAAGGTCCTGATCTCGTGGCATGGCGGCATCGAGATCATGGCGCCCGCCTACGCGACCGGGTTGATGGTCGAGGCCGCGAACGCCTTCCTCGCCCAGCGCGGCGAAGGCGTCTACACCGTCGTCTACGACGTCCGCGGCATCGAGGGCGTCGTCTCGTCGTTCGTCGCCGCCGGCGGCAAGCTCCTGTTCCGGGAGACGATCACGCCGGACGAGGTCGACGAGCGGGGGCTCTCGAGCGGCTCGCGCTTCTCGATCCTGCAGGCGGGCTTCGACGACCATGCGGGCATGCGGATCTGCCTGCAGGAGCAGGTGCCGGAGTAGGCGGGCTCGTGCGCAGCGCGGGCGGCCCGCAGCGCCGGGCCCGCGCAGGCGGGTGAACGGGACGATCCGACTAGCGCTCGGCGGCCCGGGCCAGATCCGCCTCCAGGGTCCGCGTCGCGAGCAGCGAGTGGACGATGCCCCAGGCATTCGCGAGCAGCAGCGCGAGGATCGAGTAGCGGATGGCGTCGGCGCCGTGCTCGGCGGCGAAGACGTCGTTCAGCTGGCCGACGAGCGTCGGGCCGAGGCCCATGCCGACGAGGTTCAGGAAGAAGAGCAGCGTCGCCGACGCCATCGCGCGCATGCGGACCTGGGCGAGGCCCTGGGTCAGCGTGTAGCTCGACGGCCCGAAGATCCCGTTCAGGAAGTTGACCGGGACCAGCGCCAGGATCGCGAGATCCGCGCTCGGCGAGAGTGCGAAGGCGGCATGGAACGGCACCTGGAGCACCGCCGACGCCGCCGGAATCCACACGAGCCAGCGCCGATCGCGCTTCACGAGCCGATCGGTCAGCTCGCCCGCGAAGACGGCGCCGATCGCGCCCGAGATCCCGATCGCGAGCCCGGTCTTGAAGCCCGTCTCGGCGGGGCCGAGACCATGGACCCGGACGACGAAGGTCGGGGCCCAGGCGACGAAGCCATAACACGTGATGCCGTAGAGCCCGGCCGAGGCGGCGAGATGCCGGAAGGTCGGCCGCGACGCGAGGTAGCGGAGCGTCGTCGCGATGTCGGGCGTCTCGCCCGGATCGACGAGGCCCTCGGACTCGCCGCGGCGCGGCTCGGGCAGCGTCCAGCGGACGAGCAGCGCGATCAGGATGCCCGGCAGGCCGATCAGCAGGAAGGCCGCCCGCCACCCGAGCGTCTGCTGGATCACCCCGCCGAGCATCAGCCCGAAGAGCACGCCGAAGTTCGCCCCCGTGCTGTAGATCGAGAGCGCCCGGGCGCGCCGCTCGGGCGGAAACAGGTCGGAGATCATCGCGTGGGCGGCGGGCGTCGCCGAGGCCTCGCCGACGCCAACGCCGATCCGCACGAGGGCGAGCTGCGCGAAGCTCGTGACGAGGCCCGAGGCCGCCGTCATCAGGCTCCAAAAGGCGATGCCGATCGCCATGATGTCGCGGCGCGAGCCGTGGTCGGCGAGGCGCGCGATCGGGATGCCCGCGAGGGTGTAGAAGACCGCGAAGGCGAAGCCCACGAGGAAGCCCATCGCCGCGTCCGAAGCGCCGAGCTCCTCCTTGATCGGCTGGAGCAGGATCGGCAGCAGGTTGCGGTCGATGAAGTTGACGGCGTAGACGAGCACGAGCACCGCGAGCACGTAGTTCTGGCGGGCGCGGCTCGCGTCGTTCGGGCGGTCGGTCACGTTCGAGGGATCCCTTCCTGGCGCGCGCCCTGGCCGGGCGCATCGTTTTCGACCGCGATCGACGTCGCGTCCGGGCCGCGGTCGCGCCTACCAGGCGAGGCGGCGTGTGTACTGCCGCGCTCGCTCGCCGCGCTGCGCCTCGCGCTCGGCCGGCGTGACGAAGCGCGTCCCGGGCGGGAGCGCCTCGCGCAGGGCGCCCTGCTTCACGACGCGCACCTCGCGCACCGCCTTGCTCGCGTCGACCTCGCCCGGCAGCACCTGCCAGCGTCCGATCACGATGCCCGCGGACTGGCCGTCGGGATCGAGCCAGTTGTGGACGCCGGGATCCTTCGCCGAGACGACGAAGGTGATGCTGCCGTCGGCGTTCGCGACGGACTGGGCGTGGTTGAGGCTGCTCGTGCGACCGACGTACTCGTAGGCGACGCCCCAGGGATCGGCGAGCTGGACGTCGAAGGAGCCCGCGCCGAGGGGATCGAGGGTGAGGACGAGGGCCTCGTCGTCGGCGAGGGCGAAGTGGCCCGAGTTCGAGAGTCCCCGGCCGCCGGGCCGGTTGCGGGGCGGCGTCAGGGTGTTGGGCGCGAGGGTGTAGAGGAAGCGGTTGTTGAAGCCGAGCCAGAAGCGCCCCATCCGATCGAGCCGACGGGCGGCGGCCTCGGCCTGCTTCGCGACGGGCTCGACCGGAGGCGCCGGCGGGCCCGCGACGCGGAAGGCCTCGAGGGCGACCGGGGACTGGCGCGACCAGTCGGTGAAGAGGTCGCGGACGTAGACGGGATAGGTCCCGGACTTCGGCAGCTGGAGATGGTTCGGGCGTCCGTTCGCGGGGTCGCTGTCGAGGGTGATCGTGAAGCGGCCGTCGGGGTCGATCTGCATGGCGTCGCTGCGCAGCGTCGCGACGAGGCCTGCGCCCTCGACGGGCATCTTGTCGCTCGAGCCCGGGACCTCGTCCATGACGACGAGGTGGAGCTCGACGGGGCCCTGCTTCGGGAAGCGCCCGTGGATCTCGTAGCGGGAGGCGCCGTCGACGTGGAGCGAGCGGTAGACGTTGTCGGGGTTCTCGATGCCATAGCCGCCGCGGGGCACCGAGATCCCGAACCACTCGTGGGGCGCATTGGCGCCCCAGAAGACGACGGGGCGGGCGGTGTCCTCGTTGACGACCGCGTAGACCGCCGCGGTCGCCGTCGACTCGGCGGCGCGGCGCGCCGTCGCTGCGCCGGCCGCCGTCCTGCCGCGTTCGTCGGCGCGGTAGAGCTGCTCGAGGGCGTCGATCGCCCGGCGCATGTCCGGGGTCGCGAGGATCTCGAGGGCGCGCACCTCGCGCTCGAGCTGCCCCAGGGTCGAGAGCGTCCCGCCTGCCGTGGCGGCCGTCGCCGCGAGGCCGAGGGCGACGCCGAGCGCGAGGACGAGGACGTGGGCCACCCGCGCAGGGAACGCCGGGAAGGATCGATCGAAGCCGGGGGCACGCATCGCGGCTGCTCTTCCTCCTGCCGTGGGCGGCGGAATCGGGAAGGAAATCCGATCCATTGGTAGCCGATCCGCGGGGTTCTGCGCTTTCGTAGGGGCATGACCCGACTGCAATTCGGAACCGGCACGACCGTCCGCCGTTTCGACGACTACCGCCGCTGGCTCGAGCTGGCGGAGGGGATCGGCTTCGACCTCCTGACCTGCGGCGACTCGCAATCGCTCTGGGCGGAGTGCTTCTCGCTGATGACCTTCGCCGCGACGACGACCCGCCGCGCGAACCTCGCGATCACCGTCTCGAACCCCGCGACGCGGCATCCCGCGGTGATCGCGTCGGCGTGTGCGTCGATCCAGCAGCTGGCGGGCGGGCGCTTCCGCTACGGGCTCGCGTCGGGGGACAGCGCGCTGCGCAACATCGGCGTCGCCCCCGCGTCGGTCGGCGAGATCGAGCGGACGATGCGGGCGGTCCAGACGATGACGGCGGGCGGCACCTTCGACGACGGGGGCCAACCCCTGGCGCTCCACTGGCTGCCCGAGCCGGCGCCCGTCCCGGTCTGGATCGCCGCCGAGGGACCGAAGACGCAGCGCCTCGCCGGGCGCTTCGCCGACGGCGTCGTCCTCTCGAACTGCCTGACCCCCGATCGCCTCGCCGTCGCGATGGAGCACCTCGCCGCCGGGGCCGCGGAGGCGGGGCGCGCGGTCGAGGACCTCGAGATCTGGCACATGTGCAATCTCATCTTCGCGCCGAGCGAGCGCGAGGGCATCGACTCGATCCGCTCGGTGCTGGCCGGCACGGCGAACCACGTCTTCCGCTTCACCCTCGCGGGCAAGGGCCTCCCGGCCGAGCTCGAAGGCCGCATCCGCGGCCTCATGAGCGAATACCAGTCGCGCTTCCACGCCCATCCCGGCGCGACGAACCCGAACGAGGCGCTGATCGACAAGTACGACCTGCGCGACTACCTCGCGCGCCAGGGCACGATCGCCGGTCCGCCCGAGCGCTGCGTCGAGCGGCTCCACGAGGTCGCGTCGTACGGTGTCCGCAACCTGATCGTCTCCCAGTTCATCCAGGACCAGCCGACCTGGATGCGCACCTTCGGCGAGCGCGTCCTGCCCCACTTCCGCTAGGCGCACGACCGTGCGCGCCCCCGCGCGCGCCGGCGCCCTGCTAGGCGCCGTCCCGGGGCACGACGCCGATCAGCTCGACCCGCGCGCCGTTCGGATCCTGCACGAACGCGAGCCGGATCTTCATCCCCATCGCCTCGATGAAGTGGGGCTCGACGAGCACCGGATGCCCCGCGGCGCGGATCCGCGCGACGAGCGCGTCGACGTCCGGCACGCGGAACGCGACGCGGCTGAAGGCGTCGAAGACGTAGGGCTTCGTGCGCCCGTTCTCGCGCTGGAGCACGAGGGAGGCGGCGGCGCCGTTCGCGTCGCCGTAGGAGAGGGTGACCTCGATCCGCTCGGTCGTCGCGTCGCCGAGCCGCAGCGTCTCGCGCATCCCCATCAGGTCGACGTAGAAGGCGAGCGTGCGCTCGAGGTCGAGGACATTGAGGGCCGGGAAGAGGAGCACCGGCGCGGGCGGGGAAGGGGGCCTCGGGGCTTCCGGGGCGCTGCGCGTCGCACAGCCCGCCGCCGCGACGAGCGCGAGCATGAGGCCGAGCGCAAGCCCGCGGGCGGCGCCCGGCGCGGGGTGCGGGACCGTGGGGCGCGAGGCCGCGGGGCGCGCGGAGATCGCGGACGGCGGCGTGGGCGCGGATCGGAGGGCGGGGACGGCGGCGGATCGGGCGATCGGATGGGACATGGAGCGGCTCCGGGTGGTGGCACGAGGCCGTGCGTTGGACGGGCTAGAGACGGGCGATCCCGAGCACTGGCGGCACCTCCGGGGCACGCGCCGGCCGCGACAACATGCCGCATCCCCCGCGCGGGCGGGGGTGGCTAGGGTGCGCCCGAACCCATTCAGGAGCAGGTCATGCACAGGTCGATCCGGTCTTCTTCCATCCAGGCGCGAATGCATCTTCTCCTCTCTGCCGTCACCGTCGGTCTCGCCGTGGCGACCTCGGCCGGCGCGCACACGACCGTCAAGGCCCAGCAGACCGAGGGCGTCCGGGACGACAACGCCCTCCGGATCGGACACGGCTGCGCGGAGGTCAATGCGGTGGTCGCCCAGAGCGTCGTCTTCCCGACCGACGCGCCCGACGTCACGACCAGCAACCCGAGCGTCACGCTCACGTCGCTCTCGGACGTGATCGTTCCGGGGAGCCTCGCCGGCCTCGCCCAGAGCATCCAGGACCGCAACATCTTCGCGCTGCAGGACGAGAAGGTCGACGCGAACGAGAACGTGGTCGGCTTCCATGCGCGCGCAGGCTTCCTGCGCCCGAACCTGGTGGGTCGCGTGCCGTTCCAGTTCAGCCCTCCGACCTTCGTCGCGACCTCCTGCGCGAAGCGGCTGCTCGTAAAGGTCGCGATCGCGGACATCTGCAGCGCGCGACAGCCGATCTTCGACGGCGCGAAGGTCAATCTCTGGATTCCCGACAATGGCTCGCAGTTCGCGATCCAGGGCGCGGCGGGCGGTGTCGAGGGAATCGGTGAGCCGGCGACGCTGATCGTCAACCGCAGCGCGACCAACGCCCTTCCTCCGGCGTGCGGTGCCGGCTACGACGTGATCGTCGCGCCGTCGGCGGCCCAGATCGATCGCGATCTCCCGATTCCGGGCTACTGGCCGGGGCGGAGCCGCGGCCAGTCGGCGCCCTGGGATCTGCGGTAGGTCGATCGGCGCGCGGGGATCGGCTAGACGTCTCCGCTCCGGCCGGGCGCTCCGCCCGACCGGAGCGGAGACGCACGTCGACGTGGCATCGATGCGACACGGGTGAGGGAGGGCGATGGCGGTGCGATCGAGAAGCAGGGCGGCCCTCGCCTTCGGAGCCGCGCTCCTCGCGGCCGGCGGAGCCAAGCCGGTCGCCGCGCATACGCAGGCCGGCGGCCTCGGCACCGGGGCGGCGGCGACGGACTACTACCAGGTCCTCTGCTCGAACGATGGGACGGGTGTGCCCGCTTCCCTCTCGGTCCAGATCTCGGACGAAGCGCCGGCCGCGGCGACGCTGGTCAGCGTCCAGGTCCGCAACGGCCCCGATCTCCTGACTTCGACCGATCCGACGGACGCGGACGGTGCTCCCAGCCCGTTCGTCCACGTCAACGTCCGGTCGGGCACCGTCTTCGACGTGCTGATCGACAAGACCGGATCGGGCGCCGAGAACTACGTGCTGACCTTCCACTGCATGACCGGTCCCGACGGCACCGGCCTCCACACCGGGACCGACATCCTCACGCGCCAGAACCAGTAGGCGTCCGCGCTCAGCCCTTTCCGGCGCCGAGCTGGATCGTCCCGCACGGAAAGACCGAGGCCCGCGCGCTCGCGCCGTGCTTGGCGGTGAGCCAGGCCCGCGTCTCTTCCCAGGTCTTGAACAGGATCGCCTCGTCGCGGGCTGCGGGCGGGAGCGCCCCGCGGTCGATCCCCGGTGCGAAGAAGACGACGTCCCGGCCCTTGACCCGCGGCGCGCGACCGCCGTCGAGGCGCATGCCGGGGCCGAAGAGCCAGTGGCTGCCGAGGCCTTCGCCCCCGTCGAGGGCGACGACGACGGTGCCCCCTTCGCGGACGAGGGGCTCGGGGGCGGTCTGCCAGGGCGCGAAGGCCGTCAGGTACTGCAGGAACTCGGCGTCCTTCGGATAGACGGAGAGGACGCAGACGTCGGCGCCGGCGGGGGTCGGCGTCGCGTAGACGCGGCGCGCGATCTCGCAGCCGGCGCGGTGGGCCGCGACGACGTCGCCGGTCACGAGGCCCGCGAGCCCGAGGCGCGAGCTCGGGATGCCGTTGACGAGGAAGTCGACGCCCGCGAGCCGCGCCGCGTCGTCGGACTCGAGCCGCGCGTCGGTCTCGACCACCGCATAACGGCCCCGCGTGCAGGTGCCCCGATGATAGGCCTCGGCCGAGGCCAGGCTCGCGATGCCGGGGAAGAGGAGCTTCGAGCCGCCGGAGAAGCCGGCGGCGCCGTGGGGGATGATCGAGCCGACGAGGATCTTCAGGTCCGCGCGCAGGAAGTCGGCGTTGAGCTCGACGGGCGAGCCGAAGCGCGTCGTCCCGATCGAGACGCAGCCGTCCCAGGAGAAGTGGTTCGCGACGGCGCAGCGCGCGAGGACTTCGCGGCCGACCTTCTTCTCGAAGTCCGGACGGGTCATCGGGCGATGATTCGCGACGCCGGCCAGGACGAGGACGTCGCGGTCGCCGATCCCGGCGGCGGCGAGCTCGTCGAGGACGACGGGGACGAGGCGCTCGCCCGGCGTCGGTCGCGAGAGATCGTCGATCACGATGCAGGCCCGCTTCCGTCCGCGCGCGAGCTCGCGCAGGGGCGGCGTGCCGATCGGATGGGCGAAGGCCCGGGCGATGCCGTCCCGGCCGATGTCGGGGCCGTCGGCCGGGGGACACGACTCGACCTGCCAGCCGTCGGGGAAGTCGAGCGCGAGGTCGCGATCGTCGTACCAGGCGCCGAAGCGGATCGAGGCGACGGGGCCCGGGGACGGCGGACTCGGCGGTCGGGTCGGGGCAGGGGGCGACATCGGTCGGACCCTATCAAAGCGCCGTCGCGCTCGCCGGCGAGCGGAGCCCGAGGCCCGGCGAGGGGCGTCGCGCGTGGACTCGCGGGCGCCGCGCGCGTGGTAGAGTCGATCGCATGGATGCAGCGATCGATCCGCGCGAGACGAACGACCCCGACGAGATCCTGCGAGCGATCCTCGATCCCGAACGGCGCGGTGCGCTCTATCCCTGGCTCCACCGCCTGCGCGAGCTCGCGCCGGTCCATCCGAGCGACGGGCTCAACGTACCGGGGGGCGTCGTGCTCTCCCGCTACGAGGACATCCGCGCGGTGCTGCGCCATCCGCAGGCCTTCAGCGACGAGCGCAACGCCGACATCTTCGACGTCGGCGAGGCGGGGGCGCTCTTCACGGCGATGATGCGCAAGCAGATCCTGTATCTCTCGCCGGCCGACCACGACCGGATCCGCGCGCTGGTCGCCCGCCACTTCACGCCGCGGGCGGTCGAGCGCTGGCGGGCGGCAGCGGAGCGCGAGGTCGACCGGCTGCTCGACGCGGCGGTCGCCCGCGGCAAGCTCGATCTCGTGAAGGACGTCGCCTATCCGCTCCCGATCGCCGTGATCTGCGAGATGATGGGGATCCCGAAGGGCGACGTGCCGCTCTTCTTCCAGTGGGCCCACGACTTCGCGCGCCGCGGCGACGTCGCAGCGCTGACGCCGGACGTCGTCCGCCGCGGCGAGGAGGCGACGGCCGGCTTCCGCGACTACTTCCTGGCCCTCGCGCGGGCTCGCCGCCAGCAGCCGAAGGACGACCTGCTGACGCTGATCGCGCTCGCCCGCGACGACCGCGGACCGCTCACCGACGACGAGCTCGCGGCGACCTGCGTGATCCTCCTGCAGGCCGGCCACGAGACGACGGCCGACCTCATCTCCCTCGGCCTCCGCGGCCTGCTGCTCGCGCCGCGGGAGCTCGCGCGGCTGCGCGCCGAGCCCGGGCTCATCCCGGACGCGGTCGAGGAGCTGCTTCGCTGGGACACGTCGGTCCAGATCAGCCAACGCCGCAGCCGGGT
Source organism: Myxococcota bacterium (assembly GCA_046351135.1). GTDB lineage: Bacteria > Myxococcota_A > UBA9160 > UBA9160 > UBA4427 > UBA4427. The sequence continues at coordinate 235,429 of JAXLZA010000010.1, read as the reverse complement.
CGAGCTCGAGATCGGCGGGCGGCGGATCGCGGCGGGGGCGACCTGCGTGCTGCTCAATGGCGCCGCCAACCGCGATCCGGCGCAGTATCCCGATCCCGACCGGATCGACGTCGGGCGCTCGCCTCGGGACCATCTCGCCTTCGGTCTCGGACGGCATCGCTGCCTCGGCGCCTCCCTCGCGCGGGTCGAGATCCAGGCCGCGATCGCCGCGATCCTGCGGCGCTTCCCGCGCCTCGACTTCGACGGTGAGCCCGTCTTCCGCGGCTCGTTCTTCCTGCGCGGGCTCGCGTCGCTGCCGCTGCGGGGCTAGTCGGTCCGGGGCGGGGCGCGCTTCCGGTCCCCGGCCGCGGTGATAGGATTGCCGGCGATGGGCACAGCCGTCTCGCTCGGTCGACCGCTCGCGGGCATCCGGGTCCTCGATCTCTCGCGGGTCCTCTCGGGGCCGATCTGCGGCCGGATGCTCGTCGATCTCGGCGCCGACGTCGTCAAGGTCGAGGAGCCCGGGGCCGACATCCTGCGGATGCAGGCACCGGTCGTGGCCGGCGTCGGGACGATGTTCGCCCACGTCAACGCCGGCAAGCGCAACGTCTCGATCGATCTGAAGGCGGAGGGCGCGGCGTCGCTGCTGCAGCGCCTGGCCGCCCGCGCCGACGTCCTGCTCGAGAACTTCCGTCCGGGCGTGCTCGCGCGCTTCGGGCTCGACGCGCCGACGCTCTGCGCCCGTCATCCGCGCCTCGTCTACTGCTCGATCACGGGCTGGGGCCAGTCGGGGCCGTGGTCCGAGCGCGCGGCCTACGCCCCCGTGATCCACGCCGAGGCGGGGCTGCTCGATCTTTCCGCGCGCCTGCGCGGCCGACCCCATCACGGCGAGATCCAGCAGCACGGCGACGTCTACGCCGGGCTCTTCGCGAGCAATGCGATCCTCGCGGCGCTCTTCCAGCGCGAGCGCGTCGGTCGCGGTCAACACCTCGACATCGCGATGGGCGAGGCGCTGCTCTACGTGAACGAGCACGCCGCGGCCGAGCTCGCCGGCCATCCGGGGGCCTTCGCGTTCCCGACCTGGCAATTCGAGACCTTCGCCCTCGCGAACGGGCGGCTCGTTCATCTGCTCGGCGATCCGGTGCTCCAGTTTCCGGAGCTGGCGGACGCGCTCGGGATCGCGCTTTCGGCGGACGATCCGCTGCGGAGCGATCCCGGCCTGCGGCGCGAGCGGGGGGAGTCGCTCCTCGCCCGCGTGCGCGCCGCGTTCGCGCAGGTCGAGGACTTCGACGCGCTGAAGCGAAGGCTCGCTTCGCTGCCGACGCTCGAGGCCGAGGTCCGCTCGACGCGGGAGCTCGCCAACTCGGCGTGGGCCGCGGAGCGCGAGGTGCTCGCGGAGGTCGCACCGGGGCTGCGCGTGCCGGCGGCGCCCTGGCGCGGAAGCGGGTCCGAGATCGGGCTCGCGCGGGCCGCGGGCGCGGCGACGGGCACGGCTCAGGGCGCGGCGTCGGGGGCTGCCCGGATCGCGGCGCGCGGGGAGCACAATCGCGCGGTGCTCGAGGACTGGCTCGCGCTCCCGCCCGACGAGGTGGAGGCGCTCGGGGCGCGAGGCGTCCTCGGGGCGTCGCCGCAGACGAAAGGAATCCGATGAAGCTCTCCCAGGTCGCCGTCCGTTTCGCCGTCACCCCGTTCGGGGCGGCCTTCGATCGCTTCTGCGTCCGCCATCTCGGCGAGTCGCCGGTCTCGATGATCTTCGCCCATTCGGAGGGCGTCGATTACAACGCGCCGCTGCTGCTCACGACCCGGGGCCGCAAGACGGGCGAGCAGCGCACGGTCGTGCTGCCCTTCTTCGCCGCCGGGAAGGGGCGGATCGCGATCGTCGGCTCCCGCGGCGGCCTGCCGACGGATCCCCACTGGGCGCGCAACTTGAAGGCCGATCCGGCCGCGACGATCTTCCTGCGCCGGCGCGAGATCGCCGTCGAGGCGAAGGTCGCCGAGGGCAGCGAGCGCGAGCGGCTCTGGGAGTCGATCACCGCCCGCTCGCCGGTCTATCGGACCTATCAGAAGCGCGCCGACGGCCACCGCGAGATCCCGGTCTTCGTGCTGACCGCCCGCGACGGCTCCTCGCTGCGGACCTAGCGCGGCCCGGCCGCCTCCGCCGCCGGGACGACCTCGGCGCGGGTGAAGGCCGGTGCGTCGTCGCGCACGTAGTTCCAGGGCCGGGCGCCGAGGGCTTCGACGAGCTTGCGGACGAAGGCGTCCTGGCGGCGGCGTCCCTCCTCGATCGGGACGCCGCGGTTCAGGATCGCGAAGTAGACGAGGCCGTGCTCCTCGCTGTGCAGCGCGCCCGCGAGCGCGCAGGCGCCGTAGTCGCCGTAGGTTCCGGTCTTCGCGACGACGATCCCCCGGCCGCCCGGTCCCACCAGACGCTTCTTGAGCGTCCCCTCGTCGACGCCCGCGACCGGCAACACGTCCGCGAGATCGAGGCCGTGGGGCGCGAGCTCGGCGGTGAGCTGGCGCAGGATCTCGACGGTGGCCCGGGGGCTCATGCGGTTCTTCGGATGGGCCCCGGCTCCGTCTCCGAGCACGAGCTCCTGCTGCAGCCCGGCCGGCAGGCCGACGCGGATCGCGGTCTCGACCGCGCGGATGCCGCCGGCCGCGTCCGCGAAGGGCGCGAAGATGTTGTTCGAGTAGCCGTTGAGCGCCTTCAGCATGGCGAGCAGCGGCTGCGAGCGGTGGACGACGAGCAGCGTCTCGGCCCCGCCCGCGCCCGGCGTCGCAGGGCCGAAGGCGAGGCGCGGGGCGCGCGCGTTGGCATCGCCGGTCCGCGCGCGCACCACCTGCCAGGCCGCCGCCGGCACCGTCCCCTCGAAGACCCGGCGCAGGCGCGGGGCCAGGGCGTCCGCCTTCCAGTCGAAGATCAGCTTGCCCTCGACGCGCAGGTCGCCCTCGACCCTGCGGAGCCCGAGCGTCCGCAGCGCCCGCGCCACGAGCAGGGCGTTCTCGTCGACGAAGTAGGGATCGCCGTCGGCGCGGACGACGAGCGGACCGGGGACGCGCCCGTCGCGGATCGGGCCGCCGGCGAGGAAGCGCGTCTCGAAGCGGTGGTCGGGGCCGAGCTTGCGCAGGAGCGCCAGCGTCGTCGGCACCTTCGAGACCGAGGCCGGATGGACCGCGCGCGCCGCCGCCTGGGAGACGAGCACCGTCCCGGCCTCCGTCTCGACCTGCACCCCTTGATCCGCGCCGACGATGCGCCGCGCCTCGGCGGCGAGCGCCGCGATGCGGGCCTCGTCCGGCGGTCGGGCGGCGGCCGGAGCGGCGGACTCCGCGGCGTTGCCGGGGCGGGCCCGGAGCGCGTCGAGCGAGAAGGCCCACGCGGCGGCGAGCAGGCTCAGGGCGGTGGTGGCGAGGCGGGCGCCGCGCGCGCGGTGGGTCATGGTTCGCGTCTCTCCCGATGGCGATTCCGGGCAGCATGCCTTGCTCGACCGATGCCGGCCAACGGGCCGGGCCGAGGCCTGCGTCGCGCGGCGGGCGCGCGGCGAATCCCGCCCTATGCTGGCCCGTGCTGCCTTCGACCGCACCCGAGCGGATCCGGTTCGCGGCGGCCGAGCCGATCGCGCGCGCAGGGCCGCCGGCGCGAGCGATCTAGGCAGCACACAGACGAATCGGAGACCCGATGATCCTCGACCACCTCACGCTCCACGTCGCCGACCACGCCGCGAGCCGTGCCTTCTATCTGCGGGCGCTCGCCCCGCTCGGGATCGGCATCGTCGTCGAGTTCGGGGAGGTCAGCGGCTTCGGTCGCGACGGCAAGGGCGAGTTCTGGCTCGCGGCCGGCGAGCCGCAGCGGCCGATGCACCTGGCCTTCGCCGCCGCGACGCGCGCCGAGGTCGACGCGTTCCACGCCGCGGCGCTCGCCGCCGGCGGTCGCGACCATGGCGCGCCGGGCGTGCGCACGATCTACCATCCCCACTACTACGGGGCCTTCGTGATCGCGCCGGAGGGGCATAACATCGAGGCGGTGTGCCATCGTCCGGCGTGATCGGTGGGACGGCGGGGACGGCGGGCAGGAGGAGCGAAGTCGGCATGGGATTGCTCGAGGGGCGCGTGGTGCTGGTGTCGGGATTCGGGCCGGGGCTCGGTCGCTCGGTCGCGAAGACGGTGTTGCGGGAGGGCGGCTCGGTCGTGGTCGGCGATCTCGAGGGCGAGCGGGCCGAGTCGATCCGCGGCGAGCTCGATCCCGGTGCGGCCCGCAGCGTGGCCTCCGCCCTCGACGTCACGTCCGACGCCTCGTGCGACGCGCTGGTCGAACTCGCGCGCACGCGCTTCGGGCGCCTCGACGGCGTCGTCCACGTCGCCGCCCTCGACCACGTCGCCGGCGGCCTGATGGAGGGCGGCCTCGACGACTGGGATCGCACGGCGGCGATCAACGTGAAGGGCACGATGCGCATGACGAAGGCGGCGGTCCCGCTGCTCCGCGAGCGCGGGGGCTCGGTCGTCGTGATCGGGACCAACGGCGTCTTCCGGCCGCGGATCGAGGTCCTTCGCTTCGTCTACGCGATGTCGAAGGGGGCGCTGCTGACGGGGGTCCGCTACCTCGCGCGGGAGCTCGGCCGCCACCGCATCCGCGTCAACACGGTCGCGCCCGGCTTCAAGTGGGGGCCGGTCGTCGAGGCCTGGGCGGAGCGGCAGGCGGAGAGCCGGGGCATCTCCGTCGCCGAGATCGTCGAGGGCCTCGAGCGCGAGACCTCCCTCGGCGTGCTCGCGAGCGACGACGACATCGCCGACTCGGTCGTCTTCTTCCTCTCGGATCTCGCCTCGAAGATCACGGGCCAGCTGCTCGTGGTCGACTCGGGGACCTATCTCGGCTGAATGGGAGTCAAGCCATGCCTCGCTTCGAGCTCGCCCGCGGTCTTCTCGATCCCGGCCTCTTCTCGGACAACGCGCCCGCGATGTGGTCCTTCTACGAGGGCGTCGTCGGCCTGCCGCGCCTCGAGAACCTGCGCCACAGCCCCACCTATCAGGAAGTCTTCTTCACCCTCCCGCCCGGCAAGCTGAAGGTCCAGTCCTTCGACACGCCGATGGGCCCGGCCACGACCGGCTACCGCGGCCTCGCGATCGCCCGCGACGGGCTCGCCGAAGCCCGCTCGCTCCGCGATCCCGACGGGCTCGCGGTGACCCTCGTCCCGCGCGGTGCGCGCGGCGTGACGAGCGCGGGGATCACGGTCGGCGTCCGCGACGTCGACGCCCAGGAGCGCTTCCTGATCGAGGGCATGGGCGCACGGCGCCACGCGGGCGGGCTGCGCGTCGGCGATACCCAGATCTTCGTCGAAGAGGACGCCAACGCACGGCCGACGACGCCGACCTGCCGCCGCGGCTTCGTCTATATCACGCTGATCGTGAACGACTGCCGCGCGGCCCACGCCGACCTCGTCGCCGCCGGCGCCGAGCACAGCGCCCGCGTCCTGCGGCTGATGGACCGCTGCCTCTTCTCGTGGGTCAAGGATCCCGCCGGCAACTGGATCGAGATCATCCAGTACGCGGAGCTCTCCGGCCCGCTCCCCGAGGTCGAGCGGCTCGCCGACCACTGGGCCGAGGTCGAGCAGTGGCGCGACCACGGCAAGCCCTACTGAGCGCGGCGATCGCCCTCGGCGCCCGCGCGATCAGGTCGACGTCGATTGGGAGGCGACCTCCGTAGCCAGCCCTGGCCGGGATCCGCCGAGGCCGAGCATCGCCTTGCCGAGCAGCTCGAGGTTCTGATCGCCGACCAGGATGTGCTGCGCGCCGGCCTCGACGTCGCGCTTGATCTGCTGGATCCGGCCCGAGAGGAAGATCGCCTCGCCGCCGCCGTAGCGGAAGGCCATGTCCGCGGCCTCGACGGCGGTCTGCGCATTGTGGGTGAAGGCGAAGAGCAGGCGGTTGTTCTCGAGGTCGGTCGCCGGGCGGTCCGCGTGGAGGCGCTGCCAGAGGGCGTCGAGCTCGTGGTGGAGCAGCAGGCGCGCCGCGCGCAGGCGGCCGTCGGCGAGGGCCAGATCGCGCTGGAAGACGGCGCGCTCGGCGAGCCGCGAGCCCGCCATCACCCGCGTCTTCGTCTGCGCGACGCGCGCGATTTCGTCGAGGGCCCGGCGCCCGAGGCCCTGGAAGAAGCCCGAGAAGGCCGGCCCGAAGAAGCCGAGCACGGGCTGCCGGAACAGCACGCCGCCGCGGCGCGGCGTCGGATCGAGGAAGCGGTAGGTGCGCTCCTCCGGGACGAAGATTCCGGGGGTATTGAAGTGGGCGCTGCCGGTGCCGCGCAGGCCCAGGGTATGCCAGCTGTCCTCGACGTGGACGTCGGCGACGGGGAAGACGGCCGCGCGCATCATCGGGGCACCGTTCTCGTCGTGGGCGGGCTCGCCGTTCTCCACGACCATGAACCCCGCCTGAAGCCAGGTCGCGTGGCCGATGCCCGAGGCCCAGGCCCAGCGCCCGGCGACCTGGTAGCCGCCGGGAACGCGCGTCGCGGTGCCCCCGGTCGCCGGGGAGCCCGCGAAGACGGGCCAGGCGCCGCCAGCGCGCTCGACGACCTCGCGAATGCCCGTGTCCGGGAGCTGCGCGGCGACGAAGCCCGACGAGCTCGCGCCGATGAACGCACACCACGCCGCCGAGCCGTCGGCCTGGGCGACCTGCTCGATGACCTCGCTCTGGGTGACGGGATCCACCTCGAGCCCGCCCATCTCCCGCGGCAGCAGCATCCGGAAGAAGCCCGACGCGTGGAGCGCGGCGACGGTCGCCTCGGGCAGCCGGCGCAGGGACTCGGACGCCACGGTGCCGGCCTCGAGCACGGGGCCGAGCTTCGCGGCCGCCTCGAGGAGCTGGGCGCGCTCGGGGCTGCGCGGTGCGGAGTCGGCCATGGCGGTTCTCCCGGATCGGTCGTGTTCGGCGACGTTCCGTCGACTCTACCCGAAATCGGGGGGGCCGCGGGCGGAGACGGCGGCCGCGTGATCCGCCGGTGCCGGCCGCTCGGAGGCCGGCCGCCGGGTCGTCGAAGGGCCGGCCGTTCGCCTACGCTCGTTGCAAGCCCGCGGAGCCGTCCTCACGCCGGTCCGCCCCGTCCGTCCGTTCCGCGCCTGCTGCACGAGGGAGCCCCATGCGTTATCCGATCTTCGGCACCACCGGCCTCAAGGTCTCCGAGCTCGCCCTCGGCGCAATGACCTTCGGCGAGGAGTGGGGCTGGGGCAGCTCGCGGGCCGAGAGCCGCGCCGTCTTCGACGCCTTCGCCGAGGCGGGCGGCAACTTCATCGATACCGCCGACGTCTACACCGGCGGCAGCAGCGAGCGCATCCTCGGCGAGCTGATGGGATCCGAGCGCGATCGCTTCGTGGTGTCGACGAAGTTCAGCGCCGGCCCCGGCGCCCGCGATCCCAACGCCGCGGGCAACTCCCGCAAGCACATGATGCGCGCCCTCGAAGGCAGCCTCGCGCGCCTCGGGACCGACTACGTCGACGTCTACTGGGTCCACGTCTGGGACTTCCTGACGCCGATCGAGGAGGTCATGCGCGCCTTCGACGATCTCGTGCGCAGCGGCAAGGTCCTCTACGTCGGTCTCTCCGATGCGCCCGCCTGGGTCGTGGCGCGCGGGCAGACCCTCGCCGAGCTCCACGGTGCGACGCCCCTCGCGAGCGTCCAGATCCAGTACAGCCTGAGCGAGCGCCGCGCCGAGGCCGACTACTTCACCCTCGCCGACGCGCTCGACCTCGCGATCTGCTGCTGGTCCCCCCTCGACCAGGGCCTGCTGACCGGGAAGTACGCGCCGACCGGACGCCTCACCGACGAGTCGCGCCGCAGCGCGCTCCACGGCGAGACGATCCCTGCGGCGAAGGCCCCGATCGTGGCCGAGCTCGTCGCCGTCGCGCGCGAGCTCGGCTGCAGCCCCGCGGCCCTCGCGCTGCGCTGGATCCGGCGACGCTCGCCCCGGGCGATCCCGATCGTCGGCGCCCGCACGCGCCGGCAGCTCGAGGACAGCCTCGGCGCGATCGATCTCGTGCTCCCCGACGCGCAGTTCGAGCGCCTCGAGCGCGTCAGCCGGGTCGAGCAGGCGTGGCCCTACGGCATGCTCTCGAGCCCGGCTCAGACCGGATTCACCTACGGCGGCTACCTCGATCGCATCGAGACGACGCGGCCGCTGCCGATCCGCACCGACGGCGCGGCGGGGCCGCGGAGCTATGTGGCGACGGAGGATTAGGTCGGGGCGGCGAGCGCCGGGGCGATCGGAGCGCGGGTGATCGGGGGCGGCGGGGTTCAATACCTCAGTCTGGGTCCGGGAGCCTCTCGTCGCAGCTCGTCCTCGAAGATCCGGGATCCCGAGTCTGGCATGGTTCGTGCTCTCCGCTCGCATGGAGGCGTATCGCGGACGCGAGCCCTCACAGGCGGTCGACGTGATCGCGATCCGTCTCGAAGGCGCTTCCTCCGGAGGGCGATCGGCGATGGGAGAGGGTGCCCCGGATCGCACGATCCCCACGGCGTCTCGCGCGCGGGCGGGCGTCGTCCGAGCGCTGCTCCGATGCGCGATCGCGGCGCTCGGCTTCGCTTGTGGTGGTCCCGGCAGCGGAGGCGGCTCTTCCCAGGACTACGGCCTCGATGGGATCGAGTTCGCCGCGGGCCAGTTCGTCGCCGTCGGAGACCGCGAGGCCATCGTCCGCTCCACCGACGGAGTGACGTTCACCGAGCAGCACACCCGCCGCTCCGGGGGGAGCCTCACGGCGATCGCGTTCGGCGACGGTCTCTGGCTGGCGTCGGGGGCGCAGGGCGTCGTCGAGACCTCGGCCGATGGCGTCGCATGGGTCGCGCAGGCGACCCCGCTCGGGACGACGATCCAGGGGGCCGCGTGGGGCAGCGGCGTCTGGGTCCTGGTCGGCGACCACGGCGTCGCGTTCCGGTCCACGAATGCGGCGGAATGGTCCTCCGTGGTCAGCGGTGCGCGTTTCGATCTGCTCGACGTGACCTTCGCCGATGGACGATTCGTCGCGGTCGGAGAGCAGGGCGAGATCGTCTCGTCGGCGGATGGCGAGACCTGGATGCTCGAGCAGGCGGGCCTGAGCGTCGATCTGCGAGGCGTGGTCTGGGGAGGCGGGCAGTTCGTCGCGGTCGGGGATCGCGGCACCCTCCTGACCTCGCCCGATGGGCGGACCTGGACGCCCGAGCTCTCCCCGGTCGGGCGGAACCTCGAGGACGTCGCGTACGCGAACGGCCTCTACGTCGTCGTCGCCGACAAGGGCATCACATTGACCTCGCCCGATGGGGTGACCTTCGAGCGGCACGACACGGGCACGGGGTACCACCTGCTCGGTGTCGCCCAGGGACAGGGGGGCTTCGTCGCGGTGGGCCGGACGTCACCGGACTACGATCGGGTGGCGCCCGTCCTGCTGAGGTCGACGAACGGAGTGGACTGGATCGAGCTCGATCCGCCGGCGCCCGGCGGTTGAGCCCGGTGTCCGTGACCTCGGTCGTCTTGGCCGCTCCTCAGAAGATGACCTGCTTCTCGACCAGCTCCGCATAACGCGACTCCGACAGGCCGAGCAGCCCCTTCAGGATCCGGTCGTTGTCCTGGCCGATCATCGGCCCCGGCCGCGCCCGGGGCCGGCTCCGGCTCATCTTCACGTACGGCGCGTAGAGGGTCTCGCGGAAGCCCTGGGGATTCTCGAGCTCGACGAAGGTGCCCCGGGCAGCGAAATGCGGGTCGTTCGCGAGGCCCGGGATGTCGAGGACGGGCGTCGCCGCGACGCCCCGGGTCTGGAGCTTTTCGCAGAGCGGTCGCATCGCCTGCGGTCGCGTCCAGTCGGCGAGCCGTGCGTGGAGCGCCTCCTGGCCCGCGACGCGACCCGCGCGGGTCGCGAAGGCGTCGGCCCGGGCCCAGTCCTCGTCGATCGCCGCCGCGAGCGCGCGCCACTCGGCGTCTTCCTCGACGACGATCGCGATCCACTGGTCGTCGCCGGCGCACGGGAAGACGCCGTGGGGCGAGGCCTGGCCGAGGGGATGGCGATTGCCGAGGGGCCCGCCGACGCGGCCGTTCAGCATGTAGTCCATGAAGGCCGGGGCGATCAGATGCGAGAGGCCCTCCTGCTGCGAGAGCTCGATCAGCTGCCCCTCGCCGGTCGCCCGCCGCTGGTAGAGCGCGGCCAGCAGGGCGTAGGCGCCGAGGACACCGTTGTGCGCGTCGGCCATCGGCTGCTCGAAGGGGATCACGTCTCCCGGCCCGTAGCCCGTCAGGCTGTCGAGGCCCGTCAGGCTCGCGAGCGCATTGCCGTAGGTCCTTACGTTCTTGAGCGGGCCGCTGTGGCCGGCGGCGGGCATCGAGAGCATCACGAGGTCGGGCCGGACCTTGCAGAGATCCGCATAACGGAGCTCGAAGCGCTCGGCCACGCCGGGGCCGAAGTTCTCGAGGGCGATGTCGCAGTGGCGGACGAGGTCGTGGGCGAGGGCGCGGCCCTCGGGCTTCGCGAGGTCGAGGCTGACGCTGCCGTTGCCGGCCCACATGTTGTGTTGTGCGAGCGAGCGCTCGTAATGGGGCTTCGCGTCCTCGAAGGGCGGGACGTGGCGGATGATGTCGATCCGCGCGCGGCTCTCGACCTTGATGACGTCGGCGCCGAGGAAGCCCAGCACCTGGCCCACCATCGGCCCGGCCCAGACCCACCCGAAGTTCGCGACGCGTACGCCTTCGAGGGGGAGCCGCCCGTTCGCGCCCGCGGCTGCCGCGACGCCGCTCCCAGCGGCTCCGCTCGCCGCCCCGAGCGCGACGGCGCCGCGGGGCGCGGGCTCGTGGACGACGCGCGCGCGGTCGGCCCGCGCGAGGGCCGCCTGCGTGTGCTCGCCGAGACGCGGCGCGCGGCGCGCGAGGCCGATCCGGCCCTTCGACGGGCGGAAGGGTGCGCCGAGATCGGGCATCGGGGCCTCGCCGTCCTGGCCGCCGGTCTGGCCGATGAAGCCGCGGCCCACGATGTGGGGGTGCTTCGCGAACTCGGCGACGGTCATGACCGCCGTCGACGGCGAGCCGGCCGCCTGACAGAGCTCCATGACTTCCCATTTGCTGTGCTGCTTCGTCCACTCCTCGATCAGCGGGTAGACGACGTCGCGCTCGGCGCCGCGCTTCCAGACGTCGTCGAAGATCTCGAGGTCCATCCACTCGGGATCGCCCATGACCTTCGCGAGGCCCTTCCACTGGCCGGGCTCGAGGGCGAAGACCCAGGCATGGCCGTCGGTGCACTTCAGGATCGAGGCGGGGGCACCGGAGAGGCCGATGCCCGTCCGCTTGTTGACGTAGCCGTGGCGGCGGAAGCCCGGGACGTTCCAGCCGCCGACCATCGTCGTCGCGAGCAGCTCGGCGGTCGAGAGGTCGAGCCATTGCCCGCCGCCGGCGACGTCGCGGCCGTAGATCGCGCCGAGCGCCCAGGCGGCGCCGGCGATCGCGCCGTAGAAGTCGGCGAGGAAGGTGCCCTGCTCGAGGGGCATCTGGTCGGGCCGGCCGCAGTAGCGATGGCCGCTGCCCGAAAGATGATAGGCGTTGTGGTCGTAGCCCTTCCAGTCGCGGTAGGGGCCGGTCTGGCCGAAGGGCGTGAGGGACAGGACGACGAGCTGCGGGGCGATCGTCGAGAGCATCGCAGGATCGAGGCCGAGGCGCGCGAGCTCGCCGGGAGCCCGGCTCTCGATCAGCAGGTCGGCGCTCGCGACGAGCGCGCGGAACGACTCGCGATCCGCCGGCTGCTCGAGGTCGAGGACGACCGACTCCTTCTCGGCGTTCAGGAAATGGAAGAGGCCGCCGCGCTCGGGATCCGGTCGATCGCCCGCGAAGGGGCCCCAGCCGCGTGCGACGTCGCCGCCGGGCGCCTCGATCTTGACGACGCGGGCGCCGGATTCGGCGAAGAGCCGCCCGCAGTAGGGGGCGGCGACCCGATCGCCGAGCTCGATCACCGTCAGTCCTTCGAGAAGGCTCTTCGCAGCGGGGTTCAGCATCGCGAAACGGGCTCCTGTTCGGGCCCCGGGTCGGCGATTCGCCGCCGCCGGGCCTCCCGCGACACTAGAGAAGAGCGGTAGTCTGCGGCAGTAGCCAGTAGGAGAGTCGAAGCGATGGCATCCGATCGGTCCGCCGGACCGCTTGTGGGCGAGAAGATCCTGATCACCGGCCCCGCCGGTCGCGTCGCGTTTCCCCTCGCGGCCCGCCTCGCCCGGGACAACGAGGTCTGGGGCATCGCCCGCTTCGGCCAGGCCGCCGAGCGCGAGCAGGTCGAGGCGGCGGGCATCCGCACGCGCCGCGTCGATCTCGCCGCCCCCGACTGGGCCGACCTGCCGACCGACTTCACCCTCGTCCTCCACTTCGCCGCGGCGATCGGTACGAACCTCTCCTTCGCCGACGCGATCCGCATCAACGGCGACGGCACCGGCCGCCTGATGAACCGGTTCCGAAGCGCCCGCGCCTGCCTGGTCGCCTCGAGCCGGGCGGTCTACGCAGAGCCCGTCGATCCCGATCGCATCCAGCACGAGGACGATCCGCTCGGGGGGGACGCGCCGCTGCCGTACTCGCCGACCTATCGCGTGTCGAAGCTGGCGCAGGAGGCGGTGGCCCAGTTCTGGGCCGAGGACCTCCGCCTGCCGACGATCCTCGCGCGGCTCAACGTCGTCTACGGCGACAACGGCGGGCTGCCCGCGATGCTGCTCGAGCGGATGAAGGCGGGGCAGCCGATCCCGCTCGGGCCTCATGGCGCGACCCGCGCCGCGCCGATCCACCACGACGATCTCTTCGATCAGCTGCCGGGGCTGATCGCCGGGGCGACGGTGCCGGCGACGATCGTCAACTGGGCGGGGGACGAACCGGTCCCGATGCAGGAGCTCTGCGCCTACATGGGCCGGCTCACGGGCTGCGAGCCGCGCTTCGTCGTCACGCCCGAGGTCTCGGGCAACCGTCCGTCGGATCCGACACGCCGCCGCGCGCTCACGGGGCCCTGTCGCGTCGACTGGCGGGACGGCATCCGCCGGATGATCGAGAAGCTCCATCCGGAGTGGCTGGTCGCTCGTTAGGTCGGCGCGGAGCCGGCCCGCAGCGGCGTACGGCCGGAGCCCGGAGTCCGATGCTCGAAGCTCGGCCGCGGGCGGGGTCAGCGCGCCGTGGCGCGGGGCAGGACGTGCCGCGCTCGGTAGTCCGCGAACTCGCGCTCGACCGACCCGGCGTCGAGCCCGAACTGCTCGAGCGTGTAGCCGTGGGGCGGCCGCTTGTCTCGCCCGTTCTCGGCGATGAAGCGTGCCATTGCCCCGCGCACCGCCTCCGGCAGGTCGAGCCCGATCTGTTCGTAGATCCGCACGACGGCCTCGAGGGGCGACGCGACGACGTCTCCGAACCAGACGTCGATCCACTTCGAGGCCGGCGTCGCCGCGCGCACCCGCTCGAGGCCGGCGAGGCGCGCCCGGGCGGTCGCGAGGGCGTACTCGGCACATTCGCTGGGATGGGCGGTATCGCTCGTCAGCCGGCGCAGCTCGAGGGAGAGGCTCGCGAGGGAGGGCAGGGTGTCGAGCAGATCGCGATGGGTCTGCACGATCGTCGCGTTCGGGAAGTGCTCGAGCAGGCGATCGACGTGGAGCATGTGGTGGGGCGCCTTGAGGACGTAGGGTCCGGCCGGCTCGCCCCGCATCCGCTTCTGCCAGGAGAGAAAGCGCAGGAAGCGGGCGTGGTCGCGGTAGGCGGCGACACCGTCCTGTCGAAGATGCCAGCGCATGTAGGAGGGCACGTTGTTCGAGCCGCAGGGCGCCGAGGCCTGGAAGGCGTGCTCGAGGAGCATCATGTCCTCGTCCGGGGCCATCGCGTCGAGGGGATGTTGCGCGGCGAGGGCGGGGTTGAAGGCGAGCATGCCCGCGACCTCGGCCTTCGCGCGCTCGATGCGCGGGTCCGGGACGCGGCGCGCCGTCGCCGGGTCCCAGCCGGGGAGCGGTGCGGGATGGCGGCATTCCCACCACGCGAGCGATCCCGCGCGCGGATCCTTCGCGAGGATGCGCTGGAGCAGCGTCGTGCCGGTCCGCGGGAAGCCCACGACGACGAAGCGGACGTCGACGGGCTCGCGCTCGATCTCGGGATGGCGCACGAGCCAGTCGTGCATCTGCAGCCGGGCGAGCAGGAGGCCGACGATCCGCGTGCGATGGCCCGCGCGGCCGGCGGGGGTGAGACGTGCCTCGTGCTCGAGGCTGAACAGGAGCATCCGCATCGGCTCGAGGAAGGCCTCGTCGCCGAAGTCCCGGAGCCCCGTCCGCTCGCGCGCCTCGGCGAGCAGCGAGGCCTCGTCGAGGCGGGTGTCGGGGGCGGCGGGGGCCGCCGCGTCCGGGGTCATCGCCTAGCCACCCGCGCGGCCCGCGACGAGCGCGTCGAGGCGCACGACGCGACAGACGGGCTGGGGCGGATCGATGGCCATGTTCCAGCGCAGGCCCATCGTGCCATTGGAATGACCCGCCGTGTCCATCCAGTTGCCGAAACCGGGGTCCTGCGCCGAGACGATGATCGCGAAGGAGCCATCGGGCTCGAGCCGGACGCTGTGCTTGTTGACGGTGACCGGGTGGTAGCGGTAGTCGAGGGATTCGAGCCAGTAGTTGTTGAGCTGGAAGTTCCAGTAGCGGCAGACGGGGGGCGTCGCCGTGATGAGGAGCGCCTCGCCGGGCTCGAGCTGCCAGTAGCCGTGGTAGAAGACCTGGTTCTCCGCCTTGTGGGCCGGGCCGCGCAGGGAGTCGGGGGGCGCGTGGAGCTCGTTCGGCCGCTTCGCGAAGCCGGCCGCCCAGGACGAGAACAGATCGACCGAGCCCTTCACGAAGACCGAGGCCGCCTGCAGCGCGCGGTCGAGGGCCGCGGGGTCGAGGGGCGCCGGCGGTCCGTCGACGCCGAGGCACTCGATCTCGAGCTCGACCGGGACCTCGGTCGCGCGATCGAGGAAGAACTCGCGCACGATCAGGCTGCTCGTCCGCGACTCCATCGGGATCCAGTTGCCCGGATGGGGCTTCTGCGAGAGCACGATCTCGAAGCGCCCGTCGGCGTCGCAGGCGAGGTCGGCCGAGTCCATGTAGCCGCTGCAGCCCGAGGGTTGGCCGTCGCCGTAGCTGCCGTAGTAGGTCCCGATGCCCAGGTAGGTCGAGGTCCCGCGCCGGCCCCGGATGCGGTACTCGCGGCTTCCGTCGAGGGCGCAGTTCTGGTAGCGGCAATCCGGGTTGTCGGCGCCGAGCTTCGCGTCGGCGCGGGCCATCTGGTAGAAGCGCGGGTGCTCGGGGTCGGCGTGCTCGACGAAGCGCTCGAGGGCGACGCGCAGCAGGCGCGACAGATGGCGGTAGCCCTCGGCGCGGTCGAACGCGTTCGCCGGCGAGGTCTCGCGGAAGAGTGCTCCGCGGGCGCCCTTCAAGGACTCGCAGAAATCGTCCCAGGCCCGCCCGTCGAGGATGCGCTCGATCGACGTCCGCTCGTCCATGCCACTCCCCCTGCCGGATCCCGGGCTCGAAAAGCCGGAGGAGCGCCCTGTTGGCCCGTCGCGGCGAGGCTACGATAACGCACCCGTCGCGAGCGGGGCGTGGACCGGAGATCGGTCGAAGAGGAGCGGACGATGGCGGATCCGGGGCGCAAGCGCGCCTGCATCGTGGGCATCGGCGAGACGAAGTACGGGCGCGACAAGGGCGCGGCCCATACGAACCTCGGCCTCCAGCTCGAGGCCTCGATCAAGGCGATCGCCGACGCCGGCCTCTCGCGACGCGACATCGACGGCGTCATGCCCTTCCAGAACCTCGCCAACGCCGAGGAGATCGTCGCGAATCTCGGCTGCGACAAGGTCCGCTTCGCGGCGACCGTGGCGATGGGCGGGGCCTCGCCGGTCGGATCCCTCGCGCTCGCGGCGGACGTGCTCGCCGCGGGGCGCGCTTCGGCGGTCCTGATCCCGGCGGGCTGGGCGGCCTTCTCCGGGCCGCGGACCCGGGAGCTCGTGCTCGATCCCGCGCGCCTGCCCGGCGGCGTCATCGCCGGCGACTACTACTTCCCTCACGGCTACACCGCGCCGATGCAGTGGTACGCGGTCATGGCCCAGCGCCACATGTACGAGTTCGGCACGAAGCGCGAGCAGCTCGGCGCCGTCGCCGTCGCGATGCGCAAGCACGCCCAGCTGAACCCGAACGCCGTCATGCGCGGGCGCCCGATGACGATGGCCGACTATCTCGCGTCGCCGATGCTCGCCGACCCGTACAAGATGCTCGACTGCTGCATCGAGACCGACGGCGCCGCGGCCTTCGTCGTGACGACCGAGGAGCGGGCGCGCGATCTCGGCAAGCCGATCGTGCGGGTCGAGGCGGCGGGGGCGGCCCAGCCCCATCCCGCCGACGAGATCACGAACCGCAAGAACATCTTCGAGACGGGCCTCGGCCGCGCGGCGCCGGAGGCCTTCGGGCGCGCCGGGGTGAAGCCCTCGGATCTCGACTTCGCGATGATCTACGACTGCTTCACCTTCGAGCTGATCCATCAGGTCGAGGAGCTCGGTCTCTGCAAGCGCGGCGAGGGCGGTCCCTTCGTCGAGGGCGGTCGCATCGAGCTCGGCGGAGAGCTCCCGATCAACACCCACGGCGGCCTCCTGTCCGAGGCCCACGTCGTCGGCATGAACCACGTCGTCGAGGCCGTGAAGCAGCTGCGCGGCGTCTGTGGCGAGCGGCAGGTCGCGGGTGCCGAGCTGGGCGTCGTGACGGGCTGGGGCGATTTCGGAGACGGCAGCGTCGCGATCCTGTCGCGCGGCTAGCGCCGCGGTCAGGTCGGAGGAGACGAGATGGCATCGCTCACGGCGCTCGGCGCCGACGAGATCGGGTCGAAGGGGACGGGCGACGAGTTCTACGCGTGGTGTGCGCGGGGGGAGCTGCGGCTGCGGCGCTGCCTCGCCTGCCGCGAGTGGTGCCACGTGCCGCGGGTGACGTGTCCGAACTGCGCGTCGACGGAGTTCGCGTGGGAGCCGGTGAAGGGGACGGGCCGCCTGTACACCTGGACGGTGGTCCACCGCGCCATGCACCCCGCCTTCATGGGCGACGTGCCCTACGCGGTTGTCGTCGTCGAGCTCGACGAGGGGCCGCGCATCGTGTCGGGCATGGTCGACTGCCCGATCGAGGCGCTCCAGATGGAGATGCCGGTCGAGGTGGTGTTCGAGCGGAGCGATCGGTGGGGCGACCGCGTGCTGCCCCGATTCCGGCGCGTCGCGGGCGGGGCCGGGAGCCAGGCGAAGGGAGCGGGACGATGATGGAGTGTCTGCCGAAGACGATCGCGTTCGAGAAGCGGGGCCACGTCGCGATCTTCACGATCGACCGGCCCGAGGCGCTGAACGCGTTCACGCGCGAGATGCTGGTCGGCATGGACGCGGGCTTCGCCGAGTTCCAGGCCGATCCCGACCTCTGGGTCGCGGTCCTGACGGGGCGCGGCGAGCGCGCCTTCTGCGCCGGCATGGACCTGAAGGACGCGCTGCCCCAGATCACGGGCGGCGACGAGATGGGCTACGAGGACCATACGAAGCGGCCCTTCTCCGACGTCTTCAAGCCGATCATCGCCGCCGTCAACGGCGCCTGCATCGCGGGCGGCGTCGAGTTCATGCTGGGGACCGACCTGCGCCTCTGCGTGCCCCACGCGACCTTCGCCCTCGCCGAGACGCGCTGGGGCGTCATCCCGACCGGCGGCTCCCATGTGCGGCTGCCGCAGCAGATCCCGTGGGCCGTGGCGATGGAGCTGCTGCTCACGGCCCAGACCATCACGGCGCAGCGCGCCTACGAGGTCGGCCTCGTGAACCGGATCGTCGAGCCCGCCGAGCTGATGCCGGCGGCGATCGAGCTCGCGGAGAAGATCTGCCGGAACGGCCCGCTCGCGGTCCGCACCGCCAAGGAGATCGCCGTCAAGGCGCTCCAGCAGGCGACGCCCTTCATTCTCGAGAAGTCGATCGGGGCGAAGGTCTTCGCGTCCGAGGACGCGAAGGAGGGGCCGAAGGCCTTCGCGGAGAAGCGCCCGCCGCGCTTCACGGGACGTTAGGCCGCCGGCGATGGCGCAGGCGCCCGGGATCCGGGTCGGGATCGAGGACGGGGTCGGCGTCGTCGCGATCGCCCGCCCGGAGAAGCGCAATGCGCTCTCCTGGGAGCTCGCCGAAGCGCTGCTCGCGGTGCTGCGGGACTGGCGCGGCGCCGATGAGGTCCGGGCGGTCGTGTTGACGGGGGACGGCGGCGCCTTCTGCGCCGGGGCCGACGCCGAGTGGATCAGCGGCGGCAGCGATCGGCCGCTCCCCGGCGTGACGACGGGCCCGATCCCGCGGACGCAGCGCAAGTTCCCCGCCGGCCCCTTCCACCAGCTGCCGCGCGCGATCCTCGGCCTCGACAAGCCGATCGTCGCCGCCATCGAAGGCCCCGCCGTCGGAGCCGGGCTCTCCCTCGCGCTCGCCTGCGATCGGCGTTTCGCGAGCGCCTCGGCGCGGCTCGGCGCGGTCTTCGTGCGGATCGGTGCGACGCCGGACTCGGGGCTCGGCTACTTCCTGCCGCGCATCGTCGGGGTTCCGGAGGCGCTGCGGATGGTGTCGACGGGAAAGATCCTCGACGCGCAGGAGGCGCTCCGCATCGGGCTCGTCGACGAGGTCGTCGGGGCGGGCGAGGCCCTCGCCGCGGCGCTGGCCTACGCGCGCGAGCTCGCCGCGGGGCCGAGCGTCGCGATCGATCTCGCGCGCCGCGTGATCTGGAAGGGCGTCGACGGCAGCCTCGACGACGTCCTCGACTACGAGGAGATCCTCGGGACGGTCGCCTCGGCCACCGCCGACTACCGCGAGGGCACGGGCGCGCTCGTGCAGAAGCGAGCGCCCCGCTTCGAGGGCCGTTAGGCGACGCGCGGGCTCGGGATCGCCGGGTCGAGCGAGATGGAGGAGCGAAGGAATGGCCTGGAGACTCAGCTACTGCACCCTCGACCGCTCGACGATGTTCGGGCTGCCCGAGACCCTCGAGCGCCAGATCCGCGCCGCCGCCGCGTCGGGCTTCGAGCTCGTGAGCCTCGACCTCTTCAGCCTGCGCGCCCATCGCGACGCCCATGGCGGCGTCCAGCGCGTCCGCGCCGCCCTCGACGCGACCGGCCTCGCCGTCTACGACCTGACCGGCATCACGATCACCGACGACCGCGCGCAGACCTTCGCCGAGCTCGACGAGTTCCTCGCCTTCGCCGGCGCGCTCGGTGCGACCTGGATCCAGTCGCGCCTGCCCGTCGACAACGCGACGTCGCGCGCGATCTATGCCGAGGTCGCCGAGCGGGTCGCGTCCGCCGGCTACGGGTTCGCCTTCGAGTTCAGCTCCTTCGTGCCGATCCGATCGCTCCGTCAGGCGATCGACTTCGTCGCGCCGCTCGCGCGCCGGCTCCCGCGTCAGGCGCTGATGATCGACTCCTGGCATTTCTACCAGTGCGGTCAGTCGCTCGACGGGCTGCGCGACCTCGATCCCGCGCTCTTCGGCTATCTGCAGCTCGACGACGCGCTCCCGCCGGGACCCGACAGCCGCTTCGACACGCTGAACCGCCGGACGCTCCCGGGGAAGGGGAAGCTCGACCTCGTCGGCTTCATGGCGGCGTGGAACGAGC
Organism: Myxococcota bacterium; assembly: GCA_046351135.1. GTDB lineage: Bacteria > Myxococcota_A > UBA9160 > UBA9160 > UBA4427 > UBA4427. The sequence goes on along the minus strand of JAXLZA010000010.1, from coordinate 215,841 downwards.
TCGGCTTCGGGGGCGTCGTGTCGCCGGAGGTGATGAACGAGGACCTGCGGAAGCTCGAGCTCGAGGACTACGTCGAGCAGGTCGCGACGACGACCCGCGACGTGCTCGCGCGGGCCGCGGCCGTCCATCCGCCGCGCGGCTGAGGGCTTCGCGGCTCAGAGCGCGGCGCGGCCGGCGGTGATCCCACCGTCGACGAAGATCGTCTGGCCCGTCACGTAGCGGGCGGCGTCGCTCGCGAGGAACGAGACGACGTCGGCGATGTCGCGCGGCTCGCCGACGCGGCGCAGCGGGATGTTCTTCGCGCGGGACTCGCTCTGGCCGCCGGCGTGCCGCTCGGCGGTCCCCTCGGTCCGGATCAGGCCCGGGCCGACGGCGTTGGCGCGGATGCCGTGCTCGCCCCATTCGATCGCCATCTGCTTCGTCAGGGAGATCACCGCCGCCTTCGTCGCGGGGTAGATGCCGGTCCCCGGGGAGTTCGTCCAGGCCGCCGCCGACGCCAGGTTCACGATCGATCCACCGCCCGCCGCGATCATCTTCGGCGCGAGCGCCCGGCTGCACAGCAGCACGCCGACGACGTTGACGCCGAGCACCGCGGCGACCTTCTCCGGCGTCGTCTCGAGCAGCGAGTGGAAATGCCAGATGCCCGCGTTGTTGACCAGCACGTCGCAGCGCTCGAGGCTCGCGGCGAGCGCATCGACGGAGGCCCAGTCCGAGACGTCGCAGCGCCGCGCCTCGCCGCCGACGGCGGCGGCCGTGCGCTCGGCGGCCTCGCCGTCGAGGTCGACGGCCACGATCCGGTGGCCGTCGGCCGCGAGCCGCAGGGCCATCGCCTTGCCGAGCCCGCGCCCGGCGCCCGTGATCACGGCGGTCCCCATGTGGCCTGCTCCCTCCCGCTGCCTTCGGCACGGCGCGCCCACGCTAGCGCAACCGGGGCCATGAATTAGCATGCCGACGCCCTCGGGCCCGGTTCGTCGCCGGGGCCCGAGCCGCCCGCGTGGATCCTTCGCGGGCGCCACTCCGAATCGCCGAGAGGAATAGCGATGGCTCCGACAGTCGACTCCGCCTTCATCCGCCGTGCAGTCGAGGCTTCCGATCTCGCCGCCCTGCGCGCCGCGCTCTACCAGGCGACGGGCGACCCGGAGCTCGCCGCGCTCGGGCCGGTGGCGAAGCTCGGGCCCGAGGAGCGGGCGCGGCTGATCGCGCGGGCCGCGCAGCTGCTCGAGACGGAGCTGCCGCGCCTCTCGCTGCGCGTGCCCTCCGACGCGGAGCTGCGCCGGATCATGGATCTCGTGCTCGGTGTGCCGACGCGCGACGAGCACTTCGAGGTCCGCAAGGGGCTGCTCGGCTTCGAGAAGTTCCCGTTCTCCTTCCGGCCGGACGGGCCGCGGCCGAAGGTGCCCGAGGGCTTCGAGGTCGCGATCATCGGCGCGGGGCTCGCCGGCATCGCGATGGCCGTCCAGCTCGAGAAGCTCGGCATCCCCTACGTCGTCTACGAGCGCCGCAGCGAGCTCGGCGGGGTCTGGAGCGTCCACAAGTATCCCGACATCCGCGTCGACACCCTGAGCATCACCTACGAGTACACCTTCGAGGACCAGTACCCCTGGCGCGAGTACTTCGCGCGCGGGGAGGACGTCCGGAGCTATCTCGAGTTCGTGGCGGGCAAGTACGGCGTCGCCCCGCACATCCGCTACGGCCACGACCTCGAGCTTGCGCGCTTCGACGAGGGCCGCTCGGTCTGGAGCCTGACGTTCCGGCGCGCCGACGGCTCGCGGCTCGAGCGGACGGCGCCGGTCGTGATCAGCGCCGCGGGCCTCTTCTCGACGCCGAAGCTTCCCGACATTCCGGGCACCGACGCGTTCCGCGGGAAGATCGTCCATCCGACCCGGTGGACGAGCGAGCACGACGTCCGGGGCAAGCGCGTCGCCGTCGTCGGCAACGGCTCGACCGGCGTCCAGCTGCTCGCGCCGGTGGCCGAGCAGGCGGAGCACGTCACGGTCTTCCAGCGCACGCCGCAGTGGATCAGCCCGCGCGCCAACTACGGCCGCGAGGTCGAGCCCGAAGTCCGCTGGCTGCTCGAGAAGGTCCCCGGCTACTGGAACTGGGCGCGCTACACCTCGGCGATCGGGCTCTTCACCTGGCACGAGGACTTCCTCGTCCCCGACCCCGAATGGGAGCGCAAGGGCGGCCACATCACGAAGAAGAGCGACGATCTGCGCGAGATCCTGATCGGCTACATCCGGCAGCAGGTCGGGGATCGCCCCGATCTGATCGCGAAGCTCGTGCCCGACTACGCGCCGATGCTGCGGCGGCCGGTGGTCGACAACGGCTGGTACCAGGCGCTGACGCGCGAGAACGTCGAGCTCGTGACCGAGTCCATCGCCCGGCTGACCCCGGGCGGCGTCGAGACGGCCGACGGCAAGCACCGGGAGCTCGACCTGATCGTCTTCGCGACGGGCTTCGACGTCATCAAGTATCTGTGGCCCGCCGACTATCTGGGGCAGGGCGGTCGCAGCCTGCGGGCGTTCTGGGGCGACGACGCGCGGGCCTACCTGGGCATGGCCGTTCCCGGGTTCCCGAACCTGTTCATGATGTACGGCCCGAACTCCCAGCCGGTCTCGGGCGGCATCTCGCTGCCCTCCTGGTACCAGATCTGGGCGGCGTACATCGCGCAGTGCCTGGTCCGCATGTTCGAGGGCGGACATGCCTCGATGGGGGTCACCGAGCCGGCCTTCCGGGCCTACAACGAGCGGCTCGACGCCGAGGCGGCGGCCATGGCCTTCGGGAAGGACGCGGGCTCGGCGGCGCGCAACTACTACCTGAACTCGTCGGGCCGGCTGCAGGTCAACTCGCCCTTCGAGACGGCGGACCTGTACGCGATGCAGAAGGCGCCGGATTTCGGGGATTTCAGGTTCGCGTAGGGTGATCGGCGGGACGGCGGCGGAGTCCCCGCCTCGACGGGGAATTCCTCATGTTGCTGTAGCACTACCCGAGTACGCGGGGATACAGGGCTCGCCCATTCGCGTCATCCGGTAGCCTGACCGGCTCTCGTCTCGCCCCGTCGATGCGGTCCCGGCGGAACCCTCGCCGTCGCCGACTACGTCCGTCACGAGCCCGAGAAGACCCTCCTGCATGAAGTCATCCGCGCGGAGCTCGTCCCATTCCTCGTCCGTGCGCGATCAGGGGGCACGCCCGTTGCCCGCTTCGTCGAGAGAGAGGTCCGCGCTTATCTCGAGTGCGGTGTGCTCGCTCACGGATTCCTGCGCGTCCGCTGTGATGACTGCGGAAAAGATCGGCTTGTGGCCTTCAGCTGCAAGGGTCGCGGCTTCTGTCCCTCCTGCGGCGGTCGTCGCATGGCAGATACCGCGGCCCACCTCGTCGACCGGGTGCTGCCGGAAGTCCCGATCCGACAATGGGTCCTCACGCTGCCCTATCCGCTCCGATATCGCTGTGCCTGGAACGCGAAGCTCACGAGCGAGATCCTGCGATGCTTCCTGCGAGCCGTCTTTGCGGACCAGCGGCGCCGTGCGCGAGTACTCTTCGGCATCCGCAAGGCCCAATGCGGCTCGGTCACCTTCATACAGCGGTTTGGCTCCGCGCTGAACCTGACTCCTCACTTCCATGCTCTCGTCCTCGATGGCGTCTATCCCGGACCGTCGAATGCCCCCGGCGTCTTCGAGGCCCTACCTCCGCCGTCGACCGAGGACGTGGCGAGGGTTCTGGTGGGGACGGCACGGCGCATCGCGCGTCTTCTCGAAGGATGGGAGGTCGCTGGAGAGGACGATCCGCTTGCGGGCGAGGATCCCCTGATGGCGATGCTCGGGGCGGCTTCGATCCGCTCGCGGATCGTGACGGGTCCCGAGGCGGGCGATCCGTGGCGAAGGATGGGCGATCGGGTCGAGCCGATCGCCGAGGGCGAGGCGAGCGTCGAGGCCCTGGCGGCCGTTCCGCCGCGCTGCGTTCGTCAGGGCGGCATGAGCTTGCACGCGGACGTAGCGGTCCCTGCACGCGATCGACAACGACTCGAGCGGCTCTGTCGTTATGTCGCTCGCCCCCCACTGGCCCTGGGTCGCCTCGAGGCGATGGCCGACGGTCGGCTCGCCTATCGGCTCAAGACGCTCTGGCGAGACGGGACGACGCATGTCGTGATGGAGCGGCGGGAGCTGCTCGAACGGTTGGCGCCCCTGATCCCGCCGCCCCGGGCCCATCAGGTCCGGTATCACGGGGTGCTTGCTCCGTGTGCGAGCGGGCGGGACCGGGTCGTGCCGGCGGGGGCAGGGAAAGGGGAAAGGGCCAACGAGGCCACGCGACCCGATGAGTCCTCGTCGGGATCGGATGGCGGGTCGATCAAGGCCGTCGACGGGGGCGGGGACTTCGACGCGATCGCTGCCCGGGCTTCGTCCGACCTTCGAGACGAAGGGCTCGTATCGCTCGCTCGTCGCATGGCATGGGCGGATTTGTTGAAGCGCGTGTTCGAGGTCGATGCGCTTCGCTGTCCGGGCTGTGGCGGGCGGATGAGGTTGATTGCGGCCATCACGGGGCCGAGCGCGGCGCATCGGATCCTCGAACATCTGGAGCTTCCGTCGAGGGCACCGCCGCTTGCGCCTGCCACGGATATTGAATTCGAGCCCGTGGTCGGCTTCGACGAGCGCGAGCCGGCGCTCTCAGGGGCAGACGGGGCTCCGGAATACGACTTCGACCCGTCGCAGATCGTCGATCCGACCGCAGACGACGAATCCTGAACAGCGGGAGCGTGGCGACCGAGACAATCGCGGCAATGGGAAACCTCGTCCAACGAGGGCCCTTCCCGGGGGCACTGGTGGTCAAGATGAACGCCGATCGGCGGGAAAGCTTGAAATCGCCCCGCCGAGCCGCCCGCCGAGCCGCCCGACCGCAGGCCTCCTGACCCACTGGGGCTGGTTGACCTAAATGAACTTAGCGGCGGGATGGAAGAAAACGCAGCTTGATCGGCCTATCCCCCCGCCAGATCTAGGCCGGTCAACGTTTCGCAGCACTCCTCGCGCCAAACACCCATCCACCATTTGACACGCAGGCCAGCCCTGAATGGCGCCCAGCTGCGCCGTCGTATCCAGTTCTAGCCACGGTGGGAGCATGCGTAGTCCTCCGTCGGATCACGCGAACTCGACCAGGCGACGTCGACAGCGCTGCCCATCATGGGCCTGATGAAACCAGCGGCCATCCATCTCGTCGAGTCGTTTCTGGCAACCCTGTCAGCCCGCCTTCGGCGTCTCGATCTCGTAGAGCTTCTTCGCGTTCTCCCAGAGCACGCGATGGCGCATGTCGGCGGACAGGCTGCCGAGGCTCTCGTCGATCGTGCGCTGGACCTCGCTGCCGTAGATCGACGTCGGATGCGGGAAGTCGGTCTCGAACATGATCCGGTCCTTGCCGACGAACTCGAGCATCGCGTCGTCCGGGATCGCCTCGAACCAGCAGCAGGCGTAGACCTGGCGGCGGAAGTACTCCGACGGGAGCATCTGCAGATCGTTGCGGGCCTTCTTGACCGCCATCGCCTTGTACTGATAGTCGGCGGACTGGAGCAGGAAGGGCAGCCAGCCGATCCCGCTCTCGACCGAGATGAAGCGCAGCTTCGGGTAGCGCGTCAGGATGCCGCTGAAGAGCAGGTCGAGGACGTGGGCACCGTTCTGCATGAAGAGCTTCGCGCCCGCCCGGGCCGAGGTCGCCGCATAGCCCTCGACCTCGACGCGATCGTCGGAGAACTCGTCGCCGAAGTCGCCCGAGCCGATGTGGAAGCTGACGGGGAGGTCGTGGGCCTCGGCGGCGGCCCAGATCGGATCCCAGTGCTTGTGGGCCATGAGCGGCAGGCCGAAGCTCTGGGGCTCGCCGGTGAAGAGCACGCCGCGATGGCCCATCTTGGCGCAGCGCTCGATCTCCTTGACCGAGGCCGAGACGTCCCAGATCGGGAGCGTCATGACGGGGATCAGGCGGCGCTTGTCCGCCGAGGACCAGTCGATCAGGAAGTCGTTGTAGGCGCGGACGCAGGCGAGCTTCGCCTCGGGATCGTTGAGGCGGCCGAAGACCTGGTTGCCGAAGCCGCCAACGTTCGGGTAGAGCACCATCGCCCAGATCCCCATCTCGTCCATGTACTTCAGGCGCGCGTGCGAATCGTACGAGCCGGGGTGCATCTGCTCGTAGCGGGGCGGATAGGACGGGTAGGGCTCCTTCCAGCCGGCGATCGCGGTCACGCCGACCGAGTTGATCCACTGGTCGCCGATGAACCAGCACTCGGCCTGCTTCTCCGGATCCCACTCGACCCGGGGCACGCGCATCTTCATCGAGGCCGGGACCCGGCTCGTCCAGAGATCGGCGGGCTCGGTCACGTGGGTATCGGAGTCGATGATCGTGTAGCGGGGCTGGGTCATGACGGGCTCTCCTCTCACGGGCGGCCCGCGGTGCGACACCGCGCCACAGGGCTCCCGAAAAATTTGATCAAACATTTGTTCAACGGACGGCTCCCACAATATAATGGGCGGCGGCAGTCGGCAATCGGGGTCGGGTCGGCCAGGTCGGGGCAGGCTGCGAGACCGGCCGAAAGGCCGGTCGAGAGCTGGGTCGAAGGGCGGGTCGAAAGACGGGTCGAAAGACGGGTCAGCGGGCGGGAAAGACGCCCTCGCCGACGACCTTCCACCAGCCCGCGGTCAGGTCGGACACGCGATGGGTCTGCGGATCGAACCAGAAGGCGGTCCCCTTCACGATGTCCATCAGGGTCCGGAAGAGGAAGCGGGCCTCGACGTCGCCGCGGATCTGGCCCGCGGCCATGCCGGCGCCGATGACCTCGACGTAGATGCGTTCGATCTCGGCGACGGCGTCGCGGAGGTAGAGATAGTGGTCCTCGCGAAAGCTGCGGTTGAGCTCGGCCTGCAGGATCGCGTTCTCGTCCGGATGCTCGAGCAGCGCGAGCAGGCTCGTCTCGACCAGCCACTGCAGCTTCGAGCGCGCGTCGCCCTCCCGGGCCGCGCAGCGTCGGTAGCGCTCGAGCAGCGCGTCGACGTAGGGCCGCATCAGCGCGTCGAGGATGCCTTCCTTGGTCTCGAAGTAGTAGTAGAGGCTCCCGGCGAGGACGCCGACCTCTTCCGCGATCTGGCGCACCGTCGTCTCGCGGACGCCCCGGGCCGCGAAGAGGCGACCGGCGGCGGCCAGGATCTCCGCGCGTCTGCGCTCGCGCACCGGTGTCTCTGCAGCGACGACCATCGATTCATGCTAGCGAACGACTAGCGTACGGCCCCATGCCGGGCAGGAGGATCCCATGACGACCGCAGCGGCCAGCGTCTCTTCCCCCGAGACCGACCCGACCCGGGCCTTCGCCCGCGACACCGCGCTCGCGCGCGACATGGACCGCCCCGAGCAGGTCCTCGAGGCGATCCTCGACCCGCGCCGGCGCGGCTCGCTCTACCCCTTCCTCCACCGCCTGCGCGCGCTGGCGCCGGCCTACCGGACCGAGGCGCTCTCGGGCAAGCCGACCTGGGTCCTGACCCGCTACAACGACGTCCGCGAGAACCTGCGCAACCCCGACGTCCGCAGCGATGCCCGGGGCGTCGACGTCTTCGACGTCGGGCCGGCCGGCCGCCACTTCGTCGAGATGCAGCGCAACACGCTGCTCTTCCTCCCGCCCGAGAAGCACGACCAGGTCCGCGCGCTCATCTCGAAGGCCTTCACGCCGCGCTCCGTCGAGCAGCGCGACGGGCGCATCCGCGAGGTGATCCACGAGCTGCTCGATCGCGTCGAGCCGAAGGGCCGCATGGACCTCGTGCCGGACTTCGCGTTCCTGCTGCCGGTGATCGTGATCTGCGAGATGCTGGGCGTCCCGACCGAGGACCTGCCGCGCTTCTATGACTGGGCCCATCAGTCGACGGCCCGCGGCGAGATCGGCCAGGTCACCGACCAGATCATCCGGGAAGGCGAGGAGGCGACCCTCGGCTATGCCGCCTACTTCCGCGAGCTGATCGAGGACCACCGCCGCAAGCCCCGCCGCGACCTCATGAGCGCGCTGATCGACGCCCGCGACGACGACGGCCGCGGCCTCACCGACGAGGAGCTCGTCGGCAGCTGCTACATCCTGCTCCAGGCGGGTCACGGCACGACCCAGGACCTGCTCGGCATGGGCATGCTCGCGCTGCTGCGCCATCCCGATCAGCTCGAGTTCCTGCGCAAGAATCCGGGAGCGCTCCCGACCGCCGTCGAGGAGATGCTGCGCTACGACACGTCGGTGCAGATCAGTCAGCGCGTCGCCGACGTGCCGATCGAGCTCTCGGGGGTGCGGATCCCGGCGGGCGAGGTCTGCGTGATCTTCAACGGGGCCGTCAACCGCGATCCCGAGGTCTTCCACGAGCCGGATCGGCTCGACGTCCGGCGCAATCCGAATCCCCATCTGTCGTTCGGGCTCGGCCGGCACACCTGCCTCGGCCAGTCCCAGGCGCGCAAGGAGCTGCTCGAGGCCTTCGACATCCTGCTCGAGCGCTTCCCGAACATGCGCCTCGACGAGACGAAGCCGCCCGTCTACCGCGACAGCCTCTTCCTGCGCGGCCTCGCGACGCTGCCCGTGGTGTTCTGAGGCGGGGCGGGGACGAGCTGCGAGCCGGCGCGCCTCAGGCGCGCTCGGCCGGATCGACGAGCACGCAGTGGGTGCCGGCGTAGATCGACGCCATGCATTTGTTGCAGTGGACGCAGAGCGACTCCGACGCCTCGCCCCGCGCCATCCGGTTCACGAGCTCCGGGTCGCGCAGCAGGCCCCGGCCCATCGCCACGAAGTCGAAGCCGTCGGCCATCGCCTGCTCGATCGTGTCCCTTCGGTTGATGCCGCCGAGCAGCACGACCGGCATGCGGAGCGCGGCGCGGAACTGCCGCGCGTGGCGCCGGAAGTAGGCCTCCTCGAAGGGATAGCTGCGGAAGAAGAAGCGGCCGAAGAGCTTGAGGCCGAGGGCGACGGCGCGCGGCATCGAGCGCGCCATCTCGTGGATCGGAGCCTCGCCGCGGAAGAGGTACATCGGGTTCTCGAAGGAGCTCCCGCCCGTCAGCTCGAGGGCGTCGAGCGCGCCGTCGGCCTCGAGCATGCGGGCGACCGCGATGCTCTCGTCGAGCCAGAAGCCGCCCGGGACGCCGTCGTCCATGTTGAGCTTCGCGAGCACCGCCATCCGATCGCCGGCCGCCTCCTTCGCCGCCTGCACCGCCTCCCGGGCGAAGCGCGAGCGGTTCACGAGCGGGCCGCCCCAGTCGTCGCGACGCCGGTTGAGGCGCGGCGAGAGGAACTCGCTCGCGAGATAGCCGTGGCCGAGATGGACCTCGACGGCGTCGAAGCCCGCCTCGCGCAGCCGGCGCGTCGCCGCACCGAAGTCGGCGAGGATGCGCCGGATGTCGGCCTCGCTCGCGGCCTTCGTCCGCTTCATCGCGAGCGGGCTGAAGAGCGCCGAGGGCGTCGTCGCCGGCAGCCCCGCCGCCGCGGCGACCGCGCCCGCGTGTCCGATCTGCGCGGAGATCGCGCCGCCCTCGGCGTGGACGGCGTCGGCGACGCGGCGCAGGCCCGGGATCGCGGCGTCCGACAGCACGAGCTCGTTCGGCGTGCCCATGCCCTCCGGCGAGACGGCGCAGAAGGCGACGGTCGTGAGGCCGACGCCGCCTCGCGCCATCCGGCGATGGAACTCGACCAGGCGCGGCGAGACCGTCTGGTCGCCGGTCATGCCCTCGAAGGTGGCGGCCTTCAGGATCCGGTTGCGGAGCGTGATCGGACCGAGGCGGGCCGGGGCGAAGGCGTCGGGCGGCGTCTGCATGGCGGGATGTTGGCGAGGTCGATCTGCGCGCGCCAGACTGACCCCATGCGCACGCTCGCCCTCGTCGGCATGGGCCCCCTCGTCGGCCTCTCGGTCGCTCGCGCGTTCGGACGCCGCGGTCATCGCGTCGCGATGATCGCGCGGCGGAGGGCCGCGCTCGAGGACTTCGCGAAGCAGCTCGCGAGCGAGGGCATCGAGGCGCGCGCCTATCCCGCGGACGCGAGCGACCGCGAGCAGCTGCAGGCCGCCTTCGCCGCGATCCGCGCGGAGATGGGGCCCGTCGACGTGCTCGAGTACAGCCCGACGGAGTGGGGCAACGGCCGCCTCTATCCGCCCCTCGAGACGACGACGGAGACCGCCCTCGGCCACTTCAAGCTGCTCGTGCTCGGCGCGATCACGGCGGTCGAGGCGGTGCTCCCGGACATGCTCGAGCGGGGCGCCGGCTCGCTGCTCTTCGCGACGGGGACCTCGGCCCACCGGCCGCATCCCTTCGTGACCTCGATGGGAATCTCGAACGCCGGCGTGCGCAACTACGCGCTCTGCCTCGCCGAGGAGCTCGCGCCGCGGGGCGTGTTCGTGGCGACGGTGGCGATCGGGGTCCAGGTCGAGCGCAACGGCACGAAATGCGATCCCGATCGGATCGCCGAGGTCTTCTGGCGGCTCCACGAGAAGCAGGACGAGCACGACGTCATCTACGCCTAGCGGGCGAGGAGGGGAACATGTGTGACGAGAGGGCATTCGCGGACCACGACGAGTTCGTCCGGTCGAAGGAGCTGACGCGCCGGGAGTTCGGCGTGCTCTCGGCGGGGGTCGGGGTGGCGATGCTCTGGCCCGAGTTCGCGACCGCGGCGGGGACCTCCGCCGTGGCGGCCGAGGTTGTCGGTGAGGAGGTCGTCGTCAAGACGCCCGACGGGCAGGCGGACTGCCACTTCGTGCGCCCGAAGAACGGCAAGCATCCCGGCGTGATCCTCTGGCCCGACGCCTTCGGCCTGCGCACCGCGATGCGCCAGATGGGCAAGCGGCTCGCGGCGTCGGGCCATTCGGTGCTCGTCGTGAATCCCTACTACCGCAAGACGAAGGCGCCGTTCCTGCCGGAGGGCGCGAGCTTCGCGGATCCCGAGACCCGCGAGAAGATCATGGCGATGATGGGCTCGCTCTCCGCCGCGACCCACATGGCCGACGCGAAGGCCTTCGTCGACTGGCTCGACGCCCAGCCCGGAGTCGACCGCGCCCGCCGCATCGGCACGCTGGGCTACTGCATGGGCGGCCCGATCACCCTGCGCACCGCCGCCTCGCGCCCGGACCGCGTCGGCGCCGCCGCCTCGTTCCACGGCGGAGGGCTCGTCACCGACAAGCCCGACAGCCCCCACCTGCTGATCCCGCAGATGAAGGCCGACTTCCTGATCGCGATCGCGGCGAACGACGACGAGCAGGAGCCGAAGGTCAAGGACGTGCTGCGCGAGACCTTCGCGAAGAACCATCTCACGGCGGAGATCGAGGTCTACGCCGGGGCGCTCCACGGCTGGTGTCCGCCGGACATGCCGGTCTACGACGAGGAGAAGGCCGAGCGCGCCTGGAGCCGGCTGCTCGCGCTCTTCGGGACGGCGCTCGCGAAGAAGGCCTGAGCGGCGGGGAAGGCGTGGACGCCGGTGTGCGACCGCTCGTGGGCGGAGGGAGTCGGAGAATGGGAACGCTCGAAGAACGAGTCGCGCTGCTCGAGCGGCAGCTGGCCTGCGCCCTCGATCGCGAGGCGATCCGTGAGCTCGCCGCGCGCTACTGCCACGCGGTGGTCGCCGGCGGCGGCATGCCCCTCGTCGATCTCTTCACCGAGGACGGCTGCATGCAGGGCGACGCGATCCCCGCGATCGGCCGCCCGGCGAGCGAGACGCGCGGGCGCGCCGAGCTGATCCGCGTCTACGGGGAGTTCACGACCCGGCTCGAGCTGCGCCCGTTCATCCACAACCACGTGATCGAGCTCGGCCCCGCCCCCGACGAGGCGCGGGGGATCTGCTCGGTCGAGATCCGCGCGGTCGAGGACGGGGTCGCCTTCGACATCGCGGGCCACTACCACGATCGCTACCGCCGCGAAGGCGGCGTCTGGAAGTTCCTGCATCGCCACTTCGTCCTCTACTACTGGGCGAAGGCGCCGCGCTGATCCCGAGCCGCTTCGCCGCTTCGCCCGTTCGCCTCGCAAAGGAGCCTCCCATGAAGATCCGCAACGTGTCCCACATCGCCGTCGGCGTGCGCGACATGGACCGCTCGCTCGCCTTCTACCGCGACGTGCTCGGCCTCCACGTCTCCCTGGACGCGATCGAGGAGCTGCCCTCGATCGCCGGTGCGCCGCCGCTCAAGCGCCGCGGCGTCTACCTGCGCTGGCGCGAGGGCGCGGACGAGAGCTTCATCGTGCTCGACCAGCAGCTCTCCCAGGCGCCCTTCGGCGAGCCGCCGAAGACCTTCCAGGTCGGCACGCATCACTGGGGCCTCTGGGTCGACGACGTCGACGGCATGGTCGCCCGCGCCGAGGCCGCGGGCGTGCCGATCGTGGTGCGGCCGGCGAACGGCGACACCCTCGCGTACGGCGAGGCGGCGGGCGGGACGGTGCGCACCGCCTTCCTCCGCGATCCCGACGGCAACATCGTCCAGCTCGATCAGCGCGCGTAGCCGCGCGCACGGGCGCTCGCGGGCACGCTTGCGGCGGCGCGCCGGATCGGGTTCGATCCGGAGGCGGCTCGGGCGCGTCCACGGCCTGCCGGTGCGCGGCGCCTCGCGCACGAGACGCGCCCGCCCGGCGTCCGGGAAGCCCGAACGCTCGAAGAGAAACGGAAACAGAGAGGAGCCCCCATGCCCGTCTACTTCATCGCCCAGGTCCAGATCAACGATCCCGCCGGCTACCAGGCCTATCAGGAGGCCGCGGCGAAGGCGCCCTTCGAGGGCGTGAAGGTGCTCGCGATGGACGACAAGCCCGAGGTCGTCGAGGGGACGTGGGCGGGGCCGAAGACGGTGATCCTCGAGTTCGAGAGCGAGGAGAAGTTCCGCAAGTGGTACGACTCCCCGGGCTACCAGGCGGCGGCCGCGATCCGCTGGAAGGCGACGAAGTCGAACGTCGTGATGGTCCACGGGCTCGGCTGAGATGGCCGCGCTCGCGACGGCGATCCTCGGGCGGACGGGACACGCGGCGACCCGGCTCGGCTTCGGGGCGATGGAGCTCGGCGGGATCGCCGGTCCACTGCCCGAGGCGTCGGTCGAGCGGCTGCTCCACGGCGTGCTCGACGCCGGGATCAACCTGATCGACACGTCGCCCGACTATCAGGCGTCGGAGGAGCTGATCGGTCGCTTCCTCGCGAATCGCCGCGACGAGTACTTCCTCGCCAGCAAGTGCGGCTGTCTCGTCGGTCGCCAGCCGACCCTGCGCGACGGCAAGCTCGAGCACGACTTCAGCCCGGCGAACGTCCGGGCCGGCGTCGAGCAGAGCCTGCGCCGCCTGCGCACGGATCGCCTCGACCTGGTCCAGGTCCACTCGAGCCCCTCCCGCGCGACGCTCGAGGCGAACGGGACGATCGACGCGATGAAGGATCTGCAGCGCGAGGGGAAGGTCCGCTTCCTCGGCATGTCGAGCGTGCTCCCCGATCTGCGGGACCACCTCGCGATGGGCGTCTTCGACGTCTTCCAGATCCCGTACTCGGCGCTGCAGCCGGAGCACGAGGAGATCATCCGCGAGGCGGCGCGGTCGGGCGCCGGGACGATCATCCGCGGCGGCGTCGCGCGCGGGGCGCCCGACCAGGATCCCGGGCGCAAGGACATGCAGCCCTTCTGGCAGACCTTCGTGAAGAGCAAGCGCGACCTCTGGCAGACGGCGAAGCTCGACGAGCTCGCCGCCGGCATGGGCAAGACCGAGTTCCTGCTGCGCTTCGTGCTCGGCCACGAGGACCTCCACACGACGATCGTCGGGACCTCGAAGCTCGAGCATCTGACGGCGAACGTCGCGGCGGCGAGCCGCGGCCCGCTGCCCGCCGACCTGCGGCTCGAGGCGAAGCGGCGCATCGCGGCCGCCGCGGCGAGCGGATGAGCGTACCGACGGATCCCCGGGCGCTTCGGCGATCCGACGACCCGCGTTTCACGAGGAGAGGACCTTGATTCTCGACATCTTCAACGAGCTCCAGAGCGCGCAGGACGCCTCGCGCCTCGACCCGAGCCGACTGATCGCCGACACCCTCGACCAGGTCCGCCTCGCCGACGAGCTCGGCTACGGCTGCTGGTGGTCCGTCGAGCACCACACCTGCCCCGAGTTCAGCATGAGCTCGGCCCCGGACCTCTGGCTCGCCGTCCTCTCCCAGCACACCCGCCGCATCCGCCTCGGCACCGCCGGCATCCTCTCGCCCTTCGAGATCAACCACCCGATCCGCGTCGCTGAGCGCGCGGCATGGATCGACGTGCTGTCGGGCGGCCGCCTCGAGCTCGGCCTCGCGCGCTCGGGGGGCGCCGAGTGGGAGACCTTCGAGGTCGATCCCGAGACGACGACCGCCTCCCTCGAAGAGGCGCTGCGCATGCTCCCGCGCATGTGGGCGCCGGGGGAGTTCGAGTGGAAGAGCGACCTCGCGAAGATCCCGCCGCGGGAGTTCGCGCCGAAGCCGGTGCAGAAGCCGCATCCGCCGCTCTGGCAGACGGTGAGCACGCCGACCTCGTCGGAGCGCGCCGGCCGCCTCGGCGTCGGGCTGCTCGCCGCCGCGCCGCTCGCGACCCTCGACTACATCCGGCTCCAGCTCGAGGCCTACGACCGCGGGCTCGCCGCCTGCGAGAATCCCGCTGGCGCCTCGATCAACGCGCAGCGCGCCGTCTTCGTGCTGGTCCACTGCGCCGAGACGCGGCGCGAGGTCGTCGAGTCCCGCGCCGCCGAGGCCGCGCTCTGGTTCATGAACGCCGCGCCCTTCACCTTCCGCGTGAAGCGCGACAACTGGTTCACCATCGTCCGCGGTCACGAGAGCCAGAGCGCCGCCGGCAGCCCGGCCCTCGACGGCCCCGAGCCGCCGCCGACGCCCGAGGAGCTCGCCGATCCGAATCCGACGATCCGTCTGCTCCACCGCCAGCGCGCGGGGCTTCCGATCGATCCCGAGGAGGCGCTCGCGACGGTCGAGGCGATCCCGACCGCGATCATCGGCGACATCGACACGTGTCGCCGCAAGCTCCGCGCGATCCAGGCGCTCGGGGTCGACCGGCTGCTCTGCCTGATGCAGTTCGGTCCGCTCGAGCCCGCGCGCATCCTGAACAGCATCCGCACCCTCGGCCGGACCGTGCTGCCCGAGCTGCGCGGCTGAACGTCGTCCGCCCGGCCGCGGCGCGAGTTGCGCGCCGCTTGCCGGCGTGTCGCGCGAGGACGGGGCGGACGGGGCGGTCCGTGCGTCGTGGCGGCCGTCGCGGCGCTCGGCGCGGGGCTCCACCACCGCTGGACCGTCGCTCCGCGGCGTGACATTTCCGTTTCCGATGCGCCATCGCGGGTGGTCCCGGATGCCCCGGGCGCGGGGGTCGCCTATCGTAGGGAGCCCGGAGACGGTGCCCCCAGTCATGCTTCGCCGACTCGCTCGTCGCCTTCCCACGCTCTCGCTCGGCCGGACGGGCCTCGTCGTGGTCGCGCTCGCTCTCGCCGCGCTCGTCGGGGGCGGGCTCGTCTTCCTCTCGGCCGTCTGGTCGGGGCTGCCGGACGTGGGCGACCTCGACCGCTATCGCCCGCCGCTGCCGAGCGTCGTCGTCGATCGCCACGGCGTGCCGATCGGCCGCTTCGTCGAGCAGCGCCGTCAGATGGTCGCGCTGCGCGACGTCCCGCCCCACGTCGTCGACGCGATCCTCGCCGCCGAGGACGACGGCTTCTACCGCCACTCGGGCATCGACGTGTTCGGGATGCTGCGCGCCGCGGTCGCGAACGTCCGCGCGGGTCGCATCGAGCAGGGCGCCAGCACGATCACCCAGCAGGTCGCCAAGAACATCTATCTGAACCCCGAGCGGACCTACATGCGCAAGCTGCGCGACGTGGCGCTCGCCCTCGAGATCGAGTGGACGCTCAGCAAGGACGAGATCCTCGAGATCTATCTCAACCAGATCTACTTCGGCAGCGGCGCCTACGGCATCGCCGAGGCGGCGATGACCTATTTCGGGAAGCCCGTCGGCTCGCTCTCGGTCTCCGAGGCCGCGCTGCTCGCCGGGCTGCCCCCCGCGCCCTCGCGCCGCTCGCCCCACCGCGATCCCCGCGCCGCCGAGGACAACCGCCGCGCCGTGCTCCTGCGCATGCGGGACACCGGCCGCCTCACGCGGGGAGCCGCGTCGGCTGCCCTCGCGGACAAGCCGGAGATCGTCGAGCTCCACGATCGCCAGCAGTTCACCGACGCCGCCTACTTCGTCGAGGAGGTCCGGCAGCAGGTCTTCGAGGCCCTCGGCTCGGAGCTCGTCCTGCGCGGCGGGCTGCGGATCGAGTCGACCCTCGACGCGCGCATGCAGCGCGAGGCGGTGGCCGCCGTCCGCCGCGGGCTCGAGGCGATGAAGAAGGACGGCGTGCGCGATCGGCAGGGCCGGCCGGCGGAGGGGGCGCTCGTCTCGCTCGACGTGAAGTCCGGGGACGTGCTCGCGATGGTCGGCGGCTACGACTTTGGCCGCAGCCGATTCAACCGGGCGGTGCAGGCGAAGCGCCAGCCGGGCTCGGCCTTCAAGCCCTTCGCCTACGGTGCCGCCCTCGAGCTCGGCTATCCCCCGAACGCGACGCTCTACGACTATCAGGTCGAGTTCCGCGACCGCAGCACGGGCAAGTGGTGGCGACCGAAGAACTACACCGGCGAGTTCCGCGGTCCGGTCAGCATGACGGAGGCGTTCGCGCGCTCGCTCAACAACCCGACGATCCGCCTGGTCGAGGAGGTCGGCGTCGATCGCGTGATCGACTACGCGCGCCGGGCCGGCATCCGCTCGAAGCTATCGCGCGACCTCTCGCTCGGCCTCGGGACCAACGAGGTCACGCTGCTCGAGCTGACCTCCGCCTACGGCACCTTCGCCCGGGGCGGGCGCAGCCGCGATCCGCGCATCGTGCGCCGCGTCGTCGACGCCGACGGCAAGGTCCTGCTCGAGGACGTGAAGGCCGCCGACCTGCCGCCGCGCCAGTCGAAGAAGCGCATCGGCTCGGTCGACGCCTACCTCACGACCTTCCTGCTGAAGGAGGCCGTGCGGACCTGGTACGGCACGGGCCATGGCGCCGCCCGCCTCGGGCCGGGCGTCGCCGGCAAGACCGGCTCGACCAACGAGAACCGCGATGCCTGGTTCCTCGGCTTCACGCCCGAGATCGTGACCGGGGTCTGGGTCGGCCACGACGACCGGACCCCGATGGCCCGCCATCGCACCGGAGCCGGGGCGGCGCTCCCGATCTGGACCGCCTTCATGGAGCAGGCGCTCGCGGGACGGAAGCCCGCGGACTTCGCCGTGCCCGACGGCCTGCGCTTCGCGGGGGTCAGCTCCGAGACCGGGGAGTGGGTGCGCAGCTCGGTGCCCTATCCAGGCTGGGTCCCGGTCGCGGCGGATCGCAAGGTGCGCAAGGCGCGCTTCGTCCCCGCGCCGTGGCCGGAGGAGGAGGGCGCGACGCCGGCGGTCGCCGCGGGCGCGCCGGGGATGCCGGGCGCTCCGGGATTGCCGGGCGTTCCGGGGGCCGTGGGGGCGGTCGTCGCGCCGGGGGCGGCCGGAGCGCCGGGCATCGCGTCGGCGGCGCCGGGCTCCGCGAGCGGCGGTGTCGAGCCGGCGACCGCGATCGCGGGAGCGACGCCGGCGCCGGTGGGCGCGGGTCCGCCGAGTGGCGGGGCGGAGGGCAGCGACGCCGGGACGGGGGGCGGCGGCGCGGACGTCGTCCATCCGACCGCGACGACGCCGTGAGGGGCTGAGCCGGAGCGTGTCGGCGGACGGAGGCACGCTCGGCCTTCGCCGCTTCGTGCCGATCGCCGGGCGCGAAGTCGCGCGGGACGCGACGCCTACCAGGAGGTCAGCTTCTGGTTGGCCATGGCGGAGAGCGCGAGCGGCGATTTGGGCGAGTTGAGGCCGCCGTCGACGTCGAGGATCGCGCCGGTGACGTAGGGCGCGTCGTCGGAGCAGAGGAAGGTCGCGGCGGCGGCGATGTCCCGCGGCGTGCCGAGCCGGGCGCCCGGGGTCCAGCGCAGGATCTCGGCCTCCATCTCGGGATGGCTCCGGAAGAGCCCGTCCTCGAGCATCGAGGTCCGGATCGAGCCGCTGCGGATCGCGTTGACGCGGACCTTCGGCGCGAACTCGAGGGCGAGCATGTTCGTGATCTGCTCGAGCGCGGCCTTCGCCGCACCGTAGGCGACGCCGCCGTAGTCGGCGAGGATCGCCATGCCCGACGAGATGTTGACGATCGCCCCGCCGCCCGCCTTCTGCATGTGGGGGAAGGCGAAGCGCGAGAGGTGGAGCGGCGCGATGGCGTTCAGCCGGAAGCAGTCGACGATCTCCTCGTCGCTCGATTGCAGCGTCGAGTAGGCCCCGCCCGCGCCGGCGTTGTTGGCGACGAGGTCGATGCGCCCGAACGCGTCCATCGCCGCGGAGACCAGCGCCTTGAGCTCCGACTCGACCCGGGCGTCGCAGGCGAAGGCCCGCGCCGCACCGCCCGCCGCGCGGATCTCCGCCGCGACCGATTCGATCTGGTCCGCGGAGCGCGCCGCGCACACCACCGACGCCCCGTAGCCCGCCCACGACCGGGCGATCTCGCGCCCGATGCCGCGGCCCGCCCCCGTCACGATCGCGACCTTGCCCGAGAAATCGACGCGCATGGCACTCCTCTCGCCCGGCTCCGCTTCCTCGAGCTGTTTAGCATCGAATCGACGACGCCACCGGAGCCCCTTCTCGGAGCGCCGGACGCGTCGGGCGGCGAATGGTCCGCCCCATGGGCGCGTGATAGGATGCCCGGAGCCGCCAGAGCGCCCCTCGCGTCGACCGATCGCACGTGTTAGGGCCCGATCGGCTCGAGGAGGACGCGTTGAGCGGGCAATCCGAGTTCTTCTACGACCCCTACCTCGCGGAGCATCAGCCGCGCGCCCACGCCGTCTATCGCCGCCTGCGCGAGGAGGCGCCCGTCTACCACCATCCCGAGCGCGGCATCTGGGCGATCTCCCGCTTCGAGGACGTCTGGAACGCGACGCTCGACCTCGAGACCCTCTCGACCGAGGGCATCGAGGAGATGCAGACGCTGCTCCCGATGCTGAACTTCATGGACCCGCCACGCCACGATCGCCTGCGCGCGCTGGTCTCGCGCGCGTTCACCTACCGGCGGGTGAACGAGATGGAGGGGCGCGTGCGCGCGCTCGCCCGCGAGCTGCTCGACGCCCTCGACGGTCGCACGACCTGCGAGCTCGTGCGCGCCTTCGCCGAGCCGCTGCCCGGCCAGATCATCGCGGAGATGATCGGCGTCCCGCCGGAGCGCCGCGAGACCTTCCTCTCGCATACCCGCTGCATGCTGACGACCGATCCGTCGAAGACGATCACGCAGACGATCGAGGAGCCCTCGAAGCGGATCTACGAGGAGTTCGCGCGGCTGCTCGACGAGCGGCGCACGAAGCCCGAGGGCGACCTGATGAGCGCCCTCGTCGCGGCCGAGATCGACGGCGAGAAGCTCGCCGACCCGGAGATCCTCGGCTTCTGCTATCAGCTGATCGTCGCCGGCAACGACACCACGACCTCGTTGATCGGCAACGGCGCGGTGCTCTTCGCCCAGCATCCGGAGCAGAAGGCGCTGCTCGTCCGCGAGCCCGGCCGCATCCCGAACGCCGTCGAGGAGACTCTGCGCTTCGAGCCGCCGGCCCAGGCCCTGCCGCGCCAGACGCGCAAGCCCCTCGTGCTCCACGGCCGCACGATCCCCGTCGACCAGCGGGTCCTGCTCGTGTGGGCGGCGGCGAATCTCGACGAACGGGAGTTCGAGGATCCCGAGCGCTTCGACGTCACGCGCAAGATCACGCGCCATCTCTCCTTCGGCCACGGCGTGCATTTCTGTCTCGGTGCCTCGCTCGCCCGCATGGAGGCGCGCATCGCCTTCGAGGAGCTGCTGGCGCGCTACCCGGACTACGCCCTCGCGCGCGAGCCCGGCTGGGTCCACTCGCGCTGGGCGCGCGCCCACGGCGAGATCGAGGTCGAGCTGGGCCGGCGCGCGAGCTAGGGGAGGGGGCGATGGCGAGCGGACGCGGACGGGCTTCTTCCTTCGGCCGGGGACGCGTCCCGTCGACCCGGCTCGGGGCGCGCGTCGCGCTCCTGACGCTCACCGGGCTCGTCGCGTTCGCGGCGCCCGCGCCGTCGCGCGCGGCGGAGTCGGGCGACGCGGCGAAAGCGGCCGACGCGGCGAGCGCAGCCGGTGCGTCGAGCGCGGGCGACGGCCTGGGCGCAGCCGGCGCGGCGAACGTCGCCGAGCCCGTTCGCGACGACGAGGATCGCCGGCTCGAGGCGGCCCACGCGCGGCTCGTGCGGGCGGTGGCCGAGGCGGGCGAGATCGTGAAGCGGCATCCCTTCTACCGGGATCCGGTGAACCGGGCGAGCGGCTTCGCGTTCCTGTCGAGCATGCTGATCGCGTCGCTCGAAGGCGAGGTCGTCGGGGATCCCGACTTCCCGCTCTTCCGCATCCTCGACTTCCGGATCCGCGAGGGCGGCGACAACCCCGATCAGCGTTATGCGTTCACCCGGATCCGCGGCGACGCGACCTATCGCATCTGGGGCCGCAAGGGCGGTCAGCGCGGCCTCGAGCTCCAGGTCTACGCGGGCGAGCCCTGGCGCAAGGGCGGCGGGCGCTCGGTGTCGACGCTCGCCTTCGAGGCGATCGAGTTCGACGCGGACGGGCGCTTCGAGGTCTTCCTCTCGCCGCAGAAGCGCGGGAAGAACTGGCTCGCGAACGCACCGGACGCGACCGACGTGATCGTGCGTCAGGTCTTCAGCGATTGGGAGAAGGACGCGCCCGGCGAGGTCCACATCGACCGCGTCGGCTGGGAGGGCCGGATCAAGCCGGTCGCGACCCGGGCCGAGATGGCCGAGCGCCTCGAGCGGGCGGCGGACGAGCTGACGCGCTCGGTCGCGACCTGGCCCGACTTCGTGCTCCACGGCTACATGGAAGCGCGCCCCGCGAACACCCTCTCGCTCCCCGCCGATCCGACCGCCGTCGGCGGCGTCACCGGCCGCTACATGAGCACGGGCCACTTCGCGCTCGCCCCCGACGAGGCCCTGATCGTCACGATCTGGCCGATCGACGCGCGCTACCAGGGCTTCCAGCTGACCGATCCCTGGTTCTCGTCCCTCGAGTACGCGAATCGCCAGACGAGCCTCTCCGCCGACCAGGCCCATCGCAGCCGCGACGGCGCCTATCGCTTCGTCGTCTCGCCGAGCGATCCGGGCGTCCAGAACTGGCTCGACACCGCGGGCCTGCCGAAGGGCGCGATGCTGATCCGCTTCGACGGCAGCCGGCTCGCGTCGTTTCCCAAGGAGAAGGCGCCGGCGGTCGAGAAGGTGAAGCTCGGCGAGGTCCGGGCGAAGCTGCCGGAGGACACCCCGGCCTTCTCGTCGACGCAGCGGGCGGAGGCCATCGCCGCGCGGCGGCGCCACGTCCAGATCCGCTTCGGGAACTGATCGGCGCCGTGTTCGAGTTCGATCCCTACGACGACGCCTTCCTCGACGACCCCCACGCCGTCTACGCGCGGCTGCGCGAGGAGAGCCCGGTCCACTTCGTCCCGCGCTTCGGGGCGACCTTCCTCTCCCGCTTCGACGACGTCTGGGCCGCGACCCAGAGCCGCAAGCTCTCGGTCGCCGGCGGAATCACGCCCTCGCAGCTCCTGCTCGGTGCGCCTGCGAATCCGAAGATGCCGAGCCAGATGGATCCGCCCCGGCACTCCGCGATGCGCGCCGTCCTCTCGCCCCATTTCCGCCCCGGCGCCGTCGCGCGCCTCGAGGCCGAGATCCGCGCGATCGCCCGGGCGCGCATCGAGGCGGCGCTCCCGACCGGGCGCCTCGACGTCGCGGCGGAGCTCGGCGCGTCGATCTCGGCGCACATGGCGTGTCGCCTCGTCGGCTTTCCGGAGCAGCACGCCGAGGCGCTCTCCGGGCGCGTGAACGCCTTCTTCCACCGCCGCCCGGGTCAGCGCGGGGAGACCGAGAAGGCGGCGGAGGCGGCGGCGGCCCTCTATGCCTGGGTCGGCGAGTTCGTGGCGGGCCTGCGTGCGGAGCCGGCCCGGGCGACCGGCATCGCGGCGGATCTGCTCGCGTGCCGCATCGAGGATCGCGCCCTCGACGACGACGACCTCGTCCACGCCGTCGTCAATCTCCTGATCGCCGCCTCCGACAGCTTTCCGAAGGCGCTCGCCGGGGCCGTCGCGCGGCTCGCGGAGGCGCCCGACCAGCGGCGCGCGGTGGCGGCGGATCGGGGGCTCGTGCCGGGGGCGTTCCTCGAGGCGGTGCGGATCGATACGCCGACCCAGTTCCAGGGGCGGACGGTGCTCGAGCCGATCGAGTTCGGGGGACGGACGCTGCGACCGGGGGAGCGCGTCTGCTTCCTGTTTCCGGCCGCGAATCGCGATCCGCGGGAGTTCGACGAGCCGGAGCGCTTCGACGTCCGGCGCAATCCGCCCCGCACGCTCGCGTTCGGCAATGGCCTCCATCTCTGCCTCGGTCGACCGCTCGCGCTGCTCGAGGCGCGCATCGCCCTCGAGGAGCTGCTCGCCCGCATCCCCGACTACACACCCATCCGAGAGGAGGCGCACTTCGCCCGCACGGAGTACGTGCGCGGCTGGCTGCGCTTCCCGATCGGATTCGAGAGGACCCGGTCATGAAGACTTCCATCCTGCGGCCGCACATCACGGGCCACGCCGCGCTGCGCATCTGCGAGGCGGCCCTCGCGAAGGCCCGCGCCGAGGGCCAGGCCGTCGTCGTCGCGGTCTACGACCCGGGTGGCACGCTCGTCGCGTTCGTCGCGGAGCAGGGGGCCCCGCGCATCTCCCACGGCGTCGCCCGCGACAAGGCCTTCACCGCGGCGATGACCGGCATGAGCTCGGCCGCGTGGAAGGATCTGATGGATCAGATGCCCCAGAACGAGCGAGAGATCGTGCTCCGCGCCGAGGGCTACGTTGGGACCGAGGGCGGGCTCCCGATCCTCGAATCGGGCCAGCTGATCGGGGGCGTCGGCGTGTCCGGGGCGGCGTCGGGCCGCGACGACGCGCGCTGCGCCGAGGCGGGGCTGGCCGCGATCGCGCCCCGGACCTGAGACCGAGCGGGCTCGCGCCGAGCCGGGGACGCTAGTCCGTCTTCGCGGTGCCCTCGACGGCGGGCGCGGCGAAGACCGCGTGGACGCCGCCGTCGACGGGGAGGGTCACGCCGTTGACGAAGCTCGCCTCGTCGGAGGCGAGGAAGACCGCGGCGTGGGCGATGTCTTCGGGGGTCCCGAGCCGGCCGACGGGGACCTGCGCCTCGAAGCGCCGCTGCCCGTCGCGCACCGTCGCGAGCCAGGCCATGAACTGCGGCGTCGCCATCGGCCCCGGCGAGATCGCGTTGGCGCGGATCCCGTGGCGCCCGTAGTCGGCGGCGATGCTGCGCGCGAGGGAGATCACGCCCGCCTTCGCCATTCCGTAGACCGCGAGGTGGCGCACCGCCCGCAGCCCCGCGCCCGAGGTCGTCATCAGGATCGAGCCGCTGCGCTGCTCGAGCATGACGCGCAGGGCCGACTGGGTCCCGTAGAAGACCGCGTCGAGGTTGAGCGCGATGAGGCGCTGGTACTCGGCGACGGAGACCGACTCCGTCGGCTCGGGCACCGCCCCCCCCGCGTTCGACCAGAAGACGTCGAGGCGCCCGAAGTCGCGGCGCGTGCGGGCGACGAGGCCGTCGACCTCGTCGGGCTTCGTCACGTCGGCGACGTGGTCGACCGCGCGGCCGCCCGCCGCCGCGATCTCCTGCGCGACGGCCCGGGCAGTGTCGGCGCGGACGTCGTTGACGACGACGGTGGCCCCTTGCGCCGCGAAGAGCCGCGCACCGGCGGCGCCGATGCCGCTGCCCGAGCCCGTGATGATCGCGATCTTGCCTGCCAGTCGGTTTCCCATCGCGTCAATCTACCACGCGGCGGGTCGCCGGGGGCGGGCGCGTCGGCCCGCGCCGGGCCTCGGCGGTCGCGGGCGGCGCCATCGAGGCCGGGGCGCCGGGGCCGGGGGGTGTGAGCGGCGAGCGGCTCTGTGCCAGACTCGCGGCACTTCGGAAAGGGAGGGCGGTGCGGTGGTCAAGCTGGGAACGAATCTGCCGGAACATCTGATCGGGACCGACCAGGGAGCGCTCGTCGAGTTCCTCTCGGGCCTCGAGAGCCTGGGCTACGGCTACGTCACGATCGGCGACCACGTGCTCGGCGCCGACACCAGCGTCCGCCCCGACTGGAAGCCCTTCCACGGCCATCCGCCGCTCTACGACCACCGCATGGTCTGGCACGAGCCCCTCGTGCTCTTCGGCTACCTCGCCGCCCTGACGAAGACCCTCGAGCTCTGCACCGGCATCCTGATCAGCCCCCAGCGCCAGACGGCGCTGCTCGCGAAGCAGGCGGCGGAGGCGGCGGTGCTCTCGGGCGGACGCATCCGCTTCGTGATCGCCGCGGGCTGGAACGACGTCGAGTACGAGGCGCTGAACGTCGACTTCAAGAAGCGCGGCAAGATCATGGAGGAGCAGTTCGTGCTCATGCGCGAGCTGTGGAGCAAGGAGATCGTGAACTTCAACGGCCACCACCACACGGTGACGGCCGCCGGCATCAATCCGCTGCCGCCGGGGCGGCGCGTCCCGCTCTGGGTCGGCGGACAGTCGCCGGTCGTGCTGAAGCGGACGGGACGCTTCGGCGACGGCTGGTTCCCCTACTACCCCTATTTCAGCGAGTCCCAGGTCCGCGCCGATCGCGAGGTCATCGAAAAGGCTGCGAAGGCAGCGGGGCGCAATCCGGCCGACATCGGGATCGAGGGCGCGATCTACTTCGAGGACGCGCGCTTCCCGATGCCGAAGGACGGGCGCAAGCCGCCCCACGCCCTCGAAGAGTGCGTCGAGTATGCGAAGTGGTGGAAGTCGTTCGGGGCGAGTCGCTTCTGGGTGACGGCGCCCTGGGCCGAGCTCGGCCCGGAAGAAACCGGAGTGCGCGTCGAGGGAAAGGCCTGGAGCGGCGTCGAGAAGCGACTGCGCGAGCTCGAACGCTTCAAGCAGGCCGTCGGTCCGGATTTCTGATCCGGCATTCGGGACGGACGATCGTCGTGGTCGGCTGGGTTTCGATTCCCAATCGACCGAGGTCGACCAACATCTCCCGCCTCCGACCGACGTCGATCGTTCGTCCCCGCTCGTTCCCACTTTCGGGCGGGCGAGATGATCGATACGTTGCGGTGTGCCCAGCGTCACAGTCGTGCTTCCGGTCTTCAATCGAGTGCAGGTCGTCGCCCGCGCGGTCGACAGCGTGCTCGAGCAGACGTTCGAGGACTTCGAGCTGATCGTCGTCGACGACGGCTCGAGCGACGGGACCCCGGACCTGGTCGCGGGCTTTCTCGACCCCCGCATCCGCCTGATCTCGCTGCCCCGCAACCGGGGAGCCTGCGCCGCGCGCAACCGCGGCATCGAGGCGGCCAACGGCGACGTCGTCTGCCTGCTCGACAGCGACGACGTCTATCGCCCCGACAAGCTCGCCGTGGTCGCGGAGCTCTTCGCGGAGCGACCCGAGCTCGACCTGCTCGTCGATTCCTTCGTCTGCCACAAGGCGGTCGCGCCGAAGAGCCGCACGAAGGTCAAGCAGAATCCGCCGGAGCTGACCGGCGCGGCGTTCCGTGCGGCGCTCTTCGAGCGGCGCATCGCGAAGGCGACGACGGCGCTCTCGGTCCGGCGCCGCGCGCTGCTCGACGTCGGCCTCTTCGACGAGAAGCTCCGCCGGCGCCAGGACCTCGACCTCGTGCTGCGCCTCGCGCGCAAGCACGTCTGCCTCTCGACGGACCGCGTCCTCTGGGAGAAGCACGAGAGCGCCGACGCGATCTCCCGGGACCACCGCCTCTTCCTGCAGGCGTCGATCGACATCTGCGAGCGCCATCCGGACTACCTGCGCCACCACGCCCCGGTCCTCTACCGGGACCTGCGCAGCCACTTCGCCTGGCTCGCGAAGCACGGCCACTGGACCAGCTTCGGCCGCGACGCGCTGCGCTATGCGCGCTTCGCGCCCTTCCGTCACTCGCTGGCGCGGCTGCTGCTCGACTCGAGGGTGTCGCGGTCGGCGGCGCCGGCGAGCAGCCAGCGCAGCCGCGCCGAGTCGGGCAGCCCGTCGACGACGGCCGACGTCAGCTGAGCGAAGGCCAGGGTCGAGTAGTAGATCGACCCGACGGCGAGCGAGGCGGGGAGCTGCCAGAAGGGCAGGCCGACCTCCCGGAAATGGGCGAGGATCCGGCGCGCCGAGCGGTAGTTCTTCTTGAAGAACACGCGCACCGCATAACGCAGGCGTTCGAGCCGGCTCGCGCCCTCGAAGCGCGCCTTCGCGTCGCGATCGAGCCCGGCCTGGACCGCGCGCCAGAGGATGAAGACGAAGCCGGCGTGGGGGGCATGCAGGACGAGCGCATCCGGGGTCCGCAGGAAGCCGAAGCCGCGGGCGACGACGTCCGCGAGCCAGATGCCACACTGCTTCTTGAAGGCTGCGGTGTTCGGGAAGGGATTCGCCTGGAAGAACGCGGTCCGCACGGCGAAGTTGTTGGCGTGCATCTGGACGCGACCGCGGGAGCGGGCGTGCTCGCTCGGCAGGTCAAAGATCCAGACCATCGCCATCGTGCGCGAGACGAGGTCGACGGGCTCGAGGGAGGTGACCCCCGAGACGGCCATCACCGAGGGGTCGGCGAAGGGGGCGAGCAGGCCGCGCAGCCAGCCCGGCTGGGGCGAGGCGTCGCTGTCGAGCAGGATCGTGAAGGGGGTCGTCGAGAGCAGCACGCCCTGGTTCTTGAGCTGGTAGTAGGTCTTCCCGTCGGTCTCGACGAGACGGAGCCGCGCCCGCCGCTCGAGCGCCGGGGCGCCCCGCGCGAGCCCGCGGCGGATCGATTCGGGATCGATCGCGCGCGCGTCGTAGAGATAGAGGAGGGTCGGTTGGCCGCGGCCCGTCGCCTGCTCGCGGGCGATCTCGGCGTCGAGGGCGGCGAGCGCCCGATCGGTCCAGCTCGTCCCGACGTCGCGCGGGTTCTCCCACTCGACCGCGATCGTGATCGCGTCGAGGTCGAGGCCTGCATCGGGCGAGGGGCCGGGCCGCGGGGCATCGGCGCGGTCTCGATCGGGCTCGGGATCGGTCACGGCTCCTCCACACGTCGGAATGCATCGGCCCGCCTCGACGCCGCCGGCGGGCGGCGCGGGACGATCGGTGCCCTTAAGCTAACGCATCGGAGCGAAAGCATGCTCGAACGGATCTCCTGGAACCTCACGCGCAAGGCCGATCGCTTCCGCCAGGCGGACGTGGTCGTGCTCTCGTTGGGGAAGAGCGGTCGGACCTGGCTGCGCGTGATGCTCCACCAGGCGCTCTCGCGGGAGCTCGGCCTCCCCTTCGATCCGATCCGGCTCGAGCCGGGGACGAGCGGTGCGCCGCGCATCGTCTACAGCCACGAGCTCGCGACCCACCTGCGCCAGGGAACGCTGGGCACCCAGCTCGTCGGCAAGGCGATTCTGCCCACCGCGATCGCCCGGGAGAAGCGGATCGTCGTGCTCGCCCGGGATCCCCGGGACGTCGTCGTCTCGAGCTTCCACCACAAGAGCGAGCGCTCGAAGAAGACCTCGATCGGGATCGGCGAGTTCGTCCGTCATCCTCGCTGGGGCATCGATGGCCTCGTCCGGGTCCTGAACCGCTGGCGCGTCCGCTTCGCCGACCATCCCCGCTGTCACTGGCTGCGCTACGAGGACCTGAAGCGCGATGCGGCAGGCGAGCTGGCCCGGCTCTTCGCGGCGATCGAGGTCCCGGTCGGAGCGGCCTCGATCGAGGCGGCCGTCGACCTCGCGCGCTTCGATCGCATGAAGGCCGCGGAAGCGGCGGGGATCCACGGCGACGTGCGCCTGCGTCCGGGCGATCCGGCGCGGCCCGACTCGTTCAAGGTCCGGCGTGGCCAGGTCGGCGGCTACCGCGACGAGCTCGACCCGGCCTCGATCGCCTGGCTCGATGCCGCGGTGGCGCGCCTCGATCCGGCCTACGGCTACGGGCCGCGCGGGCCGAGCGGCGGGATCGCGCCCGGCGGTGGGCGGTCCGGCGACCCGGCGGCGCGCCTCAATCGCCCGACCAGGCCAGCTCCTCTCGACGCGTGACGATCCGCCAGCCCGAAGGCGTCCGGTGCAGGACGTCGTTGTAGAAGAGGCCGGTCCTGGTGAGCGTTCGGACGCCGTCGCGCTCGACGGTCACGTAGCAGACGACCGGGACGCGGGTCCTCGCCTCGTCGCCGCGCAGATCCAGGCGCAGGCTGCCCGTCAGGCGCTGGGCCCGGGGCATCGAGGGCGCGATCGACGCGAGCCAGGCGCGGTAGGCCGGATAGCGCTGCGCCGGAACCCCGAAGTCCGAGAGATCGATCTCGGCATCGGGCGCGAATGTCGTATCGTAGAGCGCGAAGTCCCAGGCCTCGGCCGCCGCGAGCTGGCGGTCGTAGAGGTCGGTGATGGCGAAGCGATCGTTGATCTCGGCGAGGGTATGAACGCGGTCCATGGATTCCTCTCGGGGTGGCCGGAGCGCGAGGATCGGAGCGGGCTGCCGTGTCCCATAGCATGAACGGGGCGCTTCCGGAGGAGCTCGTCGCCTGGATCGAGGGCGTGACGGGCGGACGCGTCGTCGCTGCGAAGCGGGCCGGGGAGGGCGCGAGCCGCCAGGCCTTTTCCATCGACCTCGCGGGACCGGCCGGGCCCGAGGCGCTCTTCTGCCTGCGCGACAACGCGGGGGGCTCGGGCGGATCGGCGAAGGACGCCGCGGTCCTGCGCGCGCTGGCGACGACGGCGGTCCCGGTCCCGCGCGTCCGCGCCGTCGGGGCCGAGCTCGCGGCGCTGCTGCTCGAGCGGATCCCGGGGCGCAGCGATTTTCCGGCCGTCGATCGCGAGGAGGAGCGCGAGCCGACCGCCCGCGACCTGATGCGGCTGACGGCGCTGCTCCATGCCCAGGACCCCGGCCGCCTCGCGATTCCGCATCTGGGCGACGTGGCGGCGGTGAGCGATCCCGCCCGCGTCCAGCTCGAGCAGCTCGCGGGCCTGCTCGCGACCCTCGGCGACGCGGTGCTCCCGCTCCAGCGCTTCGCCGCGCGCTGGCTCGAGCGCCGGCCGCCGCGCCCCTCCCGCGTGAGCCTCGTCCACAGCGACATGGGCCCCGGCAACTTCCTCTTCCAGCGCGGCCGGGTCACCGCGCTCCTCGACTGGGAGGTCGCCCATTGGGGCGATCCGATGGAGGACCTCGCCGCGGTCGCGGTGCGCGACATGGCGACGCCGATCGGCCCGCTCTCGACGCGTTATGCGGAGTACGCCGCGGCCGGCGGTCCCACTCCCGATCTCGCGAGCGTCGCCTGGTATCGCGTCTTCATCCTGACGCGCAACACGGCGCTGATCGCCCTGGGGCTGCGCCGCCTGCAGGATCCGGCCGCGCGCGCGCCGCTCGAGCGCTTCCAGCTCCTGCTGCTGCGGGCCCTAGCGCTCTGCCTCTGCGACGTCGTCGGCGTCCCGCGACCCGAGCCCGGCGAGGCCGGGCCCGTCTCCGCTTCCCTGCCGGCTTCGGCGACCGTGGTCGACGCGTCGGCCGCGGCCGACGAGGCCGACGCCGTGCGCGGCTTCGCCCTCGAGCTCCACGCGCGCGCCCGGGCGGAAGCGGACCGCCTCGGCGACCTCGCGCACCGCCTTCCGCAGAGGCTCGAGCCCGCATGATCCCGGGAACCGACCCCCGCCTCGTCGTCACGCCCGCGGACGACGACTTCCACCGCCCGACCTCCGCCGATCCCCGCTGGCTCGAGACCGTCTGGTTCCCGTTCTGGATTCCCGAGGAGGGGATCAGCGTCTACGCGCGTCTCTGGTTCCGACCCAATACGGGCGAGCAGGGCGGGGCCGTGCACGCCTGGCGCGGGACGGCGGACGTCCTCGCCTACGACGGCTGGACGGAGCGCTTCACCGCCTTCGGCGACCTGCGCGACCTCTCGCTCGCGAGCGGCTTCCGCCTCGCCTGCCTCGAGCCGCTCGCGCGCTACCGGATCCGCCACGCGAGCCGGGACCTCGAAGTCGACGTCGTCTTCACCGCACGCATGGAGCCGAACCCCGTCCCGCCCGAGGAGTCGCCCGGCATGTTCGCCGGCCACCTCGAGCAGCCCGGCCGCGTCGTCGGCCGCGTCCGGATCGGCGCGCGCGGCTTCGACGTCGATTGCGGCAGCGTGCGCGACCGCTCCTGGGGACCGCGCGAAGCGCGCAGCGATCTGCGCCTCGGCAATGCCCACGGCACCTCCCGCACGGGCGACGCCTTCTTCGTCTACGTGAACCCCGACGCCCGGGGCGTCGAGCGGATCACGAGCGGCTACCTCCTGCGCGACGGCCGCGCCGCGCGCACCGTCGAGGGCCTGCGCTTCACCGAGTGGGACGGCAATCATCCGAAGGCGCTGCGGATCGAAGCGCGGGACTTCCTCGGCCGCGCGCTCTGCGCCGAGGGTCGCTGCGTCAATCGCCAGGCGGTCGACGCCGGCCACGAGGTCTACGCGGTCCTCAACCAGGTCGACTGGCAGCTCGAGGGCTCCACCGCCCGCGACGTCCTCGGCGAGAACCACGACGTCTGGTCCCGCACCGCCTGGCTCGCCGCGGGCCGCGCGGCGCTGCCGAAGCGCTAGGCGACCCGGCGGCGGCTGTGCGCCGGGCAGCGAGCCTGCGCGGCGCGTCCGAGATGCCCGATGGACCCGACGCGCCTCAGACGGGCTCCGGGCGCGGGTACATCGTCTCGAGCAGCGCGTCCCACGCGGCGTCGTCCTGGGTCGTGCGCAGCCGGATCAGCTCCCGGGCCATCTCGCCGACGACGACGCGGGTGGGGGCGGGCACCGCCGTCGCCGCCTCGAGGCAGGCGCTCGCGATCTCGTCCACCGTCGAGGCGCCGGGGACCTCGCCCGCGAAGCTGCGGGCGAGCGCGCCTTCGAGGCCCGCGGTGAAGGCCGCGTAGGCGCCGGTCGGGCGGCCGACGAGCCGGGCCAGGGCCGTCGTCCCGTAGCCGCTCGCGACGAGCCCGGGCTCGACGACGACCACGTCGATCCCGAAGCGCGCGACCTCGAAGCGCAGCACGTCGCAGACGGCCTCGAGAGCGTACTTCGAGGCGTGGTAGGCGGCGCCGCCGGGGAAGGTGATCCGGCCGCCCATGCTCGAGATCATCAGGATGCGGCCACCGCGGCGCTCACGCATGCGCGGGAGCACGCGCTGGGTCACGGCGATCGTCCCGATCAGGTTCGTCTCGAGCTGGGCGCGGAAGTCGTCGAGGGAGAGCTCCTCGAAGGCGCCCTGCTGGCCGTAGCCCGCGTTGTTGACGAGCACGTCGACGCCGCCGTGGTCGCGCTCGAGCTCGCCGACGACGGCGTCGATGCTGCGCACGTCGGTCACGTCGAGGGCGCGTGCGACGCAGCCGGCCGCAGCGAGCTCCGCGAGCGTCTCGGGACGGCGGGCGGTCGCGAAGACGCGGAAGCCCGCTTTGGCGAAGCGGCGGGCGGTGGCGGCGCCGATGCCCGAGGAGCAGCCGGTGACGAGGGCGGTGCGGGTCAAGCGGCGGCTCCGGGCTTCATGCGCGTCCGATCGCCCGGGCGACGGCCTGCTCGACGACGGTGCCGGCGAAGAAGTCGGGATTGCCGTCCGTGTAGAAGCGCGCGGCGTTGCCGAAGACGAAGGCCTCGAAGTCCTCGCGCGTGAGCCAGCCCTTCTCGACGTTCTCGTAGGCTTCGACGAGGACCTCGCGCATGTCGGGGACGTCCCAGTGGCCGATGTCCGAGCTGAAGAGCGCCCGGAGCGGGCGGCCGTGGGGCGTGCGCGCGCGATCGAAGGCCATGCTCGTCAGCGGATCGTCGGCCTCGCAGCCGAAGGCGAGGCTCGGCACGAAGAGGTCGACGAGCTCCTCGGCGCTCCGGATCTGCATCGGCGCGAAGTCGTCGAAGGGACCGGCCTGGGCGAAGGCGCCGGCGGCGACGCCGATCTGGAGCCCGCCGCGCTCGACGAGGGACTTGCCGTAGCGCTCGAGCAGGCGGGAGACCTCCGCGACGTCGATGCGCTTCGGGTCGTAGGTATGCACGGCCTCGATGTTGCGCTTCTCCCAGTGGGAGAGGAGGTCGCCGAGGAGCCCGACGGCCCAGTGGACCCCGCCCTCGAGCAGGGCGACGCGCAGCGCCGGGAAGCGGCGGGTCACGCCGCCCATCACGAGCGACTTCGCGAGCGCTTCGCCCGAGGCCGCGAAGTGGCCGATGTGGTTGTGGGCGTAGTTGGTCGGCGAGCGGCGGAAGCCGATGCCCATCGTCGAGGAGTGGGCGGCGAGGGAGACGCCGAGCTCGATCGCGCGGCGCCAGAAGGGATCGGAGTCGTAGGCGCTGTCGAGGCCGTAGGTGTCGAACCAGACGCGGTAGGGCAGGCCGGCGCGATCGGGGACCAGCCGCTCGGCGAAGCTCGGGATCAGCGCCGTCTTGAGCCCGAGCTCCTGCACCGCATGCTCGAGGGCCTCGATGCCCTCCTGCGGCGTGTGGAGCGGGACGACCGCGGCGGGGGTCAGGCGATCGGCGTAGGGCGCGAAGATCTCCGCCGCATAGCGGTTGAGCGCGCGGCAGGCGCCGCGGCGGGCCTTCTCGTCGCGCACGTGGGGGAAGACGAGGCCCGCGCTGCCGTACATCACGGCGAAGTCGAGGCCGATCTCGTCGAGGCGCTCGTAGAGCAGCCCCGGCGCCATCGCCGTCGCGATGTCCCGGGCGTTGTCCGCCGGGATCGCCCACCACGGCCCGCGCACCGCCTGCCCGCGATTGCGCGCCTCCTCCGGAAGCCTCTCGACCGCGAGCGTCCCCGTCCCGCACGACGCATCGGCATAGAGCTCGATCACGTCCGCGATGCCCTCCTCGGCGAGGAAGGTCGCGAGGGCCGGCGCGTATTCGACGTAATGGCCGTCGGCGTCGATCACCGGATGACCCAGACCGGCCCGGATCTGCTTCACGCGCTCGACGAGATCTCCATCCGACATGGCCTTCCCTCCGCTTCGCAGCTGCGCGCTAGAGCAGCGCTTCGACGTCCTTCGCGATCTTCTCGGGCGTGTCGACGGAGCCGTAGCGCTGGACGACCCGTCCGCTGCGATCGACGAGGAACTTGGTGAAGTTCCACTTGATGCCCTCGGTCCCGAGGAATCCCTTCGACTCGCTCTTCAGGAACTTGTAGAGCGGATGCGCGCCTTCGCCGTTGACGTCGATCTTCGCGAACATCGGGAAGGTCACTTCGTACTTCGTCGAGCAGAAGGTCTGGATCTCGCTCTCGCTGCCGGGCTCCTGATGGCCGAACTGGTCGCAGGGGAAGCCGAGGATCTCGAAGCCGCGATCGTGGAGCTTCCGGTACATCGCTTCGAGGCCGGTGTACTGGGGCGTGAACCCGCACTTGCTCGCCACGTTCACGATCAGGAGGACCTTGCCGCGGTAGGCGTCGAGTCGCTCGACCTGCCCCTCGATCCGCTTCGCTTCGAAGTCGTACACGCCCATGTTGGCCTCCTTTCGTCGTCTGACGCAGACTAGGGACCCGATTCCGACGGAGCAACCAGCAGGAGGGTGCGATGAGCGGCAGCGATTCGAAGGGGGCGAGCGGCGAGAGCCGGGCGGACCGGTTGAAGATCTCGCTCGCCTGTCCGCCGGGGCCGCAGACGCGGGCCCTCGCGCAGCGGGCCGAGGCGCTCGGCTACGACCGCATCTGGCTCTTCGACTCCGCCGCGCTCTACGAGGACGTCTTCGTCCACCTCGCCCAGATCGCGGAGGCGACCCGCCGGATCGGCCTCGGCACCGCCGTCCTCGTGCCCAACCTGCGCCACGTCATGACGACCGCCTCGGCGATCGCCACCGTCGCGCGCCTCGCCCCGGGCCGGCTCGCCTGCGCCTTCGGCACGGGCTTCACCGCCCGCGCCGTCCTCGGCCAGAAGGCGCTCTCCTGGAAGTCGACGCGGACCTACGTCGAGCAGCTGCGCGGTCTGCTCGCCGGGCGCGTGGTGGAGATCGACGGCCGCCCGTGTCAGATGATCCACCGCCCCGAGCTCGCGCTCCCGCGGCCGATCGACGTCCCGCTGCTGCTCTCCGCCTTCGGACCGAAGGGCCTCGCGATCACGCGCGAGATCGCCGACGGCTGGGTCGGCTTCGCGCCGCCGCCGGAGCGCTTCGACTGGGCGGTGCAGATGGTGACCGGGACGGTCCTCGATCCGGGCGAGTCGCCTCAGGCCGAGCGCGTCGTCGACGCGTTCGGCCCGTGGCAGGTCGGCATGTACCACGCGACCTGGGAGTGGAACCCGGCCGCCGTCGCGTCGCTCCCCGGCGGCCAGGTCTGGCTCGACGCGATCGCGGCGGAGCGCCCCGAGCGCGAGCGCCATCTCGCCGTCCACTTCGGCCACGTGACCCACCTCTCGCCCGCGGATCGCAAGGCGCTCGCGACCTTCGGCGGGCAGATCCCCTGGCACGGCTGGGTCGGTGAGGCCGAGGCGATCCGCGTGCGCGCGCGCGAGGCGAAGGCCGCGGGCACGACGGAGCTCCTCTTCGTGCCGTCCGGCGACGATCTCGTGCGCGAGGCCGAGGCTTTCTTCGGGGCCGTGGGGTCGGCGGGGCTCTGAGCGGCGGCGAGCGGCCTGCAGCGGGGAGGGAGAGGACGATGGAGCAGATCCTGAACTTCGTGCAGCTGACGGACTCGATCGCGACCGCGGGCCAGCCGACGCCGGAGCAGTTCCGGGACATCGCGGCGGCGGGTCATACGGTCGTCGTGAACCTCGCCGTGCCCGACTCCCACAACGCGGTGCCGAACGAGGGGAGCCTCGTCACCGCCACGGGCATGACCTACGTGAACATCCCGGTGAAGTGGGAGGATCCGACGCTCGCGGACCTGCAGCGCTTCATCCGGACGATGCGCGCCTTCGAGGGCGAGCGGATCTTCGTCCACTGCGCGATGAACATGCGCGTATCGGCCTTCATGTACCACTATCTCACGGTCGAGCGCGGGCTCCCGCCCGAGCGCGCCCGCTCGCCGATCCTCGAGAAGTGGGCACCGAAGATGGACGCGGTCTGGCAGCGCTTTCTCGCCCTGTCGCCGGAGGTCGTGCGCGGGGGGCGATGAGGCGGCGCCTAGACGCGCTCGCGCGCGGCGATCCGGCGATCGATCTCCGCATGCAGCTGCTGGATCCGTCCTTCCTGGGCGGAGAGGCGGATGCCGTCGCAGCCCGCCGAAGCGAGCCCGCGCTGGATCAACGCCATGTTGGCGACGTCCTGCTCGAGCACGAAGCCGAGCTCGGGCGCGGCCTCGGTCGTGCGCCGCCGCGGCGGGCGGGTCGCGCCGGAGAGATCGGCGTCCGCCTCGACGCCGAAGAACGGCGTCGGCCGGATCCCGGGTCGCGTCGCGCGCACCAGCGTCCAGACGTGGAACGTCGATCGGCCGGGATCCGTCGCATCCGGCAGGAAGCGCATGACCTGCACCGACTCGGGCAGGGCGTTCATCGCGAAGTTCGGGAAGATCGACGGATTCCAGTTGTCGACGAGCTGGTCGTCGCTGAAGCGGCGATAGTCGATGCCGAAGGGATTGTCGGCGCGGCGCTTGGCGGCGCGCAGCGCGTCGCGGACGTCGAGGGCCGTCCCCTCGAAGCGCTCGGGATCGACGCCCGCCACCGCGAGGATCTGCTTCATCGAGGGCGTCAGCGCCGCCCGGTCCGCGAGGCGCGGGCTCGGGACGTTGAGCGGGCTGATGACCCGGCTGTGGCCGCCGCGATAGTAGTCGTACTGGTTGTGGAGCTCGTCGATCGTGTCGACGATCTGCGGATGGGTCGCGTGGGTGTGGTAGGGCTCGAGGAAGGCCTCGCTCGCCACCTTCCAGTTGCAGGAGACGGAGACGGCGACGTCCTTGACGAGGACGAGCTCGTCGAGGGCATAGGGCTCGAAGAGCTCGGGCATCGGTGCGATCGCCTCGAGCAGGGGCGGGACGTCGGGATCGAGGGCGACGAAGACGAAGGGCCCCCAGGTCTCGCAGCGCACGGGCTTGAGATCGACGCCGCCCGCCAGCGCGCGGGGATCGAAGAGCTCGCGGTCGGTCACGCGGCGGCAGCGCCCGTCGACGTCGTAGATCCAGCCGTGGAAGGAGCAGACGAAGCTCGCCCCGTGGCCGCAGTCCTTCTCGACGAGCTGGCGGCCGCGGTGGCGGCAGACGTTGTAGAAGGCGCGCACGACGTCGTCCCGCCCGCGCACGACGACGATCGACTCGGCGCCGAGGTCGTAGCGGAAGAAGTCGCCGGGGCGGCGCAGGTCGCAGAGCAGGCCGGCGCAGGTCCAGGTCCGGGACCAGATCGCGTCCCACTCCCGCTGCATGAAGGCCTTCGACGTGTAGCGCTCGGGGGAGAGGACGAGATAGTCGTCCGCCTCGGGATAGAGCGCCTCGAGCGGCGGCGACTTGCGCTCGGGCGAGCTCGCCGCGGCGTCCGGTCGGACGGCGAAGTGGCCGGGGCGGAAGCCGGGGGCGATGGGCGAGGAGCGGGTCATCGCGGCCCGACCGGCCGGTCGCGCTTCGTCCCTCGCAGTCGCGCGCCGCGCGCGAAGACGGGGCTCCCGAGCACGGCGTAGGACGCGTCGTCGGCGCCGCCGAGACCGAAGCGCTTGCCGGCGAGCAGCGGATGGGCGGGATCCCAGAAGGCCGGGCCGTGGCGGGCCCAGTCGCAGACGACGGTGCGGCGGGCGAAGCGCCAGCCGTGCTCCGCGTCGCGGCGGTAGTGGTCGAGGTAGCGCAGGCCCTGCTCGAGCTCGGAGAGCGAGCCGTCCGGGTTGCGCAGACGGTTGTAGGCCGAGACGTAGATCTCGCCCTCGGCGGCGTCCGGGTAGGCTTCGTCGAAGGCGAGGGTCGCGTTGTGGACGTGGTGGGTCGTCGCGTCGACGCCTGCGAGGGCCTGCTCGAGCCAGGCGACGAAGCCAGCCACCGGGCCGCAGTAGAGCCCCGCATGGTCGTCGATGCCGTCCTCCGTGTAGAGGCTCGCGAGCAGCGCGAAGTCGCGGCGATCGACGGCCCGCGAATAGCATTCGACGAGCTCGACGATCGCCTGCCGCTCGAGGAGCGCCCGGAGCCCCGCCTCGTCCGGAGCCGCCCGCGTGCCGCGCAATCGATCCACGTCTTCCTCCTCGGATCCGGGGCCGCCCCGGCCGGAAGGGCTTCGAGCCACCGCGCTCCGACGCCCCGCTCCGCGCCGGATCCGCACGTTGCTGCACCGCCGGGAATGCGCCACCGTCGCTCGCGACGCCGCGACCGGTCGGGGCGCGGTGCCAGCATAGAGCCGGCCCGGAGCGCGCGCATCGCCGCGATCCCGGGGTGCCGAAGGCGGGATCCGATGATCAAGCTCCTCTCCGTGAAGACGCGTCGCGACGGCTCGACCCGCGCCGCCTTCCGGAGCCATTACGAAGAGCGCCACGTGCCCCTCGGCCTCGGATTCATCGATCGCTTCCGGTGGGCGAAGTACGTGCGCAATCACGTGCTCGACGTCGAGACCGGCCGAGTCGACTTCGACTGCCTGACGGAGTTCTGGTTCGCGAGCCGCGACGATCAGGCGTCGACGCGCGTCTTCGCGGCCTCGCCCGAGTTCGCCGTGCTCGACGAGGACGATCCGCGCTTCCTCGACGTCTCGAAGCGGCTCTCCTTCGAGCAGGCCGAGACGCTCGTCGCCGGGAGCCGCCCTGCGATCGCGCCCCCCGGCACGCGGCGCGTCTCCGCGATCTTCGCGCGCCGCGACGGCATCGCCGACGCCGACGTCGCCCGCGCGGTCGACGACGAGGCGCGGCGGCTCGCGGCGGAAGGCCTCGCGCACGGGGCCTGGCTCTCGATCGATCGGCGGACGACGGCGGGTCCCCGGCCCGAGGCGCTGGCGGCGATCGTGTCGATCGGGGCGCTGCCGGGCGCCGTGCCGCGAATGGCGTGGAAGGGGGCGATCGAGCCGGACGCGGTCGTCCTGCTCGACGTCGTGGAGACGGCGGCCGAGCGGCTCTGGCACTCGGTGTAGGCGCGATGCAGGGGGCCGGCCGCGCCGTGCCCCGCGGAGGACGGAGTTGGGCGACGGGAACGACTGGCAGGCACTCGCGAAGCGGATCCAGCGCCTCGAGGACATCGAGGCGATCAAGCGCGTCAAGTACAAGTACTTCCGCTGCTTCGACACGGCGAACGTCGCCGAGATCGCCGACTGCTTCACCGAGGACGTGGTGCTGACCGTGGTCGGCGGCGTCTACAAGTTCGAGCTCGCCGGGCGCGACAACTATCTCGCGATGGTCCGCGACGGGGCCCACGCCGAGATGGTGACCCAGCACAACGGGCATCATCCGGAGATCGACCTCGTCGACGACCGCACGGCCCGGGGCCTCTGGTACCTGAGCGACTACGTCCAGGAGTTCCGCCGCCGGCAGCACATCCAGGGCACCGCCTTCTACCGCGACACCTACGTCAAGGAGAAGGACGGGCAATGGCGCATCCAGCGCAGCGAGTTCGAGCGCGTCTGGGAGATCTCGGAGACGATCGTCGAGATGCCGAACGTGACCTTCAGCTACCTCGCGACCCACGGCCACCGTCTGCCGCCGGGCGAGATCGCGCCGTTCAAGCGCGACGACTGAGCTGCAGTGCAGCGGGAGGAGATCGACATGGGTGAGGCGATGCTGGCGGGGAAGGTGGCGCTCGTGACGGGCGCGGCGTCGGGGATCGGCGAGGCGACCGCGAAGATGCTCGCGGGCCACGGCGCGGCGGTCGCGGTCCTCGACCGCGAGCCGGCGGGGCTCGAGCGCGTCGTCTCGGCGATCCACGAGGCGGGCGCCCAGGCGACGGCCCATCGCGTCGACCTCGCGCAGATCGACGCGATCCCGACGGTGGTCGCGGAGGTCCTGCGCGCCCACGGTCGCATCGACATCCTCGTCAACGCCGCCGGCATCTCGGGCGAGGAGGCCGACGTGCTCCATCAGTCGGAGGCCAACTGGGATCGCGTGCTCGCGATCGACCTGAAGGCGCCCTTCCGGCTGATCCAGGAGGTGGGCCGCCACATGGTCGCGCGGGGCAGCGGTGGCCGGATCGTCAACGTGACCTCGAGCTCCGCCCATCGCGCGCGCCGCGTGATGGCGCCCTATGGGGCGGCGAAGGCGGGACTCGCCCAGCTCACGCGCACGGCGGCCGCCGATCTCGGCCGCTACGACATCAACGTCAACGCGGTCGCGCCGGGCGTGACGATGACGCCGATGACGGCGACGATCGGCGACGAGGCGGAGTTCGCGAAGGTGATCGCCGAGGGGCCGCTCTCGAACCTGCTCGGTCGGGCGTCGAAGCCCGAGGACGTGGCCGACGCCATCGTCTATCTCTGCCTGCCGGGGAGCCGGCAGATCACCGGCCAGACGATCCACACGAGCGCCGGCGCGGTGGTGTGAACCCCTGAGAAGCTTCCGGCTTCCTG
The DNA here is from genome assembly GCA_046351135.1 of Myxococcota bacterium. Taxonomy (GTDB): domain Bacteria; phylum Myxococcota_A; class UBA9160; order UBA9160; family UBA4427; genus UBA4427. The sequence goes on along the minus strand of JAXLZA010000010.1, from coordinate 176,388 downwards.
CGGACGCGCGGCGCGTTCGCGCGCGCCCGCATCCGCGCGGCTCGCATCAAGCTGCGCCGTTTCGCCTCCGATGCAGAGCGCGCGGGACCCTCCGGTCTCCGCATCGGGAGACCGGCATGAGGTTGCGGACGTTCGTTCGCGAGGCGTCGGACGACTCGCCGGTCGCGGTGGAGTCACCGGATCGCGAGGGATCCCGGCTGGTGATCCTGTTCGGCGCGTCGTCCGTCGCGGAGTCCCCGGCTTCCCTCGCGCGCATCGCCGCGGCCCATGCCGGCGGTGTCGTGGTGGGCTGCTCGACGGCGGGGGAGATCTTCGGCGACCGCGTCCGCGACGAGTCGATCGTCGGAGCGGTGCTCGACTTCGAGCGGACGACCGTCCGCTCCGCGAGCGCCGCGGTCGGCTCGGCGACGGACTCCGCGGCGGCCGGGGAGTCGATCGCGCGTCGGCTGCTCGCGCCGGACCTGCGCGCGGTGCTCGTCCTGTCCGACGGGCTCCACGTCAACGGCAGCGAGCTGATCCGCGGACTCAACGGCGTGCTGCCCGATTCCGTCGTCGTGACGGGCGGGCTCGCCGGCGACGGCGACAAGTTCCAGCGGACCTGGGTCGTGAAGGACGGCCGGCCGGTCGACCGCCAGGTCACCGCAGTCGGCCTCTACGGGGATCACGTGCGCGTCGGCCACGGCTCGAAGGGCGGCTGGGACCAGTTCGGACCCGAGCGGGTCGTCACGCGCTCGGAGGGCAACGTGCTCCATGCGCTCGACCACGCCCCCGCGCTCGAGCTCTACAAGGGCTATCTCGGCGAGCGGGCGAAGGGGCTGCCGGCGACGGGGCTGCTCTTCCCGCTCTCGATCCGGGTCGGGAGCACGAGCGAGAAACGACTCGTCCGGACGATCCTCGCGGTCGACGAGGCGACCCAGTCGCTGACCTTCGCCGGCGACATTCCCGAAGGCGCCTTCGCGCAGCTGATGCTCGCGAACTTCGACCGCCTGATCCAGGGCGCGTCGGATGCGGCCTCGAGCATCGATCCTTCCCGGATCGGCCCCGGCGACACGCTCTCGATCGCGATCAGCTGCGTCGGTCGGCGGCTCGTGCTCGGCGAGCGGACGGAGGAGGAGATCGAGGCGACCCTCGACGTGCTCCCGACCGGGACGAAGCAGATCGGCTTCTACTCGTACGGCGAGCTCTCGCCCTGGGCGTCGGGCCGCTGTGATCTCCACAACCAGACCATGACGCTGACGACGATCGCCGAGGATGGAGAGGCGCCGTGCATCCGCTCCTGCGCCGTCAGCTGAAGCGACTCGAGCTCGTCCCCGAGGCCGTGCCCGCGAGCCCCGAGCTCTGGCAGCGCTTCCTCGAGCGGATCGGTCGCACCTACGAGGACGCCGACGGCGCGCGGCTCCTGCTCGAGCGCTCGCTCGCGCTGACCTCGGAGGAGATGCAGGGACTGCACGTGCGGCTCCAGGCCTCCCACGACGAGGCGCTGCGCCGCCAGCAGGAGGCCGTCCTCGCCCTCACCAAGAGCGAGGCGCTCCACGCCGGCGATCTCGGGGTCGCCCTGCGCGAGGTGACCGAGATCGCGAGCCGCACGCTCGGGGTCGCTCGCGTCGGCGCCTGGGTCTTCGATCGCGAGGCGGGCGTCCTGTGCTGCATCGAGCTCTTCGACCGGGCCCGGGGCCACCACGTCTCGTGCGACGAGATCGTGATCGCCGAGCATCCGGACTACTTCCGCGCGCTCGCGACCGAGGAGCCGATCGCCGCGGAGAACGCCCGCCACGACCCGCGCACCCGCGAGCTCGCGCCCGGTCGCCTCGTCCGCTTCGGCGTCACGTCGACGCTCGACGTGCCGATCCGGCGCAGAGGGGGCATGGTCGGCGTCCTGCGCTTCGAGCACGTCGGCCCGAGCCGGGTCTGGAGCGTCGAGGAGACCACGTTCGCGACCTCGATCGCCGCCGTCGTCTCCCTCGCCCTCGACGCCGAGGAGCGTCGCGCGCTGCAGGAGGAGACGGTGCGCTCGAACCGCTTCCTCGATTCCGTGGTCGAGAACCTGCCGATCACGGTCTTCGTGAAGGAGGCGCCATCGCTCCGCTACGTTCGCTGGAACCGGCATGCGGAGGAGCTCGTCGGGATCGGCCGCGAGGAGCTGCTCGGGAAATGCGACCGCGACTTCTTCCCGCCCGACGAGGCGGAGGGGTTCGTCGCGCAGGATCGCGAGGTGCTCGAAGGGGGCGTGCTCGTCGACGTCGCCGAGGAGACGGTCGCGACGCGGACGAACGGGAAGCGCCTGGTCCACACGCGCAAGGTCCCGATCCCGGGGCCGACGGGACGGCCCGAGTACCTGCTCGGCATCTCCGAGGACATCACCGAGCGCAAGCAGGCGGAGGCCGAGCTCCGGCGGGCGAAGGAGGCGGCCGAGGCCGCGAACGTCGCGAAGTCGCAGTTCCTCGCGAACATGAGCCACGAGATCCGGACGCCGATGAACGGGGTTCTCGGCATGACCGAGCTGCTCGCGACGACGGCGCTCGACGAGCGGCAGCGGCATCTCGTCGAGACCGTGCGCAGCTCGGCGACCAGCCTGCTCTCGATCATCAACGACATCCTCGATTTCTCGAAGATGGAGGCGGGCAAGCTCGAGCTCGAGACCGTCGACTTCGGGGTGCGGAGCGTCGTCAAGGAGCTCGCCGATCTCTTCGGCGAGGCCGCGAGCCGCAAGGGCATCGGCCTGTCGGTCGCGGTCGACGACGACGTCCCGCCGGTGCTGCGGGGCGATCCGCTGCGCCTGCGTCAGGTCCTCGTGAACCTCGTCGGCAACGCCATCAAGTTCACCGAGCGCGGCGCGGTCACGGTCGAGGTCGCGCTGCTCGAGGCCGAGGCGAGCGGGGCGGTGATCGAGGTCCGGGTCCGCGACACCGGCGTCGGCGTCCCGCCCGCCGCCCAGGCGCGCATCTTCGACGCCTTCGCCCAGGCCGACGGCTCGACCACGCGTCAGTTCGGCGGCACGGGTCTCGGCCTCGCGATCGTGAAGCGGATCGTCGGCCTGATGGGGGGCGACGTCGCGCTCGAGAGCCGCGAGGGCGAGGGCTCGGTCTTCTCGTTCACCGCGCGCCTCGAGCGGGGCGAGAGCCCGAGAGTGCGCGCCGTCGCCGCCACCGGGGACGCCGCCAACGCGACGGCCGCCCCGGTCGTCGACGGAGCGGCGCCGTCGACGAGCGCTCGCACGCGTCGCCGCATCCTCGTGGCCGAGGACAACCCGGTCAACACGGAGGTCGTGACCGCGATGCTCCGCTTGCTCGGCCACGAGGTCGAGTCGGTGTCGAACGGGCGTGCCGCCGTCGAGCGCTCGGCGCAGCGCGCGTTCGACCTCGTGCTCATGGACTGCCAGATGCCCGAGATGGACGGCTTCGAGGCGACCCGGGCGATCCGCGACCGCGAGGCGCGGGCGGGCGCGTCGGTGCGCCGCGTCCCGGTCGTCGCCCTCACGGCCCACGCGATGACCGGCGATCGCGAGCACTGCCTCGCCGCCGGCATGGACGACTATCTGAGCAAGCCCTTCACCCGCGCCGCGCTCAGCGCGCTGCTCGCTCGCTGGCTGTAGGTGGACCGGCGGGGATTCCGGCCTCGGGCACGAAGCGCATCAGCACGGCGCGCAGGCTCGCCGCGTCGACCGGCTTCGTGAGGTAGTCGTCGGCCCCGGCGGCGAGGCAGGTCTCGCGGTCGCCCGGGAGCGCATTCGCCGTCACGGCGACGATCGGTACGTCGGCTCGCGCCTCGAACCGACGGATGTGGCGGATCGCTTCGAGCCCGTCCATCTCGGGCATCCGCCAGTCCATGAAGACGATCTCGAAGGCTTCCTTCGCCGCGACGGCGACGGCGTCGGCGCCGGTGGAGACGCGGGTGATGCGACATCCGAGCTTCTCGAGCAGGCGCGTCAGGACGAGGGCGTTGACGTCGTTGTCCTCCGCCAGCAGGACCTCGATCGGGCCGGCGGGGCGGGCGCGGCGCGGCGCGACGACGGGCGCGTGTGGACGGTCGGCCGACCCGTTCTCGGCGGCCGGGTCGTCGGGTCGCCTCGACGGGCACGCCGGGGGCGACGGGACGGGGACGTCCGACGCCTGGGGATCGGTGCCCCGCGACGGCGGGTCGCCGGCGCCGCGACGGTGCTGCGCGCGACGGACGAGCACGACGGCCAGGCCGGCGCCGAGCGCCGCGATCGCGAGGATCGCCTCGGTCGCGAAGGTCATGGACGAGGCCGCCGCCATGCTTCGCGCCATCGGGTGATCGTGCGGGGGACTGAACGGCGTGTCGCCGGGGATCCGGGAGCGCTCTCCCTCCCGCGACCCGAACCGCGATGCGGCTCTCGGGTTGGATCGTTCAATCTGAAAGGCCCGAACGCGCGACCCCGGATCCCGGGCGCGCGCTTCGTCCGGTGGGCGGTGGGCGCCTCGCGCGATCCGGGTCCGTCGGCGTTCTCGTCCGGCTGGAATCTTCAGCCACCCCTGGACCCATCCGATGACGGGGGGCGGCGCTGCGGCGCCGCGCAGCGGACGGGTCTGCGGAGGCAACGTGGCAACGGTCCTGATCATCTGGTGGATCGCCAGTGCGCTGGTGGGACTGGCCGTCCTGCACCAGCTCACGCGTGCGCCCCGGAGCCGGGATCTGATGGCGATCCTCGCGATCGGCCTCGTCGCGACCCTCGCGCTCGGGGCCTGGCTGGGCGAGCGCGACGTCCGGACCCGCCAGGGCCAGCTGCGCGCGATGGTCGAGGGGATCGCACCGACCTACGCCTACGAGCTGAGCGCCGAGGGACACGCGCGCATCGGCCTCGACACGCCCGCCGACGATCCCGCCTATCGGGCCCTGATCGAGATGCAGCGCCACTGGCTCGCCGCGAACCCCGCCGTCGCCGACGTCTACACCTTCCGGCGGCTCGCCGACGGGCGGATCGCGCTGATCGTCGACTCCGAGACCGACTACGACCACGACGGCCGCATCGAGGGCGAGCGCGAGGCACGCACCCGGATCGGCGAGATCTACGACGAGGTCGAGCCCGAGATGCTCGAGGCCCTCGCGGGTCGGCCGACCTTCCTCGGCGAGCCGACGGTCGACCGCTGGGGGACCTGGGTCAGCGCCTTCGTGCCGATCTACGACGAAGCGGGTCGGGTCGAGGCCGCCTGCGGCGTCGACTACGAGGCGTCGGACTGGTTGACCGCGGCCACGCAGGCACGCGCCGACGTCTACACGCGCTTCGGCGTCCTCCAGCTGATCTTCTTCGTCGCGCTCGTCTGGATCGCGCGCAAGCGCGTCGAGATCGAGCGGCGCGAGCAGATCGAGGTCGAGCTGCGCGCCGCGGTCGAGGATGCCCAGGCGGGGCAGCGCGCGAAGGCCGAGTTCCTCGCGACCATGAGCCACGAGATCCGAACGCCGATGAACGGCGTGCTCGGGATGGCCGAGCTGCTGCTCGACACCGAGCTCGACCGCGAGCAGCGCCAGTTCGCGCTCTCGATCCACGACTCGGGTCGCCACCTGCTCCACGTCATCAACCAGATCCTCGACTTCTCCCGCGGCGAGGCCGGTCGCTTCGAGCTCGATCTCGCTCCCTGCGACCTGCGCTCCGCGCTCGAGGAGTCCGTCTCGCTGCTCTCCGAGCTCGCCCACCGCAAGGGCCTCGAGCTGAGCTTCGTCGAGCGCGACGGTGTCGCCGACGCCTTCCTCGCCGACGCGACGCGGCTCAAGCAGATCGTCGTCAACCTGGTCGGCAACGCGATCAAGTTCACCGACGCCGGCGAGGTCGTCGTCGAGCTCGGCCTGGCGCCCGAGCCGCCGGCCGGCGCGGACGCCGGCGAGACGTCGCCGCGAATGCAGCGGCTGCGGGTCTCGGTGCGCGACACGGGCATCGGCATCCCCGAGGCCCAGCGGCGCAAGGTCTTCGAGGCCTTCACCCAGGTCGACGGCACCACGACGCGCCGCTTCGAGGGGACGGGGCTCGGGCTCGCGATCTGCCGGCAGATCGTCGAGAAGATGGGCGGCGTGATCGGGCTCGACAGCACCCTCGGCGGCGGCTCGACCTTCTGGTTCGAGGTGACCCTCCCGATCGCCGAGAGCAGCGGTCTCGACGCCTTCGAGGAGGCGGCGCGTCTCGCGGGTCGGCAGGTGCTCGTCGTCGACGACAACGCGACCAATCGCGAGGTCGTGCGGCGGCACCTCGCCCACTGGCGCATGCAGTCCGGGGAGTGCGAGAGCGGGCCGCAGGCCCTCGAGCGGCTGCGGGGTGCCGGGGCGCGGGGCGAGCGGTACGACGCCGTGGTGCTCGATCTGATGATGCCCGGGATGGACGGGATCGAGGTCGCCCGGGCGATGCGGGCCGACCCGTCGATCCCGCCGATTCCGATCGTGCTGCTGACCTCGGCGCGGGTGAAGGAGTCCGAGGTCGACGGACTCGGCGTCACCGCCCGGCTCACGAAGCCCGTGAAGCGCGCGGACCTCTACCGCGCGCTGGTCGATTGCCTGGTCGTCGGGACGGCTGCTGCGGCCGCGCCGCGGGCGGCCACGACGCCCGGCGTGTCCGACGAGCCGGCGGAGCGGGGCCGGGCGCCCGAGCGGGCGAAGCCGCGGCGCGCGATCCGCGTCCTCGTCGTCGAGGACAATCCCGTCAACCAGCGCGTCGCCCGGGCGATGCTCGCGAAGCTCGGCTGCGAGGCGGTGCTGGCGGACGACGGCCCGGCGGCGCTCGAGCGCCTCGAGAACGAGAGCTTCGACATCGTCCTGATGGACGTGATGCTGCCGGGCATGGACGGGCTCGAGGTGACGCGGCGGATCCGGGCACGGCGCGCGGAGCCCGAGCTCGCCGGAGCCGAGGGCGGGCGGCTCCCGATCATCGCCGTCACCGCGCACGGGGCGAAGGAAGATCGCGAGGATTGTCTCGCGGCCGGCATGGACGACTGGCTGACGAAGCCCTTCGGCGTCGATCAGCTGGTCGCCCGCCTGGAACGATGGCTGCCGCACGCGTTCGCGCCGCGGACGCCGGAGGGAGAAGCATGAGCGGATCAACCCAACTGCTGGACGAGGCCGTGCTGAACGAGCTGCGCGAGCTCTCGCGCGAGCTCGACCAGGACGTCCTCGGCGAGGTCGTGACCGCCTATCGGAAGGTCGCGCCCGAGCTGCTCGGGAACCTCGAGCAGGCGGTGGGCGGCCGCGTCTTCGACGCGCTCGCCCGCGCCGCGCATACGCTCAAGGGCTCGAGCGCGCAGATCGGCGCCGTCGCGGTGCGCGATCTGGCCCGGGAGATCGAGGCCGACGCCCGCGCCGAGCGCGGCGATCGCCTCGCCTTGCTCGTCGCCCAGTGTCGTTCGGCGTTCGCGGAGGTCGATGCGGCCCTCGCGCGCGTGATCGGGGAGAAGTCATGAGTCAGCACGCTGCCGGTCCGGATCGATCGCCCCTCGTCCTCGTGATCGACGACGACGCGAGCCTGCGCACGCGGGCGCGCTTCGAGCTGATGGCCGCGGGCCTCCGGGTCGTCGAGGCGGGGAGCGGCGAGGACGGGATCCGCAAGGTCGGCGAGGAGCGTCCGGACCTCGTGATCCTCGACGTCCAGCTCCCGGGGCTCGACGGCTTCGAGACCTGTCGCGCGATCCGCGCGCTGCCGTCGGGCAAGGACGTCTCGATCCTGATGGTCACGGCCTCCGACGATCTCGAGGCGGTCGAGTGCGCGTTCCAGTCCGGTGCGACCGACTTCGCGACGAAGCCGATCCACTGGCGCCTGCTGCGGCACCGCGCCCGCTTCATCGTCCGAGCCGGCCAGACCTTCCGCCGCCTCCAGGGCGCCCTCGACGGGCTCTCGCGCAGCGAGCAGCGCCTCTCGGACGCCCAGCGCCTCGCCCACGTCGGCAACTGGGAGTGGCTCTCCCAGTCCGACCGGATGCTCTGGTCCGAGGAGGCCTACCGGATCCTCGGCCACTACCCGGGCGACCTCGAGCCGAGCCTCGAGGTCCTGCGCGCCGCGATCCATCCCGACGACCGCGCGCTCTTCGAGAAGGCGCTCGGCGACGCGCTCGCCTCCCGCGCCGGCTGGAGCGTCGAGCACCGCCTCTGCTCGCCGGACGGCCGGATCCGCTTCGTCCAGCACCAGGGCGCCGTCGACGTCGACGAGACCTCGGACGAGCTCCGCGTCCTCGGCACCCTCCAGGACGTCACCGAGCGGCGCCAGACCGAGGAGAAGATCCGCCAGCTCGCGTTCTACGACAGCCTGACGGGGCTGCCGAACCGGCGCATGCTCCGCGAGCGGCTCGAGAAGACGCTCCGCTATGCGACGGACCGCGAGCTCGAGGTCGCGCTGATGTTCGTCGACATCGACCGCTTCAAGTGGGTGAACGACTCGCTCGGGCATTCGGTGGGCGATCAGCTGCTCTCGGAGGTCGCGGCGCGGCTGGTCGAGTCGCTGCGCGGCGAGGACGGCGTCTTCCGCCGCGAGTCGCCGGAGAGCCACCGCATCCTCTCGCGCATCGGTGGCGACGAGTTCGTCGTCAGCCTCGTCCTGAAGGACGGCGTCGGCAACGCGTCGAAGGTCGCGCGTCGCATCCTCGGGCGCCTCGCGGAGCCCGTCGTGATCGAGGGGCGCGAGATCGCCGTCACCGCGAGCATCGGCATCGCGCTCTACCCGTCGGACGGCATGGACGTCGACTCGTTGATGCGCCAGGCCGACGCGGCGATGTACAACGCGAAGACCCTCGGCCGCAATCGCTACCAGTTCTACACCCCGGACCTCGGCGAGGCCGCCGAGCGCGCGCTCTCGATCCAGACGGGGCTGCGGCGCGCGGTGGAGGAGGACGCCTTCGACCTCGAGTACCAGCCGCAGATCGACGTGCGCACCGGCCAGGCCCTGGGCCTCGAGGCGCTCGTGCGCTGGAACGTGCCGGGGCGCGGGCCGATCTCGCCCGTCGAGTTCATCCCGATCGCCGAGGAGTCGGGGCTGATCCAGGGGCTCGGTGCCTGGGTGCTGCGGCGCGCGTGCCGGGACTGTCGCGACTGGCAGCAGGCGGGGTTCCCGGATCTGCGGGTCGCGGTGAACCTGTCGCCGCTGCAGCTGCGGCGGTCGGACATCGTCGCCCAGATCGCCCGCTGCCTCGAGGAGACCCGCCTCGCGCCGAGCTCGCTCGAGCTCGAGCTGACCGAGTCGGCCCTGCTCGAGCACACGAGCACCGTCATCCGGAACCTCGAGCAGCTGCGGGAGATGGGCATCCGGCTCGCCCTCGACGACTTCGGGACGGGCTATGCGTCGCTGTCGTATCTCAAGCGGGTCGCGTTCGACGCGCTCAAGATCGATCGCTCCTTCGTCCGCGACATCTGCGTCGACGCCGGGGACCGGGCGATCGTGTCGGCGGTCGCGGCGATCGGGCGGACCTTCGGGCTGCACGTCGTCGCCGAGGGCGTCGAGGACGTGGCGCAGCTGGAGCTCGTGCGGCAGGAGGGCTGCGACGCGATGCAGGGCTATTTCGTCAGCAAGCCCCAGCCGATCGCGAAGATCCTCGAGCTGCTCCGGAAGCGGGAGGCGGAGCGGGATTGCGGCGGGAGTCGTCTCGGCTAGCGTCGCGAGACGATGACGACCCCGGAATCCGATCTCGCCGCGCTGCGCGCCGACGTCGCCGCCCTGCGGAGCGAAGTGGGGGCCCTGCGCGGGCGCCTGCGCGAGCACGAGGATCGCGAGGCGATCCGCGAGCTGACCCACCGCTACATGCAGGCGATGCACGACGCGCGCTGGGAGGACGCCGTCGACTGCTTCGCCGACGACGCGGAGTACGACCACGGCGTGCTCGGCGAGCTGCGGGGCAAGGCGGACCTGCGGACCTTCTACACGCAGTTCATGCCGGCCTTCGAGGGCGCGGGCGGCTGGTCCTACGACGTGCTCTCGAATCCGATCCTCAGGGTCGAGGGCGACGTCGCCTTCGGTCGCTGGTTCCTGCTGACCTTCCTGATCGACCCCGACACGCAGAAGCCCGCCTGGGCCTTCGCGACCCTCGAGTACGAGTACGCGCGCGAGGCGGCGGGCTGGCGCTTCAAGCGCAACCGCTGCATCCACGAGCACATCCTCGCGCCCTACGACAAGGGCTGGGGCCCGGCCGGCGGCTCGAAGCTCCCGAGCGCGTCCGACGCGCTCCCGATCCAGCACTTCGACCGGATCCGCGCGCAGGGCGGCAAGCAGCTGCCGGGGAAGAGCTGTCGCTCGATCCGCGGCTGGACGGTGCCGACGGTCGATCCGGAGACGCTCGACCGCTAGGCCGGTCACGCGGCAGGTCGGCGGGTCCGCGGGGCATGCCGCGGCGCCGCCGCGGCACGCCGGGGCGCCTACTGGCCGCCGCCGTGGACGTAGATGCGCTGGCCGTTCAGGTAGGAGGCATCCTCGGAGACGAGGAACGCGATCACGCTCGCGACCTGCTCGGGCTGGCAGACCCGGCCGTAGGGGACGATGGCGTCGAAGTCGCGCATCGCCTGGCCGCCGAGGGCCGTCACGTAGCGCATGCCGAGGGGCGTCTCGACGAGGCCCGGAGCGACGGTGTTGACGTGGATGCCGTGGGCGCGCTCCTCCTTGCCGAGGACGGCGGCGAGGGCCTCGAGAGCGGCCTTGCTCATGCAGTAGGGCGCATAGCCCGCGCCCTTCACCTCGGTGACCATGCTCGAGACCATCACGATGTCGCCGCGGCCGAGGCCGCGCATCGCGGGGAGCACGAGGCGGCAGAGATGGTGGGGCGCCAGCGCGTTGATCGTCATCACGCGCTGCAGGTCCTCGGGCCGTGTCTCGGCGACCGGCGTTCCGTCCCAGTCGACGCCGGCGTTGTTGACCAGGATGCCGATCGGACCGAGCGTCTCCCGGGTGCGCGCGACGAGGCGCTCGCCCGCCTCGAAGTCCTCGGCCGGGGCGCGCAGGGCGAACGCGCGGCGCCCGAGGGCCTCGATCGCGGCGACGCAGGCCGCGGCCGCCGCGTCGTCGCTCGCGTAGCTGATCGCGACGTCGGCGCCGTCCTGCGCCAGCCGAAGCGCCGTCGCGCGCCCGATGCCCTTGCTCCCCGCCGTCACCAGCGCCACCCGTCCCGCGAGCTTCATCGATCCATCTCCCTGTTCCGTTCCGTCCCCGATCACGACGCGCCACCGACGGAGCCTTCCCTTCGCTGCGCGCTCCACCCGTCCGAGCCTTTCCGAGCCCGGCCCATTCAAGCACAATCCGGGCGCACGGCGCGCCCGCGACGCGCGCCCCGCCGGCCCGCCGCCGATCGAAGCGAGACCCGACTTGACCGATCCCTGGATCACCGACACCACGCGCTTCGTCGTCGCCCTCGCCGCGATCATCGATCCGCTCGCCGCGATCCCGTTCTTCCTGCAGCTGACCGAGCGCTACACGCCGGACGAGCGCCGCCGGACCGCGCGCACCGCGGCGATCGTCGTCGCCGTCGTGCTGGTCGTCGCGGCGGTGACCGGCGACACGCTGCTGCGCCTGATGGGGACGAGCCTCCCGGCCTTCCGCGTCGGCGGCGGCATCGTCATGCTCCTGATGGCGATCTCGATGCTCGAGGCCCAGACGACGCCCCTGCGCCAGACCCAGGAGGAGGCGGCGGCCTCGAACGACAAGACGGGGATCGCGGTGGTCCCGCTCGGGATCCCGCTGCTCGCGGGGCCCGGCGCGATCAGCGCGGTCGTGATCCAGATGGACCGCGGCTCGGGCCCGCTCCACAGCCTGCTCGTGCTCGGCGGCATCGTCGTCGTCGCGCTCGGCTGCTGGTTCGTGTTCCGTCACGCCGAGCGGGTCGGCCGCGCGATCGGGCCGATCGGGCTCAACGTGATCGTGCGCCTCTTCGGGCTGATTCTCGCGGCGATCGCGATCGAGACGATCGCGGCCGGCCTGAAGATGCTCTTCCCCCCGCTCGCCGGCTGAGCGGCTCGACCGCGCGCCGCCTCGAGCCGCCCGGCGCCGCTTCGCGTCGCCGGCCCCGTCCGCTAGCGCCGCCGGACGCGCAGCGCCGCGGGCGCCCGCAGCACCGTCCGCCGCGGCCGCGCCGCCTCGCGATCGAGGAGCTCGAGATCGGGCAGCCGCCGCAGGAGCACCTCGAGGGCGACCGCCATGTTGCGTCGGGCGAGGTGGAGCCCGGGGCAGCTCTTCGCCCCGCGCCCGAAGACGAGGTTCGGCGGCTGGACGCGGTCGACGTCGAAGCGGTCGGGATCGCGCACGACGGCCGGATCCCGGTTCGCGCCGGCGATCGCGAAGAGGACCCAGCTATCCGCCGGGATCGCGACACCCCGGAACGTCGTCGGCTCGCTGCGCGAGAGCCGCGGGAGCACCGCGATCGGCGTGTCCCAGCGCAGTCCCTCGTTCACGGCGGCGGGGATCTTCGCAGGGTCGCGGCCGAGCGCCGACCAGGCGCCGTCGTGGAGCAGCAGCGCCGAGAGGAGGTTTCCGAGCGAGCCGTGGGTCGTCTCGCCGCCGGTGGGGAAGAGGAGCCGGACGTGGGAGAGGATCTCCTCGTCGGAGAGCTTGCGGCCGTCGACCTCGGCGGCGAGAAGCTCCGAGACGACGTCGTTGCGCGGCGCGCGGCGTCGATCGTCGAGCACCGGCAGGATCAGCTCGGAGAGCGACTTGCGCGCCTCGACTGCCCGCGCCGGATCCTCGCGGAAGTTGAACAGCGCGAGCGCCCAGGCGTGGAACTCGTCCTCGCGGTCGCGCGGCAGACCGAGCAGCCGGCTGATCACGAGGTAGGGGAAGCGGGCCGCGAAGTCCTTCACGAGGTCGATCTCGTCGCGGCGCTCGAGGCCGTCGACGAGCTCGTTCGCGAGCGCGGCGAGCCCCGACTGCTCGTAGCTCGCGACCGCCCGGGAGCGGAACGCGGGGGTCGCGAGCTTGCGGTAGAGCAGGTGGCTCGCCGGGTCGGGATCCGAGATGAAGCTGCGGCCGATCGCGGGCTCGAAGGAGGCCTGGTACATGCGGTGGCCGGGGAAGACGTGCTCGTCGAGGAAGGCGGCCTCGAGGGCTTCGTGCCTCGTGATCACGAAGGAGGGCAGGCCGAGGAAGCGGGTCGGCTCGACCGGGCCGCGCTCGCGGAAGGCGCGCAGGGTCTCGTGGAGCGATTCGCCCGGCAGCTCGTGCAGGCCGAAGTCGACGTCCTCGAGGCGGGGCGCGGTCTTCGGGGAGTTCTTCGTCGGACTCGTCGGCGTCGTCATCGGGCAGCGCTCCTCGTCGCGGTCGGGGCTCGGGCGAAGCGCGGGGACGATCGTGCTCCGAGGCATCCGGGCCAGCCGGTCGCGGGGCTCCCGGCATCCTATCACGCGTTCGAGCGCCAAAGGCCGGGCGCGCCCGACCCCCGAAGGCGTCCCCGGCGGATTTCCGACCCCGCGGATCGACTCCCGGCCCCGGGCTGCGTACCATGCCGGGCCGACGCCCCGGAGACGATCCGGCCACCAGAAGGCACGCCACCATGACCGTAGAATACGATCCCTTCTCCCACGAAGTCATCCACGGCGACAATCACGGCATCTACAAACGCCTGCGCGAGGAGGCGCCCGTCTACTACATGCCGCGCTGGGACGCCTTCGCCCTCTCGCGCTTCGAGGACGTCTGGTGGGCCTGCGAAGGGGACTTCGTCTCGAACGGCCGCGGCGGGACCTCCGCGCATCTCCTGACGAAGGTCCAGCCCGTCCTTCCGCTGCTCAACAACATGGATCCGCCGGACCACACGAAGCTGCGCGGCGGCCTGCGCAAGCACTTCATGCCCGCCCGCATGCGCTCCCTCGATCCCTGGATCCGGGACGTCGTGAACGGCCTGCTCGATCAGTTCTCGAGCGGCGACGCCGCCGAGTTCGTCGAGGACTTCGCCCAGCGCCTCGCGATGCAGGTCGGTTGCAAGGTGATCGGCCTGCCTGTCGAGGACGAGATCTATCTGCGGAGCCTCGTCTCCCGCTTCTTCGCCCGCGTGCCCGGCCAGCCCGGCATGTCGGCGGAGGGGCTCGCGGCGATGATGGAGATGAACGACTACCTGCGCCGGATCTCGGCTGAGCAGCGCGCGAATCCCCCGGCCGAGCCCAACGCGATCACGGTCCTGCGCGAGTATCGCGACTCGCAGGGGGGCGCCCTCGACGACGACGCCATCGGCTCGCATCTCTCGCTGCTCCTGATCGGCGGCACCGACACGCTGCCCAAAGTCCTCGCCAACCTGATGCTCCGGCTCCAGCAGAACCCGGATCAGCGCGCCGAGCTCGCGGCGAAGCCCGAGCTCGCGATCGGCGCCTTCAACGAGGCGGTCCGGATCGACATGCCGACCAACAACATGTGTCGGCTGATCACGCGGGACGTCGAGCGGCAGGGCATCAAGATGCACGCGGGGCAGGTGATCGTGCTGCTCTACACGTCGGCGAACCGGGACCACCGCGAGTTCCCCGACCCCGACCGCTACGACCTGCACCGCAACCCGCCGCGCTCGCTCTCCTTCAGCCACGGCCACCACGCCTGCATCGGCCTGCACGTGGCGCGCAAGGAAGGCGAGATCGCGATCCAGTCGATCCTCTCGCGCTTCCCGAAGTACGAGATCGACACGAACCGGCTCGAGACCTACGCGACGGAGTTCGTGAAGGGCTACTCGGCGATGCCGCTGGTCTGGAAGAGCTAGCGGGGGAGCCGGGTCAGGGCGTCGCGCAGGGCCCGGGCCGCGGCGGCGGCTTCCGGGGCGTAGAAGCGCTCGGGGTCGAACGCCGCGACGACGAGCGGGGCCACGTCGGCGACCGAGGCGGCGAGGGCGGCGCGCTCCTCGGGGCTCGGCGCCTCCGGGCGCACGTGGAAGAGCAGCTCCGGGCGGAGCGCGGCCAGCGCCGCGCGCTCGATCGGGATCACGGCCTCGCTGCGCCCCTCGGTCGCGTTCTCGCCGCCCGCGATCGCAACGAGGTCGGTCGCGAGCTGGTCGTCGCCGACGAGCGCGAGGGGCTCGAAGGACGCGATCACCGCCACCTTCGGCCGCGGCGTGCCCGCCTCGTTCGCCGCCGACTCCGCCTCGATCGCCGCGAGGGGCCGTGAGGCCGCGGCGATCCGATCGCGCGCCGCGGCGGCGAGGCCGACGCGCCCGGCGAGCTCCCCGTAGAGGGTGAAGCCGTCCTCGAATCGGCGGACGAGGGCGACGATCGTGCGGACGTTGGCCGCGGCGAGCCGCTGGGACAGCTCGATGCGCGCCGTGGGCAGCACGACCAGGTCCGCCTCGAGGGACGTCAGGAGCAGGAAGGCCTCGTCGTCGGTCTCGGGGACGCGCGCGCGATGGCCGAGGCCGGGTCGCTTCGCCGACTCCGCGTCGACGGCGACGAGCCGGTCGCCGCGCCCGAGCTCGAGCAGGAGGTTCGTCGCGACGGGGGCGAGGGAGGCGATCTTGCGGGCCTCGGCGGGCGCGGTCGGGGGCGCGGTGCTCTCCGTCTCCGATTCCCGGCTACAGCCGAGCAGCGCGAGCAGCCCGAACGCGACGAGCAGACGGAAGGCGACGAGCAGCCCGATCGGGGCGATCGGCGCGATCCACCCGATCGGCTGGATGCGCCGCCGCAGTCCGAGCAGCCCCGCGCCGAAGCGGGCGGC
The DNA here is from genome assembly GCA_046351135.1 of Myxococcota bacterium. GTDB lineage: Bacteria > Myxococcota_A > UBA9160 > UBA9160 > UBA4427 > UBA4427. The sequence goes on along the minus strand of JAXLZA010000010.1, from coordinate 160,805 downwards.
GCCGTTCGGCGTGCGCCGGGCGCGGGCCGGCGGGGCCGCGCCGGGGCGGGGTCGCGGCGTCACGGAGGTCGCAGTCGGGGCGGCCGGGTTCATGGCAGGCTTCGATTCCTGTACGCTCGCGAGCCTAGCGCGGCGAGGCCGCCGCGGAGTCGTCCGATTGGAAGCGAAGCCCGATCCCCGCGCCGTCGAAGCCGAGCCCGCGGCGCCCTTCTATACCCGCTACGGCATCGCGCGCACCGGCGACCGCGACGCGCCGCTCGCGATCACGCCCTATCCCCACGTCTGCCGCGCCGGCCAGCTCCGCACGACCGTCCTCGCCGCCGCCGTCGACATCGCGGGCAGCCTCTTCACCCGCGAGCACGCGGGCAACGACGTCCTGTTCACGACGGATCTCTCGGTCCGCGCGCCGGCGGGGACACCGCCGAAGCAGATCCTGGTCCGCGGTCGGGTCCTGCGCGTGGGGCGGACCGGCGTCACGACGGCGGTGGCGCTGTGCGACCGGGACGCGGCGGACCGCGCGGGCGACGAGGCGGTCTGGGCCTACGGCGAGACGACCTTCGCGCGCGTCGCGCGGGCGGAGGGCGCCGTGGTCACGGCGGCGGACCTCGCGCTGCCGAAGGTGTTCGCGTCGAATCCGCTCACGCGGCCCCTCGAAGAGGAGGTCGGCATCCGGGTCGTCGACGCGGCCCGCGGCGAGGTCGAGCTCGAGCTGCGGCGCGCGGTCCTGAACCACGAGCGGACGCTCCAGGGAGCGCTCGTCGCGCTGCTCGTCGAGCGGGCCGGGGAGGTCCTCGGCGAGAGCCGGCTCGGGGCCCCGCAGCGCATCACCGAGCTCGATCTGCGGTACCTCTCGACCGCGAAGGTCGGGCCGGTCCGGTCAGGGGCATTCTTCGTCGGGGATCCCGTCCAGGGCATGCTGCGGGTCGAGCTGCGGGATGCGGGCCGCGAGGATCGCGTGACCGCGACGGCGTTCCTGCGGATCGCGCCGGCGCGCTAGCGTCGAAGTCATGACGACCCCGACGCATCCGACCGGCTCGAACCCGTCCAACCCGTCGCCGAGCGCGGCGCTCCGCTTCGAGGAGCTCGCGGGCCAGGTCGTGATCGTGACCGGCGGAACCCGGGGCATCGGCCTCGGCATCGTCCGTCTGCTCGCCCGGGCCGGGGCCCGCCTCATGATCACCGGTCGCAAGGCCCACCGCCTCGAGCGCGTCGCCGAGGAGCTCGCGCCCCTCGGCGTCGAGCTCCAGACCCGCGTCTCCGACGTCGCCGACCGCGACGCGAGCCGCCGCCTGGTCGACGAGACCCTCGCCGCGTTCGGCACGATCGACGCCCTCGTCGCGAACGCCCAGTCCTACATCAACGTGACGCCGCTCCTCGAGATCACGCCGAAGGACTTCGACCTCGTCCTCGACACCGGCCCGCGCGGCACGCTCTGGCTGATGCAGGCCGTCGTCCCCGCGATGCAGGCCCGGGGCCGCGGGCGCATCGTCACGTTCGGCTCCTCGATGGGTCAGACCGGCGCGCCCGGCTACGGGCCGTACTCCGCGGCGAAGGAGGCCGTCCGCTCGCTGACGCGGACGGCCGCGCGGGAGTGGGGCCGCTTCGGGATCACGGTGAACTGCATCTGTCCCGCCTCCGCCTCCCACCGCCTGCCGACGAACCTCGACGGCGACGATCCCCGCGCCCGCGCCTTCGCGGCGATGTACAAGGATCATCCGCTCGGGCGCGACGGGGACGCGCTCGCGGACATCGCCCCGGTCGTCGCGTTCCTGCTCTCGGACGCGAGCCAGTACCTGACGGGTCAGACGCTGATGGTCGACGGCGGGGGCATCCTGCGCGCGTGAGCAGCGGCTCCGGGCGGGCGATCGGGAGAGGGGAGGGCGCGTGGGGCGATCGGAATCGAAGCCGGGAGTCGAGCAGGCCGAGGGCGGTGCGGCGCGCGAGCCCGTCGAGCTCGTCGCGTGGCGGCAGTTCTGCCGGCGGATCGAGGCGCTCGGCGAGTCGGTGCTGAAGCCGCCCTATCCGGGGCGCCCGGGCGACGGGCCGGAGGCGATCGCCCATCTCGCGGAGCAGGTCGCCTGCTGGCTCGCCTACGCCACGGGCTCCTTCGACACGACGGCGCCCTTCTTCAGTCGCTCGAACGACCTCGTCTCGCAGTGGGGCGGGCCGAATCAGGACAACGTCTACCTCCACGCCCGCATCGATCCGAAGCGCCGCTACCGCATCCGCGGACGCATGCATGCGTGCGAAGACTTCGTGATCACGCTGCGGGTCGACTTCATGCACATGCCCGAGTGGGGCACCCTCGCGACGATCCACGCCGCCGATCGCGGCATCGGCCCCGGCGACGACTTCGAGATCCTGCTCGGCGGGGACGGCAGCGATCCCGCGTGGTTCCCGATCCCGGAGCGCGTCTCGACCGTCTCGCTGCGCGAGTACTACCTCGACTGGAAACCGAAGGAGCCGGCGGTCTTCACGATCGAATGTCTCGACGAGGTTCCCGCGCCGCCGCGGATCGACGGCGAGGGGGTGGCGGCCCGGCTCGCGACCGCGCTCGCCCAGACCGAGCGCTCGGTCGTGTTCTGGAACGACTACCTGAACGAGCACCGCGCGAAGGGCGTCGACAACGCCTTCGCCCCGCCGATGGCCCTCAAGAAGGGGCTCGGTGCGGCGCGCTATGCGTTCCTCTTCTACGCGCTCGCCGACGACGAGGCCCTCGTGATCGAGTCCGACGTTCCGGACGCCCGCTACTGGAACCTCCAGCTCGCGACGATGGGCTGGTACGAGCAGCCCGATCCGGTCCACCGCATCTCCTCGATCAACCAGCACCAGGCCCACGTCGACGCCGACGGCCGCGTCCGCTTCGTCGTGTCGCGCGAGGACCCGGGCTGTCCGAACTGGCTCGACACCGCCGGCCATCCCGAAGGCCTGCTGACGCTCCGCTGGTTCTGGCCGAACGCCGATCCGACGCCGACGACGCGGGTCGTCCCCTTCGCCCGGGTCGCCGCGGCGCTCCCGAAGGACACGCCGCGGATCGACGCCGCCGCGCGCCGCGCCGAGATCCGCCGGCGCATCGAGCATCTCGCCTGGCGGTTCCGCTCGTGAGATCGGACGCGACCCCGGCTGCGGGGCGGACGGACGTCGCATGAGCTGGCAGCCGCCGCCGCGACCCGACTGGGTCGCCGCGATCAACGCGAACGAGATCCTGCCGATCACCGCCGTCGCCCGGCTCCCGCTCGAGCGCGACGCGCTGATGGCCGAGGCGTGCGCGCGGCTCGGCCTCGCCGACGGCGGCTTCGCTGACTACGGCCATCCGCGCTTCCCGGTCGACGAGATGCTCGAGGCCCTCGACCGCGCGCTCGCGGCGATCGAGGGCGAGGCCGAGCTCAACACGATGGGCCGCTTCATGACGCGGCGCTTCCTGCTGCGCCTGCTCGAGGTCCGGCTGCAGCTGATGGCGTACCTGCGCGCCGATCCCGGCGTCCTCGACGAGGCGATCGAGGCCCCGATCTTCGTCGCCGGCGCACCGCGCACGGGGACGACGCTGCTCCACGCGCTGCTCGCCGTCGATCCGGCGCGCCGCGCGCCGCTCGGCTGGGAGCTGCTGCGGCCGGTGCCGCCGCCCGATCCCGATCCCGCCCGGCGCGCGCACGATCCCCGCATCGAGCTGACCGAGCGCGAGCTCACGCTGCCGCAGACCGTCGTCTCCGGGCTCCTCGCGATCCACGTCTACGGCGCCAGCCGGCCGAAGGAGTGCCTCTCGGCGATGAGCTTCTCGTTCCGGACGGAGGAGCTGACCGCCCGCTTCCACGTCCCGAGCTTCGAGCGCTGGCTCTTCCACGAGGCCGATCCCCGCCCCGCCTACGCGATGCACCGCCTCGTGCTCCAGGTCCTGCAGCGCAGGACCGGCCGTACGCGCTGGACGCTCAAGTCCCCGGTCCACCTCCACGCGCTCCCGACCCTCGAGGCGACCTATCCCGACGCGCGCGTCGTCCTCACCCACCGCGACCCCGCCACGATGCTGGCCTCGCTCACGAGCCTCGTCGCCCACATCCGCTGGGCCCACAGCGATCGCGTCGACGCCATCGGGCTCGCTCGCGAGCACGTCGCCCGTTACGAGGCCTCCCTCGAGCGGGTCCGCCGGGACGAGCTCTCCGCCGCGGCGTCGACCGCGCCTCGCGCCCACCGCCATCACCTGCGCTATGCGGACCTCGTCGAGGCCCCCTTCGAGCGGGTCGCCGAGCTCTACGCCGCCTGTGGGCAGGCCTTCTCGCCCGCGTTCGAGCAAGCGCTGCGGGCCGAGATCGCGCGGCGCACCCGCCACGAGCACGGCGATCACGCCTACGACCTCGCGGCCCTCGAGCTCGAGCGGGAAGACCTGCGCGCGCGCTTCGGCGCCTACTGTGCGCATTTCGGGGTGCCCGAGGAGCTCTGAGCCCGGCGGCGGGGCCCGGGGCTCGCCCCGGATCGCGGCGGGGCACTATGCTCGGATGCGGCCGGGGAGGGCCGACGCGCGATGCCGAGCTCGAATCCGAATCCGAATCCGAAGACCGGGACGCGCTCCGAGCAGGAGCGGCTCTCGTTCTGCCGCCTCTGCATGGGCCACTGCGGCGTCGTCGCGACCGTCGACGATGCGGGCCGGCTCCTGCGCATCCGGGGCGATCACGACGATCCGCAGACCCTCGGCTACGCGTGCTTCAAGGGCCTCAACGCGCCCGAGGCCCATCGCAGCCCCGAGCGCATCCTCGCACCGCGCAAGCGGATGCCCGACGGGCGCTTCGTCGAGATCCCCCTCGAGACGGCCCTCGACGAGATCGCGGAGAAGCTCCGCGCGATCCTCGCCGAGGACGGGCCCGAGGCGATCGCCGGCTACAAGGGCGGCGGCGCGTTCTTCACGTCGAGCTCGCTCAAGATGCTGAACGCCTTCCTCGAGGCGATCGGCTCGCCGAAGGCCTTCTCGTCGGTCACGATCGACCAGTCGGCGAAGGCCGTCGCCGTCGGCCGGATCGGCATCTGGCCGCCGGGGCGCGTGCCCTTCCACCGCGGCGACGTGTTCCTGATCGTCGGAGGCAATCCGCTCGTCTCGGTCTCGACCAACGGCTTCGACACGCGCAATCCGGCGAAGCGCCTCAAGGAGGCGAAGGCCCGGGGCATGAAGCTGATCGTGATCGACCCGCGCCGCAGCGAGACGGCGAAGCAGGCCGATCTCCATCTCCAGCCCTTCCCCGGCGAGGACTGCGCGATCCTGGCCGGGCTGCTCCACGTCGTGCTCGAGCGGGGCTGGATCGATCGCGAATTCTGCGATCGCTACGCCGACGACGTCGAGGCCCTGCGCAGGGCAGTCGCCGGCTTCACACCGAAGGCCGTCGCCGCGCGCGCCGGGATCGCCGAGGCCGAGCTCGTCGCCGCCGCCGAGCTCTTCGCCCGGCAGTGCCGGACCGGCTCGGCCACGAGCGCGACCGGTCCGGACATGTCGCCCCATGGCAACCTGGCCGAACACCTGGTCGAATGCCTCAACGTCGTCTGCGGGCGCCTCCTGCGAGCAGGGGATCGGATCGATCAGCCGGGGGCCATCGGCCCGCGCTACCCGCGCAAGGCCGAGGTCATGCCGGCGCCGCGCTGGTGGGAGAAGGGATACAGGAGCCGCGTCGGCGGATTCGGACGCATGGATGGCGAGCTGCCGACCGGGATCCTCGCCGACGAGATCCTGACGCCGGGCAAGGGGCGCGTCCGCGCCCTCGTCGTCCACGGCGGGAATCCGGCGTCCTCGATCCCCGACACGAAGAAGGTCGTGCGCGCCCTCGAGGCCCTCGATCTGCTCGTCGTGATCGAGCCCTTCCCGAGCATGACGGCCGAGCTCGCCCACTACGTGCTGCCACCGACGCTGCAGTACGAGCGCGCCGATCTGCCGCTCTTCATCTACGAGAGCCTGCTCACGCCGATCCCCTTCACGCGCTACACGCCCGCCATCGCGTCGCCGCCCGAGGGCGCGGAGGTCCGGGACGATCACTTCTACTTCCAGGCCCTCGCGCAGCGTCTCGGCCTCACGCTGAACCATTTCGGCGTCGATCTCGACGGCGAGCGACCGCGCTCGACCGACGAGCTGCTCGCGATCGCCGCGCGCCATGCGCCGATCGCCTTCGACGCGCTCCAGGCGGCGCCGCGGGGCGTCGTGCTCGACGACGAGCCGGTCTTCGTCGAGCCCGGGGACCCGGACAGCCCCCATCGCTTCGCCTTGCTCCCTCCGGACGTGGCCGCGGAGCTCGCGGCGGTCGAGGCGGGGCTCGCGGATGCGGCGGGCGTCGCGTGCGGCCGAGGAGCCGGCTCCGCAGCCGATGGCGGTGCAGAGGCCGGCTTGAGCGGGAGCGGCGTGTTCCCCTACCGCCTCGCCGTCCGGCGCCTGCGCGACGGGCTCAACTCGGCCGGGCTCTCGTTGCCCTCGATCCGGGCGCGTCTGCCCTACAACCCGGTCTACATGAACCCCGACGACATGGCGGACGAGGGGATCGCCGAGGGCGATCGCGTCGTCGTCGAGTCGGCCCACGGCCGCGTCGAGGTCCGCGCCGAGGCCGATGCGAGCCTGCGGCGCGGCGTGGTGAGCCTGGTTCACGGCTTCGGGCAGCTGCCCTCGCGCTCGGCGGCCTACGAAGAGTGGGGCGTCGCGGTGAACCTGCTGCTGAGCCTCGAGCCGGGATCGCGGGAGACGATCAACGCGATGCCGCACATGAGCGGGATCGCGGTCGCGGTGCGGCCGACGGGGCGCGGCTGAGGCGTCCGGCGCGCGCGCCCCGGCCCGCTCAGCCTCGCGCGCGGCGCAATGCGGAGCGCGGTGCGGGACTTTTGGGCGCCGCGCCGAATCGGGCGCGGATGCCGGCGACGACGATCGCGGCGATCGACTCGATCTCGGCGCGCGTCACGCGCCGGCGCGTCGCGAGCTCGGCGAGCAGCAGCGGCCCCGCCACCATTTCGACGAAGGGCAGGTCGCGGGCCGCGGGCGCGAGCTCCCCGCGCTCGATCGCGCGCTCGATCGGCGAGCGCCACTCCTTCTGCCGCGGCTCCCAGAAGACCTCGATCCATTCGTAGAGCACCGGATCCGGATCGCCCGCCCCGATCACCGCGCGCAGGATGGCCGCGGCGTGGGGCTCGCGGATCAGGCGCAGTCGCGCCGCGGCGAAGGCCTCGACGTCGCCTTCGAGGGTTCCCGTGTCGATCTCCGGCAGCGCCAGCGCCTCGAGCTCGACGAGCGCCTCCTGCAGCAACGCCGCCGGCGAAGACCAGCCGCGGTAGACGGTCGTCTTGTGGACCCCGGCGCGGCGCGCGACGGCCGGCAGGGTCACCGCCCCGAAGCCCGCGCTCGTCAGCAGCTCGAGGGTCGCGCGGCGGACGGCCTCGCGGACCTCGGCGTTGCGCCCGCCGGGGCGCCGCTGCTTCGCGCGACGCCGCGCCGGCGCGGTCTTCGCGCGCCCCGTCCGCGCCCCGGCCTGCTTTTCCGCGTTCGCCACAAAAGCAACTCTAGGTTGCTTTTATCGGAAGGGCCATCCATACTCCGAGGCGACCCCAGTCCCGACCGGGACCCTGCCTCCGAGCACCCGATCCGAAAGGAAGCCCCCATGACCACTCGTCTCCGCAATCCGATCGACACCGAAGACCAGCGCGCCGTCGAGCGCCGCGCCCTCGAGCTCTTCGAGCATCCGCGCATCGTCTCGACCGTGAAGGAGATCCGGGAGTACTGGCTGAAGTCCGTGCCGCGCAGTCAGGACATGCTGTCGTGCTTCGAGCGCTCCTTCGAGGAGGTCATGTTCGCGGGGATCGTCTGGTCGCTGAACCAGGATCCGCTCTACCCGAAGGTCGTCACGATCACGCGCCTGCCCCATCAGCTGGGCGGCCGCCGCGTGCCCGGCACGCGCTGGGGCATCGACAATCCAGACTCGGTCTACCGCGTGATCCCGATCAGCGGAGCGGAGAAGTACGTGATCCGCGGGCGGATCCCGGAGAACCGGGTGACCGAGAACTACTTCACGCTCTGGGATCCCAAGATGGGGACCGTCGACGTCCTCGACGGCAAGACGATCGTCATGAATCCCGATCGCACGTTCGAGATCGAGGTCGACAGCGAGCCGAAGGGCAATCGGAAGAACCACGTCCGCTCGGCGCCCCACGCCCACGAGTTCTACATCCGCGACGTCGTGATGGACTGGAAGAAGGAGATGATCAACGACCTCTCCATCGAGCGCCTCGGCGGCAAGCCCTCGCGGCCGCCGTTCACGCCGCAGGAGGAGCTCGACCGCGCGGTCGAGTACATGTGGAAGTGGGCGAAGGAGACCGATCGCTGGGAGGCGCAGACGGCGGGCAAGCCCGACAACAGCTTCGCCTTCACGATCGACCGCGACAGCGACGGCGCGCTGCGCAACCAGATCTACATCATGGGCCGCTTCAAGCTGCCCTCGAACGATCACGCCCTCGTGATCGACGTCGACCTCGGGGGCGCCGACTACTTCATCGCGCCGATCACGAACGTCTGGGGGACGACCAACGACATCCACCATCGAAACGGCAGCATGAACCGCGCCCAGTCGGTGGCCAATGCCGACGGGACCCTGACCTTCGTCCTCTCGCCGAAGGATCCGGGGGTCTGGAACTGGATCGATCCCTGCGACATGAAGGAAGGCACGCTGACGCTGCGCTGGGCCGAGTTCAAGGGCGGCAAGCCCGGGCCGAGCCTGCAGGCGAAGGGCAAGGTCGTTCCGCTCGCGGAGGTGCGAAGCAACGTCCCGGCCGGAACGCGCTTCGTGACGGCCGACGAGCGCAAGCGGCAGCTCGCCGAGCGCGCCGCCAGCTACGACTGGCGAATCGCCGAGAACTGAGGCGCGGACACGATGGCCGAAGAAGACAAGGTCTGGTTGATCACCGGCTGCTCGTCGGGCATGGGCCGCGAGTTCGCCTTCGCAGCCCTCGATGCGGGCTACCGCGTCGTCACGACGGCGCGCGACCCGAAGACGCTGCAGGCGTTCGTCGAGGCGCATCCCGAGCGGGCGCGGGCGCTGGCCCTCGACGTGACGGACAAGCGCCAGGTCGAGGCGGTCGTCGCGGCGACGATCGCCGAGTTCGGGCGCATCGACGTGCTCGTCAACAACGCCGCCTACGGCTACCTCGCCGCCATCGAGGAGGGGGACGAGGAGGACGTCCGGGCGATGTTCGAGACGAACTTCTGGGGCCTGCTCGCGATGACCCGCGCGGTGCTCCCGCACATGCGGCGCCAGCGGAGCGGCCACATCGTCCAGAACTCGTCGCAGGCCGGCCTCATGTCGAAGCCCGGGACCGGCTACTACAGCACGACGAAGTGGGCGGTCGAGGCGCTGACCGAGGCCCTGGTCGAAGAGGTCGCGCCCTTCGGCATCCGGGTCTCGGCCCTCGAGGCCGGGCCTTTCCGGACGGACTGGGCGGGGCGCTCGATGAAGCGCTCGAAGACCCGGATCGACGACTACGTCGCGGTCCATGCCCGGGCCCAGATGATCGCCGACATGGACGGCCAGCAGCCGGGCGACCCGCGCGGCGCGGCGTGGGCCCTGCTCGAGGTCGTCCGGTCGCCGAGCCCGCCGCGGCAGCTGCTGCTGGGCAAGCTCGTCCTCGACACGTATCGTGCGAAGCTGGAGACGATCCGCGCCGCCCTCGACGAGTGGGAGGCGGTGACGATCCAGGCGGATTTCGCGCCGGAGGGGAGAACACGATGAGCAGTCGGAAGGGGCGGACGACGGGCAAGCAGGCCGCGAAGAAGTCGGGCGCCGGGAAGGGCACCCTGAAGAAGGCCGCGGCGAAGAAGGCGGCCGCGGGCAAGGGGACCGCGAAGCAGGCTTCGAAGGCGAAGACGACGAAGAAGCGGGCCGCGAAGAAGGCGGCGCCGAAGCCCTTCGTCCCGGTCCTCTCGGGACCCGAGAAGCTCGCGATCGTCGAGCGCTACATCGCGGCCTACAACGCCCGCGACACGGCGACGATCCTCTCGCTCTACTCGCCGAAGGCGACGATGGAGGACCCGATCGGGCTGCCGGCGGCGAAGGGCCACGAGGCGATCGGCGGGCTTTACCAGATGGGCTTCGACATGAACGTCACGATCGCCCACGACGGCGCCGTCCGCTGCGCGGGCAACTCGGTGGCCTTCCCGCTGATCGCGAGCTCGCCGACCTCGAAGCTCCACGTGATCGACGTCTTCGACTTCGGACCCGACGGCAAGATCGTGCAGATGCGCGCCTACTGGGGGCCCGACAACCTCGTGGGCGATCTCGCCGTGCGGCAGTCGTGACGGCGCGACGGACGGCGAAGCCGGCGGCCCGAAAGGGCGCGCGCGGCGGGGCCGGAAGATCGGCGAAGAAGGCGGCCGGGGGGCCGGCAAAGAAGTCGGCCCCGAAGCCGGCGAAGAGGACGGCGAAGAAGTCGGCCCCGAAGTCGACGGCGAAGCCGGCCCCGAAGCCGGCGAGGCGCGTGGGGACCGCGAAGGCGGCGGGCGGGAAGCCGACCGTGCGAAAGCAGCCCGCGCCGATCCCGCTCGAGCCCGCTCGGCTCGTCGGGCTCGTCGAACGCTACCTCGACGCCTTCAATCGCGGCGACGTCGACGCCGTCCTCGCGCTCTATCATCCGCGGGCGACGATGGAGGATCCCGTCGGCTACACCCCCGCGAAGGGCCACCGCGCCATCGGCGAGGTCTACCGCGGCGGCTTCCGCCAGGGCGTCACGATCGCCCCCGACGGCGCCGTGCGCTGCACGGGGCGGGCGGTGGCATTTCCGGTGGTGGCCCGGACGGCGACGGCGACGCTGCAATCGGTGAACGTCTTCGAGGTCGGGCCCGACGGCCGGATCGAGAAGATGCGCGCCTACTGGGGACCGTACAACGTCATCGGGTCGATCTCGGTCCGGGGCTGAAGGGCCGATCCGGACGGCGACCGCGCAGGCCGACGAGGAGAGGGCGATGTCCGAGGGAGCGGTCGATCTCGACTACGACGCGATCCTGCGCGATGCGAAGGCGCGGGCCGGGGTCGGGGACTTCTCGAACGAGTTCTATCTGCCCGTCCTCCGGCGGCTCCTCGAGGGATTCCTGAAGGAGTCGAACCTGAACGCGATGGGGCGCACGATCCAGCGCGAGCGGATCGTCGGCCTGCTCGCGACGAATCTGCGCTTCGAGTCGTACTGGAAGCAGTACCCGGAGATCGCGCAGGAGCGGATCGTCGATCCGATCGTGATCGTGGGCTTCGGGCGGACGGGCTCGACGCTGCTCCAGCGCCTGCTCGCCGCCGATCCCCGAGCCCATGCGCCGCTCTGGTGGGAGGGGCGCTTCCCGGTGCCCTTCGCCGGGGAGTCGATCGAGAATCCGGAGCAGCGGATCCAGGCTGCCCTCGCCGAAGTCGAGATGATGTACGCGACGGTCCCCGGGCTCGAGTCGATCCATCCCCTCGACGCGATGCAGGCCGACGAGGAGATCCTGCTCCTCGAGCAGTCCTTCTCCAGCGACTCGCCGGAATCCTTCGCGAAGCTGACCGAGTTCGGTCCCTGGCGCGAGTCGCTCGACCAGACGCCGGGCTACGAGCATCTGCGCCGGCTGCTGCAGTTCCTGCAGTGGCAGAAGCGCAAGCGCGGGATCGTCGCCGAGCGCTGGATCCTGAAGTCGCCGCAGCACATCCACAACTGCGACGTCGTCCTGAAGGTCTTCCCCGGCGCGAAGATCGTCCAGACCCACCGCGACCCGCTCGAGACGATCCCGTCCTGGGCCAGCCTCTGTTATTCGCTCTGGCAGCAGAACAGCGACACCGCCGACCCGGTCGTCTGCGGGACCTACTGGGACGAGAAGATGGCCCGGGGCATCCGCCGATGCATGCAGGTCCGGGACGCCGGGAATGCGGACAAATTCTTCGACGTCGACTACCGGGACACCGCCCGCGACCCCCTCGGCGTCGCCGCGCGGATCTGCGCGTTCGTCGGCTGGGAGCACACGCAGGCCGCCCGCGAGGCCCAGACGGCCTGGCTCGCGGCCAACCGGCGCGACCAGCGTCCGCCCCACGAGTACGAGCCGTCGACCTTCGGCTATACCGAGGCCGGCTTGAAGGCCCGCTACCGCGAGTACCGCGAGCGCTTCGTTCGCTAGGGTTCCTCCATGTCCCACATCACCCGCTACAGCCTGATGCCCATCCCGCCCATCGAGGCGCATACCCACTGGTTCGAGGCCGGTGGCCTGCGGATCGGCGTCGAGTACCGCCTGCTGACCGACGCGATTGCCGCGGCGGCCCAGCTCGAGGCCGCGCACGGCGACGTGCCGGCGGTCGAGTCGAATGGCCCCGTCGACGATCGGGGCGTCTCGCTCCACGTCTTCGGTCGGCAGGACGGTGAGTCGCGCGAGTTCCTGCGCTTCGACTGCTTCCAGGAAGATCCCCACTACCACTACGTCTCGTGGCGCGACAAGAGCAACGAGATGATCCATCTCGATCCGATCGCCGACGGGGATCCGCTCGCGTGGGCCCTCGACCGCCTGCGCTCGCGCCTGCTTCCGATGCTCGTGCGCGCGGGCGCGGCCGACGTCGCGAAGCAGGTCGACGTGCCGGCCCTCGACGCGGCGCTGCCGCGGATCGCGGAGGCGGCCTTCCGGCTGCGCTTCGCCGAGCACGACGAGCAGGCGATCCATGCGGAGGCCGTGCGCGCCGGGGCCCGGCGCTGATCGGCGGGCGCGCCGCAGGGGGAGCGTCGGAGGCTGGAGCATCGAGCGGCTGCGCGTCGAGCGACGGCGCATTGAGGGGCGGGCGATGAAGACGATCGGGCGCGGGGACACGGAGGCGGCGCGGCTGCGCGCGCGGCTCGGGCATCCGGTGATCGACGCCGACGGCCACGTCATCGAGACGCCGCCCGTCTTCATGCCGTTCTTCGAGGACTACGTCCGCGACATCGCGGGCGGCGACATGGTGAAGCGCTTCCGCGCCGTCGGCGGGATGGACTTCGACGACATGGTGCTCCGTCCCTGGAGCGCGCTCTCGTGGGAGGATCGCAAGCGGGTCTGGGCGACGCGGCCCTCGTGGTGGTCGCTGCCGGCGGCCAACAGCCTCGATCGCGCGACGAGCCACATTCCGAGGCTGATGTACGAGCGCCTCGACGACTTCGGGATCGACTTCGCCGTCCTCTACGGCAGCCGGACGCTCACGACGACGGCGATCCGCGACGCGGAGGTCCGTCAGGTCGCGTGCCGCGCGCTGAACGCCTTCAACGCCGAGGTCTACGCGCCCTACGCCGACCGCATGACGCCCGCGGCCCAGATCCCGACCCATACGCCGCAGGAGGCGATCGCCGAGCTCGAGCACGCCGTCGGTCGCCTCGGCCTCAAGGCGATCATGATCAACGGCGTGGTCCACCGTCCGATCGGCGGCGCGAGCGGCGGATCGGCGGGCGGTGCCCCGGCCGCGGCGCACGACCCGCGGATCCCGAACTGGGGCTCCGGCAGCGGCGAGCGCCTCGACGCCCTCGGCCTCGACGCCGAGTACGACTACGACCCGTTCTGGCGCCGCTGCATCGAGCTCGGCGCCGCCCCCGCGTCCCACACGCCGGGCATGGGCTGGGGCAGCCGCCGCTCGGTCTCGAACTACATGGCGAACCACATCGGATCCTTCGCCGCGAGCGCCGAGGCCTTCTGCCGCTCGATCTTCATGGGCGGCGTGCCCCATCGCTTCCCCGAGCTCGCCTTCGGCCTGCTCGAAGGGGGCGTCGGCTGGGCCTGCATCCTGTTCGCGGACATCGTGTCGCACTGGCAGAAGCGCAACCGCAAGACGATCGGCCACCTCGATCCGAAGCGTCTCGACAGCGCCCTCGTGCTCTCGCTCTTCGATCGCTACCGCGACGCGCGCTTCCATCCCGACGTCCCCGGCCTCGTCGAGAGCCTCGCGCGCCTCGAGCCCGAGCCGCCCTTCACCGACGAGTGGGTCCAGTGCGGCATCGAGCGCGAGGAGGACATCGTCCGGCAGTTCGTCCCGAGCTTCTACTTCGGCTGCGAGGCCGACGACCCGACGGTCGCCTGGGCCTTCAGCGCGAAATCGAATCCCCACGGCGCGAAGCTCCGGGCGATGTTCAGCTCCGACATGGGCCACTGGGACGTCCCCGACATGGAGGAGATCCTGTGTGAGGCCTTCGAGCTCGTCGAGCACGGCCACCTCGACGAGGCCGACTTCCGCGACTTCGTGTCCACCAACCCGATCCGCTTCTACACGCGCATGAATCCGCGCTTCTTCGAGGGGACGCGGGTCGAGGCCGAAGCCGCGCGCGTCGTCGAGGCCGAGCGCAAGGCGGCCGTGCAGCAGGCCTGAATGGAGAGACGATGACGGTCGGGCGAGCGGTCGGGGTCCTGCGCGAGATCCATCGGCATCCGGTGAAGTCGATGGGCGGCGAGTCGATCCACGAGAGCGAGGTCGTGCTCCGCTACGGCGTCGTCGGCGATCGCGCCTGGGCGATCCGCGACGTGGCGGCCGGCGAGATCCGCGGGGCGAAGAAGATCCCGGCCCTGCTCGGGCTCGGAGCGCGCTACGTCGAGGCGCCGGCGGCGGAGCGGTCGGCGACGGTCGAGATCGATCTCGGCGACGGGCGGACGGTGCGGTCGGACGATCCGGCGGCGGGGCAGCGGATCGGCGAGCGGCTCGGGCGGGCGGTGGAGCTGTGTCCCCGGCTGTCGGCGGACGCGAAGGCCCACTACCGCCGGGCGCGCCCGATCACCGACCCGGAACGCGAGATCCGCGAGGCGAGCGAGCTGTTGCCGAGCGAGTCGATCCCCGCGATGAGCGAGCCGCCGGTCGATCTCTCGATCGTCGGCGAGTACGTCTCGCCGCCGGGGACCTACTTCGACTTCTTCGATCTCCACCTGGTCTCGCACGCGTCGCTCGCCCACTTCTCGAAGCTCGTGCCCGACTCGATCGTCGACGCGCGGCGCTTCCGCCCGAACTTCGTCGTCGAGCTCGACGGCCCCGGGTCGGGCGAGCCGACCTGGCCCGAGCTCGCGTGGGTCGGCCGCGTCCTCTCGATCGGCGAGCTGCGCTTCGAGATCACGATGCCGATGATGCGCTGCGGCATGACGACCCATGCCCAGGCCGGCCTGCCGAAGGACCCGCGCATCATGCGCGCCCTCGTGCGCGACTGCGCCATGAACCTCGGCGTCGGGGTCACCGTCCTGCGCGCCGGTCACGTCCGCGTCGGCGACGCGATCCGGATCGCCGAGCGCTGAGACGGGGCACGAGCACGAGCGGCCCGCGTGCGGTCGGCGCGCGGCGATCGAGCGAGAGGGAGAAGAGCAGCATGGAGATCGAGCGCATCAATCCGAAGGGCCTCTTCGTCCTCGACGCCTTCACGCAGATCGTGCGGACCCGGGGAGGACGCCTCGCCTTCATCGCGGGGCAGGGCGCCTTCGACGAGCAGTTCAACCTGATCGGCCCGGGCGATCTCTTCGCCCAGGTCGTGCAGGCCTTCCGCAACCTGCGCACCGCGGTCCAGGCGATCGGCGGGACCGTCGAGCAGGTCGTCAGCACGAACATGTACATCGTCGGCCTCGACGCGCAGAAGGTCGAGATCTTCCAGAAGGCGATGGCGGTCGCCCTCGATGGCAAGCCCTTCCCGCCGAACGCGTCGACCATGATCGGCGTCCAGTCCCTGGCGGGGGAGGGGATGCTCGTCGAGATCAGCGCCTTCGCGGTGGTCGACTAGCGGCTGTCCGCGTCGCGTCGGATTCCTTCGGAGCGGCTCGAGGCGGGGCGATGCCGCTCCGAGCCGCCGGGAGCGCGAGGAGAACAGCGTGGCTTCGGTCGACGCCCTCATCCGGCCCGTCAATCCGCTCGTGAAGGCGCTGCTGCGCTCGCGCTTCCACGGCCTCGCCTCGGGCGCGCTGCTCGTCGTGTCGTGGTCGGGGCGGAGCTCGGGGCGGCGGTTCTCGATCCCGGTCGGCTATCAGCGCGACGGGGACGAGGTCGTCGTGATGCTGACCCGGCCCGAGGTGAAGAGCTGGTGGAAGAACTTCCGCTCGCCCTGGCCCGCGGATCTCCTGCTCGCGGGCCGCGAGCGGACGGCGATGGGATCGCTCGTCCCGCCCGGCTCGAGCGACTTCTTCGCCCTCGTCGAGAAGACGGCCCGGGGGACGCCGTGGATGGCGAAGCAGTTCGGCATCGAGGGCTTCGATCCGGCTCGCGGCCTCACGGAAGCGGAGCGCGCCATCGTCGTGCGCACCGCCGCGGCGATCCGCTTCGAGCTGACCGACTGAAGCTCGCCGTCCGCCCTGCGCTCGGGCGCGCGGCCGGTCCGCCCGTCCGCGTGGGCGCGCCGCGCCCGCCTCCGGGACCTCTGGCGGAGGCGCATGTTCTCGCGGACCATGCGAGCGGAGCCGCTCCGCTCCCATCCGCCCCCGAGGTCGACATGAACGTTCTCGAAGAAGTCGAAGCCATCCGCCAGCTCAAGTACCGCTACCTGCGCGCGGTCGACTGCAAGCTCTGGGATCTGCTCGCGAGCACCTTCGCCCACGACGCCATCTCCGCCTACGACAGCGGCAAGAACGCCTACGTCGGCCGCGACGCGATCGTCGGCTGGCTGCGCAACGCCATGGAGAACCGGGTCGTGACGATGCACCAGGTCCACCACCCGGAGATCGAGCTGACCAGCCCGACGACCGCCCGCGGCACCTGGTATCTCGAGGACCGCGTGATCAACGACGGACCGGCGCTCCCCGAGATGCCCGCCCACTCGATCCTCTTCGGCACCGCCTACTACAGCGACGAGTACGTGAAGCGCGACGGACGGTGGCTGATCGCGAAGACGGGCTACGAGCGCATCTACGTCGAGATCCGGCCCTTCGAGAAGCCGGCCGTCTTCCAGAGTCGCTGGGCCGGACGCTGAGGAGAAGGGGACATGCGATGAAGCGATCGATCGTGCTGCCGCCGGAGGTGCGCGACCTCGGCGACGCCCTCGGCTGGCTCGAGAAGGCGGAGCGGCAGGGCTTCCACTCGGCGATGCTCGGTT
The DNA here is from genome assembly GCA_046351135.1 of Myxococcota bacterium. Taxonomy (GTDB): domain Bacteria; phylum Myxococcota_A; class UBA9160; order UBA9160; family UBA4427; genus UBA4427. The sequence continues at coordinate 143,792 of JAXLZA010000010.1, read as the reverse complement.
GTGGCCACCACATGGACCCGCTCATGGTCTTCGCCCTCGCGCGCGAGCGGACGGAGCGGATCCTGCTGACCACCAACATCATGCCGACCTTCACGCGCCATCCCCTCGTCATGGCGATGGGGGCGCGCACGGCCCAGGCGGCCCTGGGCAGCCGGCTGCGCCTCGGGCTCGGTCCCGGCCACGCCTCGATCATCGAGGGCTGCTTCGGCCTGCGCTTCGAGCGCCTGATCCGCCACACCGAGGAGTACGTCGAGGTCCTGCGCCAGTGCTTCGCGAAGGGGCACGCGAAGCTCGACGGCGAGACCTTCCGCGTCGACTGGCAGATCGACGTCGAGGCCCGGGACGTGCCGATCCTGATCGCGTCGCTGGGCGAGCAGATGCTGCGCCTCGCCGGCCGCGTCGCGGACGGCATCCTGCCCTGGCTCGCGCCCCCGGCCTACGTCCGCGACACGATCGTCCCGACCCTGCGCGCCAGCGCGGCGAAGGCAGGGCGCCCCACGCCGCCGATCGTCATGATCATGCCCTGCATCCTGTCGACGAATCGCGACGAGGTCCGGGCGGGCGTGCACTCGTATCTCTCGATCTATCCGCGGCTGGAGGCGTACGCGGCCCTGCTCCAGCGTTGCGGCGTGCCGGACGCGGACCGGGCACTGCAGGACGGCTGGACCGACGCGATGATCGACGCGGTCGTGCCCCACGGCGACGAGGCCGCCCTCGAGGCGTCGATGCGCGCCTACCAGGCGGCCGGGGTCGACGAGATGGCCTTCCTGCCGGTGGGGGTCGGTGCGGATCCGCGGCGCTCGGTGGAGCGGACCTGGGACGCGCTCGCGGGACTGATGGCGCGGCACGCCTAGCGCGTCGCGGAGGAGGCCAGGCTTGCGACGGATCGGCTCTCGACGGATCGCGCTCCCGTTCTGCACCGGCCGGCTCGCCGATCGGACCGTGCGACGGCGCGCCCGTCGGCCGGGGCGCGCGCGCGTCGCGCTGCTCGGGGCGCTGCTCCTCGGGCTCGCGCTCGGGCCGGGGGCGATCGCGGCCGGGGCCGAGTCGCGGCCGCTGCGCATCGCGACGACGGTGAGCCTCGAGCGCTCGGGGCTGCTCGCGGTGCTGCTGAAGGACTTCGTCGCCCAGAGCGGCCACTCGGTCCGCATCGTCGGGCGCGGCACGGCGGAGGCGATGGCGATCGGGCGGCGGGGCGAGGCCGACGTCGTGCTCAGCCCCTCGTCGCCCGAGGAGCGGGCGCTGCTCGAGTCCGGGGTCGCGTTCTCCCGCAAGCCCTTCCTCGAGAGCCGCTTAGTGATCGCCGGGCCGAAGGCCGATCCGGCCGGGGTCGCGAAGGCGAAGACGCCGGAGCAGGCGATCACCCAGATCTTCCGGCTGCGCGCCGCCTTCGTTCGGCGCGCCGACGACTCCGACGTCCGTGCGCGGGAGCGGGTGCTCTTCGTCGCCGCCGGGCTCGATCCCGAGAAGCGCTGGGAGACGTTGATCGAGCGCACGGCGGGGATGGTCGACGCGCTCGAGGTCGCGGGGCGCAAGCCCGCTTACGTCCTCGCCGATCTCGCCTCCTTCCTCGTCTCTCGCGAGCGCACGGGGCTCGTCGAGCTCTCGCGTCCCGCTGCCGGCCTGCGGCAGGTCTATTCGATCCTGCGCCTCGACGCGGACGAGGTCGACAGCCATTCGATCCACGACGAGGCGGCGTTCGCCCTCGAGCAGTTCCTGATCTCGACCCGCGCCCAGGAGCGGATCCGCGACTTCCGCATCGCGGGCGCGAGCGAGCCCGTCTTCGTTCCGATGGCCCTCGGCGAGGGCGGCGAAGGCGGCTGACGGGATCGTCCGAACGCCCGATCGGAACGCGACGCGGGGTGCTCCGCCGAGCGCGATCGCGGGTCGGTCGGCCCGGCGTACGCGCCCGACCCGATCTGGCGCGGCTCCACCCCGTCGTCTACCACTCAGACGAGCCCCGAGCCCTCGCTCGGCCAGGAGGAGACGATCATGCACGAGATCGCGATTCGAGGCGGGACGGTCGTCGACGGCACCGGAGCGAAGGGCGCGCGGCTCGACGTCGGGATCGACGGCGGACGCATCGCGGAGCTGGCGCCCTCCGTCCGCGGGCGGCGGGAGATCGACGCGACGGGCCGGCTCGTCGTGCCGGGCTTCATCGACATCCATACCCACTACGATCCGCAGGTCCTCTGGGACCGCGCGCTGACCCCGTCTTCGTGGCAGGGCGTGACGAGCGTCGTCGCGGGCAACTGCGGCTACAGCATCGCGCCGACGAAGGCGGCGGAGCGCGGCTCCCTGATGCGGACCCTCGACAAGGTCGAGGACATGCGGCTCGAGACGCTCGAGGCCGGTGTCCGCTGGGACTTCGAGTCCTACCCCCAGTACCTCGACGCCGTCGAGCGCGCGGGGGTCGCGATCAACTTCGGGGGCTACGTCGGGCATACGCCGGTGCGCGCGTACGTGCTGGGCGACGACGCCTACGAGCGCAAGGCGACGGACGCCGAGATCGCGAAGATGAAGCAGGTCGTCGCCGACTCGATCCGCGGCGGCGCGCTCGGCTTCTCGTCGGATCGCGCGGGCTTCCACATCGGCGACGGGGGGCGGCCCGTTCCGTCGGTCATGTCGAGCCAGGAGGAGCTCGAGGCGCTGGCGATGGTGCCCGGCGAGATCGGCCTCGGGGTCGTCCATCTCGCCGCCGGCGAGGAGTACGGCTGGATCTACGCGTTCCAGAAGAAGATGGGACGCCGCGTCAACTGGTCGGCGATCCTGACCTATCCCGCGTCGTGGACCTCGCGCGCGCCCTATCAGGAGAAGCTCGCGCGCCACGTCGCCGAGCGGAAGGCCGGGGCGGACGTCTTCGCGCAGGTGACCTGTCGGCCGATCGTGCAGCAGATCGTGATGCGGGAGCCGACCTCCTTCTATCAGATGCCCGCCTTCGCCGAGCTCGCGGCGCTGCCCCATGCGGACCGGCCGAAGCTCTACGCCGATCGCGCCTGGCGCGCGCGGGTGACCGAGCAGTTCGACTCGCGCAAGTGGATCGATCCGGGCTGGAAGACGGTCCGGATCACCGAGTCGACGAGCCATCCCGAGCTCGTCGGGCGCTCGGTGCAGTCGATCGCCGACGAGCGCCGGGTCACCCCCTTCGACGTCGTCGCCGACGTCTCCCTCGACGACACGCTGCTGACGCGCTTCGAGATCGTCTTCGCGAACGACGACGTCGAGGGCGTCGGTCGGCTGCTCTCCTCCGACGGCTGCATCCTCGGCCTCTCCGACGCGGGGGCCCACGTCGGCCAGATCTGCGACGCGGTCATGCCGACGGACTTCCTCGCGAACTGGGTTCGCGACCGGGGCCTGATGTCGGTCGAGCGCGGGATCCACAAGCTGACCGGCGAGATCGCCCACGTCCTCGCGATCGATCGCGGCGTGCTCGCGGTCGGCAGGCCCGCGGACGTCGTCGTGCTCGACTGGGAGAAGGTCGCGCCCGGGCCGATCCGGCGCGTCGTCGACATGCCGGCGGGCGGCGATCGTCTGATCGCCGATCGGCCGGGGGGCATCGATCACGTGCTGGTCAACGGTGTCCCGATCCGGAGCGAGGGGCGCTCCGTCCTCGATTCCCTCGAACGCTGGCCGGGGCGCGTCCTGCGCGCGATGGCCTGAGGGATCGGGCGCCGGGGCGGGAGCCTGCGCGAAGGGCTCGGGACGACGAAGCGGCAGGCGCTCGAGGGCGGAGCGTCGAGGAAGGATCCACGATGAAGCATCCGCGGCGATTCCGGTTCGGGCTGAAGTTCCGGACGGCGAAGGACGGAGCGGCGCTCGCCGACATGGCGCGTCGGGCCGAGGCCCTGGGCTATTCGACGATCCTCGTCTCCGACCATCCGACCCATCCGCAGCTCGGACCGCTGACCGCGGCGGCGGCGCTCGCGTGCGCGACGACGCGGCTGCGCGTCGGCTCGAGCGTGCTCGCCAACGACTTCCGGCATCCGGTCGTGCTGGCGAAGGAGGTCGCCACGCTCGATCGGCTCTCCGGGGGCCGCGTCGAGCTCGGCATCGGGACCGGTTGGAAGAAGGCGGAGTACGAGGCGATGGGCCTCGAGTTCGAAGCGGCGAGCCGCCGGATCGAGCGCCTGCGCGAGGCGATCGGGGTCCTGCGCGGCTTCTGGTCGGGGAAGCCCGAGGCGCGGAAGGGGACCCACTACACGATCGGGGAGATCGAGGGCTACCCGCGGCCGGTGCAGGAGCCGCTGCCGATCCTGATCGGGGGCGGAGGACGCAAGGTCCTCTCCCTCGCGGCGCAGACCGCCGACATCGTCGGCATCAACCCGGCCGCGCGTTCGGGGGCCCACGACGCGGAGACCGATCTCGACTCGAAGGCCGACGTGACGGACGAGAAGCTCCGATGGATCGCCGAGGCGGCGGGCGCGCGGATGGACGAGCTCGAGCTCTGCATGCAGGTCTACGCGGACGGCTTGACCCCGAGCCGGGCCGAGGGCGATCGAATCCTCGCGGCCCGGTATGCGTTCTCCCTCGAGCAGGCCCGCGAGGTCCCCTACGCCTGGGTGGGTAGCCTCGACGAGATTTGCGAGGGACTCGAGGTGAAGCGCGAGCGGTGGGGCGTCAGCTACTGGATCGTCCCGGAGCACGCGATGGAGACGATGGCGCCGGTCGTCGCGCGGATGAGCGGGCGCTAGCACCGGCCTCCCGACCGGCGGCGGACGCGACATGCGCCGGTTCCGGCCCGAGTCATCGGATCGAACCTTCTTCGCTGGCCGGGTTCCCAGAGTCACCCCCGATCGCTCCCGTTCCGGCGTGTCGCCGCTCATGGCTCCGGTCCGCTACCGTCGGCCGGCGATGGCGGCCCCCCGCGCTCTCGGGAATCACGACGATTCCACTCGAACGGGACGAGAGGCAGGATGACCGCACGCGCGGGGACCCATCGGATCCCGATCTCGGAGCTGAAACGGCTCCACCGCCACGTCTGGCTCCCGAACCTGAAGATCCCGCTCTTCTACGGCCTGCTCGTCGCGGCGGGTATCGGCGCCTGGACGACGCCGAGCCCCGTCCTGCGCTGGGTCCTGTACGCGGCCATGGGCTACCTCTGGATGGGCATCGTGACCTTCATGCACGACTGCACCCACAACACGCTCTTCGAGAAGCGCTGGAAGAACTGGGCCTTCGGCATCTTCTCGATGATTCCCCTGCTCGTGACCTTCGTCTCGTTCAAGGACGATCATCTCGCCCATCATCGCTACAACCGGAGCCCCCGCGACCCCGATGCCTTCACGATGGGCCGGCGCGGCTTCCTCGACTTCGTGCTCTTCTACGCGTACATCCTGATCGGTGGCCTGCTGACCGTCGTCCAGTTCACCGTCATCTACCCGTTCCAGCACTTCGACCGGCGCCGCTGGCTGATCCACGGCGCCGAGCTCCTGCTGCGGGTCGCCGTGATCGGCGGGCTCCTCGTGCTCTCGGCCCGTCACGACGTCCTCGGCCGGGTCCTCGCGATCTGGCTGATTCCGGCCTTCCTCTTCACGCTGCTCAACAGCGTCCGCTTCCTCGCCGAGCACTACGAGACGCCCTGGGACGAGGGGCAGCTGCTCGGGACGCGCACGATCGTGAGCAACCGCGTGAACCGCTTCTTCTGGAACAACATCAACTACCACATCGGTCACCACGTCCATCCCGGCGTCCCGTGGTACAACCTGAAGAAGCTCCACCTGGCGCTCCGACCGGAGCTCGCGGCGGCGGGGGCCGTCGTCGACGCGAGCTATCTCGCGGTCTTCCTCGGCGCCTGTGCGCGGGGGCCCGAAACGATCGAGCGCAACGCCCACCATCAGGCGGCGCGCCATCGCGGGGACGGGGCGAGGTCTGGGCAGGGCGCGTCGATCGCGCCCTGGCGACGAGCGGCCGAGGGTGGCGTGGGCGGCGACGGCGATTCGAGCGGTGGCGTCTGCGCTACGCGGCCCCCGCTCAGCGAATCCGCGCCTCGCCCGGATTCATCGACGGGCGCTGGCTCGTACAGCTGACGCCGCCGTCGGCCATCACGGTCTGCCCCGTGACGAAGCCCGCGAGATCGCTCGCCAGCATCACGACGACGCCGCCGATGTCCTCGGGCGAGGCGATCCGTCCGAGCGGGATCGAGGCCGCGCGCTTCGCGATCGACTCGTCCGTCAGCCGCTCGCGCAGCATCGGGCTGTCGATCGCCGTCGGGCCGACGCAGTTGACCCGGATGCGATGGGGCGCGAGCTCGAGGGCCATCGTCATCGTGAACTGGATCACGCCCGCCTTGACCGCGCCATAGGGCGCGAGGTTCGGCGAGCCGCGGAGCCCGGCGAGCGACGCGATGAAGACGAGGGCGCCCGGGACCCCGTCCTCGATCATGCGGCGCGAGACCGAGCGCGACACGTTGAAGCAGGTGTGCAGGTTCTGGTCGATCGCCGTCTGCCAGAAATCCCAGCCGTGCTCGAGCACCGGCGACGAGGCGTGGGCCCCGAAGTTGCCGACGTTGTTGACGCCGACCCGCAGCGGGCCGAGCGCCGCCCGCGCCTCGGCGACGGCGCGGTCGAGGTCGCCCTCGTCGATCGCGTTCGCCGAGAGCGCGAGGCCGCGCACCCCCTCGGCCTCGATCGCGCGCACGGTCTCCGCCGCCGTCGCGCGGTCCTGGTCGACGACGGCGACGTGCATGCCCGCCTTCGCGAAGAGGATCGCCATCGCCCGCCCGGCGCCGCGGCCGGCGCCGACGACGATCGCGCTCTTGCCCGAGAGTCCCAGCAGATCGGTCATGGCGCTTCTACCCCCGGTTCTTTCGGAACATGTCGCGGATGTCGGTGACCAGGATCGCGGGCTCCTCGGCGGGGGCGAAGTGGCCGCCCTTCGGATGGACCCGGAACTGGACGCGGTTGAAGTAGGTCTCGCTCCAGCTCATGTCGCCCGGGGCCATGTCGGGCTCGAAGAGCGTGACGCCGGTCGGGGCCGCGACGACGGGCGTGCCCGCGTGGTCGGGCTTCCAGGGGTTGCGGCCGGCCTCGGCGTAGTAGCGGACCGAGGTGACGAAGCTGTCGCCGAGCCAGTAGATCGACATCGTGTCGAGCAGGTCGTCCTTCGTGAAGCGGCTCTCGACGTCGCCCCGGGTGTCGCCCCAGCTGCGCCGCCGCTCGAGGATCCAGGCGCACAGTCCCACCGGCGAGTCGTGCATCGCGAAGGCGAGGGTCTGCGGATCGAGGTGTTGCACCGCGACGTGGCTCGCGAAGCGGCGCTCCCAGGCGAGCAGCGCCTCCTTCTCGCCCGTCCCCTTCGCGATCGTGTCGAGGCTGCCGCCGATCGACCAGGGGCGATCGCCGGAGAAGAACTCGAGGGGGGCGATGCCGGTGATGTGGACGCCGTGGACGCGGTCCGCATAGCGGTGGCCGAGCTGGAGGGTCACGAGCGCGCCCCAATCGCCGCCGTGGGCGCAGAAGCGCTCATGGCCGAGCACGTCGCGCATCAGCGTCGCCCAGAGATCCGCCGTCCTCCACCAGTTGATGCCCGGCGTCGTGAGCGGCGTCGAGAAGCCGAAGCCCGGGAGCGAGGGGACGACGACGTCGAAGGCGTCCTTCGGATCGCCGCCGTGGGCCGCGGGATCGGTCAGCGGGCCGATCACCTTGCGGAAGTCCCAGAAGGTCCACGGCCAGCCGTGGGTCAGCAGCAGGGGCAGGGCGCGTCCGCCCGGGCACTTCTCCGGATGCTTCGCCTTCACGTGGAGGAAGTGGATCGGGATGCCGTCGATCTCGACCTTGAACTGGGGATGGGCGTTCATCGCCTTCTCCCGCGCGCGCCAGTCGTAGCCGTCGTGCCAGTAGGCGACGAGCTCGCGGAGGTACTTCCCGTTCGTCCCGTAGCGCCAGTCGTCGTTGGCGAAGTCGGGGGCCCAGCGGACGTTCGCGAGGCGGCGACGCAGATCGTGCAGGCGCTCCTCGGGGATCTGGATGCGGAAGGGCGTGGGCGCGGGCGTGCTCATGACGGACGGGCTCCTCTCGTTTCGCAGGGCTGACGAGAGACTGGCAAGGAAGGGGGCGGTCGGCGAGGGGCAGTCGGGCAGGAAGTGCTTGACGCCGGCGGGTCCGATCGGGGACTCTCGACGGCGATGCTGCCCCATCCCGACCTGCCCGCGGAGCCCGAACGGATCTTCGAGCGGATCCTCGCCCTCGATCGGAGCGGGGACGAGCTGCCGCGGCTCTACGATCAGCTGCGGTCGGTGGCCCCGGTCTGGCGGGCGCCGATCGAACGCCTCGGTCGTCCGTGGATCGTCACGCGTCATGCCGACGCTTCGGCCCTCGTGCGCAGCTCGGCGTTGATCAAGGACGAGCGGCTGCTCGGGCTCGCGGGCGTCGGCGCCGGCGGGCCCTTCATCGACGTCATGCGGCGGATGTTCGCGTTCCAGGGGCCCGTGCCGCATCAGCGCATGCGCGCGCTGGTCCATCGCGGCTTCACGCCGCGGTCGATCGAGCGGCTGCGGCCGGCGGTGCAGGCGCTGGTCGACGGGCTCCTCGATCGAGTCGAGGCCCGGGGCGAGATGGACCTCGTCGCCGACTTCGCGTTCCCGCTGCCGGTGACCGTGATCTGCCGCCTGCTCGGCGCGCCCGTCGAGGACGTCCCGCGCATCGAGGGCTACTCCGCGACCTTCGCCCGCCGCGCGGATCCCGCCGAGGCGCTCACGCCGGAGATGGAGAAGCGCGGCGACGACGCGACCGTCGCGTTCGTGGAGTACGTGAAGGCGCTGATCGCGGCCCGCCGCGCCGCGCCGGCCGACGATCTCGTCTCGCGCCTCGTCGAGGTCCAGCGCGAGGCCCCGGAGCTGACCGACGACGACATCGCGGCGACCACGATCCTGCTCTTCCAGGCGGGCCACGAGACGACGACGAACCTGATCGCGAAGGGCGTGCTCGCGCTGCTGCGTCAGCCGGAGCGGATGGCCTGGCTGCGCGCTCATCCCGAGGCCAGCGAGCGCGCCGTCGAAGAGCTGCTGCGCTTCGACACCGCCGTCCAGATCAGCACGAAGTACGCCGCCCGGGACATCCCCTTCCACGGCGAGACGATCCGCCGCGACGATCCCGTCACCTTCGTCTGGGGCGCGATCAATCGCGATCCGGCGCACTTCCCCGATCCCCACCGCCTCGACTTCGAGCGCACGGCACAGGACCACTTCAGCTTCGGCATGGGCCCGAACTACTGCCTCGGCGCCTCGCTCGCGCGGCTCGAGATCGAGTGCGCCGTGCGGACGCTGCTCGAGCGGCTGCCCGGCCTGCGCCTCGTCGAGCGCGAGATCGAGTACAAGCCTCAGCTCCATCTCCACGGGCTCGCGCGCCTGCGCGTCGCGTGGTGACGCCGCGGCCGCGGCGCGCGCCGGCTAGAAGACGATCTCCGCGAGCCCCTCGAGATGGCTCATGTGCGGTCGGACCGGCACGAAGATGAACTCGTCGCAGCCGACGTCCTCCATGCGCCGGACGGTGTCGCGGATCGCTTCCGGCGTCACCGTCCGCACCGCGGCCAGCAGCTGCTCGACCTGGCCGGGCAGCACGTTCGGGTAGTACTCGCGGAAGTAGGCCGTGAGGTCCTCCTTCGCGCGCGGCCCCGCCGAGTAGTAGCAGCCGCAGACGAGCCGCGGCCGGCCCGCGCGTCCATGCTCGCGCCACGAATCCTCGACGACGTCGAACATGCGGCGCACCTCCTGCGGATCCGCGCCGAAGCTCCAGGTCACGACGCCATCCGTGAACGCCCCCGCGCGCCGCAGCGCCTTCGGGCCGTTCGACCCGAGCAGGATCTCGGGGCCGCCCGGGCGGACGGGGGCGGGGCCGATCGCCCGTGTCCCCGGCACGAGCGACTGCCCCTTGAAGAGCTCGCGGATCGTTCGGAGGCCCTCCTCGAAGCGTTGGCCCCGGCCGGCCCGGGGCGAAGGCGCGACGTCGTAGTCGTCGAGGGGCGTCCCGAGGCCGACGCCGAGGGAGAAGCGACCGCCGGAGAAGTCGTCGAGGGAGAGCGCCTGCTTGGCGACGACCCCCGGCGGATGGATCGGCAGGATGATGACGTTCGAGAGCAGCCGGATCCGCGTCGTCACCGAAGCCGCCGCCGTCAGCGCGAGCACCCAGTCGTAGCCCGAGTAGGTGAGCCGCTCCCCCATGCAGAGCGACGCGAAACCCGCGGCCTCGGCCGTCGCGGCCCAGCGCAGCACGAGCTCCTTGTTCGTTCCCCGCAGATTCGTGGGCAGACCGACTCCGACGTCCATCGAGCGCTCCTCGTCTGCCCGCGTCGAGACGGCTCGGCGGGCGCGTGTTTTCGACTATGCTAGCCGCGCTGCGGTGGCCGTCAGGAGGCCTCGGCCGTCCGGCGGCGCACGCTGCGGACGAGCGACGCGCGAAGAACGAAGGCGAAGAACGAGAGAGCAAGAGGAAGGAGACCGGAGCCCATGGGCAAGTACACCAAGGCCGAGCTGCTCGAGGCGTTCGAGGACTACAAGCGCCGTCGCGACATCGCCTCGCAGACCGGGGACTGGAACGTCTGGGCCGACTGCTTCACCGACGACGCCGAATACATCGAGCACGCCTACGGCGACATCCATGGCGGCCCGGCCATCCGCAAGTGGATCTGCGACGTGATGGCGCCGTTTCCGACGATGACCTTCCCGATCGACTGGCTCTGCGTCGACGAGGAGAACGGGGCGATCGTGTGGGGCGTACAGAACGCCTTTCCCGAGCCCTTCCAGCCCGACGGCACGCCCTACGCGTTCCCGAACTGGTCACGCCTCGTCTACGCCGGCAACATGAAGTGGAAGTCCGAGGAGGACATCTACAACCCGGCGCGCGACTCCGCGCGGGTCTTCAAGGCCTGGATCAAGGCCGGAGGCCGGACGCGCAGCGGCGAGAAGATCAAGATGGTCCACCGCTAGAAAAGCGGCGGCACGCCGCGCGCCGCTCCCCCACGAACAACCGCGCGGGAGCGAACGCCGAGCGCGCTCCTCGGCCTCGTCGGCGAGGGGCAGCATCATCACGACCCGGGTCCCGCAGCCGGGGATCGACTCGATCTGGATCGAGCGACATGAGAGTGTGTCTGGAGGGTCTGGTCGGGCCCCCGTCCGACCGGATGGTCGGTTTCGCGAGCGACAGCCCGGGGTCCTTCGGTCTTCGCGAGGATCCGGCGCTGACCCGATCGCGGGGCAGCCTTCGGTCGGGGGTGGTCAGGACGTCGGGGCGGGGCTCGCCGCGCCGGCTTCGACCTCGGTCGCCCAGAAGGACTCGAGTGCGGCGACGCAGCGCTCGGGCTGCTCCCAGTGCGGGAGGCCGAGGGTCGGGGCGATGCGGACCGCGGTGCGGTGCGGCCGGGCCGAGAGCCAGTCGGGCAGGCGATCGAAGCGGACGTTCGGATCGCGGTCGAAGAGCACGAGGGCCGGGATCGCGAGCGGCGCGAAGAGCCGGTCGAATGCGTTCGGCGTGAAGAGCCGGCCGGCGAGGAAGCGCAGCGGGGCGAAGCGGGCGCCGGGCTGGCGCGCGCTCTCTCCGGCATAGGCGATCAGCTCCTCGGCGGGCGCGTCCTGGAAGTTGCGCGCGAGGAAGAACCGGATGCTCGCCTCGGAGGTCAGCGCGCGGAACAGCGGCTCCCCGATCCACGGACGCCCGATCACGCGCTCCAATCCGTCCACGATCGGCCCGGTCGGCGGATTGCGCGTCGAGAAGCCGGTCGGCGAGATCATGCAGAGGCTCGCATAGCGGGTCGGATCGCGCGCGATCGCCCGCGCCGCGATCTCCGCACCGAGCGACAGGGCGACGACGTCGACCGGGCCCCGCCCCTGGGCGAGGACGACCGCCTCGACGGCGTCCGCGAGACGCTCGGGGGTGTAGTCCCGGTCGCCGCGCTCCGACCGACCGAAGCCCGGCAGGTCGAGGGCGAGGACGGGACGCCGACCCCGGAAGCGCTCGAAGAGCGGCTTCATCTCCATCGCGCTCGGGGCCGCGTTCAGGCTGTGGACGAGGACGAGGGGGCGGCTCGACCCGGGGCCGGTCGCGGATTCGTCCGCATACCATCCGACGCGGCCGGCCCGGGGCGTGTCGAGCGTCCGCCATTCGGCGTCGAGGGCGGGGCGGAGGCGCGCGTCCGTCGGGCGTCCGGTCGTCGTCATCGCAGCGAGACCGCTTCGCCGGCGTCGAGCACGCCGTCGGGGATCAGCACGCGACGTCCCGCGCCCGGACGCGGCGCGCGCGCGAAGGCGACGAGGGCGCGGCCGAGGAGCGCGAGCTTGCGTCGCCGCGGCACGATCGCCCGGCCGGGCACGCCCGCCGGTCCGCGCCGCTCGACCTCGCGGCCGATCTCCGCATAGATGAGCCGGGCGGCCCGGATCGCGAGCGCGGCGCGGGGCGCGAGCGCCTCGAGCCCGCGGTCGGCGGAGGCGTAGTAACGCTCGGCGTGGAGCAGGAGCTCGCGCGTCGCCACCGCGACCTCCGGCCAGAGCTCGGCGGGCAGGGTGGGGCGCGCGTGCGGCGTCGCGTGGGCATCGAGCCAGGCGAGCAGGCGGGGCGCGAGCAGCTCGCGGGGCAGGTAGACGCGACCGCGGTGCCAGTCCTCGGAAACGTCGCGGGCGATGTTGGTCAGCTGCATGGCGATGCCGAGGTGCGCGGCGTGACGCGTCGCGCGCGGATCGGAGAGGCCGAGCACGTGGCACATCATGAGCCCGACGGTCCCGGCGACGCACCAGCAGTAGACGAGCAGATCGTCGAAGCTCGCGTAGGCCGCGGCGTCGACGTCCATCTGCATCCCGTCGAGCAGCGCACGCGGATAGTCGAGGGGGATGCGTCTGCGCGTCATCACGATCTGGAGGCAGGCTTCGACCTCGTCGTCCGGGGGCGTGCCGCGATGGACGGCCTCGAGGCGGGCGCGCATGTCGGCGAGGATCGCGTGGTGGCGCTCGGGGGGCGCGAGGTCGATCGCGTCGTCGCATCGCCGACACCAGGCGTAGAGCGCCGCGATCTCGTCCCGCTGTCGGCGGGGCAGGGTCCGCGACGCCCAGTCGAAGCTCTGCGAGCTCTCGGCGAGGACGCGTCGGCAGGTCCGCCAGGCCTCGGGACTTCCGTCAGCCACGGCCGAGGTCCTCCAGCACGAGGCGTGCCGTGGCCTTCGCCGAGTTGATGACGCCCGGCACGCCTGCACCGGGATGCGTCCCCGCCCCGACGAGGTAGAGGCCGGGGATCGAGCGGTCCTTGTTGTGCGGCCGGAACCAGGCGCTCTGCATCAGGGTCGGCGCGACGGAGAAGGCGGCGCCGTGGTGGGCGGCGAGCTCGCGCTCGAAGTCGCGGGGCGTGAAGCAGCGCTGGGTCACGAGATGCTGCCGGAGATCGGGCAGGACGCGCTCGAGATGGGTCAGCACGCGGTCGGCGAAGACGGGGGCGATCGCGTCCCAGTCGATCGGTGCATGGCCCGTATGGGGGACGGGCGCGAGGACGTAGAAGGCCTCGTGGCCCGGCGGCGCGAGCGAGGGATCGGTCACCGTCGGCGCGTGGAGATAGAGGCTCAGGTCGCTCGGCAGGGCGGCGCCGTGGAAGATCTCGTCGAGCAGCGGTCGATAGCGCGGCGCGAGCAGCACGGTGTGGTGCGCGAGACCGGGATAGCGGCGGCGCGTCCCGAAGTAGATCAGGAAGAGCGACATCGACCAGTCCATGCGCTCGAGTCGCCGGGTCCTGCGTCGCGCGGCGGGCTCGTCGGCGTACAGGCGGGCGTAGGTGTGGTGGACGTCGGCGTTCGAGACGACGGCGTCGAAGTCCGTCTCGTCCTCGGCGGTCGTCACCCGATGGCGCGGGCCTGGACCACGACGGATGCGCAGCACCGGCGTCGAGAGGCGCACGGTTCCGCCGAGCTTCTCGAAGCGGTCCCGCATCGCGCGCACGAGGGCGCCGGTCCCGCCGCGGACGAAGAAGACGCCCTCCTCGCGCTCGAGGGCGTGGATCAGGGTGTAGATCGCGCTCGTCTCGAAGGGATGCCCGCCGATCAGCAGAGAGTGGAAGCTCAGGACCTGGCGCAGGCGCTCGTCGCGCACGTGGCGCGCCACCGCGGCGTGGACCGAGCGATCCGCGCGCAGGCGCACGAGCTCGGGGAGGGTGGCGAGCATGCGGGAGAAGCGGTGGAAGGGCGTCGCGACCAGCTCGCGGTAGCCGACCGCGTGGACGCGCCGGCTGTAGTCGAGGAAGCGCTCGTAGCCGGCGCGGTCGGCGGGGGCGAGCCGATCGATCTCGGCGGCGAGCCGCGCGGGATCGCCGTGATAGTCGAAGGCGACGCCGTCCTCCCACTGGATGCGGTAGAAGGGCGTGTTGGGGATCAGCTCGATCGCCTCGTCGAGGGACTGCCCGGTCGCCTCGAAGAGCTCGGCGAGGCAGGAGGGCGCCGTGATCACGGTCGGGCCCGCGTCGAAGGTGAAGCCCGCGTCGCGATAGACGTAGGCCCGACCGCCCGGTGCGTCGCGGGCCTCGAAGAGCGTCGTCGCACAGCCGGCCGCCTGCAGACGCATCGCCGCGGCGAGTCCGCCGAGACCGGCTCCCACGACCGCGACCCTGGACTCCATCACGCGCGGCCTCCGTCGGCATGATGCCGCACACCGTCCGCCCCGCGAACGAGTGTCTGCCCTTCGCGGCCGCTCCGCCAGCGCGGATCGAGGGATTCGCGTTAGACTCGAATGCGTGACCCCCGTCTTCCCCGCCGCTGCGAGCGCCTCCGTCGCGCCCCCCGAGTCCCCGAGCCGCCGGTCGCTCGCCCCGCTGGCGGCCGCGACGGCCGAGCGCGTGGTGCTCGTCGACGAGCGGGATCGGCCGATCGGGACCGCCGAGAAGCTCGCCGCCCACCGGGATGGAGGGCTCCTCCACCGCGCGTTCTCGATCTTCCTGTTCGACCGGGAGGGGCGCATGCTGCTCCAGCAGCGAGCCGCCGCGAAATATCATTTCCCCTCCCTCTGGACGAACGCCTGCTGCAGCCACCCGCGCCCGGGCGAGACCGTCGAAGCCGCGGCCCACCGCCGGCTCTTCGAGGAGCTCGGCGTCGAGGCCGTGCTGGTGCCGCTCTTCTCCTTCGTCTACCGCGCCGAGGACCGCGTCTCGGGCCTGGTCGAGCGGGAGTTCGACCACGTCTTCGCCGGTCGGATCGAGAGCGAACCGCGCCTGTGTCCCGACGAGGTCAGCGCCGTCGCCTACGAGGCCTTCGAGGTCGTCGAGCGCCGCTGCCTCGCGCGCCCCGACGACTTCACGCCCTGGTTCCAGCTCGCGCTCCGCGAGCTGCGCGCGCGCGGCTTCGTCGAGCGCTGGGCGACGCCGGTCGCCCCGGCGGCTCCGCGCGACTAGCTCGCGGCTACCGCGCGCGGGCGACGAGCACGCTCGTCTGGAGCGGCAGGGCGGTCCGCGGGAACCGTACGTCGCCGAATCCGGCTTCCCGGACGAGGCGCGAGAGCGCTTCCCGGGAGCGGGCGCGGCCGCTGCCCATCGCGAGCAGATAGAAGGCGAAGTAGGCGTCGCCGACCGGTTCGGCGCCGGCCGTGCCGGCGAGGGGCTCGGCCACGATCAGCGTCCCGCCCGGCGCGAGGGCGGCGCGGACGTTCGCGAGCAGCGTGCGCACGCGCTCCTCGTCGTGATCGTGCAGGATCCGGATCAGGCTGATCGCTTCGTAGCCCGTCGGGAGCGGGTCCCGGAAGAAGTCGCCCGAATGGATCCGACAGCGCCGCGTCCGCCCGACCTCCTCGAGCCGCCGGGCGGCGCGCTCGGCGACGCTCGGCAGATCGAAGAGGCCGAGCTCGAGCGCCGGTGCGTCGGCCGCAGCGGCGAGCAGGAAGGCGCCCTCACCGCCTCCGACGTCGAGCAGCGAGCGGTGCTGCGCGAAGCGATGGGCCGCGAGGACCTGGTCGGCGATCAGGGGCTGGGTCGCCGCCATCAGGCGGCTGTACTCCGCGACCCGCTCCGGGGCGAGGCCGCGCGGATCCTCGCTGCCCGCATAAGGCCAGAACTGCGCGGTCGACGAGCGCGCGCGCTCCCCGCGCAGCAGGGCCGCCGGATCCGCGAGGTCGGCGTAGAGCCGCGCATGGTGTCGGATCATCGCCGTCACCGCGGGCTGTCCCGCGATGGCCGCCCCGATCGGGCCGAGGCCGTAGACGTCCCCGGTCCGACGCTCGACGAGCTCGAGGGCGATCGCGGCGCCGAGCAGCCTTTCGAGCGGATCGGGCGCGAGGCCGACGGCCGTCGCGAGCGCCTCCCGGGACTTCGGGCCTTCCGCGAGGGCGTCGAAGAGGCCGAGCTCGACCGCGGCGGAGAGGACCTGGGAGTAGACGAATCCGGCGCACAGATCGAAGACGTGTCGGGCCCGCCGACGCGCGATCGTCCTCAGCCCGGGCCAGCGCATCGCGAGGCGCCGGAAGCGCTCGTCCCGGAGGAGCCGATCCCGGAGCGCTCCGAGGCGGCGGGACCGGATTCGACTTCCGGGCATGCTCGGCTCCCGCCTCCGCGCTCTCGACCGCTTGGCGCTTCGGGCGGCCGATGGCATGTTGTCGCCGCTCGGACGCAGCGCGCGTCGTCGATCACGCTAGGCGAGGGGCCCGGCACCGTCAACGAATCGACGTCGGGCGAGGGGTCCGACGGGGGAGACTTGGCGGACGATCCCATCCTCGTGGTCGGCGCAGGCATCGCGGGTCTCGTCGCGGCGATCGACCTCGCGCGCACCGGCCGCGAGGTCGTCGTGCTCGAGCGCGCCGACGCGCCGGGCGGGAAGCTGCGGCCCTTCCGCGTGGCGGATCGCTGGCTCGACGGGGGGCCGACGGTGCTCACGCTGCGCCGGGTCTTCGACGGTCTGTTCGCCGACGCCTCGGCGTGCTTCGAGGAGCGGGTCGGGCTGCGCCCCGCGGAGATCCTGGCGCGGCACGCCTGGCCCGACGACACCCGATTCGACCTGCATGCCGATCCGGAGCGCTCGGCCGAGGAGATCGGGCGGGTCTTCGGTGCGACCGACGCCGCCGCCTTTCTCGCGTTCACGCGGGAGACGCGCGCGCTCTTCGACACCCTCGACGCGAGCTTCCTCCAGGTCCCGAGCCCGAGCGTCTTCGGGCTGATCCGGACCCATTTCCCGAGCCGGCTGGGGGCGCTGCTCGCGATCCGGCCCTTCGTCTCCCTGGCCACCGACCTCGCGCGCCGCTTCCGGGATCCCCGCCTGCGGCAGCTCTTCGGCCGCTATGCGACCTACGTCGGCTCGTCGCCCTTCGACGCACCGGCGACCCTCGCGCTGATCGCGCACGTCGAGCAGGCCGGCGTCTGGCTGGTCGAGGGCGGGCTCGCGGCCCTCGCGGACGCGCTCGTGCGGCTCGCGGTCGAGCGCGGCGTCCGGCTCCGGGTCGGTGCGGAGGTGGTCCGCATCGCGGGGTCGGGGCGGGGGATCGAGGGGGTCGTGCTGGCGGACGGCGAGCGGGTCGAAGGACGTCGGGTTCTGTTCGCCGGGGATGCGACGGCGCTGGCCGAGGGGCTTCTGGATGAAGGGATCGGGCGGGCCGCCCGGATTCCGCGGACGCGCGAGCGATCCCTCTCGGCGATGACGTGGACGATCTTCGCGACGACCCGCGGCTTCCCGCTCGTGCGCCATAACGTGTTCTTCTCGGGCGATGCCCGCGCCGAGTTCGACGCGCTCGTGCAGCGGCGCGTGCTGCCGGCGGATCCCACGGTCTACGTCTGTGCCCAGGATCGTGACGCCCGGAGTGGTGCGACGTACGCTGGCCCCGAGCGCCTGCTCTGCCTCGTGAATGCGCCCGCGACCGGAGATCGGGATGCCTGGCAGGGCGAGGAGGTCGAGCGATGCGAGGCGCGGGTCTTCGAGGGGCTGGCGAAGCGGGGGCTCCGGATCGAGCGCGATCCGGCGAACGGTCTGCGCACGACGCCCGCGGACTGGCATCGACGCTATCCGGGGACGGGGGGCGCGCTGTACGGCCAGGCGACCCACGGCTGGCGCAGCTCGTTCAGCCGGCCGGGTCCGCGGACCAAGCTGCCGGGGCTCTATCTGGCGGGGGGCAGCGTCCACCCGGGCGCAGGGGTCCCGATGGCGGCGATGTCGGGGCGCCAGGCGGCGAGGGCGATCCTCGAGGATTCCGCTTCGACGAGCCGATCCCGCTCGACGGCTACCGCTGGTGGTACGTCGACGCCTTCGATCCGGGAACGCGCGACGCCCTGACCGTGATCGTGTTCCTGGGGAGCGTCTTCTCGCCCTACGCCGCAGCCCGCCGACGGCGCGGGCAGCGCCCCGATCCCGTCGATCATGCCGCCGTCAACGTCGCGCTCGACTGGGGAGGTCTGCGGCGCTGGACCTTCACGGAGCGGGGACGCCGCAACGTGGTCCGGTCGGCTTCGGCGCTCTCGATCGGACCGAGCCGGATCGAGCGCGCGGGTCACGCGCTCGAGATCGAGCTCGCCGAGCTCACGGTGCCGGTGCCTCGCCGGGTGCGCGGTCGGATCCGGCTCGCGTTCGAGGGCGGCTCGGGGCCGATCGTCGCCCTCGACGAGGGTCGGCGGCATTTCTGGTCGGCGCTCTCGCCGTGCGCCCGCATCGAGATCGAGCTCGACGTGCCGCGGATCGCCTGGCACGGGCGCGCCTACGTCGACACGAACTGGGGTGAGCGACCGCTCGAGTCGGACTTCCGGAGCTGGCACTGGTCGCGGACCGAGCTGGCCGACGGGCGCACGGCGGTCTTCTACGACCCGGTCCCCCTGGTGGGGGCCGTCTGCTCGCGGGCCCTCGTCTTCGATCGTGCGGGCCGGCTCGATGGGATCGAGGCCCCGCCGCTGAGGCCCCTTCCGCGTTCGCCGTGGGGCGTCGAGCGGTCGGTGCGCAGCGCCGGCGAGGCGCGGGTGGTCCGTACGCTCGAGGACTCGCCCTTCTACGCCCGGAGCCTGGTCGAGACGGCCATCGACGGCGACCGCGGCGTCGGCATCCACGAGAGCCTCGACCTGGGGCGATTCGCCCGCCCATGGGTCCAGCGGCTGCTGCCCTTCCGCGCACCGCGCCGCGCCTGACCCCGCCCCGAATCGATTTGCACGCGAGTGTCAAATTTAGTTGACGCTCATGACTGTCGTGATAGGATTACACCTATCGACTCCCGTCCCTCCGGATTCGCTCCGGGCCGCGTCTCGATGCGCCCCGTCCGTGCACCGGTCGAATCGGCGGTCGCCCACAGCCGGGGGCAGTCGTTCGACAATGAGCTCGACGATCCACCTGCTTCCGCTTGCAGACCCCCCGCCCCCGAACGAGAGGGGTCGGCTGGCCGGTCCCGAGCGGCCGGTCCTGCCCCCGCCGCGCGCGCGGGACCTCTGCACCGACTGCGGCCTCTCGCGAACGGCGCTCGCGGATCGCTGTGGCCGGGTCTGTCAGTTCACCCGGCCCGACTACGACGCGCTCGAGCGCCGCGTTCACGGTCGTGTGGCCGATCCGGCGCGACCGGACGAGGCCCATTTCGGACCGATCGCGGAGATGCGGCGGGCGCGGCTCGCGACGGCGAGGCCCGGTGCGCAGTGGAGCGGGATCACGACCCGCATCGCGGAGCGCCTGCTCGAGACCGGCCGCGTCGATGCGGTGCTCGCGACCGCCTCGGATCCCGAGGATCGCTGGGCACCCCAGCCCGTGATCGTGACGCGCGCGGAGGACATGAGCGCCTGCCGCGGGATGAAGATGGGATTCTCGCCCGTGCTCGGCCTGCTCGAGCGCGTGCGCGCGATGGGCTGGCGGCGCATCGCGATGATCGGCGTCTCGTGTCAGGTCCACGCGCTGCGGGGCATCGAGCGCGAGCTCGGCCTCGAGGCGCTCTACGTCCTCGGGACGCCCTGCAGCGACAACACCTGGACCGACCACTTCCACCACTTCCTCTCCCTCGTCACGCAGCGTCCGGACGACGTCACCTATCTCGAGTTCCGGCCCGACTACTGCGTCGAGCTGCGCTACCGCGACGGCCGGGTCGAGCTGATCCCGTTCCTGGCGCTGCCGATCGCCTCGCTGCCCGACGACTTCTTCCCGCTGACGTGCCGCTCCTGCGTGGACTACGTCAACCGCCTCGCCGATCTGACGATCGGCTACCTCGCCGCGGACGGCGATCAGTGGCTGATCGTTCGCAACGAGCGCGGACGCGAGCTGCTCGAACTGGTCGCCGACGAGCTCGTCGAGACGCCGCTCGTCTCCTTCGGCCGTCGCGCCGCGCCGGTTTCGGGCTTCCAGAAGAACCTCGACCGGCGTGCGCAGGGGCTCGCGGTGAAACGCGCGCCGAAGCTGCTGCGACCGGTGATCCACCGCCTGCAGCGCCGCTTCGGCCCGCGTGGTCTCGAGTTCGCCCGGGCGCGGATCGAGATGAAGCTGCTCGAGGGCATCGATGCGCTGCGCAAGGAAGCGCCCCGGCGCGTCCGGACGATGGTCCCGCGTTACGCCTGGGGGCTCGTCGCGCCCTACGGCGTCGCACCGAGGGCCCACGAGCACGAGACCGTTCCGCGGAGGAGGTGAGGGCATGGAAGGCGCGTCCGGGCGATTCGACGTGGTGGTCGTGGGCGGAGGTCCGGCCGGGGCCACGGCGGCGACCGATCTGGCGGCGCGTGGCCTGCGCGTCGCGCTGCTGGATCGGGGAGGACGGATCAAGCCCTGCGGTGGCGCCGTCCCGCCCGCGCTGCTGCGGGAGTTCGACGTCCCGACCTCGCTGCTGGTCGATCGGATCGACACGGCGCGCATCCGGTCGCCGCGCGGGCAGGCGGTGGACATCCCGATCCGCGACGGCTTCGTCGGCATGGTCGATCGCGAGACCTTCGACGAGTGGCTCCGCGACCGCGCCGAGCGCCGGGGCGCCACCCGCGTCCAGGGCTCGTTCGAGGGGCTCGAGCGCGACGGGGACGGGGATCTCCGCGTGCGCTTCGCGCGGCCCGGGGACGCGCGGCGAGGCGGGCCTTCGACGCTCCGGACCCGCCTCGTGATCGGCGCCGACGGCGCGACCTCCCTGGTCGCCCGGCGCGCGATCCCGGGCGCGGAGCGCGCCGGCGGTCGGGTCTTCGCCTATCACGAGATCGTCCGTGCGCCCGACGCGGCCGACCCCGATGCGTTCCTGCCCGGTCGCGCCGAGGTGGCCTACGACGAGCGCCTGAGCCCCGACTTCTACGGCTGGGTCTTCCCGCACGGCGACACGATCAGCGTCGGCGTGGGCAGCGCCCAGTCGGGCTTCGGGATGCGCGACGCCGTCTCGCTGCTCCGCCAGCGCTCGGGCCTGGCGACGTGCGAGACGATCCGCCGCGAGGGCGCGCCCATCCCGATGCGCGCGAGGCGGCGCTGGGACAACGGCCGCGACGTGCTGGTCGTCGGGGACGCCGCGGGCGTGGTCGCTCCGTCCTCCGGCGAGGGGATCTACTACGCGATGGCGAGCGCGCGGATCGGGGCGGAGGCCGCCGCCGAGGCCCTGGCCACGGGCCGCGCGGCGGCACTGCGGCGCGCGCGCCGGCGCTTCATGCGCGCCCACGGTCCGGTCTTCCTCGCGCTCGGTGTGATGCAGCGCTTCTGGTACCGCGACGACGGGCGGCGCGAGCGCTTCGTCGCGATCTGCCGCGATCCCGACGTCCAGCGGCTGACCTTCGATGGCTACATGAACAAGCAGCTCGTCCGCAGTCAACCGATCACGCACGCGCGCATCTTCCTCAAGAACGTCGGTCATCTCACCGGATGGGTGCCCGCATGAGCCAGCCGCTGCTCCTCTCCGACCCCGCTCCGCGCCGGACCGCCGATCGCCCGGAGCTCGACCTTGACGGCTACCTCGCGCAGAGCGCCGAGCGGTTCGAGAAGCATCTCGAGCGGGTCTGCGCCGGTCTCGGCGAGGCGCTGCCTCCCTTGCCTTCGGTGATCGCGAGCGCGGTCGGGACGAACGGAGGGCGCGGGAGTCGTTGGCGTCCTCTGCTCACGCTCTGTGCCGCCGACCTCGTCGGCGGGGGCGCGTCCCACGACGACGAGGCCGCCCTCGACGTCGCCGCGGCCGTCGAGCTGACGCATACCGCGTCGCTCGTGCTCGACGACATGCCCTGCATGGACGATTCGTCGCTGCGCCGCGGTCGACCTGCGACGCACAAGCAGGTCGGCTCTGCCGGCGCGATCCTCGTCGCCGTCGGCCTGCTCGGGCGCGCGGCGGAGCTGCTCGGGCGGCAGCCGCTCTGTGGGGGCCGCATCGCATCGGATTGGGGCGGCATGATCGGCCTCGCCGGGATGTCGGGGGGGCAGGCGATCGACGTCGCCGTCGTGGGTCGCCGGCTCTTCGGTGCAGAACGCCGGCTCCACCGGGCCAAGAGCACCGCGCTGCCTGCCTTCGCCCTGGCGAGCGGTGCGCGGGTCGCCGGAGCGGGCGAGCAGGCCTGCGTCCTGCTCGAGTCCTTCGGCCGCTCGCTCGGCTGGGCCCATCAGCTCCGCGACGACGCGGTCGACCGGGCGGAGGACGAGCAGCTCGGCAAGCAGTTCTCGGGCCCGCGCCCCATGGTCCACAGCCATCGCATCATGCGCCTCGCGCGCTTCCGCATGCGGACGACCTCGGCCGTCCGGCGGGAAGCCGCGGAGCGCCTCATCGAGGCGGCCGAACGTCTGGTGACGCCGCCGCCGATCGGATCCGTCCGTGCGGACGATCCGGCCTCGCGCCGCGAGACGGAGATCGCCTGACATGCTCGTCTCGTTGAGCCTCGACCATCGCCGCGCCGGTCTCGCCGTTCGCGAGCGCTTCCACCTCGACGACGAGGCCATGCTGCGCGCTCATCGCTCCTTCGCGGCGGCCGGGGCGACGTCGGTCGTGCTGGCGCAGACCTGCAATCGGCTCGAGGCCTATGCCTGGTGGCCGGGATCCGATGCGATGCCCCGGGACGCCGGTCCGTCGGACGAAGAGCGGACGCGCGCCGCGCTCGCGCGGGCGATGTGCACCGCGTGGTGTGCGGGGGAGGAGGCCGAGGCGGAGGAGATGGCGCGCTTCGCCGCGATCGGGACCGGCGCGGGGGCGGTGGAGCATCTGCTGCGCGTGGCGGCGGGGCTCGAGTCCCAGGTGCTCGGCGACGTCCACGTCCTCGCGCAGCTGCGTCAGGCCTACCGTCGCTCCGTCGAGCTCGGCCGCGCGGGCTCGCCGATGCACCGCCTCTTCGAGCAGGCCTTCCGCCTCGGCAAGGCGATCCGGCGCGAGACGGGGCTGATGTCGACGCGCAGTGGCGTCGGCTCAGAAGCGGCCCGCGTCGCGCAGGTGATCGAGGGACCGGGCAGTCTGGTCGTCGTCGGATGCGGGAAGATCGGAGCCCAGGCGGCGCAGACGCTGGTGTCCCGCGGCGCGCGCGACGTGATCCTCGTCAATCGCACGGTCCATCGCGCCGAGGCGCTCGCGCGTCAGCTCGGCCTCGGCCGCTGGGCCGGGCTCGAGGAGCTCCCGGAGATTCTCGCGCAGGCCCGCGCGGTGATCGTCGCGACCGACTCCCGCGAGCCGGTCGTGACCGCCGGGATGGTCGGGCTGGCTCGGGCGATCGGTGGGGGCGCCGTCGCGTGGCCGCTCACGTTGATCGACGTGTCGGTCCCGCGCAACGTGGATCCCGAGGCCGCCGGGGTCGGCGGGGTCCGCGTGATCGATCTCGACTCCCTGCATCCGGAGTCGAGCGCGGCCGTCGCCTCCCGCCGAGCCGCGATTCCCCAGGTCGAGCAGCGGGTGGCCGAGGCCTGCCGCGAGGTCCTCGCCTGGCTCGAGCTGAACGTGGCACGGGCCTCCCTCGACCCGCTGCGCTCGGTGCTGGTCGAGGCCTGTCGGCGGGAGATCGCCTTCGTGACGGGCGAGGACCGGTCCGCGGCGCGCGCAGCCGACCGGATCGTCGCCCGCGTCCTGGCCCATCCGATGTCGAGCTTCCGTTCGGCCAGCGCCCGGGGCGAGGACGTATCGATGCCGGCAGACCTGCTCGGGAGCTTGTTCCGGTAGGGGGCGGGCCGGGCGGGCGAGAGCCGCCCGGCTCGGGGGCCGAAGGGGATGGAAGCGCTCTCGGAGCCTGGGGGGCGAAGGTTGAAGAGCTCGAGGCCCGCATCCGCCGATCCGACGCGCTCCCACCCCAGCCCGGGGCCGGCTGCGGTCCGTGAAGGCCTACGCCCCGTGGAGGCGGGGCATTCGGTGACGCCGCGTCTCGAAATGTCCCGATTCGTCGACGAAAACCGTCCGCGATCATGCGCGAAGGAGAACCGGGAGTTAGCGTCCAATCAGGTTTTGCGTTGGAGGAGACGAGCGCCCATGAGCGAGCGTGCCAACGAAGACGCGGTGCCTTTCGAGTCGATGAGCTGTTCGGCGGAGCCGGCGCTGCCCCTCGTGGTTTCGCTCGGGCGTCCACTGCTCACGGCACTGGCGACGCCTGCCGTGACGCCCGACGAGCCGCCGACGCCTCCTCCGCTGCTGGATGCGACGATCGAAGATCCGGCGGCGCTCTTCTCGGTGATCGAGACCAACGTCATCCCGCGGCTGATGCTGCTCCACCGGCTGCCCGAGCCGCCGGTCGTCCCGCGCGCTCCGCACGAATCCCGCGGCGCGCTGCTCGAGCCCGAGGATCACGCGCAGTTTCTCGAGATCGTCCGATTCGCACCGGAGGCGACCGTCCTGCGCTACGTGCGGGGGTTGCTCGAACGCGGCGTGCCCCGGCCCGTCCTGTTCGTCGACCTGCTCGGTAGCGCGGCGCGCGAGCTCGGCGAGCTCTGGCGCCGGGACGAGTGCAGCTTCGCCGATGTGACGATCGGCCTCTGCCGGCTCCACATGGTGATCCGGGAGGAGAGCGCGCTCTTCGACCTCCGGCGCGACGGGGATCGATCGCAGCGCCGCCTGCTCATGACGACGGCTGCCGGCGATCAGCACATCCTCGGCGCCGTGCTCGTGGCCGAGTTCTTCCGGCAGGATGGCTGGCAGGTGGCCTGCGAGCCGGGAATGTCGCCCGACGCGATCGCCGGTCTGTTGCAGGCGCAACCTTTCGATATCCTCGGGCTGTCGCTGTCCCGGGAGACCCGGGCGGAGGACATGCGCAGCGAGATCACGTCCTATCGCAAGGCGTCCAGCAACCCCCGGCTGGGGGTGATGGTCGGCGGTCAGGTCTTCGAGCGCGATCCGGAGCTGGTGGAGTGGGTCGGAGCGGACGGTGTCTGCCGGGACGCGCGGGATGCGCCCGGTCTGGCGCGCTCGGTCGTCGAGAAGCGTCGCCTCGCCCCGGAGCGGGCAGGCAATCCGCCTCTCGCATGACGATGGACGGCGCGCCCGATCGGTCGCGCGAAGGACTCGAGTCGAGCTGATGTTCGAGCACGCCTCCGACTATTTGTCCGGACTGGAGCCCCAGCAGGTGGCCCGCCTGCTCGGCGTGGCGGCGGACGTCGCGCTGGTTCTCGACGATGGGGTGGTGCGCGACGTCTCGATCAATGCGCCGGAGCTCGCCGGCGAGGACTATCCGCGCCAGTGGCTCGGGCGCTCGTGGGTCGAGACGGTGACGGCGGAGAGCCGGCCGAAGATCGAGGAGCTGCTCGATCGGGCGGCCTCGCGCGAAGCGGCCTCCGGCATGGCGGTCCATGCGTGGCGCCAGGTGAACCATCCCTCGAGTCGCGGGCTCGACCTGCCGGTCAGCTATGCGGCGATCCGGCTGCCGAACTCGGATCGCGTCTTCGCGTTCGGTCGCGACCAGCGGACGATCTCGCTGCTGCAGCAGCGATTGATCGAGGCCCACCAGAGCGTCGAGCGCGACTACGCCCGGCTGCGATCGGCGGAGGCGCGCTATCTCGCACTCTTCCACTCGATCGGGGCGCCGGTCCTGATCGTCGACCCGGAGACGTTGATCGTCGGCGAGGCGAATCCCGCCGCCACGCGCATGCTCGGATTCTCGTCCGGCGAGGGACGCCCGCGCGCGCTCGACACGCTCTTCGACGAGCGCTCGGCCGCCGCCGTCCGCAAGCTCGTCCTCGACGTCGCCTCCGACGGGGTGTCGACGTCGACCGAAGCGCGGACGCCGAACGGCGAGACCTGCCTGCTGTCGGCGTCGGTCTTCCGCGATGCATCGGCGGAGCGGATCGTCGTGAGCATCCTCGAGCGGCGTTCGGAGAGCGCGGTGGCCGCCAGCGCGGATCCGGCGTCGCGCTCGGCCCGCTCGGATCGCCATCGTCTGTTCTCGATGCTCCAGGATCTCCCGGACGGGCTCGTCGTGGTCGGATCGGATCTGCGGGTGCGGGTCGCCAATCGCGCGTTCAAGGAGCTGATCGGGCTCGGCGCGCGCCACCGCGAGGTCGGGATCTGGCTGCCGGACCACCTCGGCCGCTCGACGACCGAGCTCAACGTGCTCGTGTCGAACCTGAAGAGTCAGGGCACCGTCCGCAACTTCCTGACGGTCGCGCGCGACGTGCTCGGCCGGGAAGAGGAGGTCGAGATCTCCGCGGTCGTGGCCGATCCGGCCGAGGGCGGGACCGGCGTCGCCTACGGGCTCGCCGTGCGCCGCATCGCGCGACGCCTGCGCACCGACGCGCCCATCACCGAAGCGCTCCCGCGCTCGGCCGATCAGCTCACCGGCCTCGTCGGCCGGGTGCCGCTCCGGCAGATCGTGCAGGAGACCACGGACTTCATCGAGCGCCTGTGCATCGAAGCCGCGCTCGGGGTGACGAACGACAATCGCGCCTCGGCGGCCGACATGCTCGGGCTCTCCCGCCAGGCCCTGTACATGAAGCTCCGGCGATTCGGGATCGATCGCTAGTCGGGCGGATGCCAGCCGATCGGATGGAGCGGGACGAGGGAGCGGTCGGCATGACCGGATCGGATGCGGGGGAGGCGACGGTCACGCAGCTCGGCTGGACGGGCATCGCACGGATCGGCGTCGTCCAGGCGGCGCTCGGCTCGCTCGTCGTCCTCATGACCTCGACGCTGAATCGCGTGATGGTCGTCGAGCTCGCGCTGCCGGCCAGCCTGCCGGCGGCGCTCGTCGGCTGGCATTATGCGGTCCAGCTCTCGCGCCCGAAGTTCGGTCATGGCGCCGATCGCGCCGGCAGTCGGACGCCCTGGATCGTCGGGGGCGTCGCGACCCTCGGCGTCGGGGCGACCGCGGCCGCCGTCGCGACGGAGCTGATGCAGCGCTCGCCGCTGCTCGGGATCGCCCTCGCCGTGCTCGCCTTCTTCGTGATCGGTCTCGGCGTCGGAGCCGGCGGGACGAATCTGCTCGCGTTGCTGGCCTGCCGGACGCCGGCGGCACGCAAGGCGGCGGCGGCGGCGATCGTCTGGATCATGATGATCTCGGGCTTCATCCTGACGACGGTGGTCGTCGGTCGGCTGATCGAGCCGTTCTCCTTCGACCGGCTCATCCAGGTCGTCGCCGGAGTCGGATGCGTCGCGACGCTGGCCTCGGCCCTGGCGCTGCGCGGGCTCGATCCGCGAGAGGCCTCCCCGTTGGAAGCCGCCGCGGACGGAGCCAGGTCGGCGAAGCCGCCCTTCGCCGTCGCCCTGCGCGAAGTCTGGTCGGAGCCGAGGACGCGCCGGTTCACGATCTTCGTGGCCGTCTCGATGCTCGGCTACAGCATGCAGGACCTGATCCTCGAGCCCTTCGCGGGCCTCGTCTACGACTACAGCCCGGGGCGCTCGACGGCGCTCAGCGGCGTGCAGAACGGCGGCGTCCTGCTCGGCATGATCACGACGGCGGTGGTGGGGACGATGGTCGGTCGATCGCGCGCGTTGTTCATGCGCCGCCTCTGCGTCGGCGGCTGCGTCGGCTCGGCCGTGGCGCTCGTCGGTCTCGTCGCCGGGGCGCTCGCCGCGCCCGCCTGGCCGCTCGCGCCGACGGTCTTCGCGCTGGGCCTCGCCAACGGGATCTTCGCGGTCTCGGCCATCGGGTCGATGATGACCCTCGCGAGCGACGGTGAGCCGGGCCGCGAGGGCACACGCATGGGCGTCTGGGGCGCGGCCCAGGCCATCGCATTCGGCGTCGGCGGGGCGGTCGGTGCCGTCGCCGTCGACGGGGTCGGGCTCGTGCTCGAGGCGCCCGCCAGCGCATTCGCCGTCGTCTTCGCCCTCGAGGCGTCGGTCTTCCTGGTGGCGTCGCGGCTCGCGGCGGGGATCGAGCTCGTGGACGTCGAGGCGGTGCGGCTGCCGGCGATGCCGGCGCCGTTCGAGCTCGCGATCGACGGGCCGGCGACACCGGTCGCGAGCGGGGCCGCGGTATCCGCCGCGCCGATCGCGCGAGGCTGAGCCGGGCCTGCGCCGGCTCGTTCCGGGGAGCGAGGGAGTGTCGGAGGATGCAGTGGTGATCGCGCTGGACGAGCTCGTCGGCCCCCGTTTCCTCGACGGCCTGATCGTCTTCATGGCGATCGAGCTCGCCGTGATCGGGGCCTGGCTCGGTGCGCGGGGAGGGCAGCGCTTCGTCGGGCTGCTCGCCCTCGATCTGCTCTCGGGCGCGGCGCTGATGGGCGCCGTCCGCGTGGCCCTCGTCGACGAGACGGCCCGCTTCGTCGCGCTGCCGCTCCTGCTGAGCCTGGTCGCCCACGTCTCCTTCCTCGCCCGATCGAAGCGCCTGCTCGCGCTCGGCGCGCCGGCCGGTCCGCTCGGAGGGAAGGCGCCGTGAGCCCCGTCTTTCCGTTCACCGCGATCGTCGGGCAGGACGAGATGAAGCAGGCCCTGCTGCTCTCCGTCGTCGACCCGCGGATCGGCGGCGTGCTCGTCTTCGGCGATCGCGGCACCGGCAAGTCGACGGCGATCCGGGCCCTGGCGGGGCTGCTGCCTTCGGTGCCCGCGCGCGCGGATTGTCCGTTCGGCTGCGATCCGGACGACGCCGCGGGGCAGTGCGACGTCTGTCGGGCGGCCGATCCGAAGGCGAAGGCACGCGTCGTCCGGCGTCCGGTCCCGGTCGTCGACCTGCCGCTCGGCGCGACGGAGGATCGCATCGTCGGGGCGCTCGACCTCGAGCGCGCCCTCGCCGAGGGGGTCAAGGCCTTCCAGCCGGGGCTGCTCGCGCGCGCGAATCGCGGCTTCCTCTACATCGACGAGGTCAACCTGCTCGAGGATCACCTGATCGATCTCCTGCTCGACGTCGCGGCGTCCGGGGAGAACGTGGTCGAGCGGGACGGCTTGAGCCTGCGGCATCCGGCGCGCTTCGTCCTGATCGGCAGCGGCAACCCCGAGGAGGGCGAGCTGCGTCCCCAGCTGCTCGACCGCTTCGGACTCTCGGTCGAGGTCACGACGCCGCTCGACGTGGAGACCCGCGTCGAAGTCGTGCGCCAGCGCGACGCCTTCGATCGCGATCCGGAGGCCTTCGTCCGCCGCTTCGCCACGAAGGAGCGCGCCCTGCGAAGGCGGCTCGAGCAGGCCCGGGCGCGCCTCGACGCGATCGAGATCGGCGACGACCTGCGCCGCCGGGCGGCGGAGCTCTGTCTGCGTCTCAAGACGGACGGGCTGCGCGGCGAGCTCGTGTTGTTGAAGGCCGCGCGCGCCACCGCCGCGCTCGAGGGCGCTCGCGCGGTCGAGCCGAGCCACCTCGTCCGCGCGGCCCCGTCCGCGCTGCGCCATCGCCTGCGCCGGGATCCGCTCGACGAGGCGGGCTCGACCTCCCGGGTCGAGCGCGCCCTCGAAGAGCTCTTCGCGGCGTGAGCTCCGAGCGCAGCACCGAGGGCGGTACCTGGCTGCGCGCCGCGCACGTGCTCGCGCTGCACGCGATCGATCCGACGGGAACGGGCGGGGTGGTCCTGCGCGGTCGACCCGGGCCGGCGCGCAGTGCCTGGCTGGCGCGCCTCGCCGAGCTGCTGCCGTCCGGCGCGCGCGTCCGGCGCGTGCCCCCGGAGGTCGCGATCGGTCGGCTGGTCGGCGGCCTCGATCTCGCCGCCACCCTCACCGCCGGCCGACCCGTGATCGAGCAGGGCCTGCTCGCCGCCGCCGACGGCGGCGCGCTCGTGCTGCCGCTCGCGGAGCGGCTGCAGCCCGCGGTGGCCGGTGCGATCGCGCAGGCGCTCGACACCGGATCGGTTCAGGTCGAGCGCGACGGCCTCTCCGAGCGGCAGCCCGCCCGCTTCGGCGTGATCGCCCTCGACGAAGGCGAGGACGAGCAGCGTCCGCCGGTGCTGCTGCGCGATCGGCTCGCCTTCGAGGTCGATCTCTCGACCCTGCGGCTCGCGGACTTCGATCCGGATGCGCTGCCCGCAGCGGAGGACGTCGCGCGGGCGCGGGGTCGCTTCGCGGACACGGGGGCCGACGACGAAGCGCTCCGGATCCTCGGCGAAGCCTCGATCGCGCTCGGTGTCGCCTCGCTCGGGGCACTGCAGCGCGCCCTGCGCGCGGCGCGCGCCGATGCCGCGCTGCGCGGCGTGCCGTGCGTCGACGAGGAGGCGCTGCGGACCGCGGTCGAGCTCGTCCTGCTCCCGCGCGCGACGCGCTTCCCGGTGGCGAGCGCGCCGGAGGAGGAGACCGGCGAGAGCGGGCCGGGCGAAGCGCCCGACGAGGCGGACGTCGCGCGGGACGAGGGCGGGGCAGGGGACGAGCCGCGCGAGCCCGTGCCCCGATCCGACGCGAGCGAGGCCGGCGAGCAGGCGCCGCCGGATTCGACACCGGCGGCGGAGCGCGTGCTCGCGGCGGTGCGCGCCGCGATGCCGGGAGACCTGCTCGATCGGCTCGAGGCGGCGGGCGCGGGGAAGCCGAGCCGACAGCGCACCGATTCCGGGCGCAGCGCGATCCGCGTCCTCGGGTCCGGTCGCGGTCGGCCCGTCGGTGCACGCCGGGGGCGGCCCGACGGCCGGGCGCGCATCGCGCTCGTCGACACGCTGCGCGCCGCCGCGCCGTGGCAGCCGCTTCGCCGCGGGCAGTCGCCGATCCCCGCGCCGTCGGGCGAGGCGCGCGAGCCGGGCGCCTCCGGCCTTCGCCGGATCGAGATCCGCCGCGACGACTTCCATGTCGTGCGGACGCGCCCGCGCGTGCGCACGACGACGATCTTCGCCGTGGACGCCTCGGGCTCGACGGCGACGAGCCGGCTGGCCGAGGCGAAGGGTGCGGTCGAGCGACTCCTGGCCGAGAGCTACGTCCGTCGCGATGCCGTCGCGATGATCGCCTTTCGCGGCCACCGTGCGCAGATCCTGCTGCCGCCGACCCGCTCGCTCGTGCGCGCGAAGCGCGAGCTCGGCGCGTTGCCGGCGGGAGGCGGCACGCCGCTGGCTTCGGGGATCCTGCTCGTGCTCGAGGTGGCCGAGCAGGTCCGGCGCGCGGGCGGTCGGCCGATCGCGGTGTTCCTGAGCGATGGCCAGGCGAACGTCGCGGCCGATGGATCGCTCGGACGGGGCGCGGCCCATGCCTCGGCGCTCGAGGCCGCGCGCCGCCTCCGGAGCGCCGGCATCACCGCGCTCTTCGTCGACACCTCGCCGCGCCCGCGCGACGTCTCCCGCGAGATCGCCGACGCGATGGGCGCGGCCTGGATGCTGCTGCCGCGCTCCCCCGCCGAGGCGCTCGCGGCCGCCGCCCTCGGACTCGCTCGGGGACCGGGGCGGGGCGCGTCGACCGGCTCGGCCGGCCGCGCCGACGCGCGCGATCCGGGGCGCGCATGAGCGCGGGCCTCGCCTGCTCCCCTGCTCCGGACCGGCTCGACTGGGCACGCGACGGGCGAGACTGGCCGCTCCGCTCGAGGAGCCGCTTCGTGCAGGCCGGCGGCCTGCGGTGGCACGTCCAGCGCGGCGGCCAGGGGACGCCCGTGCTCTTCGTCCACGGCACGGGCGCCTCGACCCATTCCTGGCATGCGCTCGTCGAGCGACTCGGCGACGGCTTCGAATGGGTCGCCTTCGATCTGCCCGGCCACGGCTTCACCGACCCGCCCGCGCGCGGCGACGCGACGCTGATCGGTGTCTCGCGCCTCGTGGGCTCGCTGCTCGATGCGCTCGACTTCGCACCCCGGCTCGTGGTCGGTCACTCGGCGGGGGCCGCAATCCTGTGTCGGATGGCGATCGACGGGCGGATCGCGCCCGCGCACCTCGTCGCGTTGAACGGCGCCCTGCGGCCCTACTGGGGGCGCGTCAGCCGGATCTTCTCGGCGCTCGCGCGGGGGCTCGCCGAGAGCGAGCTGCCGGCTCGCCTCGTGGCGCGCCGGGCGCGCTCGAGCGACTCGGTGGATCGGATGCTCGACGCGACCGGCTCGCGGCTCGAGGAGGCGGAGATCGCCTGGTATCGGCGGCTCGCCTCGAGCCCGAGCCACGTCCAGGCCGCGCTGCGGATGATGGCGGGCTGGGATCTCGTGACGCTCTGGCAGGACCTGCCCCGACTCGAGGTCCCGCTGCTGCTGCTGGTCGGCGAGCGCGATCGCTTCGTGCGGCCCGAGGAGTCGGAAGCGGTCGTTCGGCGCGTGCCGCGGGCAGAGCGGATCGTCGTCTCCGACGTCGGCCATCTGCTCCACGAGGAGCGCCCCGAAGCGGTCGCCTGGCGGCTCCGTGCGCTCGACGCCCTCAGCGCAGCGCCAGCGCCGCGACCAGCATCCCGCTGACGAAGAGCCCGACGCCCGTCGCGCTGTACCAGGTCGCCTGCTCGCGCGGCGCGGCGAGCAGGCGCGGCATGCACGCGACCTGAAGCAGGGCGAGCAGCGACACGACGGCGGCGTGGAGCGGACGGGCGAGGGCGACGAGGATCCCGATCACGACGAGCTGCGGGACGAGCATCACGCCGCACGCGAGGCGCGCCGCGCGCTCGGGGCCGAGCCGCACGGGCAGCGAGCCGATGCCCATGCGCCGATCGCCTTCGATCGACTTGAAGTCGTTGAGGGTCATGATGCCGTGCGTCCCCGCGCTGTAGAGAAGCGCGAAGGCGACGGTCGGCCCGGCGGGCGCGCCGCCACCGAGGGCGACCGAGACGCCGGTCAGCCAGGCGAGACCTTCGTAGGCGATCGCGACGGCCGAGTTCCCCGCCCAGCCGTTGCGCTTGAGACGGAAAGGCGGCGCGCTGTACGCCCAGGCGAGGGCCATGCCGAGCGCCGACGCCGCGAAGACGGTCGGCCCGAACGCCCATGCCGCGAACATCGAGAGCACGCTCCAGCCGATGGCCAGGAAGAGACCACCCCGTCCCGGCATGCGACCGGATGGGATCGGTCGATCGGGCTCGTTCAACGCGTCGACGTGGCGATCGAACCAATCGTTGACGACCTGGCTGCTGCCGCACAGCAGCGGCCCCGCCAGGATCGCGCCGAGCACCGCCCGACCGGCGTGCTCGTCGAGCGGCAGCCCCGCCGAGAGGTAGCCGCAGGCGAACGCCCACATCGGAGGGAACCAGGTGATCGGCTTCAGCAGCTCGACCGCCGCCCGGATCCGAACGAGGCCCACCCGATCCCGGGAGAGTGATGCGGCAGTCGGGTACGGCATGGGCTTTCACCTCGTGGCGGGTTGCGGGCCGGTCGTCGTCATTGTCAATTAAGAAGAACGTAAAATCAAGTTGACACTCTGGAGGGGAGCGAGTACGGTGCTTCAAGACGGAGGAGTGCCCGCATGCCGTCGCCTTCCACGGTCCTCCCGGAATCCCCCTTCCTTTATACGTCCGAGCAGCGGCGCCGCCGCGACGCCTCGGTGTGGACCCTCGTCCAGGGCGTCCTCGCGCCGCTCCAGTTCCTCGTCTTCCTGGTGAGCCTCGGGCTCGTCGTCCGCTACCTGGCGACCGGTGAAGGCTGGCAGGCCG
This sequence comes from Myxococcota bacterium, assembly GCA_046351135.1. Classification (GTDB taxonomy): domain Bacteria; phylum Myxococcota_A; class UBA9160; order UBA9160; family UBA4427; genus UBA4427. The sequence continues at coordinate 110,122 of JAXLZA010000010.1, read as the reverse complement.
CGACGATCTCGATCGTCGTCAAGACGGGCGTCCTCTACCTGATCATGGTGACGGGCTCGATCTGGGAGCGCGAAGTCTTCGGGGTCTGGCTCTTCGCGCCGGCCTTCTTCTGGGAGGACGTCGTCAGCATCGGCGTGCTCGCGCTGCACACCGCCTATCTCGTCGTCCTCGCGCTCGACGCCTTCGATCCGCGCGTCCCGATGATGATCGCGCTGGCCGCCTATCTCGCGTACGTCGTGAACGCCGTCCAGTTCCTGCGCAAGCTCCGCGCGGCGAGGCTCGGCAGCGAGAGCCACGAAGGGCGCGTCGTCCGACTGGAGCCCGCCCGATGAGCGAAGCCTGCCGGATGTCGGACGTCTCGCCCGCGACCCTGCCGCCCGTGCGCGACGCCCGACTCTCCGTGCTGCGCGAACGGGGACAGCACGAGGTCTTCTGCGGGCTGACCGGCATCGTCTGGCTCCATCGCAAGATGCAGGACGCGTTCTTCCTCGTCGTCGGATCGAGGACCTGCGCGCATCTGCTCCAGTCCGCCGCCGGTGTGATGATCTTCGCGGAGCCCCGCTTCGCGACGGCGATCCTGCAGGAGCGCGATCTCGCGGGGCTCGCCGACTGCCACGACGAGCTCGATCGCATCGCGAAGGCGCTGATCGATCGGCGACCCGACGTGCGGACCCTGTTCCTCGTCGGCTCGTGCCCGAGCGAGGTCATCAAGCTCGACCTCTCCCTCGCGGCCCGTCGCATCGCCGCATCCCTGGAAGGGCGCGTACGCGTGCTCGCCTATTCCGGCAGCGGCATCGAGACGACCTTCACGCAGGGCGAGGACAACTGCCTCGCCGCGCTCGTCGCGCAGGCGCCCGACTCCGATGCCCCGAAGCCCTCGCTGCTCGTCGTCGGCTCCCTCGCCGACGTCGTCGAGGATCAGTTCCGGCGGCTCTTCGAGGCGCTCGGCATCGGGCCCGTCGAGTTCCTCCCGCCGCGCGACACCCGCGCGCTGCCCGCAATCGGCCCGTCGACCCGGTTCCTGCTGGCGCAGCCCTTCCTCGGCACGACGGCCCGGGCCCTGACGCGCCGCGGCGCCACGCGCATCGCGGCACCGTATCCCTTCGGCGTCGAGGGCACGCGGGACTGGCTCGAAGCCGCCGCGCGGTGCTTCGCGGTCGATCCCGTCCGATTCGAAGACGTCGTCCGGCCGCCGGCCGAGCGGGCCCGGCGCGCCGTCGCCCGCGTCCGCGAGCGGCTCGACGGCCGCTCCATCAGCTTCCTCCCCGACTCGCAGCTCGAGCTTCCGCTGGCGCGCTTCCTCTCTCGCGAATGCGGCATGCGCCTGATCGAGGTCGGGACGCCCTATCTCGATCGCGAGCTCGTCGAGGCGGAGCTCGAGCTGCTCCCGGCGCAGGTGCGCCTCTCCGAGGGACAGGACGTCGATCGTCAGCTCGACCGACTGCGCGAGGACCGGCCCGATCTCACCGTCTGCGGGCTCGGGCTCGCGAATCCGCTCGAGGCCGAGGGCCTGCGAACGAAGTGGTCGATCGAGCTCGTGTTCTCGCCGGTGCACGGATTCGAGCAGGCCGCGGATCTCGCCGAGCTCTTCGCCCGGCCGCTCGTCCGCGCCGAGAGCCTCGCGGCGTCGCCGCCTCCGATGGGGAGGAGCGCCGCATGGAGCTGACGCTCTGGACCTACGAAGGGCCGCCGCACGTGGGCGCGATGCGCATCGCGAACTCGATGCCCGGCGTGCACTTCGTCCTGCATGCGCCCCAGGGCGACACCTATGCCGACCTGCTCTTCACGATGATCGAACGCCGCGATCGGCGACCGAGCGTGACCTACACGACCTTCCAGGCCCGGGATCTCGGCGGGGACACCGCCGAGCTCGTTCGCCGGACGCTCGCCGCGGCCGTCGATCGCTTCGCACCCGACCTGCTGCTGGTCGGCGAGTCGTGCACCGCGGAGCTGATCCAGGACCAGCCCGGCACGCTGGCGGCGGGCATGGATCTCGCGTGTCCGATCGTGCCCCTGTCGCTGCCCTCGTACTCGAAGAAGGAGGACTGGGGCGCGAGCGAGACCTTCTACGCGATCGTGCGCTCGGTGCTCGGCCAGGCCCGCGCGGCCGGAACGGTTCGCGGGCCCGGATCCCACGGCGGCTCGCGGCCCCGAGCGAACCTCCTCGGTCCGACGTCGATGGGCTTCCGCTGCCGCGACGACGTCGAAGAGGTCCGCCGGCTGCTCGAGCGCGCGGGCGTCGACGTCCACGTCGTCGCGCCGCTCGGTGCCCGCATCGAGGACATCGCCCGCCTGCCCGAGGCCGACGTCAATCTCTGCCTGAATCCGGAGATCGCGGAGACGACGGCCCGATTCCTCGAGCGCGAGTTCGGCCAGCCGATCATCTCGACGGTGCCGATCGGGATCGGGGCGACGCGCGACCTGCTGCTCGATCTCCAGCGCGTGCTGGGCATCGACGTCTCCGAGGCGCTCGCCCTCACCGGCGCCCGGCTGCCGTGGTACAGCCGCTCGGTCGATTCGACCTACCTGACCGGGAAGCGGGTCTTCGTGTTCGGCGACGCGACCCACGCCATCGCCGCCGCCCGCGTCGCCCGCGAGGAGCTCGGCTTCGAGGTCGTCGGCCTCGGCACCTACTCCCGCGGCTTCGCCCGCAACGTGCGCGAAGCCGCCCGCAAGCTCGGCCTCGAGGCCCTGATCACCGACGACTATCTCGAGGTCGAGCGACGCGTCGCGGAGCTCGCGCCGGACCTCGTGCTCGGGACCCAGATGGAGCGCCACGTCGCGAAGCGCCTCGGCATTCCCTGCGCCGTCATCTCGGCGCCGGTCCACGTCCAGGACTTCCCCGCCCGCTATTCGCCGCAGATGGGGATCGAGGGCGCGAACGTCCTCTTCGACACCTGGGTTCACCCGCTGATGATGGGCCTCGAGGAGCACCTGCTCGGGATGTTCCGCGACGACTTCGAGTTTCACGAGGGCGCTCGGCCCTCCCATCTCGGCGGCGCGGCGCCGCAGGTCGCGTCGCCCGCCGAGCCCCGCGTCGAAGAGCCCGGCGCCGCGGTGAACCCGGTCTCCACGCCGAATCCGGTCGACGCGGCGGGCGACCCGGTCTGGGTCGTCGATGCGGAGGCCGAGCTCAAGAAGATCCCGTTCTTCGTCCGCGGGAAGGCGCGACGGAACACGGAGCAGTTCGCGCGCGATCGAGGGATCGCGAAGATCACCCTGGAGACGCTCTACGATGCGAAGGCCTACCATGGACGTTAGGTCGACGCCCATCCGCGTCGTCGTCGTGACGCTCGATGCCCACCTCGCGGGGGGCTTCGAGCGCGCCGGCCGATCCCTCGCGCGCCGGCTGCCGGGGCTGACCGTCGGGTTCCACGTGGCCGCCGACTGGGACAACGATCCGGCCTCCCTCGAGCGGTGTCGCGCGGACATCGATCGGGCGGACATCCTCGTCGCCCACATGCTCTTCATGGACGAGCACATCCGCGCGGTGCTGCCGTGGCTCGCGCGCCGGGCGCCGGTCTGCGACGCGTTCGTCGGATGCATGTCGGCCCGGGAGGTCGCGGAGCTGACGCGGCTCGGCCGCTTCCGGATCGACGGCGAGGAGAGCGGACTGCTCGGCCTGCTCAAGTCCTTCCGCCGCCGCAAGAGCGATCCGTCGAAGCCGAGCACCGCCGGCTCCCGCCAGGCCGCGATGCTCCGCCACATCCCGAACCTGCTGCGCTTCCTGCCGGGCGCGGCCCAGGACCTCCGCGCCTACCTGCTCACGATGCAGTACTGGCTGGCGGGCTCCGAAGAGAACGTCGAGCACATGATCGCGTTCCTGATCGACCGCTATGCCGCGGGTCCCCGCGCGGCCCTGCGCGGCACGGTCGAGCACGCGCTCCCGATCCGCTATCCGGCCGAGGGCCTCTACCATCCCGCGCTCGCGAACCGGATCACCGAGGAGCCGCGCGACCTCCCGCGGCGGCGCGGGGACGCGGAGCAGCCGACGGTGGGCCTGCTGCTGATGCGCTCCTACGTGCTCGCGCGCAACACCGCCCACTACGACGGCGTGATCCAGGCGCTCGATGAGCGGGGGCTCCGGGTCGTGCCGGCCTTCGCCTCGGGCCTCGACGCCCGCCCGGCCATCGAGCGCTACTTCGTGCGCGACGGGCGGGCGACGGTCGACGCCGTGGTCTCGCTGACCGGCTTCTCGCTCGTCGGGGGCCCGGCCTACTCGGATCCGAAGGCGGCGGAGGAGATGCTCGCGCGCCTCGACGTGCCCTACGTGTGTGCCCAGGCGACGGAGTTCCAGAGCCTCGAGCAGTGGGAGGCCTCGGAGGGCGGGCTGCTCCCGATCGAGGCGACGATGATGGTCGCGATCCCCGAGCTCGACGGGGCCACCGGACCGATCGTGTTCGGCGGCCAGGCCGCGGCCACCGGCGCCCGCGCCGCCCACGCGATGCGCGCCCATCCCGAGCGGGCGCGCATGCTCGCCCGCCGCGTCGAGCGCCTCGTCTCGCTCCGCCGGAAGCGCCGCGCGGATCGCCGGGTCGGCATCGTGCTCTTCAACTTCCCGCCGAACTCGGGCCACGTCGGCACCGCGATGTCGCTCGCGGTCTTCGAGTCGCTCCACGCCACGCTCGGCGCCCTGCGCGACGCCGGGTACGGCGTCGAGGTCCCGGACACCGTCGACGCCCTGCGCGCACGGATCCTCGGCAGCAGCGCCGATCCCCACGGCGTGCCCGCCGCCGTCCACGCGCGGATCCCCGTCGATCGCCACGTTCGCGAGGAGCGGCATCTGGCGGAGATCGAGGCGGCCTGGGGCCCGGCGCCGGGACGCCAGCTGACCGACGGGCGCTCGATCTTCGTGCTGGGCGCGCGCTTCGGCAACGTGCTCGTCGGCGTGCAGCCGGGCTCGGGCTACGAAGGCGATCCGATGCGGTTGCTCTTCGAGCGCGGCATGGCACCGACCCACGCCTTCTCCGCCTTCTACCGCCATCTGCGCGAGGACTTCGCCGCCGACGTCCTGCTCCACTTCGGGACCCACGGTGCCCTCGAGTTCATGCCGGGCAAGCAGATCGGCCTGTCGCAGGCGTGCTGGCCGGATCGCCTGATCGGCGACGTGCCGAACGTCTACCTCTACGCCGCCAACAACCCGTCGGAGGCGGTGCTCGCGAAGCGGCGATCGGGCGCCACCCTCGTCAGCCACCTGACGCCGCCGATCTCCGAGGCGGGGCAGCAGCGCGCCTTCTCCGAGCTGAAGACCTCGATCGAGCGACACCGGGCGCTGACGCCCGCCCGCGCCGCGGACCCGGAGGAGGGCGGCCTGCTCGTCGAGCTGATCCGGAGCCAGGCGGCGGCGCTCGACCTCGCCTTCGACGCGCCCGGGCAGGCCGGGGCCGGGCGCGATGCCGGAGCGGGACTCGACGTGGCGAACGCGGCGGCGGCGGTCGAGGCGCTGCGTGCGCGGATCGCCGAGGTCGAGAGAGCGCTCGTCCCGATCGGTCTCCACGTCGTCGGCAGCCCGCCCGGACGCGACGATCGGATCGATCTGCTGGGCGCGGCGATGAAGATCGCGGGGCTCGGCGACGCGCCGGAGGCGCTGGCCCGCAGCGTCGTCGATGGAGACGTTTCGAGCGGGCGGAGGCACAGCGCGCGCGGCGCGTCGGCGGACGTCTCCCGCGAGCAGCTCGCGACCTTCGTCGAGGCCGACCGGCTGCTCGCCCGGGACACCGAGCTCCCGGCGCTGATCGCGGCCCTCGACGCCCGCTACATCCGCCCCGCGCCCGGCGGTGACCTGATCCGCAATCTCGAGATCCTGCCGACCGGACGCAACATCCACGGCTTCGATCCCTTCCGGATGCCGACGAGCTTCGCCCTCGCGGTCGGACGGCGCCTCGCGGACCAGCTCCTCGCGCGCCATCGCGCCGAGAACGCCGAGGCGATCGAGTCGGTGGCGCTGGTGCTCTGGGGCAGCGACAACCTGAAGACCGAGGGCGCTTCGATCGCGCAGGCCCTCGCGCTGATGGGCGCCCGCCCGCGGCTCGACGGCTACGGGCGGCTCGCGGGCGCGGAGCTCGTGCCCCTCGACGAGCTCGCGCATTCCCGCATCGACGTCGTCGTCACGCTCTCCGGCATCTTCCGCGATCTCTTTCCGCTGCAGACGCGGATGCTCGCCGAGGCCGCCCAGCTCGCCGCCCTGGCGGACGAGCCGGTCGAGCGGAACTTCGTGCGCAAGCACGCGCAGGCCTACGTCGCGGCCCACGGCGGGACCCTCGAGGACGCCTCGCTGCGCGTCTTCGGCAATGCGGTCGGGGCCTACGGGGCGCACGTGAGCCAGCTCGTCCAGGAGGACGCCTGGCAGGACGGCGACGAGCTCGCCGACGTCTTCACCCGGCGCAAGAGCTTCGCCTACGGCCCGCGCGGCGAGACCAGCGCCCGGCCCGAGCTCTTCGAGCGGGTGCTCGCGCGCGTCGACCTCGCCTATCAGAACCTCGACTCGGTCGAGCTCGGGGTGACCTCGATCGACGTCTACTTCGACAACCTCGGCGGCATGAGCCGGGCGATCGGCCGGGCCTCCGGTCGCAACGTGCCCGTCTACGTCGGCGACTCGACCCAGGGCGAGTCCCGGGTCCGGACGCTCTCGGAGCAGGTGGCCCTCGAGACGCGCTCCCGGGTCCTCAATCCGAAGTGGTACGAGGGCATGCTGCGCCACGGCTACGAGGGCGTGCAGGAGCTCGAGTCCCACGTCACGAACACCCTCGGCTGGTCGGCGACGACGGGCCAGGTCGACTCCTGGGTCTACGGCCGGATCGCCGAGACCTTCGTTCTCGACGATGCGATGCGGCAGCGCCTCGCGGATCTCAATCTCGCGGCCTCCTCGCGCATGGCGAATCGGCTGCTGGAGGCGCACGCGCGCCATTACTGGACCCCCGACCCCGAGACGCTCTCCGCACTGCAGGCCGCAGGCGACGAGCTCGAGGACCGGATCGAGGGCATCGGATCGGGGGTGGCCGCCGCATGACGTTGATCCAGACGATCGATCGGGGAGACGGGCAGGGGAGCGTGCAGGTCCGCATGGACCCCGCGCTGCGCATCGAGGGGGCGAAGGTCTTCGCGGTGTACGGCAAGGGCGGCATCGGGAAGAGCACGACGTCTTCGAACCTCTCCGCCGCCTTCTCGAAGCTCGGCAAGCGCGTGCTGCAGATCGGCTGCGATCCGAAGCACGACTCGACCTTCACGCTGACGAAGACGCTGGTCCCGACGGTGATCGACGTGCTCGAGTCGGTCGACTTCCACTCCGAGGAGCTGCGCCCCGAGGACTACGTCTACACCGGCTACAACGGCGTGATGTGCGTCGAGGCGGGTGGACCGCCGGCGGGCACGGGCTGCGGCGGCTACGTCGTCGGCCAGACCGTGAAGCTCCTGAAGGAGCACCACCTGCTCGAGGACACCGACGTCGTCATCTTCGACGTCCTCGGCGACGTCGTCTGCGGAGGCTTCGCCGCGCCGCTGCAGCACGCGGACCGGGCGCTGATCGTCACCGCCAACGACTTCGACTCGATCTTCGCGATGAACCGGATCGTCGCCGCGATCAAGGCCAAGTCGAAGAACTACGCCGTGCGCATCGGGGGCGTCGTCGCGAACCGCAGCGCCGAGCTCGACGAGATCGAGAAGTACAACGACCGGGTCGGGCTCGAGGTCCTGGCGCACTTCCCCGACCTCGACGTGATCCGCCGCAGCCGCCTCAAGAAGTCGACGCTTTTCGAGCTCGAGTCGACGCCCGAGCTCGAGATGGTGCAGAAGGAGTACCTGCGCCTGGCGGCGGGGCTCTGGGCGGGCACGGCGCCGAAGATCGCCGAGCCCATGAAGGACCGTGAACTCTTCGACCTGCTGGGGTTCGACTGATGACGGGCATGACCTACGAGCGACGACGGGCCGATCTCGAGCACTACTTCGACCGGACGGCGGCGGAGACGTGGGCGCGGCTGACCTCCTCGGAGCCGGTGAGCCGGATCCGGGCGACGGTGCGCGCGGGGCGCGACGCGATGCGCGAGCAGCTGCTCGACTGGCTGCCGGCGGATCTCTCGGGCGCGCGGATCCTCGACGCGGGCTGCGGCACCGGCGCCTTCGCCGTCGAGGCGGCGCGCCGCGGCGCCGACGTCGTCGCGGTCGATCTCTCGCCGACGCTGGTCGGCCTCGCGCGGCAGCGCCACGCGGGCTCGCCGGAGCTGCTCGGCCGCGGGCGCGTCGACTTCCGGGTCGGCGACATGCTCGATCCCGGCCTCGGCCGCTTCGACCACGTCGTCGCGATGGACTCGCTGATCCACTACGAGGTCGACGACATGCTGCGCATGATCGACGGGCTCTGCGATCGCTCCCGGCGCTCGGTGCTCGTCACCTTCGCGCCCTTCACCGTCCCGCTCGCCGTGATGCACGCGGTCGGACAGGTCTTCCCCCGCTCCGACCGGTCGCCGGCGATCGTCCCGATCCGCCAGACGCGGCTGCTCGAGCGGATCGCGTCGCCGGGGGGGCCGCGGGGCTTCGCTGCCGGGCGCTGCGAGCGGGTCGCGACCACCTTCTACATCTCGCAGGCGCTGGAGCTCGTCGTCGCATGAGTGGATCCGCGCTGCGCAGGACGGGGCTCGGATCGGCGTGGGGAGCGCGGCTGCTCCCGTTCGCCGACGCGGCGACCGTCGATCTGCCGCTCGCGCGCCTGCTGCGACTCTCGCTCTTCCAGGTCTCGGTCGGCATCGGCCTCGTGCTGCTGAACGGCACGCTCAACCGGGTCATGATCGTCGAGCTCGGCCTCCCGGTCTGGCTGGTGTCGGCGATGATCTCGATCCCGGTCGTCTTCGCGCCCGTCCGCGCGCTGATCGGCTTCCGCTCCGACGTCCATCGCTCGGCGCTCGGCTGGCGGCGCGTGCCCTTCATCTGGATGGGGACGCTGGTGCAGTTCGGCGGCCTCGCGATCATGCCCTTCGCGATCATCGTCCTCTCCGGTCGCACCGAGCTCGTCCCGCCGCCCTGGATGGGGCCGTCGGCCGCGGCGCTCGCCTTCCTGCTGGTCGGCGCCGGTCTCCACACGACCCAGACCGCGGGCCTCGCCCTGGCCACCGACCTCGCGAGCGAGGCCGCCCGGCCGCGGGTCGTGGCACTCCTCTACGTCGTCTTCCTGATCGGCTCGATCGTGAGCGCCACGCTGCTCGGCTGGCTGCTCGGGGACTTCAGCGACGTCCGCCTGGTCGAGGTCATCCAGGGCGCGGCGGTGGCGACGATGGTCCTGAACGGCGTCGCGCTCTGGAAGCAGGAGCCGCGGCGGCCTCGGGTCGCGAACGAGCCGCCGCCGCCGTCCTTCGCGCAGGCGTGGTCGAGCTTCGCCGCGAGCGGCCGCTCCGTGCGCTTCCTCGTCGCCGTCGGTCTGGGCACGCTCGCCTTCACGATGCAGGACATCCTGCTCGAGCCCTACGGCGGCGAAGTGCTCGGCCTGCCGGTCGGCTCGACGACGCTGCTCACGGCGCTCTTCTCGGCCGGCATGCTCGCGGCCTTCGCCCTCGCCGCGCGGCGGCTCGCCCGGGGCGCGGATCTCCACCGCCTCTCGGCGATCGGCCTGCTGGTCGGGGTCGCCGCCTTCGTCACGGTGCTGCTCTCGGCGCCCTTCGCGTCGGCCACCGCGTTCCGCTGCGGGACCTTCCTGATCGGTCTCGGCGGCGGCCTCTTCAGCGTCGGCACGCTGACGGCGGCCATGAGCTTCCGCGACGAGGCGGGGCGCGGTCTCGCGCTCGGCGCCTGGGGCGCGGTGCAGGCGACGGCGGCGGGGCTCGGCGTGTTCCTCGGCGGCGCGATCCGCGACGTCGTCGGCGGGCTCGCGTCGAGCGGGCGGCTGGGGCCTGCGCTGTCGGTCGAGAGCGTCGGCTACGGCGCCGTCTATCAGCTCGAGATCGTGTTGTTGTTCGCCACGCTCGTGGCCATCGGTCCGCTCGCGGGCTCGATGCGCCGGGAGCAGGGCGATGGGAACGGACCCGGAGCACGGTCGCTCGGGCTGGCGGAGTTTCCGCGCTGACGCGCGGACGGGTCGCCTCCCGGCGCGGTCGGGGCGAGGCGAATGGAGGGTGGAGATGGATTCGTCGGGTGCCTTGATGGGATCGATCGACGTCGCCCAGGTGGTCCTGTACGTGTTCTGGGTCTTCTTCGCGGGATTGATCCTCTACCTGCGCAAGGAGGACAAGCGCGAGGGCTACCCGCTCGTGTCCGATCGCTCGGACCACGTGCTGGTCCAGGGCTTCCCGGCGATGCCCGCGCCGAAGGTCTTCGCCCTCGCCGACGGCGGCCACTACTCCGCCCCCCACGACGAGAGCGACGCGCGCCCCATCGCCGCGCGGCCGATCGCGTCCTTCCCGGGCGCGCCCCTCGCGCCGACCGGGGACGGCATGGCGGCGGGGGTCGGTCCCGGCTCGGTGGCGATCCGACCCGACCGGCCCGAGACGCTCGTGAGCGGCCAGCCGCGGGTCCGGCCGCTCGCCTTCGCCCGGGACTTCGACGTCGCACCGGGCTCGCCCGATCCGCGGGGCATGACGGTCTTCGGGGCCGACGGCGTCTCCGCGGGGCGCGTGTCCGATCTCTGGGTCGACCTCGCCGAGTCGGCGCTCCGCTACCTCGAGGTCGAGATCGGCGACCTGCCGGGCGCGCGCCGGCTGCTCCCGGTCGCGCTCTGCAAGGTCGATCCGGGGGCGCGCGCGATCCGGGTCGCCGCGATCCGCGGGTCCCAGCTCTCCGGTGTCCCCGCGCTCGCCGACGCCCAGGTCGTCACGATGATGGAGGAGGAGCGGATCACCGCCTACTACGGCGCCGGCACCCTCTACGCGATGCCGGGACGCCAGGAGCCGATCGTATGAGCGGCCGTCCCGAGCGCGCGACGCAGGATGCGCGGGTCGAGGCGGGGCTGCCCGAGCCGCTGCCGGCGGGGGAGCGGATCCTCTGGCAGGGCCGTCCTGACGCCTTCTCGCTCGCGCGTCACTCCTACGGAACGCGCCTCATCGCCGCCTGGTTCGTGCTCGTCGCCCTCGCGCGGGTCGCGACGACCTGGAGCGAGCGCGGGTCGCTCGGTGCGATCTCGGAGATCGTGATCTGGTCGCTGCTGCCGGCGCTGCTCGCGCTCTCGATCCTCGCGATCGTGGCGCGGCTGCAGGCGCGCGCCGCCTGCTACACGCTCACGGATCGCCGGATCGCGATGCGGGTCGGGGTCGCGCTGCCGGCGACGGTGAACATCCCGCTCGCGAAGATCGAGTCCGTCGATCGCCGGCTGCTGGCCGACGGCCGCTGCGATCTCGTCCTCTCGCTCGAAGGCGGGAACCCGCTCGGCGCAGCCCTGCTCTGGCCCCACGTCCGCCTCGGCCGACGGGGTCGCGAGATCCAGCCCGTGCTGCGCTGCCTCGACGATCCGGACACCGTCTCGCGGCGCATCGCCGACGCGCTCGTCGCCGACGCGGCTTCGCGCGAGCCCGGGAGCCCGCGCGTCGTGCCGTTCCCGATTCGTCGTCGGGTCGAAGCGGAGGCCGCGGTCGCGGCCGCGCTGGCGAGCCCGGCGATCGCGGGCGCGGAGGTGGGCTCATGACGTCCGGAGCGCAGGCAGAGCAGACCTTCCCGCGCGGCGTGCTGATCGCCTCGGCGCTGCTGCTGGCCTTCGTGATCGCCGCGGCCGGATTCGGTCGCGCGACGCGGATCGGCACGGTCGCCCTCGACGAATCGGTCGCGTGGGAGTCGATCCGCATCCGCTTCGAGGATCGCACCGACGGCGCCGTCGTCGTGCTCGACGACGCGACGGGCGCCGAGCGCGCGCGGATCGCGGCGGGGGAGGGCGGCTTCGTGCGCGGCGTGCTGCGCGGGCTCGCCCGCGAGCGCGCCCTGAGCGGCATCGGCTCGGCGCCGCCCTTCGAGCTGACCCGCTGGCAGGACGGCCGCCTCTCGCTCACGGACCTCGCGACCGGCCGCCGGATCGAGATCGACGCCTTCGGACCCGACAACGTGGCGAGCTTCCGACGCCTCCTGACGGCGCAGGGAAGTCCGATCGTCTCGCATGAAGGAGCATCGAATGAACACCCCCGCTCGTGATCCCAGCACCGCGTTCTCGACCGAGAAGGCGCGCCAGGACAACGTCCTCAGCCCGCGCTTCTACACGACCGACTTCGACGCCATCGACCGCATCGACGTCGGGCCGGTGCGCGCCGAATGGGACGCGCTGATGGCGGAGATGCGGGACGACCGCAATCGGGACCACTTCGAGCGGCCCGAGTCGGCCGCGGTCCGCGATCTCCTCGATCTGTCGCCGGAGCTCGCCGAGCAGTTCACCGACTTCCTGATCAGCTCGCTCACGTCGGAGTTCTCGGGCTGCCTCCTCTACGCCGAGGCCAAGCGGCGCACGAAGAACGAGGACATGCGCGATCTCTTCGGCATGATGGCCCGGGACGAGTCCCGCCACGCGGGGTTCATCAACACCTGGCTGAAGGACCTCGGGATCGGCGTCGACCTCGGCATCCTGGCCCGGACGAAGAAGCAGACCTTCTTCAAGCCGAAGTACATCTTCTACGCGACCTACCTGTCGGAGAAGATCGGCTACGCCCGCTACATCACGATCTTCCGGCAGATCCAGCGCCGACCGGACCTGCGCTTCCATCCGATCTTCGGCTGGTTCGAGCAGTGGTGCAACGACGAGTATCGACACGGCGAGGCCCTCGCGCTGATCATGCGCGCGGATCCGTCGCTGCTCGAAGGGCTGAACCGGCTCTGGATCCGGTTCTTCCTGGTCGCGGTCTTCTCGACCATGTACGTCCGCGACCATACCCGCCCCCATCTCCACCGGGCGCTCGGGCTCGATCCGACGAGCTACGACCTCGAGGTCTTCCGCATCACGTCGGAGATCACCCGCCAGGTCTTTCCCTTCACGCTCGACATCGAGGATCCGCGCTTCCTCGCGCGCCTCGAGCGTCTGCGGCGGATCGCGGTGCGCTCGGACGAGGCCCGCGCGCGGGGCGGTCTCTCGGGCGCGCTGGTCCGAGCCGGCTGCAGCGTCGCCGCGGTCGCGACGCTGGTCAGCCTCTACTTCTCGCCCACCGAGGGCAACGCGCTGCCGGAGAACGTCCGGCTCGCACCGACCTGGTGAGCGGGGCGCGGTGAAGGAGGGTCCGGCGGGCGCCGGACCCCGAGTCGGAGACGGAGGAACGGGATGAGCGCTGGGCTGCGGACGAACGAACGGCGGGACGACGCGAACGCGACGCGAGGCGACACCCTCGCCGTCGTGCTGGAAGCGCCGCATCGCATCGCCGTCCGTCCGGTCGGGCTGCTCGCCCCGGGCGACGCCGACGTCGTCGTCGACGTCGAGTGGAGCGGCATCAGCGCGGGCACCGAGCGGCTGCTGTGGTCGGGGCGCATGAACGACTTCCCCGGCCTCGGCTATCCGCTCGTCCCCGGCTACGAGTCCGTCGGTCGCGTCGTCGAGGCGGGGCCGGCCTCGGGGCGGCGCGTCGGGGAGCGCGTCTTCGTGCCCGGCTCCTCGGGCTTCCGCGACGTGCGGGGGCTCTTCGGCGGCGCGGCGGCCCGGCTCGTCGTGCCCGGCGCGCGGACGGTCGAGATCGGGCCCGCTCTCGGGGATCGCGGGGTGCTGCTGGCCCTCGCCGCGACCGCGCATCACGCGCTCACCGCCGGCACCGAGGAGCTCGCCCGTCCGGGGGCCTCGGTGGAGCGGCCCGCTCTGATCGTCGGCCACGGCGCCCTCGGCCGGCTGCTCGCGCGCCTGGTCCTCGTCGCGGGCGGTCCGCCCCCGGTCGTCTGGGAGCGGGATCCGGCGCGCCACCCGGGCGCTGCCGGCTATGCGGTCGTCGATCCCGACGCCGATCCGCGCCGCGACTACGCCGTCGTCTACGACGTCAGCGGCGACGCCGCGCTGATCGACGCGCTCGTCGCGCGGCTGCGGCCGAACGGGGTGCTCGTGCTCGCCGGCTTCTACCGCGATCCGGTGCGCTTCGAGTTCGCGCCGGCCTTCATGCGCAACCTGCGGCTCCGGATCGCCGCGGAGTGGCGCCCCGAGGACCTCGCCGCGGTCCATCGCCTCGTCGCCGAGGGACGACTCGATCTCGGCGGGCTCATCACCCACTCGGCCTCACCGCGGGACGCGGACGCCGCCTATCAAGCCGCATTCGGAGACGCCACCTGCATCAAGATGGTGCTCGACTGGAGGAGCGAATCGTGATCATCCGGGAAGAAGCGATCGATCGGGGCACGCGAAAGCCGCAGGCGGAGGCCGGCGCGAGCGACGCTCCGGCGCGCAGCACGCAGGTGATCGCGATCTACGGCAAGGGCGGGATCGGGAAGAGCTTCGTGCTCGCGAACCTCTCCTACATGATGGCCCAGCAGGGGAAGAAGGTGCTGCTGATCGGATGCGATCCGAAGAGCGACACGACCTCGCTGCTCTTCGGCGGGCGCGCCTGTCCGACGATCCTCGAGACCTCTTCGAAGGCGAAGCTCGCCGGCGGCGAGGTCGGCGTCGGCGACGTCTGCTTCAAGCGCGACGGGGTCTTCGCGATGGAGCTCGGCGGACCGGAGGTCGGTCGCGGCTGCGGCGGTCGGGGCATCATCCACGGCTTCGAGCTGCTCGAGAAGCTCGGCTTCCACGACTGGGACTTCGACTACGTCCTGCTCGACTTCCTGGGCGACGTGGTCTGCGGGGGCTTCGGTCTGCCGATCGCCCGGGACATGTGCCAGAAGGTGATCGTCGTCGGCTCGAACGACCTGCAGTCGCTCTACGTGGCGAACAACGTCTGCTCGGCGGTCGAGTACTTCCGCAAGCTCGGGGGCAACGTCGGCGTCGCCGGCCTCGTCGTGAACAAGGACGACGAGACGGGCGAGGCCCAGGCCTTCGCCGATGCGGTGGGCATCCCGATCCTCGCCTCGGTCCCGGCCAACGAGGACATCCGCCGCAAGAGCGCGGCCTACGAGATCATCGGCCGCCCCGGTGGGCGCTGGTCGGGGATCTTCGAAGAGCTCGCGAAGGCGGTGGTCGAGTCGCTGCCGATCCAGCCCCGGCCCCTCGACCAGGACGCGCTGCTCGGCCGCTTCGGTCCCGACGCGGGCGGGCGGCGGGGCGTGCGCGAGCCGGCCCGGCCCGAGGACCTGCGCGCCCGCGGCTTCGCCCCGAAGCCCTCGCTGGAGGTGGTCTATGACCGTGCGTGAGCTCGGGCCGCGACCGGGGACGACGGCAACGGAGGGGGCCGCAGCGACCGCGAGCTGCCACGGCGGCGCCGAGACGCTGCGGCGCGCGGCGACCGAGGCGGGCGTCGAGGCGATCGAGCGCTATGCCGCCGACTATCCGGTCGGGCCGCACGATCAGCCCCAGAGCATGTGCCCGGCCTTCGGGTCCCTGCGCGTCGGGCTCCGCATGCGGCGCACCGCGACGATCCTCTCGGGCTCGGCCTGCTGCGTCTACGGCCTGACCTTCACGTCGCATTTCTACGGCGCACGCCGCTCGGTGGGCTACGTGCCCTTCAACTCCGAGTCGCTGGTCACGGGCAAGCTCTTCGAGGACATCCGCGACGCCGTCCATGGGATGGCCGATCCCGCCCGCTACGACGCGATCGTCGTGACGAATCTCTGCGTCCCGACGGCCTCGGGGGTTCCGCTGCGCCTGCTGCCGAAGCAGATCAACGGCGTGCGGATCGTCGGCATCGACGTCCCCGGCTTCGGCGTCCCGACCCATGCCGAGGCGAAGGACGTGCTCGCCGGGGCGATGCTGCGCTATGCGCGCACCGAGGCCGAGGCCGGCCCGGTCGCGCGCCCCGCCCGCGCCCGTGGCGACCGGCCGCGGATCGCCCTGATCGGCGAGCTCTTCCCGGTCGATCCGGTGACGATCGGAACGCTGCTCGAGCCGATGGGGCTCGCCGCGGGGCCGACGGTGCCGACGCGGGAGTGGCGCGAGCTCTACGACGCCCTCGACTGCGAGGTCGCCGCCGCGATCCATCCCTTCTACACCGCCGTCGTGCGCGAGTTCGAGGCCGCCGGTCGCCCGGTCGTCGGCTCGGCGCCGGTCGGCCTCGACGGCAGCGCCGACTGGATCGACTCGATCGCGAAGACCTTCGGGCTCCCGCAGGCCGCGGCCGCCGCGGCGAAGGATCGCTTCCTGCCCCAGGTCGAGGCGGCCCTCGCCGGCGCACGGATCGAAGGCCGCATCACGCTGTCGGGCTACGAAGGCTCCGAGCTGCTGGTCGGCCGGCTGCTCGCCGAGTGCGGCGCGGATCTTCGCTACGTCGGGACCGCGCTGCCGCGCACCGCCTTCTCCGATCGCGACCGCGAGTGGCTCGAGGCGCGCGGGATCACCGTCCGCTTCCGTGCCTCCCTCGAGCAGGACGTCGCCGCGATGCACGAGTGGAAGCCGGACCTCGCGATCGGGACGACGCCCGTCGTGCAGGCCGCGAAGGAGGCGTCGATCCCGGGCCTCTACTTCACGAACCTGATCTCGGCCCGGCCGCTGATCGGGCCGGCCGGGGCTGGTGCGCTCGCGAAGATCGTGCGCGCGGCGATCGGGGGACGCGCGCGATTCGACGAGATGACGGCGTTCTTCGACGGCGTCGGTCGGGGGGAGACCGCCGGCATCTGGAGCCAGGCGCCCGATCCCGAAGCGAAGTCGGTCGAGGCGACCACGATCGATCCCGCGCGCCTGCGGCGCGACACCCTGAAGGAGGCGGTGGGATGTTGATCCAGGACCACGATCGCGCCGGGGGCTACTGGGGCGCCGTCTACGTCTTCACGGCGGTGAAGGGCCTGCAGGTCATCATCGATGGCCCGGTCGGCTGCGAGAACCTGCCCGTCACCTCCGTGCTCCACTACACCGACGCGCTCCCGCCCCACGAGCTGCCGATCGTCGTGACCGGGCTCGCCGAGGAGGAGCTCGGCCAGAAGGGCACCGAAGAGGCGATGCGCCGCGCCCACCGCACCCTCGACCCGAGCCAGCCCTCGGTCGTCGTCACCGGCTCGATCGCCGAGATGATCGGCGGCGGCGTCACGCCGGAGGGGACGGGCATCCAGCGCTTCCTGCCGCGCACGATCGACGAGGACCAGTGGCAGTGCGCCGATCGCGCGATGAACTGGCTCTGGTCCCAGTACGGGGCGAAGAGCAAGCGCCGCGCCGCGAGCCGCGCCGACGGGCGGCCGCGCGTCAACCTGATCGGCGCGACCTACGGCTCGTTCAACTCGGCCTCGGATCTCGCCGAGATGAAGCGCCTCGTCGAGGGCATCGGGGCCGAGGTCAACCTCGTCTTCCCGCTCGGATGCGCGCTCTCGGAGATCCCGTCGCTGGCCCGGGCCGACGTCAACGTGTGCCTCTATCGCGAATACGGGCGCATGCTGTGCGAGACGCTCGATCGGCCCTACCTCCACGCTCCGATCGGTCTCCACAGCACGACGCGCTTCCTGCGCACCCTCGGCCAGCTGCTCGGCCTCGACCCCGAGCCCTTCATCGAGCGCGAGAAGCACACGACGATCAAGCCGCTCTGGGACCTGTGGCGTTCGGTGACCCAGGACTTCTTCGGGACGACGAGCTTCGGGGTCTCCGCGACCGGGACCTATGCCCGCGGCATCCGGAGCTTCCTCGAGGACGAGCTCGGCATGCCCTGCGCCTTCGCCTTCGGTCGGCGCGCGGGCGTCAAGCCCGACAACGAGACGATCCGGCGCACGATCGCCGAGACGAAGCCGCAGATCGTGTTCGGCAGCTTCAACGAGCGGATGTACATGGCGGAGTGTGGATCGCGCGGGACGTACATCCCCGCGTCGTTCCCGGGCGCGATCATCCGGCGGCATACCGGGACGCCCTTCATGGGCTATGCGGGCGCGACCTACCTGGTGCAGGAGTGCTGCAACGCGCTCTTCGACGCGCTCTTCCACGTGCTGCCGGCGGCGGCGGAGCTCGATGCGATCGATCCGACGCCGGCGCGCGCGGCGCTCGACTGGGACGGCGACGCGCGGCGGCTGATCGAGCGGATCCTCGACGACGAGCCGGTGCTCACGCGGATCTCGGGCTCGAAGCGCTTGCGCGAGCAGGTGGAGCGCGCGGCACGGGAGGCGGGGGAGACCCGCGTCACGGTGGAGCGTCTGGAGCGGTGTGGACTCAATGGGGTGGCCATGGCCTGATCGCGTCGGATGCGTCCGCGCGGCAGGCGACAGGAGGAGCAGAGCATGCGGGTTCGAACCATGCCCCGGCAGCGAGAAGACGATCTGGTGTTCTTCACCAGCTACCCGTTCCTGCTGACCGTCGCCGCCGTCGCGCGGCTGACCGGCTGGCGCTGGCAGCCCTGGCCGCCCGGTCGCGACGGATACGGATCGATCGTTCGAGAGACGTCCGACATGGCCTGCCGGGTGGCAGAGCTGTCGCGGGGCGGTCTCTGAGCGTCATGAGAGGTTTCGCCCGGCGTTCGCGCCGGTCACGAAACGGTCGGGACCCCGACGTGTCGGGAGCCCGACCGCAAGCCGCGGATTCCGCGGCAGCGGCCTGCGGGCCGATGGGCAGCAATGCCCGATTGGAGGAGTCGTATGTCCAATAGAGAGTCGGGGAGCCACGGTGGCTCGTTGTCCGGGTTGAGCGAGAGCGAGGCGCAGGAGTTCCACAAGATCTTCATGTCGAGCTTCATCGGTTTCACCCTGGTCGCGATCGTGGCCCACGTGCTCGTCTGGCAATGGCGGCCGTGGCTGCCGGGGCCGAACGGGTACTCGTCCGCGATCCTGGATGGCGTGAAGTACGCGGCCAACCAGGTGATCTCGGTGCTGGCGTAAGAGGGAGAAGACGACATGTGGCGTATGTGGATGATCTTCGATCCGCGAAGAGCACTCGTCGGGTTGTTCACCTTTCTCTTCACGCTGGCCGTGGTGATCCACTTCATCCTGCTCAGCACGGACCGGTTCAACTGGCTTGACGGTCCGCGCGGAGGAGGCTCGGTGGCTTCACTGCAGCTGCCCGCCCAGTAGCTCGGGCGATGCCGGGTGGGCCCCTCCGGCCGAGAGGTCGGGGGGGCTCATTCCGGCCATGGCGCGCCGCAGCGTGGGCGGCGCACGGATTCGTGGAAGGCGTCGGGGCGGGAGCGCACGGCCCGAAGACGCGGAGGGATCGAGCATGGCGATGTTGAGTTTCGAGCCGAGATACCGCGTTCGCGGTGGAACCCTGGTCGGCGGGGATCTCTTCGACTTCTGGGTCGGCCCGTTCTACGTCGGCTTCTTCGGGGTCACGACCATCTTCTTCACCCTGGTCGGCACGTTGATGCTCGTCTACGGCGCGGCGATCGGCCCGACCTGGAATCTCTGGCAGATCAACGTCGCGCCGCCCGACCTCGCCTACGGTCTCGCGCTCGCGCCGCTCGAGCAGGGCGGCATCTGGCAGATCGTCACGATCTGCGCGGTCGGCGCGTTCTCGTCGTGGGCGCTCCGACAGATCGAGATCGCGCGCAAGCTCGGCATGGGGCTCCACGTCCCGATCGCCTTCAGCTCCGCGATCTTCGCCTACGTCACGCTGGTCGTCTTCCGGCCGTTCCTGCTCGGCGCCTGGGGGCACGGATTCCCGTACGGGATCATGAGCCACCTCGATTGGGTGTCGAACGTCGGGTACCAGTTCCTGCACTTCCACTACAACCCGGCGCACATGCTCGCGATCACGTTCTTCTTCACGACGACGCTCGCGCTGTCGCTCCATGGCTCGATGATCCTCTCCACGGCGAACCCGAAGAAGGGCGAGCCGGTCAAGACCGCCGAGCACGAGGCGACCTTCTTCCGCGACGCGATCGGTTATTCGGTGGGCGCCCTGGGCATCCACCGGGTCGGATTCTTCATCGCGATCTCGGCGGCGCTGTTCAGCGCACTCTGCATCGTGATCAGCGGGCCCTTCTGGTCGCAGGGATGGCCCGAGTGGTGGAGCTGGTGGCTCCGGCTCCCCATCTGGAGCTGATCCCGGGACCGACCGCGGATGGCGCGGTCCCTCCGGCCCGACGGCCCGCAACGATCGAAAGGTGGACAGATGGCTCAGTATCAGAACCTCTTCACTCGCGTCCAGGTCCGGGGTCCGATGCACGGCGGCCTGCCGCTGCCGGCGGGCGAGTGGCCCCGCTCGCTTCGCCCCTTCGCCTCGAACCTGCTCGGGCGCATCGGTGAGTTCCAGGTCGGTCCGATCGCGCTCGGATGGACCGGGATCGCGTCGCTGCTCTGCGGCTTCATCGCGATCGAGATCATCGGCCTCAACATGTGGGCCTCGGTCGACTGGGATCCGATCCAGTTCATCCGACAGCTC
The DNA here is from genome assembly GCA_046351135.1 of Myxococcota bacterium. GTDB lineage: Bacteria > Myxococcota_A > UBA9160 > UBA9160 > UBA4427 > UBA4427. The sequence continues at coordinate 89,823 of JAXLZA010000010.1, read as the reverse complement.
CCGTGGCTCGCCCTCGAGCCGCCGTCGCCCTCCTACGGGCTCTCCATCCCGCCCCTCGACGAGGGCGGCTGGTGGCTGATGGCGGGCTTCTTCCTGACGGCCTCGATCCTGCTCTGGTGGGCGCGCATGTACGCGCGCGCCCGGGCGCTCGGGCTCGGCACCCACGTCGCCTGGGCCTTCGCCTCGGCGATCTGGCTCTATCTCGTGCTCGGCTTCATCCGGCCGGTCCTGATGGGGAGCTGGGGCGAGGCGGTGCCGTTCGGGATCTTCCCGCACCTCGACTGGACCGCGGCCTTCTCGATCCGATACGGGAACCTCTTCTACAACCCGTTCCACATGCTCTCGATCGTCTTCCTCTACGGCTCGACGCTGCTCTTCGCGATGCACGCCGGGACGATCCTCGCGGTCAGCCGCTACGGCGGCGAGCGCGAGCTCGAGCAGGTCACCCATCGCGGGACGGCCTCGGAGCGCGCCGCGCTGTTCTGGCGCTGGACGATGGGGTTCAACGCGACCATGGAGTCGATCCACCGCTGGGCGTGGTGGTTCGCGGTCCTCTGCCCCCTCGTCGGCGGCATCGGGATCCTGTTGACGGGCACGGTCGTCGACAACTGGTTTCTCTGGGGCGTGAAGCACGGGCTCGCGCCGAGCTACCCGAGCTTCGACCCGCCGGTCATCGATCCGCTCGCGACGATGGGAGGACGATGAGCATGCGCACCGCGAACTTCCGTGGAGTCGGGTTCCTCGTCCTTGCGTGCAGCCTGGTCGCGCTCGCAGGCTGTGAGCCGCCGCCCGTCGAGTCCCGGCAGATCCACTTCCGTGGGCTCGGCATGGAGGAGGTCTCGACGCGCCGCGAGCTCGCCGCGAAGGCGGAGGCCAATCGGCCGCCGGCCTCCCTGCCGCCGGTCAACCCGGCGAACATCCCCGCGAGCCAGCTCTTCCAGAACCTGCAGGTCGTCGGTCACGTCGACGCGGCGGAGTTCACGCGGCTGATGGGCTCGATCACCGCCTGGGTCTCGCCCCAGCAGGGCTGCGCCTACTGTCACGCCGGCTCGAACTTCGCCCTCGACGACGTCTACACCAAGTCGGTGGCGCGGCGGATGCTGCAGATGACGATCGAGATCAACACCCAGTGGAAGGACCACGTCGGGGACACCGGCGTCACCTGCTACACCTGCCACCGGGGCAACGCCGTCCCCACGCAGCACTGGACGAAGCCGACCGAGCCGCGCAAGGCGCGCGGGCCCGCCGGCGGCAAGGCCGGGCAGAACCAGCCGGCCATGCTCGTCGGGCTGACCTCGCTCCCGACGGATCCGTTCTCCGCCTATCTGCTCGGCGACATGCCCGTCCGACTCCAGTCGACCGAGGCCCTGCCGTCCGGAAACCGGAGCTCGATCAAGCAGGCCGAGTGGACCTACGGCTTCATGATGCACATCTCGACCGCGCTCGGCGTGAACTGCGGCCATTGCCACAACTCGCGCTCGTTCGGTCCCTGGGAGGCCAGCACGCCGGCGCGCGTGAAGGCCTGGCACGGCATCCAGATGGTGCGCTCGCTCAACCAGAGCTACCTCGAGCCGCTCGCCGGCATCCTGCCGGCGGCGCGACGCGGGCCCCATGGCGACGCGTTCAAGATCAACTGTGCGACCTGCCATCAGGGGGCGTCGAAGCCGCTGCTCGGGGTGAGCATGCTGGCCGATCATCCCGAGCTCGCGACGTCCGCGCCGCCGCCCGCGGCGACGCCGGCTCCCACCGACCCCGCGGCGCAGCCGCCGGTCGAAGGCGATGCTGCACCGCCCGCGGTGTCGGCGTCCGAGGAGCCCGAGGCGGTGCGCTCCTAGCGGGAGCGCGCCCCCTCGTCCGGATTCGGCCAGAGCCGGGTCGGATCGAAGGGGAGCACGAGCAGCACGTGCTCGAGCGCCCCGAGCGCCGCGAGACCGGCGAGCACGGCGTGGCTGGCCACGTCGTGCTCGCTGGTCGCGACGCGCAGTGCGTCGCGGGCGAGCCGTGCGGCGGTCCACGCCGCGGCACCGATCGAGAGCGGCAGAAGGGGATTCATGGCCCGCTTGCGCAGGAAGCGCCGCAGAGGCAGCAGCTCGGTCGGCATCCACGCCTCCGCGAGATTGCGGACGCCGAGGAAGAGGTTGAGCTGGGCGCTGAAGCGCAGGACGAGCAGGATCAGGAACGCCCACATCCCGGTCTGGTTCGGCCGCCCGGCCGAGACGGCGGCGACGAGCCCCGCCGAGATCACGAGGGCCGCCTCGTGATGGGCGATCGCCTTCAGCGCGTGGCCCGCGTGACGCAGGCCTGCGCAGTCCTCACGGCACTCGTCGACCGGCGGACCGACCACGCGCCCGGTCAGGAAGAGCAGCTCGTCGTAGCCCCAGACGACGACCGCACACACGAACGAGCCGAGCACGCCGAAGAGGTCGGTGCGGTCGCCGAAGAGCGCGAGGCCGAGCAGCGCGAGCAGGGCCAGCCCCGTCGCGACGGCGAGCACCGCGGGGCGGCGCGGCGCCGCGACGCGCACCGCGGCGAGCACGATCGCCGTGCCCGTCCACCACGTCGCAACGGCCGCCGCGAGCGCCACGAGAGCCACGTCGGAGGATTCGGAGGAGGTCACCGGCCCAACGTAACCGATGCGCTCCGGCGTGTCCCCCTCGCGCATGCGCGCAGGAGGCGCTCCACGTGACCGACGACGACGCCCGCGCGCTCGCGCAGAAGCTCTCGCAGGAGTGGCACGCGCGGCCGCGCATCAACCTGCCGACGCTGTTCCGGTGCACCCACGTCGTCGAGCTCGGCGACGCGAGCGTCCTCGCCGCGGGCCGCGCACGGCTCGTCGACTACTGTCGTCGCTCGGGGCAGTCGGGGCCCGCGTCGGACGCGAGCTTCCACCTCGCCTGCGCCGACGACAGCTTCGTCCGCTGGGAGCAGCATACGGAGTTCGTGACCCACTCCGTCTTCCAGGCGAGCGACGGCAGCGCTCCCTTCGCGGCGATCCCCTTCGAAGGCCTCGAGGCGGAGTTCCGGGCGGGGCTGCTCGCGAGCCGCTTCTTCGGGACCCGCATCGAGGTCGTGCGGCCGCCGGCGTCGGATCCCACTGGACATGCCCTCGCGCGGACGCTCTTCGGCGCCGGCGAGGTCTACGGGGGGCGCATGTCGGCCGGGACCGCGATCGTCTGGTCCGCCTTCCAACCGGACGCCGACGGCTTCACCCGGATCTTGATCGTCTCCGCGGGCGGCCACGACGAGCGTCTTTCGCGGCTCACCCATCGCCTGCTCGACCTCGAGTCCTACCGGATCCTCGCGATGATGGGCCTGCCGGTGGCCCGCGCGGTGATGGCGTCGCTGTCGGGCCACGAGCGGGAGATGGACGCGATCATGGGCCAGCTGCAGGACGCGCGCGCGAGCGAGCAGGAGGAGGCCGCGCTCCAGTCGATCACGCGCCTCGCCTCCCTGGTCGAGCACATGGCCTTCGGCAACGCATTCCGCTTCGCCGCGTCGCGTGCCTATGCGCGGATCGCGGAGCGGCGCTGCGAGGAGGTCGACGAGGTCGTCCTCGACGACCACCAGCGCTTCACGCAGTTCCTGCTGCGCTCGCTCCAGCCCGCCATGCGCACCTGCGAGGCGGCGGAGCTGCGCATGCAGCGGATCGCCGAGCAGACGGCGCGCGCCGCCGGCATCCTCGAGACGATGGCCGAGGTCTCCCAGAAGCGGCAGAACCAGGAGATCATGCGCTCGCTCGCGAAGAGCGCCTCGCTCCAGGTCGAGCTCCAGCAGGCGGTCGAGGGCTTCTCGATCTTCGCGATCAGCTACTACGTCGTCGGCCTGCTCGGCTACGTGCTGAAGTGGCTCAAGACGACGGGGATCGGGGTCTCCCTCGAGGCGCTGACCGGCGCCGCCGTGCCCTTCATCGTGCTGCTGGTCTGGGCGTTCGTCGTCCGCGCCCGCCGCCGCATCGGTCACGGCTGAGGCGCGCGCCCGCGCACGCGGCGGGGCTCCTCGCAGGCTGCGGCTCGAGCCGGTGTCGCGCTGCGATCAGCGGGTCAGCCGACCAGCGCCCGCGCCGCGGCCATCGCCTGGTCGAGGAAGGGGGCCGGCACGAGGCCCATCACGACCACCATCGCGAAGCAGACGAAGACCGCCGCCTCGACGCCGCGATCGAAGGCGACGGGCGCGGTCTCGACGGGCTCGTCCATGTAGGCCGCCCGGGCGATCTGCAGGTAGTAGAAGAGCGACACGATCGACATCAGGGCGCCGAGCAGGACGAGCTCGACGTGGCCCGCGCGATAGGCCGCCATGAAGATCCAGAGCTTCGCCCAGAAGCCGACCACGAAGGGGATGCCCGCCAGCGAGAGCAGGCCTGCCAGCAGGGCGAGGGCCAGGCGCGGGGAGCGCCGCGCGAGGCCGCGCACGGCGTCGAGGGTGATCTCGCTGCGATCCGGGGCGAGACCCTGGAGCACGAGGAAGACGCCCACGTTCGAGAAGAGATAGGCGGCGAGATAGAAGAGCAGCAGCCCGAGCCCGTAGGCGTCCGCCGTGAGCAGGCCCATCAGGACGTAGCCCACCTGTGCGATGCCGGAGTAGCCGAGCAGGCGCTTGAGATCCTTCTGGGGCAGGGCGAGCAGATTGCCGATCAGCATCGAGGCGACCAGCAGCAGGACCAGCAGCGGCTGCCAGAGGGCCGTGCGCCCGCCGAAGCCGACCAGCAGGACCAGGGCGAGGGCGGCGAAGCCCGTCGTCTTCGGGGCCACCGAGAGGAAGGCGACGAAGGGCGTCGAGGCGCCCTGGTAGGTGTCGGGGATCCAGGCGTGGAAGGGCACGACGCCGATCTTGAAGGCCATGCCGGCCAGCACGAGGACGAGGCCCGTGATCATGAGCGGGCTCGGCGGCAGGCCGGCGAGGGCGTCGAGGCGGGTCGTCCCGGAGAGGCCGTAGAGGAAGGACAGGCCGTAGAGGGTGATCGCCGTGCTCGCGGCGCTCACGAGGTAGAGCTTGAGGCCCGCCTCCGGCGCGAAGCGACCGGGGCCCGAGGCGTCGTCCGCCTTGGCGAAGGCCGCGAGCACCGTCAGCGGGAGCCCCATCAGCTCGAAGCAGACGACGAGCAGCAGCAGGTCGCGCGCGCCCGGCAGGATCGTCATCCCGAGCAGCGAAGAGAGGGCCATCAGCCAGAACTCGCCCTGGCGATTCGGGAACCAGCGATCGACCGCGTCGGTTGCCCCGAGCGAGAGGAGCACCCCCGCGGCCAGCGCGAGGCGCTTGAAGTACAGCACCCAGGCGTCGCCCTGATAGGCGCCGTACATCGTCGTCCCGTCGAGGTCGAGCACGAAGCTCAGGCCGAAGAGCACCGCCAGCCCCGCGCCCGTCATGCCGCCGAGCATGCGCTTGCGGCCGTGGGGCACGGCGAGGTCGAGCACGAAGATCGCGAGGGCGAGCCCCGCGAGCAGGAGATCGAGGAGAAGGGGACGAAGGTCGGTCACGGCATCGCCGCCAGGGCCGCACCGCGGCCGATCACGAGCTCGAGGTAGGGCACCGTCGAGACGTGGATGAAGTCGAGGATGAGCCGCGGGAAGCTGCCGAAGAGCACGAGCCCGATGCCGAGCGCCCAGAGCGCGACCCACTCGCTGCCCCGCGCGTCCTGCAGCTCCGGCCGCGGCGGATCGGGCGCCTCGCCCCAGAAGATCGCGCGCGCGGCGCGCAGCACGTACACCGCGGTGACCGCGGCGCCGAGGATGCCCGGGATCGCCCACCACGGATGCGCGCTCTGCCAGGCGCCGAGGAAGACCAGGAACTCCGCGACGAAGCCCGCCGAGCCCGGGAGGCCCAGGGACGAGAGGCCGGCGAGGGTGAAGAAGGCCGCGACGCCGGGCATCGTCGTGGCGAAGCCGCCCATGCCCGGGATCCAGCGCGAGTGGGCGCGCTCGTAGACCAGGCCGACGAGGGCGAAGAAGAGGGCCGTCATCATGCCGTGGGCGAACATCTGGTAGATCGCGCCGTTCCAGCCATCGACCGTCAGCGTCGCCGCCCCGAGCATGACGATCCCCATGTGGCTCACCGACGAGTAGGCGATCACGTACTTGAGGTCGCGCTGGGAGAAGGCCGCGATCGCGCCGTACAGTACGTTGATCACGGCGATGCCGCCGACCCAGGGCGCCCAGAAGAGGGCGCCGTCGGGCAGCATCATCATGCCGATCCGGATCACGCCGAAGGCGCCGAGCTTCATCAGGACGCCGGCGTGCAGCATCGAGACGGCGGTCGGGGCCGCGGCGTGGCCGTCGGGGGACCAGGTGTGGAACGGGAAGACGCCGGCGAGGGAGCCGAAGCCGAGCCAGCAGAGCGGGAAGGCCCAGAGCTGAAGCGCACGCGGGTAGTCGGCGCGACCGAGATGGCCGAGGTCGAAGCTGGTCGCCCCGGCCTCGAAGTACATCGCGAAGAGCACGACCAGGATCGCCGCCGAGCCGACCAGCAGCATCAGGGTCAGCTTCATCGCCGCGTACTCGCGGCCGCCGATGTCGAAGCGGCGCCAGACGAAGGCGAAGGGGCCGGCGGCGGCGACCTGGCCGCGGCTGCCCCAGATGCCGATCAGCAGATACATGGGCAGGACGGCGATCTCGTAGAACAGGAAGAAGACGAAGAGATCCTGGGAGACGAAGACGCCGAAGACGCCGGCGACGAGCACGAGCAGCAGGGCGAAGAACTCCCGGGCCCGCTCCTCGAGGCCGAAGGAGGCGGTCACGCCCGTCGCGATCACGATGCCCGTCAGCAGCAGCAGCGAGACGCCCCAGCCGTCGACCGCGAAGGAGAGGCGGATGCCGAGGTCGGGGACCAGGGGAAACGACTCGATGCGCTGGAGGCCGCCCGCCACGAGGTCGTAGGTCCAGGCGACCCACGCCGATCCCGCGAGCGGCAGCAGGGCTCCGGCGAGGGAGACGCCGCGGATCGCCGCGAGCCGCGACTCCGGCAGCAGCATCACCACGAGCGCCGCGAGCATCGGGGCCGCGACGATCAGGGAGAGCAGGTGGGTCTCGACGAACGTCACGGCGCGCTCCCCTCCACCAGGCCGAGCACGACGAGCACGACGGCCCCCAGCGCGACGGCGTAGACGTAGTCCCGGACGTCCCCGGTCTGCAGCCGGCGCAGCCGCCCGCCGAGCGCGAGCGTCGCGTAGCCGACGAGGTTGACGAGGCCGTCGACGACGTAGCGATCGAACCAGCCGGCGGCCCGCGCGACGGCGGCGAGGCCGTGCTCGAAGGCGAAGACCCAGACGCGATCGACGGCGCCGGAGCGCGCCAGCCGGTCGATCGGCGCGAGGGCGGCGCGCAGCCCGGCTCCACCGCGGGCCGGCCCGAAGATCCACCACGCGCTCGCGAGCCCCGCCAGCGACAGCGCGCTCGCCGTGATCCCGACGGCGCCGAGATGGAACGGCACGGGCGTCGCGTAGACCCGCGTGAGGGGCGCGGCCAGGAAGCCGAGGCCGAGCGCCGGCACCGCGAGCAGCACCAGCGGCAGCGTCATGCTCGATCCCGCCTCGTGGGCGTGCGACGCCGCCGGCGACGGTGCACCGAGCAGCGCGAGGATCACGACGCGACCGACGTAGAACGCGGTCAGGAAGGCGGCGGCGAGCAGGGCGAGGAGCGGGAGCCCGGCCCCGTGCTCGGCGACGGCCTCGAGCACGAGGTCCTTCGAGAAGAAGCCCGAGGTCCCCGGCAGGCCGGCCAGGGCGAGGGCGCCGATCGTGAAGGCCGTCGCGCTGAGGCGCATCTTCGAGAAGAGGCCGCCCATGTCGCGCAGGTCGTTCGAGTGGACCGCGTGGATCAGGCTGCCGGCCGAGAGGAAGAGCAGGGCCTTGAACGCGGCGTGGGTCGTCAGGTGGAAGAAGCCCGCGACCTGACTGCCGGCGCCGAGCGCGGCGATCATGTAGCCGAGCTGCGAGCAGGTCGAGTAGGCGAGCACCTTCTTGATGTCCTGCTGGACGACGGCCACGATCGCCGCGAAGAGCGCGGTGAAGGCGCCCACCGCGAGCATCGCCTCGCGCGTCCCCGGCGCCTGGTCGAAGAGCGGATCCGCCCGCACGACGAGGAACACGCCGGCCGCGACCATGGTCGCCGCGTGCAGCAGCGCCGAGACCGGGGTCGGGCCCTCCATCGCGTCGGGCAGCCAGACGTGGAGCGGGAACTGCGCGCTCTTGCCCATCACGGCGACGAAGAAGAGGGCGGTGACGAAGCCGGCCGCGGCGGTGACGGCGGTCCACTCGAAGCCGCCCGTCTCCCGGAACAGCACGATCAGGCCCGCGATCAGCCCGATGTCCGCGAGCTTGGTCACCCAGAACGCCTTGACCGCGGCGCGGCCGGCGGCGGGCTTGCGGTAGTAGAAGCCGATCAGGAGGTAGCTCGCGAGCCCGACGAGCTCCCAGCCGAGGAAGACCTGGAGCAGGTTCGGTGCGAGGACGAGGCTGTTCATCGCGAACAGGAACAGGGACTGCCAGGTGAAGTAGCGGCCGAAGTCCGCGGAGGGCTCGTCGGCGAGGTAGCCGACGGAGAAGATCTGGACCATCGCCGCGACGAAGCAGACGACCAGCAGCATCGACACCGAGACGCCGTCGAGCAGGATGCCGAGCTCGATCGCCGACGGGAGCGAGGCTCCGCCCGCGCGCGCGTGGGGCAGCCAGGTCGCGGTCCACCGGCCGAGCTCCGGACCCTCGGGCCCGAAGAGCGCCGCGAACAGGACCAGCGCGCCGCCGAGGGAGACGAGCGCCGTCCCGACCGACAGCGTCGCCGCGGGCAGACCGTCGCGCCGCAGCGGCGCCGCGAGCATCAGCAGGGCGGCGGTGGCCAGGGGCGCGAAGAGGACGCCCAGCGCCAGGGCTTCGTAGGAGGCGTTCATCCTTCGAGCTCGCGGACCAGATCGAGGTGGACGTCGCCCTTCGATCGGAAGAGGACGATCACGAGCGCGAGGCCGACGACGACCTCCGCCACCGTGATCGCGGTCGCGAAGAGCGCGAAGACCTGACCGGTCTCCTCCCCGAGGAAGCGCGAGAACGCGATCAGGTTGAGGTTCACCGCATTCGCCATCAGCTCGATCGCCGCCAGGAAGCCGACGGCGTTGGGCCGGCTGGCGACGCCGTAGAGGCCGATGCTGAACAGCGCGGCGGCGAGGAGGAGCGCGTACGTGAGCATCAGGCTGATCCTCCGTTTCCCGGGCGGGGACGGGTCGGTCGGGCGAGGACGGGGCGGGCCGGGATCCGCGGTCCCTCGTCCTCGGGATGGCCGGTCGGGTCCTGCTTGCGCGCGAGCACGATCGCCCCGAGCACGGCGGCGAGCAGCAGCAGCGAGAGGACCTCGAAGGCGAGGACGTGCCGGGTCAGGAACGCCTCGCCGATGCGGCGCGCGTCGATCACGACGGGGCCGGCGTCGGGCAGGTCCGGCGTCCGCACGATGCCGTAGGCGAGCACCGCGAAGGTCGTGACGGCGAGGATCGCCGCGCGGGGCCGATCGCGGCTCTCGTTCGGGACCGTCGTGAAGCCGCGATCGCGGTGGGTCAGCATGACGCCGAAGAGCATCAGCGTGAGCACACCGCCGGTGTAGAGGATCAGCTGGATCGCCGCGAGAAAGGGGGCGAGCAGCATGAGGAAGAGCCCGGCGGTGGCGGCGAGCATCAGGCCGAGCCAGAGCACGGTATGGACGAGGTTGGTCGTCGTCACGACGCGCAGGGCGGTCACGAGCGTGGCCGCGGCGAGGGCGGCGAAGGAGATCGACTCGAGCGAGGCGTTCATGCGTCCTCTCCCGCCCCGGCCGGGGCCGAGCCCGCCGCCGCCTCGCGGCCGCGGTCCGGATCCTGCTGCTCGCCGAGGATCGTCGCGTTGCTCCAGGCCCAGCGCTTGCTCTTCTCGTTGGCGTAGAGCTTGTCCATCGTGAGGGTCAGGTCCTCGCGGGAGAAGCCGGGCTGCTCCTGCTCCTGGGTCATGACGATCGCGTCGGTCGGGCAGACCTGGACGCAGAGCTCGCAGACGATGCAGGCCTGGAGGTTCAGCGTGAAGTCGTCCGCATAGCCGCGGGCCTTGCCGGTCACCGGCGAGGGCCGCTTGCTCGACGTCACGGAGATCACCTCCGACGGACACACGTACTCGCACTTCCGGCAGCCGATGCACGCCTCTTCGCCGTCCGCGTCGTGGACGAGGGCGAAGCTCGCGCGGAGGCGCGGCGCGCGCTCGCGGGTCTCGAAGGGGGTGTCGACCGTCGTCGGGCTCCGGAGGGCCTGGAGGAAGGTCGTGCGCAGGGCCGCGAGGGTGGAGGAGACGTAGCCCACGCTCAGCTCCCCCACGCCACGAACAGGCCCGTCACGACGATCAGCCCGAGCCCGCCCGGCACCAGATAGATCCAGCAGAGCGACATCAGCTGATCCGAGCGCAGCCGCAGCAGCGTCCAGCGCAGCCACGTGACGACGACGAACAGGACCGTCGTCTTGATCACCATCCAGAGCACCGGCGGTCCGAAGGGCCCGTCCCAGCCGCCGAGGAAGAGCGCCGCCGCCAGCGCGCTCGCGAGCACCGAATGGACGTACTCGGCGACCGCGAAGAGGCCGAAGCGGATGCCGCCGTACTCCGTCGTCGGGCCCGCGACGAGCTCGGACTCGGCCTCCGGGATGTCGAAGGGGATGCGGTTGCCCTCGGCGAGCGCCGTCAGCAGGAAGAGCAGGAAGGCGAGCATCCCCGGACCCGGGGGCCAGAAGGCGAACCAGCCGTGCTCGGCCTGGTAGGCCACGATGTCGCCGATGCTGAGGCTGTCCGCGAGCATCACCGGCACCAGCGCCGCCAGCACCATCGGGATCTCGTAGGAGATCGCCTGCGCGACCATGCGCATGCCGCCGAGCAGCGCGTATTTGTTGTTGCTCGCCCAGGCACCCACCCACACCGGAAAGCTCGTGAGTCCCGAGATCGCGAGCGCCACGAGCACGCTGACGTCGAGATCGCTGCCGAGCAGACCCGGCGAGAACGGGATCACCGCCGACACCGCGAGGGCGAAGAAGGCCGCGAGCGCCGGCGCCATCTGGAAGAGCAGGCGATCGGCGTCGCGCGGGACGATCTCCTCCTTCTGGATCATCTTGAGGCCGTCGGCGATCGGCTGGAGCAGCCCCTTCGGCCCGACCATCGTCGGCCCCATGCGGCTCTGGATGCGGGCGGCGAACTTGCGCTCGAACCAGGTGATGTAGGCGGCCAGCGACATCAGGGCCGTCACGACGAGGCCGCCGAAGACGAGGCCGTGAATCCACGGATCGTTCAGGTCGAGGAGGGAGGCGCTCATCGGTCGACCTCGCCCATCACCGGATCGAGCGAGCCGAGGATCGCGATCGCGTCGCTCAAGGTCGTGCCCGGCAGCAGGTACGGAATGACGGACAGGGCGTGCAGGCTCGGCGGCCGGATCTTGAGCCGGTAGGGGCTCGAGCCCTTGTTGGCGCCGCCGCCGATCAGCCAGGTGCCGAGCTCGCCGCGGGGGGTCTCGATGCCGACGTAGACCTGGCCCGCCGGCAGCTTGTGCTGGCCGACCATCTTCAGGGGCTTGGTCGAGCAGACGGGACCCTCGGGCAGGCCGTCGACGAGCAGGCGCGCGATCCGGATGCTCTCGCGCATCTCCTGGACGCGGACCTTGAAGCGCGCCCAGCAGTCGCCGCCGTCCTCGACGAAGACGCGCAGGTCGACGTCGCCGTAGGCGTGGTAGGGCGCGTCGCGCCGCAGGTCGTGGTCGATGCCGCTCGCCCGCAGCAGTGGGCCGGTCAGGCCGAGCTCGAGGGCGAGCTCCGCGTCGATCACGCCGACGCCGCGGGTGCGGGCGGCGAAGATCGGGTGGTCGAGCAGGCCGAGGTACTCGTCGAGGCGGTCGTCGATCGTGCCGAGCGTGCGGTGGACGAGCTCGGGCCAGCCGACGGGGACGTCGTGGCGGTTCCCGCCGACGGTGTGGGTGTTGTAGTGAAAGCGGCAGCCCGTCAGCGCTTCGAAGAGATCGAGGACCAGCTCGCGCTCCCGGAAGCACCACATGAACACCGACGTCCCGCCCCCGAGCGCGCCGCCGAGGTCCATCGCGAAGGTCCCGAGCCAGAGCAGATGCGAGGCCACGCGCTGGGCCTCGGCGAGGATCGTGCGCAGCACCTTCGCCCGCGGCGGGACCTCGACGCCCATCAGCGCCTCGAAGGCCATGTTGAGCGCCTGCTCGTTGGTCATCGGCGAGACGTAGTCGTTCTTGTCGAAGATCGGGGTCAGGTTCGAGACCTGGAGCTTCTCGCAGAGCTTCTCGACGCCGCGGTGGAGATAGCCTGGGTAGGGGATCGCCTTGACGATGATCTCGCCGTCGAGATGGAGCACCACGCGAAAGACGCCGTGGGTCGAGGGATGCTGGGGCCCGAGGCTCAGCGTCATCAGATCCGCGTCGGCATGGTAGGTCGACAGGTCGAGATGGGGGTCGGCGACGAACGCGCGCGTCGGCACGATCCCGCCGCGCACCGGCTGGGGCGGTCGCGCCGCGGGAATCGGTCCTTCGCGCGGCGGGCCGCTCGGGACGAGCCTTCGCGCGCCGGCCGCGTCGGGTCGGGCGATCTGCGGATCCGTCATCGCCACGGCTCGCACCCCGTCTCGATCGCGTAGTCCTTGCGCAGCGGATGACCGGTCCACTCGTCGGGCATCATGATGCGCCGCAGATCCGGATGGCCGCGGAAGCGCACGCCGACCAGATCGAACTGCTCGCGCTCCTGCCAGTCGGCGCCCGCGAAGAGCGCCGTCAACGAGTCGATCTCCTGACCGGCCTCGAGGCGCACGCGCCAGGTCGCGACGTGGGAGTCGCGGCCGATGGTCCGCAGCGCGGTCCCGACCTCGAACTGGTCCGCGGGGGCGGCGCCGGCTTCGCTCTTCGCCGCAGGCCAGTGGCTCGCGACGGTCGTGACGTAGAGGCGCCAGCCCGCCTCCTTGAGCGCGGCGGCGAGATCGAAGTGGCTCTCGGCGGGCACGAGCGGTCCGCCCGTCCGCCCGGCGCGGACGACGTCCTCGGCGATCCCGAAGCGGCCGAAGATTCCGACCAGGCGCGCCTCGTGTCCGGTCGCGTCGCTCATCGCCCGTCCTCCGACGGATCCTCGGGCAGCGACAGGCCCTCGACCTTCAGCGTCCGGGCCGAGAGCGCCTGCAGGCGCGAGATGCGGTCGTTCGGATCGAGCGCGTCGCGCTCCTCGAAGCGCCCGATCCGCGGGACGATCGTGCGCTCGTGGGTCTGCGGGCGCTCGTCCCGGGGCACCGGCTTCCCGGCCCGCCGCAGCGTCACCTTCTCCTGCAGCCGCATCAATCCGGCCATCAGCGACTCCGGATTCGGCGGGCAGCCCGGGATGTAGACGTCGACCGGGATCGCGACGTCGATGCCGGGGATGACCGAGTAGATGTCGCGGTAGAAGTCTCCCGAGATCGCGCAGGAGCCCATCGCGACGCACCACTTGGGCTCCGGCATCTGATCCCAGAGCCGCTTGACCCGCGGCGCCATCTTCACCGTGATCGTCCCCGCCACGACCATCACGTCGGTCTGCCGCGGGGTCCCGCGGATCATCGCGCCCATCCGGTCGAAGTCGACGCGGCTCGCCGCCGCGGCCATGAACTCGATGCCGCAGCAGCTCGTCGCCATCGGGAAGATCCAGAGCGAATTCTTCGCGCCCCACTCGAGCAGGGTGTCGACGCTCGTCGTCGCGACGTCGAGGCCCGGGAAGCGCGCCAGCATGTCGTAGAGCGGATGCTCGTAGCTGCGATCCGCCTCGAGCGCCTGCAACTGGTCCTTCACTGCCATTTCAGGGCTCCTTTGCGAAGGGCGTAGACCCAGCCCAGCAGCAGGATCGCCGCGAACACGAACATCGCCACCAGCGCGACGTCGCCGAGCGCCCGCAGGTTCAGAGCCCACGGGATCAGGAACGCGGCCTCGACGTCGAACAGGATGAAGACAAGCGCGACGACGTAGTAGCGGGGATGGAAGCGGATCCAGGCCTGGTGCTCCGGCTCCTCGCCGCATTCATAGGACAGGTCCCGCGTCTGCGACGCTCGCCGCGACCGGACCCCCAGCAGCCGGGCGGCCAGCAGGGTCACGAAGCCGACGCTGAAGCAGATCGCCAGATGGACGAGCGCGGGGATCCATTGTGCTGCCATGTGCTAGGCGATAGACCGGTCCGATGGACCGCGCAAGGGGGTGCAACGATCGTTCACGTCTCTTCCTCCCGATCGCTCGATCGCATGCAGCGATTCGAAGCGGTCGCATGTCGTTCCCCGGCCGTGTCGCGGGCTCGGCGCGACGCAGCGCTGCGTTGCATCCGGGCGATCGGACGCGGCGGATGGTCGGCTCTTCCGAGGACGCGTCAGGCGACGGCGTGATAGCCGCCGTCGACGTGGCGGACCTCGCCGGTGATGGCGTGGCCCGGGCTCATCAGATGCGCGACCTCGAGGGCCAGGCCTTCCGGCGTCGCGTTGCCGAGGGGGGCGGCGGCGCCGGCCTTCTCGATGGCCGCCACGAGGTCGGGGATGGCTCCGCCGGCGCGGCTCGCGGAGAAGGGCGAGAAACGGACGGCATTGACCCGGATCCCGCGCTCCCGGCCGAGCTCGAAGGCGAGCTCGCGGGTGATCCGCTCGAGGGCCGCCTTGGCGACGCCGATGTTGCGGTAGGCGTGGGACATGATCCGCTCGGCTCCGAGGTAGGAGAGCGAGACGATCGACGCTCCTGCGCGCAGCCGGTCGCGCGCGAGCAGCGCGCGCACGATCGCGATCAGCGAGTAGGCCGACACGTCGAGGCAATCGAGGAAGTCCTTGCGCGACACGGAGAGCAGGGGCTGCGCGCTGCCGCCGCGGATCGTGCGATCCATCGCGATCGCGTGCAGGACGCCATCGAGGGCGAGCCCGCGCTCGGCGAGCGTCTCGACGGCGCCGTCGATCGTCGCGTCGACGGTCGCGTCGAGGACGACGGTCGGCGTGTCGGCGCCGAGCGCGCTGCGCACCGTCTCCTCGAAGCTCGCGCCCGACTGGGTGAGGTACCGCCGACCGGCGTCGGAGAGGTTCTCGTGGTGGGGCGAGAGACCGAGCCCGGCGCAGACGAGCTCGGCACCGGATTGCTTCAGCGTGCGGGCGATCGAGAGGGCGAGAGATTGACCGTCGACGATGCCGGTCACCAGGATGCGTCGGCCTTGCAGGGGCAGGTTCATGGGGCGCTCCTCGAGGATGCGGGATCCGGACTCTTGCCTCCGAAATGGGCCTTGCCTAGGGCCGCGCGCGAGATTGGGAGCGGGTCGGGCTTCGGACGGACCGGAACGCCGCCCGGCTGGTCGCTCGGTTGGCCGGTCGGCTGGTCGCTCGGGCGACGGTGTAGGAGGAGGCCCGGGGACGAAGGGCCAGTCGGGTCCCGGTCCGCGCCGAGGCCCCCCGGGACGGGAGGCCGGCTCGTCAGGCGGCCCCTTCCGCCGCGACGTCGGCCAGATCCCGGCGGATGTTGCGCGAGATCGCGAACAGGCAGGGCCCGGACAGCGCGCCGACGGCGGCGGCCAGCAGGAGGGAATAGCGGATCGCCTCGTCGCCGAAGCGCGCGCTGAAGGCGTCGTTGAGCAGGCCGATCGAGATCGAGCCGAGCCCGTAGCCGAACAGGTTCGTGACCGCGAACTGGGTCGCCGCGGAGGTCGCGCGCAGCCGGGGGTGGACCAGGCCCTGGACGAGCATCCACATCACCGGCAGGTAGACGTTGTTCAGGAAATAGAAGACGCCGAAGCAGGCGAGGGCGGCGCCCGCGCCCGGCGCGAGGGCGAAGAGCGCGAAGAAGGGCGCCGCGGCGAGGCAGGCGCTGCCCGAGATCCGGCCATACCAGCGCGGATCGCGTGCACCGTAGCGATCGGCGAGGAAGCCGCCGGCGAAGCTCCCGAGCGCGCCCGTCGCGCCCGCGAGCAGGCCGAAGGAGACACCGGATTGCGACAGGCTCATGCCGAAGACGCGCTGCAGGTAGAGCGCGCTCCACGAGAGCGCCGCATAGCCGATGAACGACTGACACGCCGCCGCCGCCATCAGCCAGCGATAGGTCGGTCGCGCCAGCACGGCGCCGACGCGGGCGAGCAGCGCGCTCTGCGGCACGTCGTCGACGGCGACGGCGCGCGCCGGCTCGCGCACGCTCCAGCCGATCGCGAGCGCGAGCGGCAGGCCGAGGGCGCCCGCGGCGAGGAAGGCGGTGCGCCAGTCGAAGCGGTCGGCGATCAGGCCGCCGCCGGCGGCGCCGAGGGCGGTGCCGAAGTAGATGCCGAGGCCGAAGACGGCCATCGCGCGGGCGCGCTGCTCGGGGCGGAAGGTGTCGGCGATCATCGACTGCGAGGGCGGGGCGCCCGCCGCCTCGCCGATGCCGACGGCGAAGCGCATGCACGCGAGCTGGGCGAAGCTCGTCGCGACGCCGCAGCCCGCCGTGAACAGGCTCCAGGCCGCGAGGCCGATCGTCAGCACCCACTTGCGCGAGCCGCGATCGGCGACGCGGGCGAGCACGAAGCTCGCGAGGGTGAAGCAGAGCACGAAGGCCGGGCCGAGCAGGATCGCGAGCTGCGTGTCGCTGAGGGCGAGCTCCGCCTTCACGTCGCGGGCGACGATCGCGAGCAGCTGGCGGTCGAGGAAGTTGACGATGTAGGCGGCGGTGAGGAGCGCGAGCGCCCAGAGCGCGCGACCCCGCGTCGGACCATTCGAGGACGCGCTGCTCGCGATGGAAGCACCGGGACCGGACATACCGCGCGATGGATAGCCCAGCGCCCCGGCCCGCGCGCGGCCCACCGCACGGACCCGCGAACCCGTGCGCGCGGGCCCGCGCGATGCCCCCCGACTACTCCGAAGTCGGCGGGAGCTCGGACGCCGGGATCCCCATCCGCTGGGCGAGGAGCCGGAGCTTCGCCTGGATCCGTGCGGTGTTCGCGGGCCCGAAGCGGAGCAGCTGCTTCTTCGCATCGGAGAGCGACTCGAGCTCGGGATCGACGTAGCCGTAGCCGGGCTGGAGCGGCTCGAGCAGCGGCTGGCCCGCGAGCTTCGGGGCCGAGAGCAGCTCGACGATCGCCTGGCGCAGGGCGGCGTCGAAGGAGGGGATCGGCGAGCCGAGGTCGCGGTGGGCCTCGTCGAGGAGCGGCTGCAGCTCGCTCCGGGCTTGCAGGAGCGCGTCGACGTCGAGGCTGGTCGCGACGTCGGTCAGCAGGTCGTAGCGCGTATAGGTGCTCGGTGCGGCGACCCAGGCCGCCCCCGACTCGACGACCTCGAAGCGGCCCGTCGGCCGCATCGCCGACGGGGCCTGCTCGACGGGCGACTCGCCGCGCGCGGTCGCATCGACGGCGGCGACGAGCCTTCGGACGAGCTCGTCCGACGCCATCCAGGCGAGGAGCTCGGGCCGGCTCGAGACCCGCGCCACCCACGCCCGGACCCGGGCGTCGCTCTCGGCGAGGGGCGGGAGCGGCTGCGTCGGGGGCGGGGCGGGCGCCGGGACCGGGGCGACCTCGGGCGCCGGTGCGGCCGGTGCGGGGGCGGGGATCGGTGCGGCCGGGGGCGGCGTCGGGGGCGACATCCCCTCGATCTCCTCCGCGGGGCTGCGCAGCCAGAGCCAGGCGCCCCCCGCCGCCAGTGCGAGGCCGACGCCGATCAGCGCACCGATCGTCCGCTGACGGCGACGGCGCTCGAGGATCGCATCGAGGGTCGGGTTGGGCGTTTCGGACATGACGTCTCCTCCGGCACCGGCGGCCGCGCCGTCGTTCTCGGCAGAACGCGGCGAGTCGATGAGCCCGGTTTGGGGTCGGCGGGTCGGGGCTAGACTCGCGGCCGTGCAGACGGAAGCGCTCCCGACCCTCGACCTGACCGAGCTCGAGCGCTCGCCCCGCGCGCTCGCGGAGCTCGACCGTCTCTGCGCGGGGACGGGCGCCTTCCAGCTGACCGGACACGGCGTCGATCCCGGGATGCGGGCCGAGACCCTCGCGCAGATCCGTGCGTTCTTCGCGCTCCCCGACGCGGAGAAGCAGGCCCTCTCGCGGACCGAGGCCAATCCCCTGGGCTTCTTCGACCGGGAGCTGACGAAGAACCGCCGGGACTGGAAGCAGATCTGGGACTTCGGACCGGCCTGTCACGCGGGCCCGCTGGCGGGCAGCGTCCCCCAGTTCCCCGACCGGCTCCCGGCCTTTCGCGTCGCGATGGAGCGCTGGTTCGCGCACAGCCACACCCTCGCATTCCGCGTGCTCGACGTCCTCGCGCGCGGCCTCGGGGTGGAGCCCGCCGCGCTGCGCCGCGACTTCGGGACGGGGGACGGCAGCTTCCTGCGCCTCAACTGGTATCCCCGTTGCCCCGATCCGGCGCCCCACGACCTGCCGCTCGACGCCGAGGGCAGCCTGGGCATCCGCCACCACACGGACTCGGGAGCACTCACCGTCCTGCTCCACGACGCCGAGCCGGGGATGCAGCTCCTCGGCGACGGCGGCTGGCGGCTGGTCGAGCCGCGGGAGGACGCGCTGCTCGTCGTGCTGGGCGATGTCGTGCAGGTCTGGTCCAACGATCGCTGGCGCGCCCCGCTCCACCGCGTGATCGCCCACGCCGATCGCGATCGCTACAGCGCGCCGTTCTTCCTCAATCCATCGTACGACTGCACCTACGCGCCGCTCGCCCCGCAGTGCGGCCCGGGGCGCCCGGCGCGCTACCGGCCGATCCGCTGGTCCGAGTTCCGCGCCCGCCGCGCCGCCGGCGACTACGCCGATCGCGGCGAAGAGGTCCAGATCTCGGACTGGCGGGTCGTCGACGAAGGCGCGGAGCGGCTCGGCACGACGGCTTCCCTGACGTAGCGTTCGCGTCCGGGAGCCCCGCCATGCAGTTCGGAATCTTCATCGAGCAGAACCTGCCCCGGCCCTGGTCCGAGGACGACGAGCACCGGATCCTCGAGGAGTCCCTCGCCCAGGTCGAGCTCGCCGATCGCCTCGGCTACGACGCCGTCTGGGTCGTCGAGCACCACTTCCTCGAGGAGTACTCCCACTCCGCCGCGCCCGAGGTCTTCCTCGCCGCGGCGAGCCAGCGGACGAAGCGGATCCGCCTCGGCCACGGCGTCGTCCAGCTGCCTCCCGGCATCAATCATCCCTTCCGCGTCGCCGAGCGTATCGCGACGCTCGATCTGATCTCGAACGGCCGGGTCGAGTTCGGCACCGGTGAGTCGACCTCGAACGTCGAGCTCGACGCCTTCGGGATCGGTCGCGGCGACAAACGCGACCAGTGGCGGGAGTCGATCGAGGCGATCGCGCGGATGTTCGTCGAGACGCCCTTCGCCGGATACCGGGGTCGCTTCGTCGACGCCCCGCCGCGCAACGTGATCCCCAAGCCGCGCCAGAAGCCGCATCCGCCGCTCTGGATGGCGTGTACCCGGGAGGATTCGATCCAGCTCGCGGCGCGCCTCGGGATCGGGGTGCTCTCCTTCAACTTCGTGTCGCCCGAGGAGGCCCGGGGCTGGGTCGCGGGCTATCACGCGACGCTCGCGTCGGAGGCCTGCGTCCCGGTCGGCTTCGCCGTCAATCCGAGCTTCGGCGTCGTCGCGCCCTTCCTCTGCCACCGCGACGAGGCGACCGCGATCGAGCGGGGCCTCGTCGGCTTCGACTTCTTCCGCTATTCCGGGCTCCACTACTACGCCGCCGGGACGCATCGGCCCGGGGCGACCGATCTGTGGCGGGCCTTCGAGGCCGAGCACGCGAGGCCCGACGCGAGCCGCAGCCTCTTTCTCTCGACGCGGCCGCTCGTGGGCGACGAGATGAAGCGCGCCGGCATCGAGTCCCACCGCGGCGCCGTCGGCACGCCGGACCAGATCCGCACCCTCATGCGGGGCTATGCGGAGGCCGGTGTCGACCAGGTCCTCTTCATGATCCACGGCGGGCGTCTCGGCCACGCGGACATCTGCGCGTCGCTCGAGCTCTTCGCGCGGGAGGTGATGCCCGAGTTCCGCGACGCCGAGCCCGCGCGACGGCGCGCGAAGGCGCAGCGCCTCGCCCCCGCGATCGAGGCCGCCCTCGCGCGGCGCGCGCCGCCGCGCCCGGCGCCGGACTTCGCGATCGAGTCGGCCAGCCGGATCTGACGGGTCGGCTCGGTGGCGCCGCGGGAAGACGCGGTGCCGCAGGGCGCCGGATGCTAGGCGAGCCCGTAGACCCGCCGCGCGTTGCCGCCAGCGATCGCGGCGCCGGCCTCGGGGCCGACCCGCCGCACGACGTCCGCGAGGACCTTCTGCGTCTCGCCGTGCGTGCCTTCCGGATGCGGATAGTCGCTGCTCCAGAGGACGCGGTCGCGCCCGATGCAGTCGATCTGCTCGAGGCCGCGCGGGTCGTCCATGAAGGTCGCCCAGCAGTGCTCTCGCCAGTAGTCGCTCGGCGCGCGGGCGAGGCGGGGCTCGAGATGCTCGCGGAAGCGGCGGGCGATGCGGTCGGCGTGGTCGAGGGCGGAGGGGATCCAGGAGATGCCGCCCTCGGCGAAGACGATGCGCAGCCCGGGATGGCGATCGAAGATCCCCGCGAAGACGAGATACGACCAGAGCTTGCGGAAGGGCTGGAACGAGACCATCAGGTAGCTGCCGAGCTCGCCGGGGCCGTTGCCGTCGGGCGCCTCGCTGATGTGGAAGGAGAGCGGGAGCCCGCTCGCCTCGATCGCCGCCCAGAGCGGGCGCATCGCCTCCTCGCCGTAGCGGACGTTGCGCGGGTAGTTGGGCAGCATCATCGTGCGGAAGCCCTGATCGCGCAGGCGCGCGATCGCGTCGGCCGTCCGCTCCGGCCGGTAGACGGTCGGCAGGATCGGCACGCCGACGATCCGCCCGCCGCTCTTCGCGCACTGCGCCGCGAGCCAGTCGTTGTAGGCGTCGAGGCAGGCCTCGCGCAGATCCGGATCGTCGAGCCCCCACATCGTCATCGCCCGCTGCGGATACACGATCGCCGCGTCGATCCCCTCGGCCTGCTGGACGGCGATGCGCGCTTCGACCTCGCCCGCGCCGGGCGCGTCGTCCGAGACGCGGGCGAGCTCCGGAAACAGCGTGAACGTCCGCAGCACCGTCGTCCCGTCGAGCGCGACCCCCGCGCCGATCCGCCGCGGCGCGCGATCCCGCAGCCGCGGGGGCAGCGCGTCCGGGAGCCAGTCCTGCCAGAACTCGAGGGGCTCGACGATGTGCTCGTCCGCGGAAATGACGTCCATGGTCGCCTCCCGTCCCGTCGCCCGGTCTCTCAGCCGACCTGCGGCACGACCTCGTTCCCGATCCGCTCGATCGAGAGCCAGCCGGCCTCCCAGTCCATGTCGCTCGAGCCCGGTGCCACCGTCACGAAGTCGAGGCCGAGGGCGGCGAGCGCGCGCAGGCGGGCGACCGCGTGGGCGACGGGGCCGACGATGGCGAAGCGGTCGACGTGGGCGTCGTCGAGGGCGCGCGCGCCTTCGCCGGCGGCCTCCGCATGACGATCCATCTCGTAGCGCCGGGCGACGCTGCGCCCCTCGCGCTCGAGGGCGGGATCCCCGAGCTCGCCCGCGCCCTTCGACCAGCCACCGAAGCGCGCGAAGACCGAGACGCCTCCGCGCGCGATCGCCCGCGCGCGGGCGACGTCGTCGTCGACGACGCAGTTGACGAAGGCGCCGTAGCGAACGCTCGCCGGATCCCGGCCGGCCCGACGCACCGCCTCCCGCGCCGCCCCGAGCGCGCGTTCGAGGGTCTTCGGGTCGGCGCCGAGGCAGAAGACGAAGCCGTCGGCGTGGCGCGCGGCGATCTCGAGCACCCGCGGCCCGGAGACCGCGACTTCGATCGGGACGCGCGGGATCGCGAGGCCCCGGCTCCACTCGATGCGGCTCGTGGCCGGTCCGCGCGGCGTCGACTCGCCGGCGAGATAGGCGCGCAGGCTCGCGAGGTCCCGCTCGAAGTCGTCGGGGGGCGCAGGCTGCCGGCCGATCTTTGCGAGGGCCGAGTCGCCGCGGCCGATCCCGCAGAACGCGCGGCCCCCGCTCTCGAGCTGCAGCGCGAGGGCGGCGCTCGCCGTGACGGCGACGTCGCGGGTCGTGGTGTTGGTCACGCCGGTGCCGATCCGGATCCGCTCGGAGGCGGTCGCGACCAGCATGAGCTGGCTCCAGGTCTCGGGGCCGAGGTTCTGGGTGTCGCCGAGGGCGAGGTGGGTGAAGCCGGCGGCCTCGGTGCGGCGCGCGATCTCCCGGGCCTTGCCGGGATGGCCGAGCATCAGGAGACCGACGTCCATCGGGCTGTTCCTCGCTCTACTTCACCCGGCGGATGATCTTTTCGGCGAAGTCTTCCATCACGCGCTTCTTCTGGTCGAGGGTCGAATGGTCGCCGAGGGCGAACTTGAAGGGATAGTTGAGGCCCGTCGTCATGCCCTGGTCGGCGAGGCGCACGAAGGTGTCGACGTCGGGCGGGGTCTTCAGTCCGACGACCGTCTCGAAGGGGAGGTGGCTGCGGCCCGCCTCGGCGCGCAGGCGATCCAGCTTCGCGAGGATGCCGGGGACCTCCTCGGGCGTGTTGCCGGCGCCGAGCCAGCCGTCGCAGAGGGTGGCCGTCCGGCGCAGCGCCGGCTCGCTCGAGCCCCCCATCCAGATCGGGACGGGCTTCGTCGGGGCCGGCGCGATCTGCAGCGCCGGGAAGTCGAAGAAGCGGCCGTGGTGCTCGACCATGCCGCCCTTCCACAGCTTGTGGAGGACCTCGATCATCTCGTCCGTGCGCTTGCCCCGGGTCTTGAAGTCGACCCCGTAGATGTCGAACTCTTCCTTCATCCAGCCGATGCCGGCACCGAGCGCGAGGCGGTTGCCGGAGAGGAGCGCGATCGTCCCCGTCGCGCGCGCGACCTCGAAGACGTTGCGCAGGGGCAGGACGTAGACGCTGATCGTGAAGCGGAGCTTCTTCGTCGCGACGGACAGCGCGCCGAGCGTCGCCCAGCAGTCGGGGTAGTGGGCATCGGGATCCATGGGCGGCGCACCATCCGCCGCGTAGGGATAGGGCGAGCGCACCTCGCGCGGGAAGACGCCGTGGTCCGCGAGCATGCAGCCGTCGAAGCCGACCTCCTCCGCGAAGCGGGCCGCCTCGACGAGCTGGTCCGTCTCGACCCAGGTCAGCGCTTGCCAGAACTTCATCCGGATTCTCTTCAGAGGGCCGTGAGGCCGTAGACGATCGAGCCGTCGGGCTTCACGTCGTAGACCTCGTAGCCCTCGGTCACGTTCGCCCCGTCCGCCGCCATCGAGACCGCGAACTTGTTCGAGGCGTTGCGGGCGACGTCGAGGATCAGCTCGACCTGCTGGGCCGGGGTGAAGTGGCGCTCGAGCCCCGCGATCTCCTCGTCGGAGAGCCCGCCCGGCGTCCAGATGAACGCGTCCGTCACGGCGAGGGCCGCTTTGATCGACTCGGGCAGATCGCTCGTGCGGTAGAAGTCGACGGCGGCGAACATGTCGTCGTTGGCGCCGGCCACCATCGCCGAGCGGCTCCGCACCGACTTGCAGAAGCGGCACTGATGCGCGCGCGCGCCCCGCAGCCGCACGAGCTCCGTCGTCACCGCGTCGAGCCCCTGCAGCCCCGGGATGACCCGGATGATCTCCTCGATCCCGTTCCAGACGTTCGCCTCCGGCGAGAGCCGCCGGGTCTTCGTCGTGGGCACGGCCGAGCTCGGTCCGAAGAGCCGATCGAAGACGGCGCGGGCGCGCGCGACGACGTCGACGACGTAGATCGCCTGGGCGAACTCGGCCGCCCGGTCGCCGAGCGCGGTGAGGAGCGTCTGTCGCAGGGCGTCGTCGATCGAGGAGACGTCGAGGGTGAACTGCTCGGCGAAGGCGAGGGCGCTCTTCTGGGCCTCACCGAGATCGGAGAAGGATCGCCACGCCGACGCATCGCGCCCCTGCCACGGGCTCGGGCCGAGCTCGGCGGGGCGGGCGAGGGCGGGGATGCGGTGGATCGAGGCGACCAGCCGCGCCACGAGGTCGAGCAGATCGGGATCGACGCGGCGCCAGGCGATCGCCTCGGCGTCGTCGAGGGCCACCGCCGCGGTCGGTGCGTAGCGCGCGACGGCGCCGCGTCCGCCGCCCGTCCCGCCGGCCGTCGCACCGCTGGCAGTCCCCCGCATCGCTCCTTCCCCCGCTCCGCTCGACGGTCGCTCCTGCATGGCATCCTCCTCGGTCTCGTCCCACGCTACTACCGGGCCGCGCCGTGTCAATTCGGGATCGGGGCCCTGCGATTGCGGCTCAGGAGGTAGTCCCGGATCGCGTCGACCTCGTCGGCGTTCAGGCGGTCGTCGAAGCGCGGCATGCCGAGGGGCTCGCGCTCGCCGCCGAGCACGATCGCGGGGAGGCGGTCGAGGGTCTCCTGCGAGGCGTCGCGCAGATCGACGACGGTGCCGCCGCTGATCGCCTGCGGGCCGTGACAGGCCATGCAGTGCTCGTGGTAGAGGAAGCGCCCGCGCGCGAGGCGCTCGGGATTGGGGGGCGTCGCCGGCGGCTTCGGGGCGTGGCCCGTCGGGGCCGGCGGCATCGCCTTCGGCGGCGGATCGGCGTGGGCACCGAGGGCGTAGGTGAGCACCCGCCCGCCGCCCCAGACCCCGGCCAGCAGCGCCGCCGGCCCGCCGGAGAGGGCGAAGCTCCCGCCCCAGCCGGCGGCGACCGAGACGTACTGCACGCCATCGACTTGATAGGTGATCGGCGCCGCCATCACGCCGGTCCCGGCGGGCGCCTCCCAGAGCTTCTCGCCGTCGCTCGCACGATAGGCGACGAGGCGGCCGTCGGCGGTGCCCTGGAAGACGAGGTTGCCGCCGGTCGAGAGGACGCCGCCGTTGTTGGTCGTCACGTGGGGCACGCGCCAGACCTCGCGCTGGGCGACGGGATCCCAGGCGAGCAGGAAGGCGTCGATCTCGACCTTCCCGTCGTCGTCGAAGGCGATGAAGTTGCGGAAGTCGAGACCCGTGTTCTCCCACCCGGGCCGGAAGCGGAAGTCCTGCTTCGTGGTGAAGACCATCGGGACGTCGAAGGCGGGGACGTAGACGAGGCCGGTCCCGGGATGGAAGGACATCGGCTGCCAGTTGTGGCCGCCGGCGGGACCGGGATGGACGAGCTTCGGCTCGGCGCGGTAGTCCATGGCCGGGTCGACGATCGGCCGCCCCGACCCATCGACGCCCTTCGACCAGGTCACCGTCGTGTACGGCGCCGCCGAGATGAACTCGCCCGTCACGCGGTCGATCACCCAGAAGTAGCCGTTCTTCGGCGCCTGCATCAGGACCTGGCGCAGGCGCCCGCCGATCTCGAGATCGGCGAGGATCATGTGCTGGGTCGCGGTGTAGTCCCAGGAGTCGCCGGGCGTCGTCTGGAAATGCCAGACGAGCTCGCCCGTCTTCGGGCGCAGCGCGAGGATCGAGGAGAGGTAGAGGTTGTCGCCGCCCGCGCCCGGGCTGCGCGTCCAGATCGGGAACGGGCCGCCGTTGCCGGTCCCGACGTAGAGCAGGTCGAGCGCCGGGTCGTACGCGAAGGCGTCCCAGGCGGTCCCGCCGCCCCCCATCTTCCACCACTCGCCCGACCAGGTCGCGGCCGCCTTCTCGAGCGCCGGCGTCTCGAAGCCCTTCGCCGGATCCCCCGGCACCGTGTACGTGCGCCAGGCGAGCGCGCCCGTCGCGGTGTGATAGGCGGAGACGTAGCCGCGCACGCCGAGCTCGGCGCCGCCGTTGCCGATCACGACGAGGCCCGCGACGACGCGGGGCGCGCCGGTGATGGTGTAGGGCTGGCTCGGGTCGACGGTGAGCGTCTCCCAGAGCCTCGCCCCGGTCTTCGCGTCGAGGGCGACGAGGCGGCCGTCGAGGGTCCCGACGAAGAGCCGGCCGGCCTCGGCGGCGACGCCGCGGTTCACGATCCCGCAGCAGGCCTTGCGCGCGGTCGAGCGCGGGACCTCGGGATCGAAGTGCCAGAGGGGACGGCCCGTCTTCGCATCGAGCGCATGCACGACGCTCCACGGCGCCGAGACGTACATCACCCCGTCGATCACGAGCGGCGTCGCCTCGACGCCGTGGCGCGTCTCGAGGTCGAAGCTCCACGCGAGGCCGAGCGACGCGACGTTCGTCTCGTCGATGCGGGCGAGGGGGCTGTAGCGCTGCTCGTCGGGCGTGCGGCCGTGCTGCGGCCAGTCGACGTCGTCGGCGGCCGGCGCAGGGGCGGCGGGCTCCTTCGCGGGGCCGCGACACGAGAAGGCCACGAGCGAGAAGGCTGCGAGCGCGACGCTGGCGAGCCGGAAGCTCCCCTTCACGGGCGGACCAGCATGACCGTGAGCCCGCCGATGTGGGCCTCGTGCTTGCGACCCGAGGCGACGAGACCGGGCATCACCGCCGCCGACTTCTCGACGGCGACGTCGACGCCGTGGGGGCCCACGTCGTAGAGGGTGAGGAAGTTCGTGCCGCGGACGACGCGCGGCTCGCGGACCCAGCGGCTGACGCCGGTGAAGGCGCCGGAGTCGAGCATGTCGGGCATGTGGACGTCGTCGTTCCACTGGTCCCACTCGCGCTCGACGCGCGGGTCGTTGCAGAGGACGTACGCGAGGATGTGGCCGTGGAGATCGGGGCCGGGGAGCGGCTTGTCGGCGTGGCGGCCGTGGGCGCGCAGCGCGTCCTCGACCATCAGGCAGTGGTTGCGGTCGATGCGGCCGGCCTCGCGCAGCGCTGCCTCCCGCGCGCGCAGGCGCTCGAGGGTCGGGGCGAGCTCGCCCGCGACCTCGATCAGGATCGCGTGGGTGAAGCCGACCGAGGGCATCCAGGGCGCCGGCTGCACGCGCAGGGCGAAGAGCGTCGCCGCGCGCACGCCCTCCACCGCACGCTGCTCGGGCAGGAGCACGTCTTCGAGGAAGCGCTGCCACTCGCCCGTGCGCGGCGCGGCGTTGCAGCGGACGAACTGCAGGATCAGGCCCGTGGCTCGGCTCATGGGACACCTCCGCATCGGAGTCTGCGCGCCGCGGCGGCGGATTGCCAGCGCGGCGATCGCGATCGGCGCGCCGCCCGGACCGCGCGGGCGGCGCCGTCCGGTGACCGATCGGGCCCCGTTGCGACGTCCGCTTCTGCGTTAACGTCGGAGCCATGTCGAAGCTCTCTCTCGCGGGTCGGGGTGTGGTCGTCGTCGGGGCCGGCGGCGGCGGAATCGGAACGGCGATCGTGCGGATGGTCGCCTCGGAGGGCGCCTTCGTGACCGCCGTCGACCGCGACGCGGCGGCCCTCGACCAGGCGATGGCGGCGGTCGAGTCGGTGGGGGCGCGCGGCCAGCGCTGCCTGCTCGACGCCGGGACCGCCGAGGGCGCGCGGGAGATCATGGCGGTCGCCGCCCGCGGCGGCGCGCCGCTCCACGGCCTCGTCAACGTCGTCGGTGGACTGCCGTCGGATCGCTGGTCCTCGCTCCTCGACTACAGCGAGGAGACCCTCGACCTGCTGCTGCGCTCGAATCTCAAGGTCGCGTTCCAGACCTCGCAGGCCTTCGCCCGGGCGCTCTCGGCGGCGAAGCAGCCGGGCAGCATCGTCCAGATTGCGACGATCGCCGCGCTCCAGGGCATGCCCTACGGCGCGGGCTATGCGACGTCGAAGGCGGCGCTGCTCGCCCTCGCGCGCACGATGGCCCTCGAGTGGGGTCCGCTCGGGATCCGCGTGAACGCCGTCGCGCCCGGGACGATCCAGGTCCCGAAGAACGCGGGCAGCGGGGAGACGGCGCAGGATCGGGCCGTCATTCCGATGGGGCGGCGCGGGCGGCCCGAGGACATCGCGGGCGCGGTGCTCTACCTGCTCTCGGATCTCGCGGCCTGGGTGACGGGACAGCTAATCCCCGTCGACGGCGGCGCGAGCATCCGTCCGGGCTATCTCGACGAGGCGGGGCTGCCGGTCTTCGTCCGCGATCCGGTGGTCCGCAAGAAGATCCTCGGCCAGAAGGACTGAACGAATCCGACGCGTCGCGCCGGGCCGCGACGCCCGGCGCGCGCTGCATTCCAGGGAGAGCTTTCCGATGAGCAATTCGAGTCTCGGTCTCGAGGGCAAGGTCGCGATCGTGACCGGCGCGTCCCAGGGCGTCGGCCTCGGCTGCGCGCGGCAATTCGTGCAGGCCGGCGCCGACGTCGTCATCACCGGCCGCCGCGCGGCCCCCCTCGAGAAGGCCGCCACCGAGCTGCGCGCCTCCGGCCGCAAGGTCGTCGCCGTCGTCGCCGACGCCGAGAACCCCGAGGAGTTCGCGAAGGTGATCGAGGCGGCGCAGAAGAGCTTCGGGCGCGCCGACATCCTCGTGAACAACGTCGGCGGTCGCCGCGGCAAGCCCGAGGGCTCGCTGCTCGAGAGCGGTCCCGAATACTGGCGGGGCACCCTCGAGTGCAACCTCGTCTCGGTCTTCAGCTGCACCCAGGCCTTCGCCCGCCATCTGATCGCCGCGAAGCGTCCGGGCGTCGTCGTCAACGTCGCGTCGGTCGCCGCCTTCCACGCGTCGCCGAACCTCGCGCCGTACGGGGCCTCGAAGGCGGGCCTGATCCAGGCGACGGGAACGCTCGCCCTCGAGCTCGCGCCCCACCGCATCCGCGTCTGCGGCGTCGCCCCGGGCATGGTCGACACCGACTCGCTCCGCGAGTGGCTCGACGACGCCAAGATCGACGCGCGGGGCCGCAAGCTGCCCGCCGGGCGCATCGGGCTCCCCGACGATCTCGGCAAGGTCGTGCTGATGATGGCCTCCGATCTCGGCGCCTGGATCTACGGTGCGACGCTGGTCGCCGACGGCGGCGAGCTGCTCGGCGAAGTCCACCATCCTCCGGCGTGAAGAGCGCCGGCATGAAGAGCACCGGCATGAAGGGCGCCGCATGACCGCGCGCCGCTTCCCGACCGTGGACGAGCTCGTCGCCCAGGCGCGCGCCGAGACGGGCCTCGTCGAGTTCGGCGACGACGATCATCTCCCGCCGCTCGCGGCCCTCGTCGACTCCCTCGAGCGCGAGGCGGATCTCAACCCGACGGGGGTCGCGCTCCAGCGGACGCGGCTCGTCGAGCTGCTGAAGAACCGCCTGCGCCTGCTCGCCTTCGAGCGGCGGCATCCCGAGATCGCCGACGAGCCCCTCGAGCCGCCGGTCGTCATCCTCGGCCTGCCGCGGACCGGGACGACGATGCTCCAGCGCCTGCTCTCGAGCGACGAGCGCTTCATCCCGACGCGCTGGTACGAGGTCCGCTTTCCGGTCCCGGAGCTCGACTGGGACTTCGTCGACGCCCACGACGCCCGCATCCCGATCGCGAAGGCCGAGATCGCCGCCATGATCGAGGCCAACCCCGAGCTGCTCTCGATCCATCCCCTCGACGCGATGGCCCCCGACGAGGACCTGATGCTGCTCGAGGGCGCCTTCCTCTCGACCGTGCCCGGCTCCCAGGCGAACCTGCCGAGCTACAACGCCTACTATGAGGCGAACGACGGCGTCGTCTCGACCCGCTACCACCGCCGGCTGCTGCGCTTCCTGCAGTGGCAGCGCCGACGGGCGGGCCACGCCGTCGACGGCAAGCCGTGGCTCCTGAAGGCGCCCTCCCACATGCACATCTTCGAGGCGTTCCGGACGACGTATCCCGGCGCCCGCTTCATCATGTCCCACCGCGATCCGCTCGCCTGCATCCCTTCGATCAGCAGCATGTACCTCGAGCAGTGGAAGATCTACTCCGTCGCGCCGGACCCCGCGGAGTGCGGCCGCTACTGCGCCCACTACTACGGGGCCGCGCTCGAGCGGGCGGCGCGCGGGGCGGTGCGCGAGCCGGAGCGCTTCTGCGAGCTCGAGTACGAGGACCTGATGCGCCGGCAGGACGAGGTCCTCGAGCGGATCTACGCCTTCCTCGGCTGGCCGATCGAAGACGCGACCCGGGCCGCCTTCGCCGGCTATCGCGCCGAGAATCCGCGCGACCGGCGCAAGCCCCATCACTATCGGATCGAGGACTTCGGTCTGACCCGCGCCGGGCTCGAGCAGGCCTACGCGACCTATCGCCGCAGTCGGGGCTACGATCGCGCCTGAGCCCGGGCCGTCGGTGCGCAGGATGCGCGGGCCGCGGCGGCTGCGCTTCCGCCGGCGCTGAGCGCGCGGGTCAGTCCTTCAGCGAGAAGGGCGTGAAGTCGGTCTTGCGGTCGAACCAGTCCTCGTTCTCCTGGCGCTTCAGCCAGTTGACGATGAGATAGGTCAGCGGCGTGAAGACGACCTCGACCGAGACCTTGAAGGCCCAGTTGAAGGCGATGACCTTCATCATCGTGCCGGGCTGCCAGGTCCCGAGGAAGGCGATCGGATAGAAGAGGGCGCTGTCGACGAGCTGCCCGACGGCGGTCGAGCCGATCGTGCGCGACCAGAGATGGCGCCCCTCGGTCCAGACCTTCATCTTCGCGAGCACGTAGCTGTTCATGAAGTCGCCGCACCAGAACGCGACCATCGACGCGACGACGATCCGCCCCGTGCTCCCGAAGACGATCTCGAGGGCGGGCTGGATCACCGCGTTGAAGGGCTCGTCCGGATCCGCGGGCATGTGGATCACGAAGAGCCCCATCACCGTCGCGAAGATCATCGCGAGGAAGCCCGCCCAGATGACCTTGCGCGTCCGGGCATAGCCGTACACCTCGGTGAGCACGTCGCCGAAGATGTACGAGATCGGGAAGAAGAGGTTGCCGGCGCCGAAGGTCAGGCCGAACAGGATGCAGGTCTTGCCCGGCCCGATCAGGTTCGAGCAGAGGAGCACCGTGACGAAGCCCGCCATCACGAGGTCGTAGTAGCGGTAGTGGCGGGGGTTCGAGACGGTCTCGCGATCGGGCTCGGCGGCGACGGCGGTCATTTCGTTTCCTGGCGGAGGGGAGCGGGCGCCGCGGATTGTCCCACGTCGCGGCCGCTCGGGAAACCGGGCTTCATTCGGTCGGGGCGGCCCCCGTGTCGTCGCCCGGCTCGCCGCCGACCCGTTCGAGCCGGCCGCGGCGCTCGTCGAAGAGATAGAGCGCGCGGTCGGGGAAGGCCGCGGCGATCGCCTCGAGCCTCATCCGGGCCGGATCGAAGCGGCCGAAGAGGACCGGGCCGTCGAGGGTCGGGTCGTTCACCACGTAGTCGACGTGGAAGTTCCGGGGCGGCTGCTTCACGAGGACGAGCGCCGGGCGCGCCGTCGCCTTCGCCTCGACGAGGTCGAGGAAGCGCTGGTGCTGCCGGCGGGAGGGGGCGAAGGACGACCCCTGCTGGAGCGCTCTTCCGGTCTCCGTCTGGAGCGGGCCGTCGATCGGCAGCCATTGCCCGACCGCGGGCGCGAGGGCGAGCAGCGCCCAGGCGGGAGCGAGGAGCGGGCGCCCGGTGCGCCGCCCGAACGCCTCCGCCGCGCCGACGCCGCCGGCGACGACCAGCGCGTAGAGCGGGATCGACTCGAACACGTAGTGATAGGCGTGGATCCCGACGAACCAGTAGGGCAGATGGGCCAGATGGAGCACCGCGATCCCCGCGATGCATGCGATCCAGTAGCCCCGCGCCGAGTCCCGATCCGGCGCGACGGGCCCGACCCCGACCGCCTCGGCGCCCGTCTCCGCATCGCTCGGCTCCGCGTCCGCCTCCGGCGCCCGGGCCCGCCGCGTCCCCAGCGCCAGCGATCCGACCAGGGCGACGAGCCCGACCGCGAACGGGATCGTCCCGACCGAGGCGCGCAGGCTGTACTTGAGCCGCGCGCGCCCGTTCCGGAGCGCCCCGGGCCAGGTCAGGTTGCGGGCCCAGCGGTCGTAGTCGACGTCGCGCTTCGGAGCGTCGACGGCGTCGCCGCGCGTCCCGTTCTCGAAGCCGTAGACGTGACGCGGCGTGTAGAGGTCGTTGTAGAGGCCGTAGGGCGTCTTCCAGACGTGGCCCGTGATGGCGTGGTCGTGGGCGGCGAGGAAGGCGAGGCCCGCGGCGAGGGGGAGGCCGGTGGCGACGAGGAGGCGCACGGGGAGGGGGGCGCTCGCCAGGAAGCCGCGTGCGGGGGGCCGGGCCGGGATGTCGCCGGAGCGCGATCCGCCGCGCAGGGTCGAGATCGCTTCGAGCACGAGCAGCAGGCCGAAGGGCAGGCCGATCGCCGCCGCCGTCAGCGGTCGGCACAGCATCGCGAGGGCGAGCCCGGCGCCGGCGGCGAGCCCCCAGCCGAAGCGGGCGCGCTCGCCGGTCGATCGGGCCCGGGCCCGCGCGAAGCCGGCGAGGAAGAGCGCGAGGCCGAGCAGGGTCGGCGCATGGGCGACGAGCGCGTTGCAGAGCTCGGCGACCCCGGGCGAGAGGGCGACGAGCGCCCCCGCGACGAGGCCGACGCGCGGGCCGCCGACGGTCCGCCCGGCGTCGTGGATCAGGGCGGCGGCGAGGCCGGCGGCGAGCCACTGGGCGGGATAGGGTACGCCGAGGGCGACGAAGGGGGCGAGCCAGAGGCCGGTGCCCGGGAAATAACGGCTCGCGAAGTGGCCTTCGTTGAGGACGTGGATCTGATCGAAGAGGCCCGGGATCGCGTTCTGGCTCGGCAGCCAGAAGCGGCCCGCCAGGAAGGTCTTCGCCTGGAAGAGGTAGCTCCACTCGTCGTGCATGCCGGGGCAGAGCCCGAGGAGCGGTCCGCCGAGGCGCGCGCAGGCTGCGAAGCCGAGCAGGCCGAGGGCGACACCGACGAGGACGCCGCCGAGCCGGCGGCCGCTCGCGCCGTGCGTCGACGTCGAAGTCGGTACCGGATTCGGTGCTGGCGCAGGCCTCTGCGCCTCGGCGCGGGCCGGTGCGTCGGGACCTCTGCGCCAGAGCAAGGCCCCCGCGACCAGGCCGATCCAGACGAGCGCCCAGAGGGCGAGCGGTCGCTCGATCCAGAGGCTCGGCGCGCGCAGGGCCGGGACGGCGAGCAGGACCGCCGTCGCGAGGGCGAGCGCGAGCCCGATCGCCGGCGCCGCCGCGCCCGTTCCCACGACCGGGACCTAACGCTTCGAGCCGGGTTCGACGGGCGTCGCGCGCTCGCGATCGAGCTCGGGATCCCGGCCGGGCCCGAGGCTCGCAGGCAGCGGCAGCACGCCGCGCTTCGCCAGCGCGATCCGGATCTCGGCCCAGACGGGCGCCGCCTTCGGATAGCCCGCGTAGTTCGTGAAGTGGATCAGCCACTCCCAGAGCTCGGCGGGCGTGAGGTCGCCGTTGTCGAGCGCGCCCTCGATGTGGGAGATGTAGCCGGCGGGCGAGGCCGCGTAGGCGGCGGCGGTCAGCGAGATCAGGCGCCGATCGCGCATCGTGAGCCCCGGTCGCGTCCAGATCTGGGCGAAGACCTGGTCCTGGCTCATCTGGAGCCAGGGATCGTCGGCCGGCATCTTCGCGTCGTAGACCCGCTGCTGCATCGCGGCCCCGCGCGCCCGGCGATCCGCCTCCTTCTCCTCCGCCCGGGCGGTCGGCGCGAGGGCCAGCGCGAAGACGGCGAATCCGACCAGCCCCGCCGCCGCACGGCGTGCTCTTCGATCCCGGGAGAAGCTCATGCGACCTCCATCTTGTAGAGCTCGACCGCGTTGTCGCGGACGATCCGCCGCCGCACGTCCGCGGGCACGCCGGCGAAGTTCTTGTCGAGCCATTGGCGCGACTCGGGGAAGGTCGAGTCGGAGTGCGGGAAGTCGGAGGCCCACATGTAGTTCTCGCGGCCGAAGATCGCGTGGGTCGCCGGCCCGATCGGATCGTCCTGGAAGGTCGCGAAGAGCTGGCGTCGGAGATAGAAGCTCGGCTTCTCCGGCGTCGCGTTCGGCCAGAGCGCGCAGTACTTCTCGTGGCAGTGGTCCATCCGGTACATGAAGTGGGGGATCCAGCCGACGTCGTTCTCGGCGGAGACGATGCGCAGGCCGGGGAAGCGGTGGAGCACGCCGCCGAAGGTGATCCGCGCGAGGGAGTCCTGGATCTCGTGGAGCACGCTCATGTACCAGACGCCGGAATGCGTGCGTCCCTGGACCGCGTTGCTGACCGCGTTGCTGACGCGGCCGCGCCCCGCGATGATGTGGAGCGAGACGGGGAGCTCGAGCGCCTCGGCGGCGCGCCAGAAGGGATCGTAGGCGGGATCGTCGTAGGGGCGATCCTCGGGCGGTGCACCCCAGATCATCGCCGCCCGCATGCCCTGCTTCGCGATCGCCTCGAGATCGCGCACGCCCTCCGCGACGTCTTCGAGGGAGACGAGCCCGGCGCCGTAGAGGCGCTTGCGGTCGTGGCTGCAGTATTCGGCGAGCCAGTCGTTGTAGGCCTGGAAGCAGGCGCGCTGGAGCTCGCCGTCGGCGATCGCGAAGAGCTTCATCGCGAGCGAGGGATAGAGGACCTCGGCGTCGATGCCGTCGAGCTCCTGGTCGGCGATGCGCGCGACGGGATCCCAGCCCGAAGGTCGCGCGTCCGCATAGCCCGCCTGCTGGAACTCGGCGAGCGCCTTGCCCGAGCGCCCGGCGGCGAAGCCGCCCGAGACGGGGAACGGGGCCGTGCCTTCGGCGACGAAGAGCCAGGCCGGTCCCGGGCCCGGGTTCTTCGTGACGTAGGGCGCGCGATTCCGGAGCCTGCGATCGATCCGCTCCTGCCAGAGATCGGCGGGCTCGGTCACGTGGGAGTCCGCGGAGACGACGCCGTGCGGGGCCATGGGGATCCTCCGGTGTGCGCTCGAGCCGCGCGGGCGTGCGCCGCTCGCCCGTCCACTCTACTGCGCCCACGGCGCTCGTCGACACGGTGCCCGTCGACGCCGCGGCCGCCGCTCGGGATCGCCGCGCGTCGCCGGGGGCGCCGGCCCCGATCCTCCGCAATTCGCCCGTCGCACCGCCTTCCGGCGGGTGTAGACTCGGCGCATGGAATCCATCGAAGCCCTCGTGCACGCCCTCGCCGACGCCATCCCCGCCACCCAGCGCCTCGAGAGCCCGGCGCTCCGCCAGGCCGTGCTGCGGACCTGGGCGACCGCCCTCGCGCGCTCGCCCTACGAGAACCTCGCGCGCTCGCCGCAGGCGCCCCACATGCCGGCGCGGCCGCTCCTCCACCACGTCAACGAGGTCAACGCCCGCGCCCTCGACCTGATCGACGTCGCCCGCCGCGAGTACGGCCTGCAGGTCGACTCGGACGTCGCGCTCGCGACGGCGATCCTCCACGACGTCGACAAGCCGATGATCTACCGCTTCGACGGCAAGACCTTCGGATATGCGGAGGGCCGCTCGCTGCGGGACCACGGCGCCCTCGGCGCGGAGCTCGCCCTCGAGCAGGGGATCCCGCTCGAGATCGCGGAGATGGTGCGCCACCACAGCGCCTTCGCGTCCCAGGGCCTGCCCGGGACCGTCGAGGGGACGATCGTCCATTATGCGGACTGGGTCTCGAACGACTTCGCCGCGATCCTGATGGGCGTCGAGACGATCCACGCGAGCACGCGCCCGGTGCCGAAGGGCAAGGCGGGCGCGTGAGCGCGGAGCCGGGGCTCACGCTCTACGGGATCGCCACGTCCCGCGCGGGCCGCTGCCTCTGGATGCTCGAGGAGCTGGGTGTCCCGTATCGCCACGTGCCGATCCACTTCAACGACGGCAGCACGAAGACCCCCGAGTACCGCGCGCTGAACCCGAACGAGCGGATCCCGACGCTCGTCGACGGCGACCTCATCCTCTTCGAGTCGATGGCGATCAACCACTACCTGGCGGATCGCTTCGACGGCGGGCTGCGTCCCGTCGGTCGGCAGGCGGCCGCACGCGCGCTGATGTGGAGCTTCTGGGGCAGCAACGAGGTCGAGAACCTGCTGCGGCCGCTGCTGCGCAATCGCCTCTTCGTGCCCGAGCCCGATCGCGATCGGGCGCTCGGCGATCTGGCGGCCTCGCAGCTCGAGAAGCCGCTGCGCATCCTCGACGACGCGCTCGCCGATCGCCCGTATCTGCTGGGCCCGTCGATCTCCGTCGCCGACCTGAACGTGAGCCACGGGATGTTCTGGCTGGTTCCGGCGGGCGTCGACCTCGCGCGCCATCGACGGGTGGCGGACTGGCTCGAGCGTCTCGCCGAGCGCCCCGCGCTGCAGAAGACCTGGGGCGGGCCCCGTCCCACGATGGACGCGCGCAACCTGAGACCGCTCGGCGAGGTCGATCCCCGCCGCGGCTTCTGAGGTCGCTAGGCGCGCGGTCGCCGCGGCCAGCGGGCGCCGGCGACGAGCGCCGTGCCCGCGAGCAGCACGACGAGCGCGATCCGGCCCCAGTCGGTCATCGTCGGGACGGCGGCGGGCTGGCAGCCGGCGATCGCGGTGCCGCTGCAGGTGCCGTTCGTGCAGGCGTCGCCCGAGGTGCAGGCGTTGCCGTCGTTGCAGCTCGTCCCCGGCGGCGCGTTCTGGAAGACGCAGCCGAGGACCCCGTCGCAGCTCCCGATCTGGCACGGGTTGTTGCCGTTGTTGCAGGTCAGGGCCGGCCCGCCCGGCTGGCAGGTGCCGTTGCTGCAGACGTCGTTCGGGGTGCAGGCATTGCCGTCGTTGCAGGAGGCGGTGTTGTTGGCGTGGAGGCAGCTGCCGTCGGCGAGGTTGCACTGGTCGGTCGTGCAGACGTTGCCGTCGCTGCAGCTCTTCGCCGGCCCGGGCTGGCAGCTGCCACCGACGCAGACGTCGTTGTCGGTGCAGGGGTTGGCGTCGCTGCAGGGCAGCGAGTTGTTGGTCTGGCCGCAGCCGGTCGCCGGGCTGCAGGTCGCGGTCGTGCAGCCGTTCGTGTCGTCGGGGCAGGTCACCGCCGCGCCCGTGCAGGTCCCGTTGCTGCAAGCGTCGCCGGTCGTGCAGAGGGAGTTGTCCGAGCAGCGGCTCCCGTTGGGCGCCGCGGCGAAGACGCAGCCCGAGGCGGGGCTGCAGGCGTCGGTCGTGCAGGCGTTGCCGTCGCTGCAGGCGAGCTGACCGGCGCCGGGCTGGCAGGACCCGCCGGCACAGACGTCCCCCGTCGAACAGGGATTGCCGTCGCTGCAGGCGGCGGTGTTGTTGGTGTGGACGCAGGCGCCGGTCGCGAGCGCGCAGACGTCGTCGGTGCAGGTGTTGGCGTCGCTGCAGTTCTTGAGGGGGCCGGGCTGGCAGCTGCCGCCGGAGCAGACGTCGCTCAGGGTGCAGAGATTGCCGTCGTCGCAGGGGTTCGCGTTGTTGACCTGCTGGCAGCCGAGGGTCGGGCTGCAGCTGGCGGTCGTGCAGGCGTTGGCGTCGTCGGGGCAGGTGACGGTCGTGCCCGTGCAGCTGCCGTTGTTGCAGCGGTCGCTCGTGGTGCAGAGCGAGCCGTCGGAGCAGCTCGTGCCGTTGGCGACGTTCGAGAAGGTGCAGCCCGACACCGGGCTGCAGGCGTCGGTCGTGCAGCCGTTGTTGTCGTTGCAGGCGAGCTGGCCCGCGCCGGACTGGCAGGCGCCGGCGGCGCAGAAGTCGCCGGTCGTGCAGGCGTTGCCGTCGCTGCAGGACGCGGTGTTGTTGGCGTGGGAGCAGGTCCCGGTGGCGGGAGAGCAGAGATCGTCGGTGCAGGGATTCGAGTCGCTGCAGTTCAGCGCGCTGCCGGACCGGCAGGTGCCCCCGCTGCAGACGTCGTTGGTCGTGCAGAGATCGCCGTCGTTGCAGGGCGCCGAGTTGTTGACCTGCTGGCAGCCGAGGGTCGGGTTGCAGACCGCGGTCGTGCAGACGTTGCCGTCGTCGGCACAGGTGATGGCGGTGCCGACGCAGACGTTGTTGACGCAGGTGTCGTTCGTCGTGCAGACGTTGTTGTCGTTGCAGGCCGATCCGTTGACGCACTGGGCCCGGGCCGGGTCCGCTCCCAGCGCTCCGATCAGGAGCATCAGCAGCAGGGCGGCGAGGGCGAGCGGGGCGCGGAGCTTGGGCATGGCCAGACTGTTCGGTGGGAGGAGCAGCTCGGTTCAGGATCCGTTCGCGGAAGGAAAGGGAAAACCGGCGCGCGCGGCCACCCCGGACCGCGGAATTCTCGTCGACGAGCCGGGAAACCGGCAGATCATCGGAAAAACGCGTGACTAATGCCGTCCGAACCGGACGGGCAGGCTCTTCGGACCCCGCAAGACCGTCCCCGTGATCGAGACGCGGTCCGGATCGACGAGCTGCAGGTCCGGGAGCCGCTCGGTGAGGACCTTCAGGCTGACCTCCATCTCGCGCCGGGCGAGGTGGGAGCCCAGGCAGAAGTGGAGCCCGTGGCCGAAGGTCAGGAACTCCTTCTCCTTGCGCCAGGGATCGAACTTCTCCGGCGAGGCGAAGACCTCGGGGTCGCGGTTCGCGGAGGTGATCGCGAAGTTGACCTGGGAGCCGCCCGGGATCGTCGTCCCGGCCCACTCGACCTCCTTCGGCGCGAAGCGCGGCAGCAGCGCCGTCGGCGGCTCCCAGCGCAGCGACTCGTGGACGACCGTCGGGACGAAGTCGTCGTCCGCGCGCACCGCCTCGAGGACCTCGGGATGGGTCAACACGCCGAACATCATGCTGCCGAGCCCGCGATAGGTCGTGTCGGCGCCGGCCGGGAAGAGCAGGCGGATGAAGGAATAGATCTCCTCGTCGTCGAGGCGCTCACCGTCGAGCTCCGCGTGGCAGAGGGACGACAGCAGGTCCTCGCCGGGCTCGCGGCGGCGGGCGTCGATCAGGGGCTTCAGGTAGGCGTCGAACTCGCGCTTGCACTGCAGCGAGAACTCGGGCGCCCAGGGGAAGGCGATCAGGCCGTCGCCCCAGCGCTTCAGCTGCTCGAAGTCGGTGGGCGGGAAGTCGAGCAGGCGCGTGATGACGGTGAACGCATAACGCATGGTGTAGTCCTGCACGAGATCGGCCCGGCCCTTCGCGATGAAGCGGTCGACGAGCTCGTGGGCGACGGGCGTCAGGAAGGCCTCGACGAACTCCTTCATGATGCGCGGGCGGAAGCCGACCGAGACGAGCGCGCGGTTGCGGCGGTGCTCCTGGCCGCCCATGCACTGGATCGTCTTGCCCATCGAGGGCGCCGACTGACGGAGATAGGCGGCCGACGACGGAAAGCGCTCGTCGTCGGACATCGCGTCCTGCAGCGCCTGGAAGCGCGTGATCATGTAGCTGATCTCGCCGTGGTACTGGACCGGCGCGACGGCGTGGCGGCTGCGCAGGTCGGCGAGGATCGTGTGGAGCTGCGGGACCTCGTCGTTCGCGAAGTCGATGTGGCCGTACTCGATGGCGCTGGCGGTCATGGGGCGTCCTCCCGGTCGCCCTCCACTCTACACCTTCGGGACCCGCGCGGGACGTCTTTCCTCGCCGGCCTGCCGCGGCCAGCGAAGCACGAGGCCGGCGAGGTGCAGGGCCGGCTCGGCCTCAGCGCCCGGTGCGCCGCCACTGGACGAGGGTATAGGGCGCGTCGCCCTCGAGATGGTCCTCGAAGAGCGGCTCGACCTCGGCGCCGATCACGATGGGCGCTTCGGGATCGCCGGCCAGGTTGCCGAGCATGCGGATCCCGCCCGCCTCGGGCAGCTCGACGATCACGGGGACGTAGGGGAGGCCGGTCTTGAGAGCGGGGTGGACCGGGTGCCAGACCCGCTCCCAGCTGAAGATCCGCCCTTTGCCCGGGACGGGCTCGAAGCCGACGTCGAAGGACAGGCAGCGGTGGCACAGCCACTCGGGCCCCCACTGCCAGGTCCGGCAGGCGCGGCAGCGCTGGGCCACGAGCGCGTGGCGTCGGGTGGCCTCCCAGAACGGGGCGTCGAGGCCGTCGAGCGACGGGCGCGGCGCGGGGAGGCCCGGCGGCAGGAGACTCGCGGCGCGGGTCTTCGGCGGATTCGAGGCCTTCGAGGTCGGATCGCTCATAGCGTGCTCGCGGCTCCCACGATCATGTTGCTCGCGACCGGCACCATCGGCCCCGAGTTCACGAGCGCCACCTCCGCCCCCGGCACCTGGCTCGTCGACTGCCCGCGGATCTGCCGCACCGCCTCGATGTTGAGCTCGAGGCCGTGCATGTAGCACTCGGCGAGATTGCCCCCGCTCGTATTGAGGGGGAGCTTGCCGGAAGGCGCGATCAGGTTCTCGAACGTGATGACCTCGTTGGCGTTCTCGTACGTGCAGAAGCCGTGCTCGATCAGGCTCATGACGACGCCGCCGGTGAAGTTCTCGTAGCTCTGCACCACGTCGACGTCCGAGGGCCCGACGCCGGCCATCGCGTAGAGCCGCGGCGCGAGGGTCTTGAAGCTCGAGGTCGCGAAGTCGGGCGGGTTCTGGATGCTGGCGCCGTCGCGGTAGCCCGAGCCCTGGGCCGCGCCGAGCAGGTAGACCGGCGGCTGCCGAAGGTCCCGCGCGCGCTCGGCGGGCACGAGCACCATCGCCGCAGCGCCGTCGTTCTCGAGACAGCAGTCGAAGAGGCCGAAGGGCTCGACGATCCAGCGCGCGGCGTCGTAGCCCGCCTCGTCGAGGGGCCGGCCGCGCATCACCGCGCGGGGGTTCGCCTGGGCGTGGTGGTAGGAGGCCATCGCGACGGCGCGCAGGGTCGAGCGGGCAATGCCGTGCTCGTGCATCAGGCGCGTCGTGCGGAACGCGAACATCTGGGCCGGGGAGA
Source organism: Myxococcota bacterium (assembly GCA_046351135.1). Taxonomy (GTDB): domain Bacteria; phylum Myxococcota_A; class UBA9160; order UBA9160; family UBA4427; genus UBA4427. The sequence goes on along the minus strand of JAXLZA010000010.1, from coordinate 49,349 downwards.
GGACGCCGTAGGGGGCGAGGTAGGCCATCCCGCCGGAGACGGCCGCGGGATAGTTGCCCTGGCCGAAACGGAAGCTCTGGCCCTGGGCGAGCCCCCGGTAGACGACGACGCAATCCGCATGGCCCGCAGCGATCGCCGCGGCGGCGTTCGCGACGGCCGCCGAGCCGCCCCCGCCTCCGCCGCCGAAGACCATGTTGGCGAAGCGCAGCTCGGGCAGGCCGAGCGCCGCGGCGATGCGGGCCGGATCGTTCTGGTCGTTGCTGAAGGAGGCGAAGCCGTCGACCTCCCGCGGATCGAGGCCGGCGTCGCGGCAGGCGGCGAGGATCGCCTGGAGCGTGAGGACGTACTCGGGCTCCTTCGCCTGACCGCGCTTGTAATACGTCGACTCGCCGACGCCCGCGATCGCGACCTTTCCCCGGATGCTGCGCTTCATGTCTCGCTCCCTCGCGGGCCTCCGCGTGGCTGCGGTCGGAGCCGAAGTGCTCAGAAGGCCGGCGACGGCTCGACGCCTTCCGGGAGCGCCTCGCGCGCCATCACGACGACGCGCCGCGCGAAGCGCCAGCGCCCGTCCTGGCGCACGAGCTCGTCGTGGTAGCGCCCGATCGTCGCGATCGAGATGCCCTCGTCGGTCGTCGCGAAGGCCGAGAGGTCGGTCCACGCCCGCGCGCGATCCGGCCCGTTCAGATCGACGACGGGGGTCAAGATCACGTGCTTGCCCGGCAGGTCGGGCTGCATGCCGCCGATCCCGGCGACGATCGCGTCGCGCCCGCGCCAGACCTGGCCCCAGACCTGGAAGACCGCGTCCGGCGTGAAGAGCTGGCCCCACTCCTCGAGTCGCTTCGAGTCGAGCAGCTGGGCGTAGATCGCCATCAGTCGGCGGATCGCTTCGTGGGCCTCGAGATCGCTCATGGTTTCCACTCTACCCCAATCGCATCGCGCTACGCTCGCGCCCCGAGACGTCGCATCGTCATCGAATCGGAGGATCCCATGGACCCGTCGGACATCCTGCTCACCGACCGCGTCGCCATCGTCACCGGCGCCGGACAGGGCATCGGCGAAGGCATCGCCCGGGGCTTCGCGCGCTTCGGGGCGCGCGTCGTCGTCGCGGACAAGAACGCCGAGACCGGCGAGCGCACGGCCGCCGCGATCCGGGCGGCGGGGGGAGACGCGCTCTCGATCCCGACCGACGTACGCGAGTTCGAGCAGGTGAAGGCGATGGTCGACCAGGCCGTGAAGCATTTCGGCCGCCTCGACATCCTGGTCAACAACGTCGGCGGCGTGCGTTATGCGAGCTTCCTCGACCTCGGGCAGAAGGGCTGGGGCACCCACACGCGGCTCAACTTCGACGGCCTCTTCGGTCCGACCGACGCGGCGGTCCGCGCGATGATCGCCGCCGGTCGCGGGGGCGTCGTGCTGAACGTCGCGAGCATCGAGGCCCTGCGCGCGGCGCCGATGTTCTCGGTCTACGCCGCCTGCAAGGCGGGCATGGTCAACTTCACGCGCTCCCTCGCCCTCGAGCTCGCCGACCACGGCATCCGCGTCAACGCGATCGCCCCGGACATCGTCGACACGCCCCATCTGCAGGCCTTCGAGGGCAGCGCCACCGGAGGCAGCCGCGAGGCCCGCGAGCGCGGCATTCCCCTGCGCCGCGCCGGCACGGTGGAGGACTGCGCGAACGCCTGCATCTTCCTGGCCTCGGAGATGGCGAGCTACGTGACGGGCGTGACCCTCTCCGTCGACGGTGGGACCTTCGCCTCGAGCGGCTGGACCCGGAACCCCGACGGCAGCTGGGGGCTGTTCCACTGAGCCGATGCGGCCCCGCCCTCAGTCGACGTCGACGAAGGCGTGGTCCGGGTAGTTGGCGCGCAGCATCTCGAGGAAGCTCTTCTTCCACGGGCGCGCGGGGCCGGTGATCGCGCGGCGCTTAGTCGGGTCGGCGACGCCGCCGTAGTAGCCGGCCTTCGGGTCCTCGACGAGCTTCGGCGTGAGCTGCGCGATGCGCGCCATGAACTCGACCATCTCGCGCTCGTCGACCCAGTCGTCCCCGGTCCAGTTGACGATGTTCGCCGGGACGCTGGCCGCCGCGAGCAGCGGCTCGACCCACTCGACGACGTCGCTGTTGTGGACGAGGGCGCAGTACGAGACGCCCCGCGGCGGGACGACGATCGGCTTGCCCTCCATCATGTCCTTGAAATAGAAGTCCGGCGCGCCCGAGCAGCCGATCCCGTAGTTCATGCCGAGGCGGCCGATCAGGGTCGGGAGCCGGTAGATTCGCGCGAGCGTCCGGACGACGGCCTCGGTCGCGGTCTTGCCGATGCCGTAGCTCGGGGCGAAGCGCTGGTGGCAGCCCTGGGCGTCGGTCTCCTTGCGCGGGATGGAGTTGTCCGGGATCTCCGAGTAGGTGGCGAGGGACGACACGTAGAGGAAGGACTTCGCGCGCCGGGTATGGGTCATGAGCAGCCCCGTCCCCTCGGCGTTGTCGCGGATCGAGGCGTCGTAGTCGTTCGCGACGGGAAAGATGTTGCAGGCCGCGTGGATGACGTGGTCGAAGTCGTCGGGCAGGCCGGTGAAGTCGTCGCTGCCGAGGGTCCAGGCGTAGGTCCGGATCTTCTGCGCCTCGAGGCGCTGGCGGAGCGTCGGATTCGTGAAGCGCGCGGCGGCCCAGACCTCGTTGTTCGGGGCGAGGCTCTCGGCGATGGCGCGGGCGACCTCGCCGGTGGCGCCGGTGATCAGGATCTTTCGGTTTCTCAGCATGACGGGCTCCTGGCTAGGCGGAGACGCCGAGGGCGTCGAGGCCGGCGCGGATCTCCGCGTAGCGGGCCTCGACGTCGGCGGCGATGTGGGGATGGGTCGGGATGACGAAGAGGCCGCGGCGCAGACCTTCGAGGGCCCGGGCGGCGATCTGGTCCGGCGTGACGGAGAGGGCACCGATCCGCGCCGCGGCGTCGGGGCCGAGACCGGCGGTCGGGACGACCGGCCCCGCGGCGGCGCGACCCGGGCGCAGCGCGCCCGAGTTCTTCGTCAGGTTCGTCGCGACCGGGCCGGGACAGAGGACGCTGACGCCGATGCCATCGCCGCGCAGATCGGCGCGCAGCGCGTCGGCCATCGCGAGCACGCCGTGCTTGGTCATGAGATAGGCGCCGATGTGCATGTCGCGGATCAGCTCGGGGTAGGAGAGGGCGGCCTCGGAGCCGGTCAGCAGGATGTGGCCCGGCTTCTTGTTCTCTCGGAGCAGCCGCACGAAGGGGCGGCAGGTGTCGAGGGCGCCCCAGACGTTGATGCCGAAGATGAAGTCGAGCTCCTCGCGCGAGGCCTCGAGCAGCGGGCCCTGGACGACGACCCCCGCGTTCGCGCAGACGAGGTCGAGGCCGCCGAGCTCGCGCCAGGCCCGCTCGACGACCCGCGCCAGGGAGGTCGGGTTGCGCACGTCGCAGGCGACGCTCGGGGCGTCGAGGGCGGTGGCCGTCTCGCGCAGGCGCTCCTCGGCGACGTCGGACAGGAAGACGCGGGCGCCGGCGGCGCGGAACGCGCGGGCGAGCGCCGCACCGATGCCGTCGGCGGCGCCGGTCACGAAGACGCGCCTGTCCTCGAGCTTCGAGAAATCCATGGAGCTCCTCCTCGCCGGCGGCTCTCCGGCCGGGCGCGAGTCTAGTGCGGTCGGCGGCGGATGCGCGATGGGTCGCGGGGGCGTGACGGGAGTCGGTTGCGCGCTGGGCCTGCGAGGAATCCCGCCTCGCCGGGGCTCTCCCGGCATCGCCTCGTCGAGTTGACTTCGCCGGCCCACCGCCGTATCCCTCGCCCGGAAGCCCGCCTCGCAGAACGGCCGCGCCCGCGCCGCCCGCGCAGGCACGGACCGCAATCGAGACCAGGAAGGAGCGATGTCATGGGAGCCGACGAGATCGAGCGCCGCGCCGCGGAGCGCCTGCTGCGGGGGGAGTCCTGGGAGGATTTCTGCGAGTCGTTGAAGGTCGCTGGTCGGATGGTGGACACCTTCGGCGATCTGCCCTCGGAGCAGGATCGCGCCGAGTGGTACCGCTTCCTCGCGCGCCTCGTGCGCAACGGCTGCGAGCGCTTCGTCGAGAACTGCGAGCCCGATCGGCCGCGGCTGCGGGATGCGCCGTGGCGGACCAGCATCAACGTCCAGTGCCCCGACCAGGACCATCTGATGTGCGAGTTCGAGAGCGGCGAGTTCGACTACCGCATCACCGGAACCCGCGGCACGCTGCCCTACTTCGTGATGGCCGTCTGGGCGGCGCCGCAGCCGGTGGACCTCGCCGCCCGCAGCTGGGCCGCGCGCGGGACCGCGGGCCTCGGTGAATTCGATCCGTCGAACCTGAAGACGACGGCCTTCCTCAAGAGCGACGACATCGACTTCGACGCCGAGGGGCGCTTCGAGGTCGTGCTCTCGCAGCATCCCCCGGCGCGCAACGGGCTGCTCCTCGCGCCGGACTCGACGGGCGTGCTCATCCGCCTCGTCTACCACGACCGGTCGAAGACGATTCCGCCGCAGTTCGCGATCGAGCGGATCGATCGGCCGCGGCCCCGGCCCGTCCAGCCGGACGAGGTCGCGGCGGGGCTCGCGAAGACCGCGCAGGTCGTGCTGGGCTATGCCGAGCTCGTGCGCGCGTGGTGGGCGAACAATCTCTCGCTGCGCCCGAACCAGATCGTCTTCTCCGAGGCGACCTATCTCTCGAACGGCGGAGTGCGCGACCGGCTCCACGGCTTCGGCTGCTGGGAGAAGAAGGCCGACGAGGCCCTCGTCATCCGCTTCACGCCGACGCCCTGCGAGTACTGGATCCTGCAGATCTGCAACCTCTGGCAGGAGAACCTCGACGTCTACGAGGACGGCCAGGGCTACATCACGAAGTTCAACGCGAAGCACGAGGCCGACGGCTCGGTCGTCGCGGTCGTCGCCGACGAGGATCCCGGGGTCGGCGGCAACTGGATCGACTCCTTCCGCCACGAGAAGGGCATCTTCAGCCTGCGCCTGATCAAGACCGAGGGCGGACCGGGCATCCTGATCCACCACGTGCCCGTCGCGGATCTTCGCCGCGAAGGGCTCGCCGGGATCGCGAAGCGGCCGGGCATCGCGAGCGGCGAGGTCACCGACTAGCGCCCGGGCGGGCCAGGGCCGAGCGCTTCGAACCTCGATCGGACCGGGTCGCCCCCGAGCCCGGTCGATGTCCCGGCGAGAGGAGCATCTGCGTGGAGCTGGGCGTCATCCTGCCGAACTCGGGGGCCTTCGCGGATCCACAGGCGATCCTCGCCGTCGCCGAGGCGGCGGAGGCCCTCGGCTACGACGCGCTCTGGACCGCGGACCACCTCGTCCTGCCGATCGAGACGCAGACGAACTACCCCTACGTCCGCGGCGCGAAGATCCGCCTCGATCCGAAGCACGCGTTCTTCGAGCCGCTGATCGCGCTGGCGGCGGTCGCGACGAAGACGACGCGGATCCGCCTCGGCATCAGCGTCTACCTCGCGGCCCTGCGCCATCCGATCGCCGTCGCGAAGCAGGTCGCCTCCCTCGATCGTCTGTCGAATGGCCGCATGATCCTGGGCGTGGGTGCGGGCTGGATTCCCGAGGAGTACGAGACCCTCGGCATTCCCTTCGCCGAGCGCGGTCGCTATCTCGACGAGCACATCGAAGCGATGCGCACCCTCTGGCGCGACGACGCGCCCCGCTTCGCCGGAAAGCACTACCGCTTCGACGGCATCGGCTTCGAGCCGAAGCCGCTGGGCCGCGACGTCCCGATCTGGGTCGGGGGCAACAGCCCGGCGGCGCGGCGCCGCGCGGCGCGCCTCGGCGACGGCTGGCACGTGATCGACGTGCCGATGGCGGAGCTCGAGGCGGGGATCGCGTCCCTCGCCCGGGAATGTCGGGCCGCGGGCCGCGCCGCCGATTCGGTCCCGACCTCGATCCGCTCGCAGATCGCGCTGACCGCCCGCCCCGTTCCGGAAGCCGAGCGCATGGTCCCGCTGACGGGCCCCGTCGATGCCGTGCTCGCCGATCTGCGCCGCTACCGCGCGCTCGGCGTCGCCCACGTCGCCCTCTGGCCGGCCGCGCGCCCGGAGCGCGCCGACGACTACGTCGCGTCGATCGAGCGCCTCGCGCGCGAGCTCGTGGCGCCGCTGCGCGCCGACACGGGCGGCGCGGCGTGACGTCGCCCGCACGCCCGCCCGCCGCCGGCGACCGCATCACCGACCTCGCCTACGACCCGGCGGATCCGCAGTTCCGCTCGGACCCCGCCGACTACTATCGCTGGCTGCGCGACGAGGCGCCCGTCCACCGCCACGCCGGCGCCGGCGCCTTCCTGCTCTCGCGCTTCGAGGACGTCTGGGAGGCGACCGCCGACTGGGAGACCTATTCCTCGGCGAGCCCGGTCGCCCGCCTGCTCCACATGGCCTCGATGGATCCGCCGGGCCACGACCGTCTGCGCGCGAGCGTCGCGCGGTTCTTCGCGCCGTCGAAGATCGCCGAGCTCGAGCCCGCGGTGCGCGGGATCGCGCGGTCGCTGCTCGACGCCATCGAGCCGCGGATCCGGGCGGGCGAGCGCGTCGACCTCGTCGAGGACTTCGCCGCGATCTTCCCGAGCCGGGTGATCCACCGCCTGCTCGGGGTCGCGCCCGCCCGCGACGAACCGATCCGAACGGCCGCCCTCGCGATCGGCGCGGCCCGCGATCCCGCGGCGCTCGCCGCGCGCATGCAGGCCTTCGTCGCCGAGACGCGCCACCCCGACGCGATCGACCCGGACGCCGACGCCGGCCTGCTCCCGCTGCTCGCCCGCGAGTCGGGCCCCGAAGCGCTCTCCGCCGACGAGCGGGGCGGCGTCTTCAGCAACCTCGTCCTGGCCGGCACCGACACCGTCACGAACCTCGTCGGCAATGGCCTCGTCCTGCTCGCGCGCCATCCCGACGCGCGCGCCCGCCTCGCCGCGGATCCGGCGCGACTCCCCGCGGCGATCGAGGAGATGCTGCGCTTCGAGTCACCGGTCCAGTCCCTCGCCCGGCGCACCCGGCGTGAGGTCGAGCGGCACGGTGTCCGCATGCCGGCCGGATCCGAGGTCCGCCTGCTCTGGGGCGCCGCGAACCGAGACGACCGCGAGTTCGCGCGCGCCGACGTCTTCGACGTCGACCGATCGATCCGCCGCCATCTCGCCTTTGGCCACGGCATCCACTTCTGTCTCGGCGCCGGCCTCGCGCGCCTCGAGGCGCGGATCGCCTTCGAGGAGATCCTGGCGCGCTGGCCCGAGTACGAGATCGAGCTCTCCGCGCTCGAGCGGCTGCCTTCGCTCTGGGTGCGCGCGTGGCGGGCGGTGCCGATCGGGTTGCGTTAGGCGGCCTCGAGCGCGACGCGTCCGCCGCGATCAGGAGAGCCGGCGCGCGTTCGCCCAGTCGGTATGGACCGGCCGGCCGGGGGCGTCGACGCGCTCGTAGCCGTGGGCCCCGAAGTAGTCGCGCTGCGCCTGGATCAGGTCGGCGCTGCCCCGGCGCGTGACGAGGCCGTCGAACCAGGCGAGCGACGCGGCGAGGCCCGGGATCGCGAGGCCGGCGCGGGTCGCGGCGGAGACGACGCGGCGCCAGCCGGGGAGGGCGGTGCGCAGCCGATCGGCGAAGGCGGGCGTCAGCGCGAGGAGCGGGGCCGTGGGCGCGCCGTCGAAGGCCCGGCCGACCTCGTCGAGGAAGCGCGCTCGGATGATGCAGCCCGCCCTCCAGATGCGCGCGACGCGGGCGAGATCGGTCCCGTAGCCGGAGGCCTCGCTGCCACGGGCGAGGAGCTCGAAGCCCTGGCTGTAGCTCGCGATCTTGGCGGCGTAGAGCGCGTCGCGCAGGTCGTCGGCGGAGAGCGCGTCGAAGTCGCCGAGCGCGCCGACGCCCCGCGACCCCGGGCTCGATGGTGACGTGCTGCGCGCTTCGGCCGATCCGGCCGGCGCGCTCGTGGCGAAGATCCGGCTCGCCTCGACGCGGCGCTCGAGGGCGGCGCTCTGGACGCGGGCGTCGACGGCGGCGCCGATCGTCGGGATCGCGACGCCGAGCTCGAGGGCGGCCTCGAGGGTCCAGCGCCCGGTGCCCTTCTGGCCGGCGCGGTCGAGGACGGCGTCGAGGAGCAGCGCGCCGGGGCGCTCGGGGTCGGCGGTGCGGAGGATCTTCGCGGTGATCTCGATCAGGTAGCTCTCGAGGGCGCCCGCGTTCCAGGCGTCGAAGACGTCGGCACAGCGCGCGGCCTCCCAGCCGAGCCCGCGGCGCATCAGCGAGGCGATCTCGGCGATCAGCTGCATGTCGCCGTACTCGATCCCGTTGTGGACCATCTTGACGAAGTGGCCGGCGCTCCCCGCGCCGCAATGGTCGACGCAGGGGGCACCGTCGGCGACGGCGGCGATCGGCTCGAGGAGCGGTCGCAATCGCGTCCAGGACTCGGGCGAGCCGCCGGGCATCATCGCGGGGCCTGTGCGCGCGCCCTCGCTCCCGCCGGAGATGCCCATGCCGACGAAGTGCCAGGGGCGAGCGGCGCTCGCGGCGAGGCGGCGGTCGGTGTCGAGGAAGAGGCTGTTGCCGGCATCGACGACGACGTCGCCGAGCTCGAGATGGGGGGAGAGCGCGGCCAGGGCGTCGTCGACGGGCTCGCCGGCCGGCACGAGCAGGACGACGACCCGCGGCCGCACGAGCGAGGCGACGAGCGCCTCGATCGAGGCGCAGGCGACGAATTCGCCGCCCGTGCGCTCGGCGGCGAGCTTGGCGGCCGCCTTCGGGTCGCGGTCGAAGAGGGCGACGCGGCGCCCGTGGTCGGCGAAGTTCCGCGCGAGATTCGCGCCCATCACGCCGAGGCCGACGAGGGCGAGGTCAGAGGAGGCGGCGGTCGACGTCATGGCGTTCGGGGTCTCCAGGCGGGGCGAGCGGGGAATCGGCGGAAATCGGTGGGCGGCTTGCGTTCTCCAGCGGCCGCTGCGCCGTCAGCGGCGCGGCGGGCTCGGGCTCGATCCCGGCGGAGCGTGCGCCGCCCCGGCGAGATCCGTCACCACCACGAGCCCCGGCAGCCCCGTCGCCGGCAGCGCCGGATCGCCGCGAAGGAGCCGCTCGAGGGCGCCGCGCTTGCTCTCCCCCGTCGCGAAGAGGAGCGTCCGGTGCGCGCGGGCGAGGGCGCTGCGCGTCAGCGTCAGCCGGCGCGGCGGCGGCTTCGGGGAGTCGGGGACGAACGCGACGACGCGGTCCGCTGCCCAGACCCGTCCCGGAAACAGGGAAGCGACGTGCCCGTCCGGCCCCAGGCCGAGCACGACGAGATCGAGGCTGCCGCCGAGCACGTCCGCGTGGGCGCGCGCATAACGGGCGACGGCCGCGTCCGGCGACTCGCCGTCTTCGAGCAGCGGCACGACGAACCCCGGCGCCGGCAGCCCGCGCCGCATCGCCTCCCCGCGATTCGAGTCGGGATCCGAGAGCGGGACACAGCGCTCGTCGACCCAGGTCAGGGCGACCTGTGACCAGAGCGGACCGCAGAGCGGCGCAGCGCGCAGGACGACCTCGAGCGCCGAGCCGCCGGAGATCGCGAGGCGGACGGCGCGCGCTTTCGTCGCCGGCGGCTCCTCCGTCCCTTCGGCGTCGGAGGTGGCGTCGCGCAGCCACTCGACGAGCAGCGCGGCCGCGCGGGCGACGGGATCCGTCGCGACGATGAGCTCCGGCGCGCCGCCCGCGTCCGCGACGCCGCTATCCAAGCGACCAGCCGCCCTGACAGGCGCCGAAGAGCGACTCGGCCTCGGCCGGTCCCCAGCTGCCGGCCGGATACTCGAGCACCGGCGCCGCCCCGGCGCGCCCCCACGACGTGCGCACCGCGTCCGCGTACTCCCACGACGCCTCGATCTCGTCTCCGCGCAGGAACAGCGTCTGGTCGCCGACGAGGGCATCGGCGAGGAGCCTTTCGTAGGCGTCCGCCGACTGCGTCCCGAAATGCTCGCGGTAGTCGAAGCGCAGGCGCGCCGGCTCCATGTCCATCGAGTTGCCCGGATGCTTGACGCCGAAGGAGAGCTCGATCGACTCCTCGGGCTGGATGCGCAGCGTCAGGACGTTCGGACGCTGCAGGCACTGGTCCTCCCGGAACAGCAGCTGCGGGCCGTCGGCGGTGTCGAGCTCGACTGGCTTGTTGAAGAGCTGGAGCGGCGGGGTGTGGAACTGGACCTTGACCTCGGTGAAGCGCGCGGCGAGGCGCTTGCCGTGGCGCAGCAGGAAGGGGACACCGCTCCACCGCCAGTTCTCGACGTGGGCGCGCAGCGCGACGTAGGTCTCGGTCGTCGAGCGCGGCGAGACGTCCGCCTCCTCGAGGTAGCCCTTCACCGGCTGCCCGCCGATCCGCCCCGCCGCATAACGGGCGCGGACCGAGGCGGGCTCCCCACCCGCGCCGATCGGATGGCGCAGCGCGCGCAGCACCTCGACCTTCTGGCCGCGGATCGCGTCGGCGGCGAGGGTCGAGGGCGGCTCCATCGCGATCAGCGCGAGGACCTGCAGCATGTGGTTCTGGACCATGTCGCGCAGGGCGCCGGTCTCGTCGTAGTAGGCGCCGCGGCCGTTCTCGACGCCGAGGGTCTCGGCGACGGTGATCTGGACGAGCTCGACGTGGTGGCGGTTCCAGAGGGGCTCGAAGATCGCGTTGTGGAAGCGGAAGCCGAGCAGGTTCTGGACCGTCTCCTTCCCGAGGTAGTGATCGATCCGGTAGATCTGGTCCTCCTGGAGCGTGCGGTAGAGCTCGTGGTTGAGCGTGCGCGCGCTGCGCAGGTCGTTGCCGAAGGGCTTCTCGACGACGAGGCGGCGGAAGCCCTCGCCGCGGCCCCAGCGATGCAGCAGGCCGGCGGCACCGAGGCCCTCGGCGACGACGGAGAAGAGCTGGGGCTTGAGTGAGAGATAGAAGAGGCGGCCCGCGGCGCGGCCGCCGGGGAGCTCGTCGAGGCGGGTGCCGAGGGCCTGCATGACGCCGGGCTCGCTGGTGTCCGCCGTGTGGTAGAAGATGCGCGGGGCGAGGCGGTCGAAGGCGGGGCGCTGGTCGGGCGAGAGCGCCTCGGCGAGCTGGTTGCGGAACTGCTCCGTCGTGAGCTCCGTCCTCGAGACGCCGAGGATCGAGAAGCCCGAGGGCAGGCGCGGATCCGCGTCGAGGCGGGCGAAGGCGGGGATCAGCTTTCGGCGGGTGAGATCGCCGCTGGCACCGAAGATCACGACCTGGGGCGGTGAAGACATACGGCGCAGAGCATAGGCGGGGTCGTCCGTTTGTCGCTCGGGCGATCTCCCATCGACCGGGATCGCTGCGCGGCGCGGTCGGGCACGGGGCCGGCTCCGTGGCCGGGCCGCGCCCGACCGTGGTGCTCAGTGCTCGAACGCGCGCCGGTTCGACGCCTGCTCCGCGGCGGGCTCCGCCGGCGCATCGCCTTCTCCGTCCTCGCTCGACTCCCACTCGGCGGCACGGCCGGGGGGCTCGATCCAGATCGGCGAGGTGACGGCGCGCTCCTGGAGGAAGGCGACGGCACCGGGGAGCGGCGGGATCTTGAGGCGCAGGGCGTCCCACGTGCTCCAGCGACAGGTCGGGACCTGCAGCACGCGGGCGTAGTAGAAGCTGCGCTCGCCCGGCTGGTAGTCGGGGGCGGCGAAGGCCGCGGAGAGCTGGGCCTGGCCGTGGTCGGGCGCGACCTGGCAGGTCTTCGGATCGGGGGTCGCGCTCAGGATCGCGCAGCGGTGGGTCGCCGGATCCGGCGCCGCACCGCCGGCGCAGGCGACGTCGTAGATCTTCTCCTTCGCCTTGCCGTCGGGCCCGACCCAGGCCTTCACGATCTGGACGCGCTCGAGGGGCGCCTCGCGCGGATCCTGGATCGCCTCGACGAGGAAGGTCGGGGGCCGCGCCTCGTCCGCCTTCGCCTCGAGCACGCCGCCCATCGGCACCCCGCGCTCGTAGCCCGCCGCCGCGATGCCCTTCTCGAGGTCGGCCGGCTCGAGCGCGAATCCGCCGAACAGGCGCACCGCGATCCGCGGGCCCGACGTCGCGAAGACCTCGCGCGCGCGCATCGCGTCGAAGAGGTCCTCGCGCGTATTCGAATGCGCCCAGACGCCGGCGAGGCCGCCCGAGCCGAAGGGCGAGCCGGTCTTCGTGCTCCCCACCTCGAGGCCCGAGGCGTTGGCGTCGCCGAGCTGGAGGCGCGCCTCGGGCGTGCCGTCGAGGGTGCCGAGCTTGCCGGTGAAGTTGTCCTCCTCGGTCGGGCTCGTGGCGTTGTGGCTGTCGGAGGAGCCGATCATGCCCATGCGGTAGGGATTCGGCAGGCCCGCGGCCTCGAGCTCGAGGCCGTCCATCAGCGCGCGCCGGACGTAGCTCCCGGTCGGCCGGCTCTTCACCGCCGGCCGCCCGAGCAGGCCCTCGAGCATCTCGAAGCCCGCCCACTCGTCGGCCGGCGAGAGCGCGGGATGCGCCTCGGACTGGCCCTTGATCTGGTAGACCTCGGAGATCGGCTCGTTGCGCAGGCGGATCTCCGCGTAGCGCGCGTCGATCGGCCGGCCGGCGCGGTCGACGCGTTCGTACATGAGGCCGTTGCTGCCGTTCGCGTTGTGCGGGATCGCGAGCACGTCGGAGCCCTCGGCGCGGGCCTTCTCCATCCAGGCCCAGAGATCCTCGGGGTTCTTGCTGTCGAGATCCGAGAACGGGCGGACGGGGACGTCGCTGCCGCGGAAGATCACGTTGCGATGCAGGTTCTGGCCTTCGGGCATCGGCGTGTACTCGTAGCCGACGAAGGCGGTGAACTCGCCCGGGCGGTTCTGCTGGTCGGCGAGGCGGATCATCTCCTGCCAGGTCGACTGGGCCCAGTCGGAGCGGTTCAGGTCGGGCATGAGCTCGTCGGCGGAGAGATGGCCGAAGATCTGGGCCATCGCCGCACCGCTCGCCTTCGCGTCGCTCGACAGGTAGTCGCGGATCAGCGGGATCTCGCGCGCGGGACCGTCCGGCGCCATCGCCTGGGAGGCGACGCCGAGGTAGTTCGCGTGCTCGGTGAGCGCGATGAAGTCGAGGGGCGGGCCGACGAGCTTCGTCTTGACGCCCGAGATGTGGTCGATCTCGCCACCGCGGGCGAAGCGATAGGCGTCCTCGGGCCCGACCCGGACGCCGAAGGCGAAGGCATCGAGGGACCAGGCGGTGTGGACGTGGAGATCACCGTAGTAGGCCTGCTTCAGGGGGTCGCGGGCGGGCCCGGCCTCTCCGCCCGCAGCCTCGTGGCCCGCCCCGGCCTTGCCGGCCGGCTCCGCGTCGCCCGCCGTCCGAGCCGCTCCGGCGTCGGGGGAGGCGTCGTCGTTGGCGCGATCGCAGGCGACGGGGGACAGGAGGAGCCCGGCGAGGGCGCCGAGCACGAGCCGATGGAGAGGGCGCTGCGATTCGATGGGGATCTCCTTCTGAAGGGCACGGCGTCGATCAGGCCGCCGGCGCGATCTTCGCTTCGATGGCGTCGACCTCCCGGTCGAGCTCGCCCGGAACGGCGGTCCTGCGCGCGAAGAGCGAGTAGGCGACGGGGACGACGAAGAGCGTCAGGAAGGTCGCGACGACGACGCCCGCGAAGACGACGATGCCGATCGCCCGGCGACCGCCCGAGCCCGGGCCCGAGCCGATCACGAGCGGAAAAGCACCGAGCGCCGTCGAGATGCTCGTCATCAGGATCGGCCGCAGGCGGGCGCGGGCGGCCTCCCGGACCGCGGTCTCGAAGTCGCGACCCTGGGCGCGCAGCTGGTTCGTGAACTCGACGAGCAGGATGCCGTTCTTCGCGGCGAGGCCGATCAGGATGGTCATGCCGATCTGGCTGTAGATGTTGAGCGTCCCTCGCGTCTCCCAGAGGCCGAAGACCTGGCCGCCCACGTTCGTCAGCCAGAGCCCGGCGAGACCGCCCGAGACCGCGAGCGGGACGGTCAGCATGATCACCATCGGATGCACGAAGCTCTCGAACTGCGCCGCGAGCACGAGGAAGACGATCAGCAACGCGAGCACGAAGGTGAAGTAGGCGGCGCCGCTCGACTCGACGAACTCGAGGGAATCGCCGTCGTAGTCGAAGTGGGCGGTCTCGGGGAGCAGGCTGCGGGCGAGGTCTTCGAGGGCCCCGAGGCCTTCGCCGAGGCTCACGCCCGGGGCGAGGCTCGCCTCGATCGTGGCGGCGGGCAGGCGATTGAAGCGGCGCAGCGTTCCGGCATCCGCCTGCTCGCGGATCTTCACGAGGTTCGAGAGCGGGATCAGCTCGTGCGTCCGATCGGAGCGGACGTACAGGTTCGTGAGGTCCTGGGGCGACGAGCGCTGCTCGTTGATCGCCTGCAGCACGACCTCGTACTCCTCGCCGCGGTCCTGGTACTTCGTGACGCGGGCGGAGCCGAGCATCGTCTCGAGGGTGCGACCGACGACGGAGACCGGGACGCCGAGGTCGGCGGCGCGCTCGCGGTCGACCTCGATGCGCAGCTGGGGCTGGGTCGGGCGGTAGGTGCCGAGCACGCCGGCGAGTTGCGGCAGCTGCGCCGCCGCGCCGACCACCTCGGCCTGCCACTCGCCGACCTCCTCGTGGCGCGAGCCGCCGATCACGAGCTGGATCGGCCGGCTCGAGGTCGCGCGGCCGAGCGTCGAGGGGCTGATCGGAAACGACACGACCCCCGGCAGTCGACTCGCCTCCATCGCGATGCGACCCATCACGGCGTCGGCCGACATCGACCGCTCGTCCCAGGGGCGGAGCACCATGATGACCATGCCGGAGTTCATGGACGTGTTCGCGCTGAAGCCGAAGGGCACGCGCGAGAGCACGAACTGCGCGATGCCCTCGTCGACGAGCGGGAAGAGGACCTTCGTCTCGAGCTCCCGCATGTGGGCCGAGGTGTAGTCGAAGGAGGCCCCCTCGGGCGCCTGCATCATGACCATGAAGGCGCCGCGGTCCTCCTTCGGCTCGAGCTCCCGGGGCACCGTCATGAAGAGCCAGGCCGCCGCGACGAACGAGAAGACGACGATCGCGACGACCGCGCTCTTGCGCCGGAGCGCCGCCTCGAGGACGCGCGTGTAGACGGCCTGGGACTGCTCGACGACGTGGTTGGCGAGGCGGGCGAGCCCGGCGTCGGGCTCGGTCGCGACCAGGATCTTCGAGCACATCATCGCCGAGAGCGAGAGCGCCACGAAGGCCGAGACCGCGACGGCGACCGAGACCGTCACCGCGAGCTCCCGGAAGATCCGCCCCGTCGTCCCTTCGAGGAAGACGATCGGCACGAAGACCGCGATCACGACCAGCGTCGTCGCGATCACCGCGAAGGCGACCTCCCGCGACCCGCGCAGCGCCGCCATCAGCGGCGGCTCTCCGAGCTCGATCCGGCGCTGGACGTTCTCGAGCACGACGATCGAGTCGTCGACGACGAGGCCGATCGAGAGGATCAGCGCGAGCAGCGTCAGCAGGTTGATCGAGAGATCGAAGGCGTAGAGCCCGGCGAAGGTCGCGACCAGGCAGATGGGCACCGTCACCGCCGGGATCAGCGCCGCCCGCTTCGTCCCGAGGAAGAGGTAGATGACGAAGACGACGAGGACCATGGCGATGACGAGGGTCTCGTAGACCTCGTCGACCGAGGCCTGCACGAACTCGGCGCTGTTCCAGCCGGTCTCGAGGACCATGCCGGCGGGCAGGGTCGGGGTGAGCCGCGCGACCTCGGCGATCACGCCCTCGGCGACGCCGACGGTGTTCGCGGTCGATTGCTTGATGATGCCGATGCCGACCCGGGTCGCCCCGTTGCCGAGGAATTCGCCGGCGCTCTCGAGGGCGCCGACCTCGACCTGCGCGACCTCGCCGAGGCGGACGAGATGGCCGTCCTCGCCGCGGGCGAGGACGAGCTGGCGGAAGTCTTCGGGCGTGACGTAGCCGCGCTCGACGCGGACGGTGAGATCGCGGCTCTCCGACTCGATGCGGCCGGCGGGGAGCTCGACGTTCTGGGTCCGGAGGGCCTGCTCGACGTCGGCGACGGTCAGCTGGCGGGCGGCGAGCGCCACGCGGTCGAGCCAGATTCGCATCGAGTAGTGCTTGGCGCCCGAGAGGATGACGCGTGCCACGCCGTCGACGACGGAGAAGCTGTCGACCAGATGGCGCTCGGCGTAGTCCGTCAGCTCGAGGGGGCCCTGATCGCCGGAGAGGTTGATCCACATGATCGGGCTGGCGCCCGACTGGGCCTTGTAGATCTCCGGTGCGTCGGCGTCGTCGGGGATGTCGTCGCGGGCCTGGGAGACCCGGTCGCGCACGTCGTTGGCGGCGCTGTCGATGTCGCGGGAGAGCTCGAACTCCACCGTGATGCGCGAGATGCCCTCGCTGCTCTCGGAGACGATCTTGTGGATGCCCTCGAGGCCGGCGAGGCGATCCTCGATCGGCTTCGTCACGCGGTTCTCGACGACGGCGGCGGAGGCGCCGATGTAGGTCGTCTCGACCGAGACGATCGGCGGGTCGACGTCGGGCAGCTCGCGCAGGGGGAGGTTGCGGAACGAGAGCGCGCCGAAGGCCATCAGCAGGAGCGACATCACCATCGACAGGACGGGGCGCCGGACCGACGTATCGGACAACCACACGTTCGCGCTCTCCCGGCGCGGGCCGCGGCCCGCGCCCTCCCGCGGCTGCTAGGCCGGGCCGGGCTTCTCTTCCCGCAGGACCTCGACCAGGCCGCCCGGCGGGATCATCGTCGCGCCGTCGATCACGACGCGCGACGTCTTCGAGAGCCCCTTGCGGATCTCGACCAGCCCGGGGACGCGGCGCCCGATCTCGACCTCGACGCGGGAGGGCTTGTTCTCCGCGTCGAGCACGACCACGAACTGCTTCGTACCCGCCGGGACCAGCGCCTGCTCGGCCAGCGCGAGGCTCTTCTCGGGATGGGCCTCGAGGACCAGCGAGAGCAGCATCCCCGGCCGGATCGCATGGTCCGGATTCCCGATCTCCGCCCGCACCCGCACCGCCCGCGTATCCGGATCGATGCGGCTGTCGACCGCGGCGACGCGCCCTTCGAAGACCCGCCCCGGATAGGCCGCGTTCTGCGTCTTGACCGGCAGCCCCGGCGTCAGCAGCGAGAGGAACGTCTCGGGGACGGAGAAGTCGAGCTTGATCTTCTCGACGTCGTCGAGGGTCGTGATCCGATCGCCCGGCTTGACGAGCGTCCCCGGGCTCACCTCCCGCAGGCCGAGCACGCCGGAGAAGGGCGCCCGGATGCGCAGATCGGCGATGCGCGCCTCGATCTCCTCGACGCGGGCGTTGGCGGCGTCGAGGGCGGTGCGGACCTCGTCGTAGCGCGACTGCGACTCGGTCCCGCTCTTCGCGAGGTCGGCGACGCGGTCGAAGCGGATCTTCGCGTCGGATTGCGCCGCGCGGGCCTGGGCGAGCTGGGCGATCTCCTCCGTGCTCTCGAGCTCGACGAGCGTGTCGCCGGCGCGGATCGCCTGGCCGTCCTCGAAGAGCACGCGGTGGACCATCTTCGTGACCCGCGCGGTGATCTCGACGGATTCGTTGGCGTAGGCGGTTCCGATCGCTTCGAGGCGGTCGGAGAACTCGTGCTCGAAGGGCGTCGAGACGACGACCGGGGTCGGCGGGCGCGTCCGGGCGGCGCCCGCGCCGCCGCCGCCGTCGGAGCAGGCGCCGGCGACGAGGAGCGCGAGCGCGGCGAGCAGGGCGAGCGCGGAATGCGTGGACGCAGGGGTTGCACGGCGTCGATCGGCGACGCTCGTCGAAGGCGGGCGGGTCTCGGGCTGGGTCGGGGACGAGAGGAGCATGGATGAGGGAGGCTATCAACCTCGAACGCGATCGGCAGCCCGCGGCCGGACGGGGCTAGAGTGTCGCCCCGGGATGCGAGCGCGGACGGCACCGGGGCCCCGGTGGGTCCGCCGATCGGCGGGGGGAGCGATGACGAACGAGCAGGTCGAGAGCGGGGAAGAGCTGGATCCGGGGCTCCTCTGGGACGAGTTCTGCGAGGCGCTGAAGCGCGCAGGCGACGTGCTGCGCCGGCCCGAGACGCCGACCGATCCCCAGACGCTGGCCGAGGGCTACCGCTTCCTGATGCGGATGGTGCGCGTCGGCTTCGAGAACCACTTCGAGCTCGGCGACCTCGAGCATCCGCAGCTCGTGCCGATGGTCGGCCGGCTGCTTCAGTACGAGGGCATCACCTCGGATGCCCGCTACCTCCACGCCCTGATCGACGGCCGCGCGATCCATCGCATCCGGGGGACCCGCGGCGAGGCCCCGCTCTTCGAGATCGGGACCTACACCGGCAAGCACGGCATGCACGAGCCCAGCCACCTGATCGCCTCGATCACCGAGGAGACCCTCGCGGTCGGACGGGACGGCTCGGTCGAGATCGTGCTCGGCCCGGAGCCGCATCCGGGCAACTGGATCCGGACCGACGAGGGCACGCGCTACGTCATGATCCGCCAGTACGCGGCGGACTGGAGCCGGCTCGCCGCCGGTCGGTTCACGATCGAGCGCGTGGGGAGCCCCTCCGGCCGGCCGCCGGCCTCGCCCGACGCGATCCGCGATGCGCTCCGTCACACCGCGGAGTTCGCGACGCGCAACCCGATGCTGTGGGCGGGGATCTCCGACTACTGGGCGGGCAACGTGGTGAACCGCTTCCTGCCCCAGGTCCAGGCCGACGCGCGCACCGACATCGCGCCGCCCTCCGGCCACCACTTCTCCTGCGGCTACTTTGACGTCGAGCCCGACTCGGCGCTGCGCATCGAGCTGCGCCCGGGTCGCGCCGCCTACTGGAGCCTCGGGCTCTCGAACTACTAGTACGAGACGATCGGCTACGGCGATCCGACCTCCCACCTCAACTCGGGCACGGCCGTCGCCGACCGCGACGGCCGCGTCCGGATCGTGCTCGCCCACGCGAAGCCGCCGGCCTCGGCCGGCATCCCGAACTGGCTCGATCCCAAGGGCCACCGCGAGGGCACGATGGTCTTCCGCTGGTCCCGGCCGATCGATCCGATCCCCGAGATCCAGTGCGAGCTCGTTCCCTGGAGGAGCCTGTGATGGGTGCGCCCGCCCGCTTCGTCGTCGGCACCGGCCGCTGTGGCTCGACGCTGCTCTCCCGCATGCTCGCGACGAACGCGAAGATCCTGAACGTCTTCGAGCTCTTCTCGGGCCTCGACACCTCCTTCCGCTTCACCGACCGCCCGGTCCCCGGCCCCGAGCTGGCCCACCATCTGCGCCTCGATCATCCGATGCTGACGATGGTGATGAAGCGGGGTGGCGAGGTCCCCGAGGTCGTCTATCCCTTCGGCGAGCCGGGCTCCCGCTACGCCGTCGGCGATCCGATCCCCTGGGCGCTGGGCATCGCGATCCCGCGCATCAGCGACGACCCGGACGCGCTCTTCGACGAGATCCTCGCCCGCGTCGAAGCGACGCCGGCCCAGCCCCTCTCGAAGCACTACCGGGATCTCTTCGACTGGCTCGCCGAGCGCTCCGGGAGGACGTGCTGGATCGAGCGGTCGGGGACCTCGATCGACTATCTCGGCGACCTCGTCCGCTTCTTCCCCGAGGCCCGCTTCGTCCACATCCACCGCGACGGACTCGAGGCCGCGCTCTCGATGCGGGAGTACGCCGTCCTGCGCGTCGCCGTCGCCGTCATGAACGGTCTCGCCGGCGAGATCGAGTACACCCACGAAGCGCTGAACCGCCTCGAGCGCGAGGACGGTGCGGCGATCGATCGCCTGCTCGCGACGCGGTCGCCGATCGAGCTCTACGGCAAGTACTGGGCCGACCAGATCCAGAGCGGCGAGCAGGCACGCCGCAAGCTCCCGCCCGAGGTCTTCCTCGACGTGCGCTTCGAGGACCTCGTGACGAAGCCCGTCGAGGTGCTCTCCCGGATCACCGAGTTCCTCGACCTGCCGCGCGACGACGGGACGGGGGAGGGGGCCTGGATCGAACGCGCCGCGGCGCTCTCCCACGGCATGCCGAAGCAACGCGCTCCGGAGCTGCCGCCCGACGAGCGGCGGCGGCTCGAGGCGGCCTGCGCCGAGGCCATGAAGCTCGTCGGGCGCTGAGGCTCGAGGACCGCCTGCGGCGTGGGACGGTGGAGCGGAAGGAAATCGGGGAGCGAGAGGACGAGACGATGGATCGGGGAGAGCAGAAGGGCCTGATCGAGCGCATCGCCCGGCGGATCGCGACGGGGACGACGGACGAATGCGAGGCGCCGGTCGCCGAGTCGGCCGAGGACTTCCTCTCGCCCGAGCGCTTCGAGAAGGAGCGAGAGCGGCTCTTTCTCGACTCGCCTCAGGTGATCGGCTTCGCCGGTGAGGTCGCCCAGCCGGGGAGCTTCGTCGCGCGCGAGGCGATGGGCGTGCCGATCCTCGTGACGCGCGATCGCGGGGGCCGGCTCCACGCCTTCCTGAACGCCTGCGGCCACCGCGGCGCCCGTCTCGCCGAAGGTCACGGCCGGGCGAGCGGGGGTCGCCTCGTCTGCCGCTTCCACGCCTGGAGCTACGGGCTCGACGGCCGGCTCGCGTCGCGCCCGAGCGCGGCGAGCTTCGACGCCGCCGACGCCGGCTGCGACCTCGTGCGCCTGCCCGTCAGCGATCGCTCGGGGCTGCTCGTGGTCGGGCTCCGCCCGAGCGTCTCGCAGGGCGCCGTCGACGATCATCTCGTCGAGATCGAAGCCCAGCTCGCCGGACTCGGGCTCGAACGCGCGCAGACCCTCGACGAGCGCCGCTACGACGTCGCGGCGAGCTGGAAGCTCGTCTCGATGCTCAGCTACGAGAGCTACCACTTCGCCTCGCTCCACCGCGACACCGTCGCGACGATGTTCGAGGCGAACGCCATCGCCGACGTCTTCGGCCGCCACAGCCGCTGGGCCTTCGCGCTGAAGGGGACCGACAAGCTGCTCGAGCAGGACCCGAGCGCGTGGCCGGATCATTTCCCCGGCGCTCTCTCCTTCCAGCTCTTTCCGGGCACCGTGCTGATCACGACCTGGGAGATCGCCCAGCTGATCCGCAGCGAGCCGGGCGCGCGTCCGGGAGAGTCGGTCGTCCACGTCGTCGGCGGCTACTTCGACGCGGCGAAGCGCGAGGTCCTGCAGGCCAACTACGACCTCGGCCGCGTGGCCTTCGAGCAGGAGGATCTCCCCGCCGCCGTCGAGTCGCAGCGCGGCATCGCCCTGCGCGGCGGCCGCTTCTTCGTCGGCCGCAACGAGCCGATCGTCGCCTTCTGGCTCGGGCAGTGGCGGGACGCCCTGCGCGACTGACGCGGACTGGGCTCGGCCGGATCGCACAAGGCGCGACCGACGCGGCGCTCGGGGCGCGAATGGCTCGCCCTCGGCACGGACGTCGTCGATTCTCGGAGGCGTTCGCTTCGGCCACTGGCTGGATGGGGCGACCTGCGGGCTGCGCTTGACTTCGCGCCCCGAGCACCGCGCCGGTCGCTCGCATTCGAGCAGGCCGAATTCGGACGACAGGGGTCCGATCGACCTGCGAGCAGCCAGCCGCAAGGCTCCATGATCGTGATCGAGATGGACTCGCTGCCGGATCGTCGCGTTGTACGCAAAGCCGAGCGTCCGGTGCGGTGCGGGTCGGCGCGAAGTCAAGCGCAGCCCGCAGCCCGCCTCGTCCAGTCGGCGGCCGATGCGAGGAGACTCGAGAAGCGCCGACGGCCGTGCCGAGGGCGAGCCATTCGCGCCGACCCGTGCCGCGCCGGACGCGACGTTGTGCCGACCCCGCCGAAGAGGCGGACGAACCGAGGCGTCACACTTCGTTCGGAACCTTGAAGTAGTCCTGATACGCCTGGAACTGCCTGCGCTCGTGGGCGATCTGCGCCGCGTCGGCCTTCGCGTACTCGAACTTGCCGTGGCTGCCCTTGGGCTTCGCGGCGAGGTAGTCGCGGACGCGCCGGCCGACGCTCTCGTCCCAGGGGAGGAGCAGGTCTTCGTACATGCGGCGGGTCGTGTCGACCGGGTCGCGCATGAAGTCGGCGTAGAGCACGTTCGAGACGAAGCCCTTTCGCAGGGTCCCGTCCTCCATCCAGCGCATCAGGTTCTTCTGCGTCGCGGCGCGGCCGTCGGCCATCACCAGGGCGTCGAGCATGCCGCCGCCCCAGGGATCGTCGGTGCGCCACCAGAAGATCGTCCCCATCACGTTGACGAAGGAGTCGCCGACGGTGATCGGGTCGCGGTGGGTCAGGACGATCTTGGCGTCGGGGTAGACCTCGAGGACGCGGGGGATCTCGTCGATCCAGAGCGGGTTCTTGAGCAGCCAGTGCTTCCGCTTGAACTTCCACTGCAGGAGCTTCAGGAAGCGCTGGTGCCAGCGGATGGTGTAGCCGACGTCCTGCTTCGCGAGGTGCTCCGCATAGCTCGGGATCTGGAACGAGAAGACGAAGACGTTCGAGAGGAAGCAGGCGTAGAGATACTCGGCACACTCGACGGGCAGCTCGCCGCCGAAGGCATGCATCGCGGTCCACTCGGGGGTCACCCGGTCGAAGACCTTGATGCGGGCGTCGGCGACGGCGATGCGCGGGTCGGTCAGGTAGGTCCGCTCTTCGGGCGGGGGGCAGGGGAACATCGCCTCCCAGCGCTTCACGATCCGGAAGCGCGGGTCGGTCGAGAGGACCTCGTGGAGGATGGTCGTGCCCGTGCGGCCGTGGCCCAGGATCATGACGGGCTCGTGGATGATCTCGTCCTCGATCTCGGGGTGGCGGCGGTAGGTGTCCTGGATGCGCAGGCGCATCTCGAGGTAGGCGACGAAGTCGATGCGCGTCAGGATGCGGCCCATCAGGTTGAGCCGGGCCTCCTGCTCGATGGCGCGGATCAGGACGCGGAAGTGGTCGATCCAGCCGTCGTCGCCGAAGTCGCTGAGGCCCGTGTTCTCGCGGGCGGAGGCGAGCAGGGAGTTCTCGTCGAGGGGGACGATCGACTTCTTGTCGAAGAGCTCGCCTTCGGCGTTGATGCGCGCGACCCACTCGGGGCGCGGCGCCGGCTGCCAGCGCTCGCGGCGGTCGAAGGTCTTCTTCGCGTCGGTCTTCGGATCCGCCATCGCGCTGCCTCCCGCGAGCGTGGCTCGCTCCGGCCGACGATACCGCTCGCCGGCTTGACGTGAACCGCCGGGCTTCCCAAGCTGTGTCGGCGGGCTCGGCGCGGGGCTGCCCCGGGCGAAAGGGGAGGGGCGATGCGGATCGGTGGACGGGGCGTCTTCTTCTATCCCGACGGGCTGACCAGCCGTGAGGTCGTCGCCTTCGCGCGCCGGCTCGAGGCCCTGGGCTACTCGGCCCTCTGGCTTCCGGAGGCCGGGGGCCGCGATCCCTTCGTGACCGCCGCCCGGATCCTCGACCACACCGACACGCTCGTCGTCGCGACCGGGATCGCCAACGTCTACGCCCGCGATCCGATGGCGATGAAGGCCGCCCAGTACACCCTGGCCGAGCAGTCCGGCGGGCGCTTCGTGCTGGGGATCGGCGTCTCCCATCGGCTGCTCGTCGAGGACTACCGCGGCCATCGGTACGGTCCGCCGCTCGCGACCATGAAGGCCTATCTGGCTCGCTACGCGGCGGCGGGCTACGGGGCGGTCCAGCCGGCGGAGCGGCCACCGCTGCTGCTCGCGGCGCTCGGTCCGAAGATGCTCGAGCTCGCCCGCGAGCAGGCGGACGGGGCGCATCCGTACATGGTGACCCCGGCCCATACGCGGGAGGCGCGTCGGGCGCTCGGGCCCGATCGGCTGCTCTGTGTCGAGCACAAGGTCCACCTCGAGCCCGACCTCGCGAAGGCCCGTGCGATCGCCCGCGCGACGCCCGCCCTCGCGGTGGGGCTGTCGCTGCCGAACTATCGCAACAGCCTGATCCGCCAGGGCTTCGAGGAGAAGGATTTCGAGGGCGGGCTCTCCGATCGCCTGATCGGGGCGCTCGTCGCGATGGGCGACGCGGACGCGATCGAGCGCCGCCTGCAGGAGCACGTCGAGGCCGGCGCCGACCACGTCTGCATCCATCCCCTCCATCCCGAGGCGAAGAGCGAGCCCCACTGGCCGAGCCTCGAGGCGCTCGCGCCTTCGAATCGGAGGAATTGATGGACTACTGGCTCTCCTACATCGACGAGGACCCGGACCAGACGATCGAGGTCGCCCGCGCCGCCGAGCGCGCCGGCTACAAGGGCATCGCGCTCGCCGACCACGTCGTCGTCCCGCTCGCCCACCGCTCGCAGCATCCCTCCGGCGGCCCGACTCCCTTCGACCACCGCACGCCCTTCCCGGACCCGCTCGTGACGGCCGCGAGCGTGCTCGCGTCGACGACGCGCCTGCTCGCCATGACCTACGTCTACGTGCTGCCGGGACGCGAGCCCTTCTCGGTCGCGAGCCAGGTCGCGACCCTCGACCGGCTCTCGCGGAGCCGCTTCCGCTTCGGCGTCGGTGCGGGCTGGCTCGAGGAGGAGATCGCGATGCTGGGGCATCCCGTGCGCGATCGCGGCCGGCGGATGGACGAGATGCTCGAGATCCTGGGTGGCTTCTGGCGCCAGGATGCATTCGAATACCACGGGAAGTTCTTCGATTTCCCCGCTTCCGGAATCTCGCCGCGGCCGCTCGCGCCGGTGCCGATCTGGGTCGGCGGCAAGAGCCCCGCGGCGCTCGCCCGCGCCGTCCGCCACGACGGCTGGCTCGGCATGAACTACGACCTGCCCGAGATCCACGCGCTGCTCGAGGACCTGCAGCGAAGGCTCGCGCGCCACCGCGACGCGACAGGCGAGGCGAAGGCCGACTTCGAGGTCTTCGTGATCCCGAACGCCGAGCCCTCGGAGGCGCTCTACGAAGGCCTCGCGAAGCGCGGGGTCACGGCGACGATGGGCTCGGCCTGGCCCTACGGCGACCGCGACGCGTTCTCGCTCGGCGCCAAGATCGATCGGATCGCCGCCTTCGGCGAGCGGTTCATCCGGGGATGACGACGGGCGCGCGCCGCGGGCAGGGGTGTTAGGCATGTCGGACGAGCGCGGACCGGCGCCCCTCGATCTCGCGGCCGAGTGGCGCTCGATGCAGCGCCGCCTCGTCGAGCGCATCCGCTCGGGCACGCTCTCGGATTTCGACCCCGAGCCGACGGAGATCCCGGCCGCGGCCTACACGGATCCAGTCCGCTTCGAGGCCGAGCGCGAGCGCGTCTTTCGCGACGTGCCGCTGCTCGTCGGCTTCTCGGGGGAGCTCGCGCGCCCGGGCGACCGGATCCTCTTCGATGCCGCGGGCCCGCCGATCGTCGTCGTCCGCGGGGAGGACGGTGCCGCCCGCGCGTTCCTCAATCTCTGTCCCCACCGTGGCTCGCGCCTGGTCCACGACTGCGCGCCCGCGCGGCGTCTCGTCTGTCCGTTCCACGCCTGGAGCTTCGACCTCGAGGGCCGGCTCCAGGGCATGCCCCTCGCGCCGGCCTTCGACGGCATGGCGCGCGAGGGGCGGGGGCTCGTGCGGGTGCCAGTGGGGGAGTGGGGCGGGATGATCTTCGTGCGCGCCCGGCCGGTCGGACCGGGGGTCGCGGCCGAGATCGACGTCGTCGACTTCCTCGGGCCGGCGGCGCCGCTCTTCGCGGCGCTCGAGCTCGGCCGCCTCGAGCGCGTCGCGCAGGACGTGCTGCCCGTCGCGTCGAACTGGAAGCTCGCCCTCGACACGTTCTGCGAGGTCTACCACGTCGCGGTGCTGCACCGCGATTCGCTCTCGCGCAACCTCTACCCGCAGGTCGCGATCTTCGACCACTACGGGCTCCACCATCGCTACAGCGGCGCCGGCCTCGACTATCGCGAGCTGCTCGAGCGGCCCGAGTCCGAGTGGCCGGAGATGCACTATCAGGCAGTGCACGCGCTGTTTCCGAACACGACCTTCGCGTTCACCCACGCCCTCGACGGGAGGACGCCCGTCGTCTCGATGTTCCAGCTCTTTCCCGGGCCCTCGGTCGGCGAGGCGATCACCCTGGCGACGACCTATCGGCGCTCGGGGGCCGACGCCGCGCCGGCGGAGGAGGTCGCGGCGATGCACCGGACGGTGCTCGCGATCGTCGGGGACGAGGACTACTGGATCGCGCGCGAGGCCTGGAAGAGCCTCGTGCATGCGCCGCCCGGCTTCCGGCTCGTGTTCGGCCGGAGCGAGACGCTGCTGCGGCGGATGCACGCCGAGCTCGGGAGGCGGACGGGGATGGCGTCGGATTGATCGGGATCGGGATCGGAGGCGGGGTCAGCCGACCTGCCGGCGCCAGCCCGACAGATCCCGCCCGAGCAGCGCCTCGAGCTGCACGATCTCCGGCTCGAGCTCCACGGCGAGCCGCGCGCGCATCGCCGCCGACATCGCCTCGCGCTGCGCGCTCTGCGTATTCCAGCGTTTGAGACGTCGGCGCAGATTCCGGATCCACTCGGGCCGCTGCTTGCCCCGACGCTGGCGCGCCTCGAGCCAGGCGGCGACGAAGCGCGGCGGATTCATGACCCAGGTCTGGGCCCAGGCGTGGCGGAACGCGCGGTTCTCGTTCTTCTTCGAGAAGCGCGTCCTGCCGTCGTCGGGGAGCTCGAGGAACTCGAGCAGGGCGCGATAGGCCTTCACGGGATCGGCCGCGACGTCGTCGAACACGACGACGTGCACCCGCGCGCGGCCGACCTGATCGATCAGGCGCGCGAGCTGGGTCCCGAGGGAGGCCATCGTCCGGTACTGGAGCGAGGCGACGTCGCGGCAGCGCTTCGGGACGCGCTCGCCTCGGGCGCGGGGCGCCTGGAGGTTCCACGCCCGCTCGAAGTCGCGCTCGTCCTCGTCGAGCAGGAAGACGAGGCGCGCGTGGAAGGAGTGGATCATGTCGATCGGATTGCGGATCGCGACGACGTAGCGCGTCTCGGGATCGAAGGCCTCGAGGCGGCTGATCGCGGCGGGATCGCGCAGCTGGAGCGGCGAGCCCTCGACGAGCAGCGTCGCGCCCGCTTCGAGATGGCCGAAGTAGCGGGAGAGGAACGCGTCGTGCCACGCGGACGGCGGCAGGTCGACCGCGTCGCGCACGAAGAAATGGGTCTCCTTCGGCTTCGAGAAGCAGACGCCCGGATGGGCGGCGAGGGTCTTGGCGAGGAAGGTCGTGCCGCAGCGCGGTGCGCCGACGAGAAAGGCCGTCCGCAGCGTTCGCGGGCCGGGGGCGAGGGCGCTCGGGAGGGTCACCGCCAAACCGTTCGCTCCCCTGTGCGCCCGGGCGCCGGATCAGTCTCGCCGACGGGCCCGGCCGTCGCAATCCGCTAGCCTGCGAAGGCCGGCGGCGACGCCGAACAGGGAGGGTCTCCGATGTCCGAGCTCCTGATCCGCAACGCGAAGCTCGTCGACGGGACGGGCGCGCCCGCGCGCATGGCCGACGTCCGAACCGAGGGCGGCCGCATCGCTGAGATCGCCGCCGCCGGCTCGCTCGCCGCCGGCCGCGGCGAGACGATCGACGCCGACGGCCGGCTCCTCACGCCGGGCTTCGTGGATCCGCATACCCACTACGACGGCCAGGTCACCTGGGATCCGATCCTCGCGCCGTCCTCCTGGCACGGCGTCACGACCGTCATCACGGGCAATTGCGGCGTCGGATTCGCCCCCGCCAAACGCGACGAGCACGGCTGGCTGATCGAGCTGATGGAAGGCGTCGAAGACATCCCGGGCACCGCGCTCCACGAAGGCATCCGCTGGGAGTGGGAGTCGTTCCCCGAATATCTCGACGCCGTCGAGCGCATGCCGCGGACGATCGAGGTCGGCACCCAGATCCCCCACGGCGCGCTGCGGGTCTACGCGATGGGCCGGCGCGGCGCCGCGCAGGAGCGCGCGACCGCCGAGGACCTCGCGCAGATGTCGAAGCTCGTGCGCGAGGGCATCCGCGCCGGGGCGCTCGCCTTCTCGACCAATCGGCTTCCGCTCCACACCTCGATCCACGGCGAGCCCGTCCCCGGGACCTTCGCCGATCGCGAGGAGCTGCAGGCCATGGCCCAGGCCGTGATCGACGGCGGCGGGGCGCTCGTGCAGACGGTGCCGGCGGGCTCGATGGGGGAGGACCGGGACGGGCCGGTGCGCGACGTCGAGCTCTACCGCGAGATCAGCCTCGCGACGGGCGCCGCGTTCACGTTCTCGACGGTCCAGGTCCACGCGAATCCCGGCCAGTGGCGGGAGATGCTCGCCCGCAGCGCGAAGGCGAACGCGGCGGGGG
The DNA here is from genome assembly GCA_046351135.1 of Myxococcota bacterium. GTDB lineage: Bacteria > Myxococcota_A > UBA9160 > UBA9160 > UBA4427 > UBA4427. The sequence continues at coordinate 21,216 of JAXLZA010000010.1, read as the reverse complement.
CGCGGCTCGTGCCGCAGGTGCTGGCGCGGCCGGCGGGGCTGCTCGCGTCGTTCGAGACCTTCAACCCCTTCGCGAACCGCCCCGCCTATCAGGAGGTCGCGGCGCTGCCGCTGGCCGAGCGCGTGAAGCGCCTGCGCGAGCCCGAGCGCCGCGCACGGCTCCTCTCCGAGGGCCAGTACGACAACGCCGGCATGGGCATCATGCGCCACAGCCTGCGCAGCGCCTTCGCGATGGATCGCGGCGTCGTGTTCGAGCCCGATCCCTCGGAGTCGATCGCGGCGCGGGCCGAGCGCGCGGGCGTCGATCCGATCGCGATGCTCTTCGACACCCTCTGCGAGCTCGCCGAGGCCTCCGTCGGCGGCAAGACCCGCATGCTCCACGTCTACTTCAGCGGCTATGCCCACGGCGATCTCGGCGACATCGGCGAGATGCTCGCGAGCGACCTGACGGTCGCCGGCCTCGCCGACGGCGGGGCACACTGCAGCATGATCTGCGACGCCTCGATGCCGACCTTCATGCTCGCCCACTGGGTCCGGGACCGGACGCGCGGGCCGAAGCTCCCCGTCGAAGAGGCGGTCCGGATGCTCTCGAAGGGCCCGGCCGATCTCTACGGCCTCGGCGACCGGGGCACCGTCGCCGTCGGCAAGCGCGCCGACCTCAACCTGATCGATCTCGATCGCATCGAGCTCGAGCTGCCGGAGATCACGCCCGATCTCCCGACCGGCGCGTGTCGCGTGCTCCAGCGCGGGAAGGGCTATGCGGCGACGATCGTGGCGGGGGAGATCACCTTCCGCGACGGCGTCGCGACCGGGGCGCGCCCCGGTCGCCTCGTGCGTGGGCGGCGGACGGCTTGATCGGCGGCGCTCTGCGGAGCCGATCGGTGCGGGCACCGGCATCGGCGTCTCGCGAGGCGCCGGCGTGGCCCGCGTTCGGCCGCGTCTCCGGATGGGCCGTTCGCGCGACGGCGACGGGGGCTGCGCTCCTGCTCGGCGGCTGTGGACCGGGCACGACCGGCAGCGAAGATGCGCCGAGTCCGCGCGCCGGCGCCGGCTCGACCGTCGACGCGACCACGCCGGATGCCGCCGGCTTCAGCGCGCCGAGCGAGGCCACGCGGGCTGCGAACGAGGCCTTCGGGGCGGCGCTCCCACTCGAGGATCCGATCGACTTCGAGGAGGCCGATCGCGGGCTCGTCGCGCGGGATCCCGCGTTCGAGATCCGCTCGGCGACGGGGCGCCGCTTCGGCCCGGCGCAGTTCGCGTTCGTCGAAGGCGACGCCCCGGCCTCGGTCAATCCGAGCCTCTGGCGCCAGGCGAAGCTGAACGGGCGCCACGGCCTCTACCAGGTCGCGGAGGGGATCTATCAGGTCCGGGGCTACGACGTCTCCAACATGTCGTGGATCCGCGGCGAGACGGGCTGGATCGTCGTCGATCCGCTCTCGAGCGTGGAGTCCGCGGAGGCCGCCGTCGCCCTCGCGCGGGCGCATCTCGGAAGCGACCCGATCGTCGCCGTCGTCTTCACCCACAGCCACGTCGACCACTTCCAGGGCGTCGCCGCCGTGCTGCCGGAGACGGCGGCAGGGGAAGGGACGAAGACCGCTGCGACGGCGAGCGCAGGCGCGGCGGGCGGGAGCGCGGGGACGGGCCATCCGCGCGGGACCACCGCCGGCGTGCGCATCGTCGCCCCGGCACGCTTCGTCGAGGAGGTCACCAGCGAGAACGTGCTCGCCGGGATCGCGATGGGCCGTCGGGCCACCTATCAGTTCGGCTTCGGGCTCCCCTACGGCGAGCGGGGCTACGTCGATTCCGGTCTCGGCAAGCAACCGCTCACGGGAAGCTCGAGCTTCGCCGTTCCGACGGACGCGATCGACCGGACGCCGCAACCGATGACGATCGACGGCGTCGATTTCGTCTTCCAGTACGCGCCCGAGTCCGAGGCGCCGGCCGAGCTCGCCTTCTACCTGCCGAAGCAGAAGGCCTTCTGCGGCGCCGAGATCGTGAACCGCACGATGCACAACCTCTACACGCTGCGCGGGACGAAGGTACGCGACGCGCTCAAGTGGAGCGGCTACATCGACGACGCGATCGCGCGCTTCCCCGACGTCGAAGTCGTCTTCATGAGCCACAACTGGCCGGTCTTCGGCCACGACCGCTCGGTCGGGTTCCTGAAGGGCCAGCGCGACACCTACCGCTTCATCCACGACCAGACCCTGCGCCTCGCGAACCAGGGGGCGACGCCCCGGGAGATCGCGGAGACGCTCGAGCTGCCTCCGTCGCTGGCGCGGCACTTCGCGAATCGGGGCTATTACGGGACGCTGCGGCACAACGCGAAGGCGGTGTACCAGTTCTATTTCGGCTGGTACGACGGCAATCCGGCGAACCTGGATCCGCTGCCGCCGGAGCCGCTCGGGGCGCGTTATGTCGAAGCGATGGGCGGTGCCGAGGCGGTCAAGGCGAAGGCGCGGGCGGCGATCGCCGAAGGCGACGAGCGCTGGGCGGTGACGCTGCTCGATCATCTCGTCTTCGCCGATCCGGACGACGTCGAGGCCCGCGACCTCCTCGCCTCCGCCTACGATCAGCTCGCCTATCGCGCCGAGTCCGGGGTCTGGCGCTCGGTCTACCTCTCCGCGTCGAACGAGCTGCGGCGCGGCATCACCGCCCAGGCCCTCGACGCGCGTCAGGCGGCGGCGATCCTCGGCCGCGTCCCGCTCGACCTCTTCTTCACGGCGATGGCGACCCGCCTCGATGGGGCGAAGGCCGCCACCCGCGATCCCTTCACGCTGAACTTCGACTTCACCGACGTCGGCGAGACCCACGTCCTCACCGTCGAGAACGGCGTCCTCCACCACGCCCGGCGCGCCGCCGACCCCGACGCGGCGGCCACCGTCCGCCTCACGCGCGACTTCTTCCTGCGCCTCGTGACCGGGCAGGTCGGCCTGAAGGACGTCCTGCTCTCGGGTGAGCTCGACCTCGAGGGCAGCCCGACGGCGCTCGTCGGGTTGTTCGGGCTGCTCGACGGCGCGGACGGGAATTTCCCCATCGTGACGCCGTGATGCGCGGCTGGGCGGGGGCGTCGGGCGCGGCCTCGAGCGGCCTGCCGGGGGACGCGCTGCAGAGGGCGGGGCGGGACATCCGGCCACGCGCCCGGGGCCCGGTGTCCCTTGTTGACAGAATGTCTAGATTGGTCGAAGGTCCGCTCGAAGCGGGTCTTCGGGGCTTTACCGATGGGCCGGAGTCGGTTGGACTCCCGCTCCCACCTTCGAGGAGAAAGCCATGTCCCGACCTGCCTGGATCACGAAGATCGTCGCCAAGCCCGGAAAGCGTGAAGCGCTGAAGCAGCTCAACGAGTCCGTCTGCGCCGAGTCGCGCAAGGAGCCGGGGACGCTGGTCTACGTGATGAGCCAATCGACGGAGAACCCGGACGAGTTCTGGTACTTCGACGTGTACGCGGACCAGCAGGCCTTCGAGCTCCACTGCGCGAGCGCGCCCTTCAAGCACATGTCGGCGAGCCTCGCCGACATCGTCGCGGAGGTGAAGGTGACGCCGCTCTCGCCGTTCGCGGCGGTCAACTTCGACTGAGGGGCGCGGGCGCACGCCGCCCGAGCTCGCCCCGGAAAGGATGGGACCATGCGTTTCGTCGTCATCGGGGCCGGCATGGCCGGCGTGCTCTCGGGGATCCGGCTGCGGCAGGCGGGCTACGAGGACTGGATCGTCTACGAGAAGGGCGACTCGGTCGGCGGGACCTGGCGCGAGAACACCTATCCCGGCCTCTCCTGCGACGTCCCCTCCCACATCTACAGCTACGCCTTCGAGCCCAACCCCGACTGGAGCCAGCGCTTCTCGCCGGGGGCGGAGATCCGGCGCTATTTCGAGGGCGTGGCGGACAAGTACGGCATCCTGCCGCGCATCCGCTTCAACGAGGAGGTCGAGCGGCTCGAGTTCCGGAAGGGGCGCTGGCATCTGACGCTGAAGAGTGGGAAGCGCGACGAGGCCGACGTCGTGATCGCGGCGACGGGCGTCCTCCACCACCCGATGATCCCGGAGATCCCGGGCCTCGGCTCCTTCGCGGGCGCCTGCTTCCACAGCGCGCGCTGGGACCACTCCGTCCCGACCGACGGCAAGCGCGTCGGCGTGATCGGCACCGGCTCGACGGCGATCCAGATCACGAGCGCGCTCGTCCCCTCGGTCGCGAAGTTCTCGCTCTTCCAGCGCACGCCCCAATGGATCGCCCCCCAGGAGAACGCCGCCTACACCGAGGCGGAGAAGGCGTCCTTCCGCGAGGATCCCATCGCCTTCCGCAAGCTGGCCGACGGCCTCGCCAAGGCCTTCCACGAATCGTTCTCGAACGGCGTCGTCGACGCGAATTCGGAGCAGATGAAGAACCTCGAGGCCGCCTGCCGCGAGAACCTCGAGAAGTCGGTGAAGGATCCCGTCCTGCGCGAGAAGCTGCGGCCGAACTATCGCGCGGCCTGCAAGCGGCTCATCATGTCCGGGGACTTCTACGACGCGATCCAGCAGCCGAACGCCGAGCTCGTCACCGAGGGCATCGAGCGGATCGAGCCTGCGGGCGTGCGCACGAAGGACGGCCGGCTCCACGAGCTCGACGTGCTGGTCCTGGCGACGGGCTTCCGGGTCGACCGCTTCCTGCGGCCGATGAAGGTCACGGGGCGCGACGGCGTCGACCTCGAGGACGTCTGGAAGGACCGGCCGAACGCCTATCTCTCGATCTCGATCCCGGGCTTCCCGAACCTCTTCATGCTGAACGGCCCGAACGGCCCGGTCGGGAACTTCTCGCTGATCACGATCGCCGACATGCAGCTCCACTACGTCCTGCAGCTCGTCGAGGAGCTGCGGGCCGGTCGCGGCCGCGAGATCTGCGCCTCCGAGCCCGCGATGAAGCGCTTCAGCGAGGAGTTCGACCGCGCCGCCCGCAACACGATCTGGGCTACCGGCTGCCGCAGCTGGTACCTCGACGCGCGCGGTGTCCCGGCGGTCTGGCCCTTCACCTACCAGCGCTTCACGGAAGAGATGGCGCGCCCCGTGCTCGCGAACTACGACCTGCGCTAGGCGGCGGCCGCCCTGCGCCTGGCCTTTGCCAGGCTCGGGGCGCGCGCGACGGGGCAGGCGCGATCACGCCGAGAGCCGGAAGCCTTCGTAGCCGGCTCGGGCCACCTCGTCGCAGCGCTTGCGATAGGTCGGCTGTCCGCCGGCGTACGGCATGAACACCTCGGGCTTGCCCGGAATGTTGCAGCCGAGGTACCAGGACTTCGCCTCGTAGAAGAGGGTGCCCCGGGCGACCTCGTTCACGTGCTCGACCCAGGCGTCCTGGGCCTCGGGCAGGGCCTCGATCCGCGCGAGCCCCTGGCGGCGCATGTGGTCGATGCATTCGCCGATCCAGTCGACGTGCTGCTCGATCGTGACGGGCATGTTGACGAGGACGGACGGGCTGCCGGGGCCGGTGATCGTGAAGAGGTTCGGGAAGCCGGCGGTCTGGAGCCCGAGATAGGTCCGGGGGCCGAACTCCCAGGCATCCGCCAGGCGCAGACCACCGAGTCCCCGCAGATCCATGCGCAGGAGCGACCCGGTCATCGCGTCGAAGCCCGTCGCGAAGACGAGGACGTCGACCGGGTACTCGGCGGCCGTGGTCCGGAGGCCCTTCGGCGTGATCTCCACGAGCGGCGTCTCGCGCAGGTCGACGAGCGTCACGTTGTCGCGATTGTAGGTCTCGAAGTAGTCCGAGTCGATCGGCGGGCGCTTCGAGCCGTAGGGATGGTCGGTCGGCGTCAGGCGCCGCGCGGTCTCGGGATCCTTCACGATCTGGCGGATCTTCTCCCGGATGAACGAGGAGGCCGTCTCGTTGGCCGTCTTGTCGCGCAGGATGTCGCCGAAGGAGGCGTAGAGGAACTTGAAGCCGCCCTCCTGCCAGAGCGCCTCGTAGACCCGATTGCGCTCCTCTTCGCTGAAGTCGAGGGCGCGCTCCCCGGCGAGGGTGAAGGGGAAGCCCGCGGCGCCGTCGCGGGAGCGCTTGCGGATCTCGGGGTAGCTGGCCTGGATCTCGGCCCACTGCTCCGCGGTGAACGGCGCGTTGCGGGCGGGGATCGTGTAGTTGGGCGTCCGCTGGAAGACGGTGAGATGGCTCGCCTCGGCGGCGATGCGCGGCGTCGCCTGGATGCCGGTCGAGCCCGTGCCGACGAGGCCGACCCGCTTGCCGCGGAAGTCGACGCCCTCGCTCGGCCACTGGCCGGTATGCACCCAGCGCCCTTCGAAGCGGTCGAGCCCCGGGATCTTCGGCACGTTCGCGGCGGAGAGGCAGCCGACGGCGGTCACCACGAACTGCGCCGTCACGCGCTCGCCGCCCGAGGTCTCGACCTCCCAGCTCCGGCCGTCCTCGGCGACCCGTGCGCCGACGACGCGCGTGCCGAGCCGGATGTCGCGGCGGAGATCGAAGCGGTCGGCGACGTGGTTCAGGTAGCGCAGGATCTCGGGCTGCTCCGGATACTTCGACGACCATTTCCACTCCCGCTCGAGCTCGCGCGAGAAGGAGAAGCTGTAGATGAAGCTCTCGGAGTCGCAGCGCGCGCCGGGATAGCGGTTCCAGTACCAGGTCCCGCCGACGCCGTCCCCCGCCTCGTAGACGCGCACCGACAGCCCCTGCACGTCGCGCAGGCGGTACAGCGCGTACAGCCCCGCGAAGCCCGCGCCGATCACGATCACGTCGAAGTCGTTCTTCATCGCTGTGTCTCCGCGCTGCGAATCGAGTCCATGCCGACGCTAGCGCGGCGCGCGCGAGGCGCATCCATGGCCTTCGGCGCCGTCAGCGCCCGCCCGGCTCGCCGATCCGGTCGAAGCAGTCCATCACGGTCCGGAAGCGCGCCGCGAAGGCCTCCCGCAGATCGTCGTGGGTGAAGATGTAGGGGAGTCGGTTCCGGATGCCGGCGAGCACGATCGGGCCGACCTGGTCGGGCTTCATCCCGCCCCGGGTCAGCGGTGCGAGCGCCTCCGAGAATCCGCCGACGCGCTCGGCCGCGCCGCGGATGCGATCGGAGGCCGGCAGGTTCGTGTCGATCGGTCCGGGGCACAGCGTCGAGACCCCGATCCCGTCGGGCTCGAGGTCCATGCGCATCGCCTCGCTGTAGGCGACGACGGCGTACTTGCTGGCCGAGTAGGCGACGCCCGGCCCGTAGGAGAGGAAGCCTCCGACGGAGGCCGTGTTGACGACGTAGCCGCCGCGCCCGCGGTCGAGCATCCGCTTCGTGAAGGTCTGCCCGACGCGGAAGACGCCGTCGAGGTTCACGTCCATCACGAAGCGCCAGTCGTCCTCCGTCGCCCGCCGCATCGGCCCACCGAGGTACACGCCCGCGTTGTTGAAGAGCAGGTCCGCGCCCCCGAGCTCCCGATCGACCCGCTCGGCGAGGGCCTCGACCGAAGCGCTCCGGCGCACGTCGGTCGCGGCCGCGAGGCTCTCGGCGCCGAGCCCGCGGAGCGCTTCGGCCGCGCGCGTCGCCGCGCCCTCGTCGAGATCGGCGATCACGATCTTCGCGCCCTCCCGCGCTAGGGCGCGAGCGATGCCGAGGCCGATGCCGCTGCCGCCGCCGGTGACGACGGCGACCTTGTTCCGGAAATCCTGCACGGCGTTCTCCTCGGGCGCCCGGGCCGGCGGGCCGGCTCGGGGCTCCTCTGCTTCTTGCGGACGATCGATCAGGCGTAGACGAGCACGGGCGGCTCGACGCAGTACGCCGGCTTCTGCTCGCTCAGCTTGAGGCGGACCTCGCCGGTCGCGCCGGAGACGAGCAGGCCCTCGACCTCGCGCGCCATCACGTCGGGGGCCATCGAGACGAGGCGGCCGTCCTTCATCGCCTCCGGCGTGATGGCCGTCGCCACCGCGCCGGGGCAGATCGCGTTCACGCGCAGCCGGCCGAGCGTCGGGTCGGCGGCGAGGCTGCGGACGAGACCGATCACGGCATGTTTGGTCGCGGCGTAGACCGGATCCTCGGGCACCCCGATCACCCCCGCGACCGACGAGGTCACCGTGATCGCCGCGTCGCGTCCGCGCAGGTGGGGGAGCCACGCGCGCAGCCCGAAGAAGACGCCGTCGAGATTGATCCCCATGATCCGTCGATAGCGCTCGAGGGAGAGCGCCTCGAGCGGGACGAAGGGCTCGTCCGGCGGGACGCTCATGATGCCGGCGTTGAGATGGACGTAGTCGGGAACACCGACCTCCGCGAGGCACCGCTCGACGAGCAGCCCCCAGCTGCCCGCGCTCGCCACGTCGCAGACGAAGAAGCGTCCGCCGATCCGCTCCGCCACCGCGCCCCCGCGCGCCGCATCGAGGTCGGCGACGACCACCGTCGCCCCGCCCTCGGCGAAGCGCGCCGCGACCGCCGCACCGATTCCGGAGCCGGCGCCGGTCACGAGCACGCGTCTTCCCGCGTGGACGCCGCTAGGCAAGCTCGAGCCCCTCGAGCTCGCCGCCCTCGCGCCAGGACCGCAGCAGCGCGAAGAAGGCCTGTGCCCCGCCGCCGAAGCTGCCGCCGAACCAGCCGGGCCCCTCGCCGGGCCGCCCCTCGTTGTTGTAGTAGCCGGGGGTGCAGCCGCGCGCGAAGTCGGGGTTGCCCATCTGCGATTCCTCGATGATCCCCACCCAGCGATCCTCGGCCGCCTCGGTCGCCTCGAAGCGCGTCCGACCGCGGCGGCGGGTCTCGGCGACGACGTAGGCGATGTGGTGGCTCTGCTGGTCGTAGAGCTCGGTGAAGTTGGGCGTCACACCGGACTGCATGCCGCCGAGCAGGAAGAGGTTGGGGAAGCCGTGGGTCGTCATGCCGTGGAAGGTCCGGATGCCCTTCGACCACTTCCGGGTCAGCGTCTGGCCGCCGCGTCCGACGATCTCGCAGTCGGCGCGGCGCGCGTAGTCGGTCCCGACCTCGAAGCCCGTCGCGAGGACGAGGCAGTCGATCGGGTACTCGCGCCCGGCGACGACGACGCCGGTCTTCGTGATGCGCTCGACGCCGCGGCCGTCGGTGTCGACGAGGGTCACGTTCTCGCGATTGAAGGTCTCGAGGTAGTCGTCGTGGAAGCAGGGGCGCTTGCAGAACTGGCGGTACCAGGGCTTCAGCGCCTCGGCGGTCCGGCGATCGCGGACGACCGAATCGACCCGGGCGCGGATCTCGTTCATCTTCTTCAGGTCCGCCAGCTCGACCTTGGTCGCGAGCTCCTCGGGCGACATCGTCGCGAGGTCGGCGTGGGCCGCGATGCCCGAGAGGTTGCGGATGATGTCGGTCCAGCCGTCTGCGATGAGGTCCTCGGTCGTGAAGCCGCCCGAGATCAGCGTGCTGAAGTTGGCGACGCGCTCGGCCTGCCAGCCGGGGCGGAGCGAGGCGACCCACGCCGGATCCGTCGGCGTGTTCTTGCGGGCGTCGACGGAGGACGGCGTCCGCTGGAAGACGTAGAGATGCCGGGCCCACTCGCCCAGGTGCGGGACGACCTGGATCGCGGTGGCCCCGGTTCCGATGATGCCGACGCGCTGGTCGGCGAGCTTCGTCAGGCCGCCGGTCGTGTCGCCGCCCGTATGGCGATAGTCCCAGCGGCTCGTGTGGAAGAGCTTGCCCTCGAAGGTCTCGATGCCGGGGATGCCCGGCAGCTTCGGGCGGGAGAGCGGGCCGTTCGCGAGCACGACGAAGCGCGCGCGCAGATCGTCGCCGCGACTCGTCCCGATCCGCCAGCGCCTGCTCGCCTCGTCCCAGGCGATCGCCGTCACGTGGGTCTGGAAGAGCGCGCCACGGTACAGGTCGAAGTGGCGCCCGATGGCCTGGGCGTGGGCGTAGATCTCCGGGCCGTAGGCGTACTTGAGGCTCGGCATCGTCCCGAGCTCTTCGAGCATCGGCAGATAGATGTAGGACTCGATGTCGCACTGGGCGCCCGGGTAGCGGTTCCAGTACCAGGTGCCGCCGAAGTCGCCGCCGGTCTCGATCATGCGCAGGCTCTCGACGCCGGCCTGGCGCAGCCGCGCGCCGGTGCAGAGCCCGCTGAAGCCACCGCCGATCACGACGACGTCGAGCGCCTCCGAGATCGGCGCGCGCGAGAAGCCCGGCTCGACGTAGGGGTCCTCGAGGAAGCGCTCGAAGTCCCCCTCGAAGGCGCCGTACTGGGCGTTGCCTTCCCGGCGCAGCCGCTTGTCGCGCTCCGCCCGGTACTTCGCGCGGATCGCCTCGAGCGCCGCCCGCTCCGTCCCCGCCGCGCGGTCCACCGTCTCGTCCGCCATGTCCGCTCCCCCGCCCGCCGCTGCTAGGCGCCGGCCGTCGCCTGCCAGTCCTCGATCAGGCTCGCCACCGTCGTGAGGTTCACGACGTTCCCCTGCTCGTCGAGGATCTCGTAGAGGACACCGTCCTGCTTCGCGTGGCACCCGAAGAAGACGAGGCCGCCCTCGGGCCCGCCGCGCTCGAGATGGGGATGCTTGTCGCCGGTCGAGAGATGGTAGTCCCCAGCCTTGCGGACCTTCTCGGCGCCGCGGCTGCCGTCGGGCAGCACGTCGCGCAGATGCTGCTCGCCCTCGAGGACGAGGACGGTCGTCGTGCCGACGTGGCGATGGATCGGGCAGTGGCCGCCGTCGCCGTACCAGCGGACGACCATGTCGAGGGTCCCGCCCTCGAGGTCGTGGCCGAGGATCGTGTACTCGTGGTGGATCTTGAAGGACGAGAGGCCGTCCGGGACGGTGACCACGCGCCAGCGGTGCTTCGCGGGGTCGAACGTGCTTCGGGTCATGATCGCTCCTCCTCGGCGCCCGGCGGGGGCGCCGGCTCTTCGTCACGAGATCTCGAGGTCGTTCCAGTCGACCTGGGCGCACAGGCGATGGAACTCCGGACCGTACCAGGGCGCATTGACCTGGACCCGCCCGAACTCGTTGACGTAGTAGTTCTTCTCCGGCGCGCCTTCCTTCTGCAGCAGGATGAGCTTACGGCACTCTTCGTCGAGCTTCTCGTTGTAGCGCTCGTAGACCGCCTGCTTGACCTCGACCCGGGAGCGCCCCGTCTCGATCAGCCGGACGATGCACTGCGCCGCGTAGGCCGACCAGAGCACGTACCAGATGGGCAGGCCGGTCCCGCCCGAGAGGGGCTGGGAGTTCGGCCCGTACAGGATGAAGAGGTTCGGAAAGCCCGGCACCGTCATGCCGAGGTGGGCCCGGGGGCCGTCCTTCGACCAGAAGTCGTGGAGGTCGACGCCGCCGCGGCCGGTGTACTTCGTCGGCCAGAGGTACTTGATGATGTCGAAGCCCGTCGCGGTCACGAGGAAGTCGATCTCGCGGTGCTTCCCGTCGGCGGTCTCGATGCCGGTCGGCGTGAGGCGCGCGATGCCTTCGGTCACGAGCTCGACGTTGTCGCGGGTGAGGGCCTGGTACCAGCCGTTGTCGACGACCGGGCGCCGGGAGAAGGGCGCGTAGTCGGGGACGAGGCGGTCGATCAGGTCCTGGCGACCGCCGGTCTGGGCCCGGATGTAGGCCGTGAGGTCGTCGCGGAGCTTGTCGTTCAGCGCGTTGAACTTGCCGCCCTTCGCCTTCCAGGCCTCGTCGGGCAGGAGGTAGTGGTGGGTCTGGAAGAGCGCGGCGATCGCCATGTAGCGCCACCAGTTCCAGTAGCCGGGGAAGTGGTCGAGCAGCCAGCGGATCTCGGGCTCGACCGGCTTGCCGTACTTGTCGCGCGGGCTGATCCACTGGGGCGTGCGCTGGAAGACGTGGACCTGCTCGGCCTGCTCGGCGATCGGCGCGAGCAGCTGCACGCCCGTCGAGCCGTTGCCCACGATCGCGACGCGCTTGCCCTTCGCGTCGAAGTCGTCGGGCCAGCGGGCGGGGTGGAGGATCCGGCCGCGGAAACGGTCCTGGCCCTCGAAGCGCGGGATCTTCGGGTTGTTGAAGGTCCCGACGGCGCTCACGACGACGTTCGCCTCGAGGGTCTCCGTGCCGCCGGGCGCCGCGATCTCGAGGACCCAGCGATTGCGCTTCTCGTCGAAGGTCGCCTTCTCGAGGCTCCGCTCGAAGCGGGTGTGCTCGTAGACGCCGTATTGGCGCGAGATCTTGTCGAGGTAGGCGCGGACCTCGGGGCCGCGGGCGAAGTATTCGGTCCAGGGATGGTTCTTCTCGAAGAAGAACTCGTAGGTGATCGAGATCGTGTCGACGCGGATGTCGGGGTAGCGGTTGATGCTCCAGGTTCCGCCGGGCTCGGGGCGGCGATCCAGCACGGTGTACGGGATCCCGAGCAGGCCGAGCTGGACGCCCATCGCGAGGCCGCTGAAGCCGCTGCCGACGACGACGACGTGGAAGTCCTTCGGCAGCTCGGGCCTGCCGCGCGTCCAGTCGGCGGTCAGCGGGAAGGGCTTGAAGGCGGCGAGGTCGCGGCGGGCCTCGAAGTCGAGGTCGTCCATCTGCTCGCCCGTCGCGAGGTTCATGAGCTCGCGCAGGAAGGGCTCGGGGGGCTCCTCCGGCATGCCCGGGGCGGCGTTCTTTTCGAGCCAGGCGACGGCCTTGTCGACGAGCAGCCGGCGACCCGCGTCGTCGAGCTTCGCCGCGACCGGCAGCGCGCCGATCTCCGGATCCCGCGTCTGGTGGTAGAGCGCCACCCGCACCGCATTGAGATCGGCGAGCTCGACCGCCCTCCGGATGAACGCCGCATCGACCTTCGCTGCCATCGAAGTCCTCTCCTCACGCGAAGCGCGGCATCACCTTCTCGGCGAAGGTGCGCAGGCTCGCCATCGACTCTTCGTGGGTCAGTGTGCCGTACTGGACGAGGGCGAAGTAGTGATCGAAGCCGGCGGCCTGGTAGCGGCCGACGATCTCGGCGCAACGCTCGACGTCGCCGACGCAGATCGTGGCCGAGGAGATCAGTCCGCTGGGGCCGGAGGCCACGAGCTCGGCCGAGAGGGGGCGGTGCTCCCCCGTCTCGTTGGCGCCGCCGCCGTAGGGCTTCGCCGAGAGATCGGCGAACTCCTTGTAGCCCTTCGAGGAGAAGATGCCGCCGTAGTACTGGTCCATGAAGGAGAGGTGGAGGACGGCAGCGTTGCCACCGCGCTCGATCGCCAGGGCATCGCTCTCTCGGCAGTGCATCGTGCAGAAGGCGGCGGTCGTCTCGTTGACGAAGGCGCCGACGGGCTCGGCCGTCTTGATCGCCCGGCGATAGGTCGCGAGGCTCTCGACGAGGCCCGAGTCGAGGCCGGCCGAGAACGAGAGCAGGCCCAGGCCGTAGCGGCCCGCGGTCTCGTAGGACGAGGGGCTCGTGCACGCCATCCACATCGGCGGATGCGGCTTCTGGACGGGCTTCGGCACCATCACCCGGCCCGGCGGAATCTTGACGAAGCGCCCGTCGTGGCCCGAGAACGCGTGCTCGGTCCACATGCGCGGAATGATCCGGACCGACTCGTCCCACATCGCCTTCGAGAGGTCGGGATCGATGTCGAAGCCGCCGAGCTCCTCGCCCGTGATCGAGCGCCCGGAGCCGAACTCGACGCGGCCGCGCGAGAGGATGTCGAGGGTCGCGACGCGTTCGGCGACGCGCCAGGGATGGTTGAAGGGCGTGGGCAGGAGCGTCACGCCGTGGCCGATCCGCATGCGCGAGGTGTGTTGCGCGACGGCGGCGAGGAAGACCTCGGGCGCCGAGCAGCGGGCGAGATCCTCGAGGAAGTGGTGCTCGACGGCCCAGACGGAATCGAAACCGAGGGTCTCGGCGAACCGGATCTGCTCGATCGCCTCCCAGTACGCGTCGGACTCGGTCTTGCCCGTGGCCGCGACCTGGCGGGGGAGGGCGATCTCGTAGAGCAATCCGAACTTCATGACGTTTCCTTCAGCTCCGGAAGGCCGGCAGGACCGAGCGCCCGGTCGTTGCGAGCGAGCGCAGCACGACCTCCTGGGGCTCGATCCAGCTCGTGCGGGGGATCATGCCGAGGACGTCGACGCCGACGTCCTGATAGGTCTTCACGGCGCGCTTCACCTCGTCGGGCGTCCCGACGCAGAGCCCGGCCGCGATCAGCTTCTCGGGGTCCTGCTCGTCCACCGGGAAGGCCGACACGACCGTGGGATCGAGGGCCGCCTCCCGAACGAGCTCCCGAAGCCGGCTCTGCGGGATCGGCCGCGGCTCCCGGGCGAGGCGGGCGGCGACGGTGGGGATCGTGTCGAAGTGGACCGCGAGGTGGGCGGTCGTGGCATTGCCCCGGCGCGTGTTCCAGAGGCGCGCCTCGTCGCCGTCCTCGAGACAGAGCAGCGGTGCGATCGTGAGGAAGCGGTCGTTGACGACTTCGGAGACGGGCTCGGGATTCGCGATCGCCTTCTTGTAGCGCTCGATCAGGGGCTCGAGCTCGCGGGCGCTCTGGAAGCTGAAGACGGCGACGCCGAGGCCCATGCGACCGGCCTGCTCGATCGTCGTGGGATTCGTCGCCGTCACCCAGAGCGGCGGATGCGGCTTCTGGATCGGCTTCGGCAGGACGCAGCGCTCGGGCAGCGAGAAGTGCTTCCCGTTCCACGAGAAGAGATCCTGGGTCCACATCTTCGGGATCGCTCGGATCGCCTCCTCCCAGTAGCTCTTCGTGTCCTCGTTGCGCAGGCCGAAGGCGTTGACCTCGGTCGAGCCGCTGCCGCGGCCGGTGCCGAGCTCGATCCGGCCGTTGGTGTAGACGTCGATCATCGCGACCTGCTCGGCGACGCGGACCGGATGGTTGATCGGCGAGCAGAGGTTCATGATGCCGGTCACGAGGCGGATCCGGCTCGTCCGCATGCCGACGGCGAGGCAGGTCAGGTGGGACGCGGCGTTGTGCGAGTACTCCTCGAGGAAGTGGTGCTCCGGGGCCCAGAAGGAGTCGAAGCCCGCGGCCTCCGCGGCGATGCCGAGCTCGAGGTCCTCGCGCAGGCGCCGCGGCTCGGACTCGTGCCAGGGCCGGGGGCCGACCGGCGCGGCGCAGAAGATGCCGAACTCCATCACGCGCTCCGGCGGGCGGCCGTCTCTTCGAGGACCCCCTTGCGCGGCACGTAGTGCTCGAGCTCGGGCCGGACCTCCTTGCCGAGCAGCTCGATCGTCTTCATCACCGACTCGTGCGAATGATGGCCGAACTGCACGTAGCAGATGAGCTGATCGACCCCGAGGTCGGCGTAGTGCTTCATCTTCTGGAGGCAGCGCTCCGGATCGCCGACGACCAGCATGTCCGCGTCGTGGAAGGTCTGGACCGGGATGTTCCCCCCGATCAGCGGCTCGAGCAGCGGGAACGCCGCGGCCTTCTCCGACTCGGGGAGATGGACGAGCTCCCAGTCGAGGGTGAACTGGGCGAGGTTCTGGTACCACCAGGCCACCGAGTCCCAGATGCCGTTCGCCTCGGCCTGCGCCATCGAGTCGGCGCAGTGGACGAGGGTGTAGGCGGCGACACGGTTGGTCGTCACGTCGGTGAGCGGCTTCGCCGTCGCGGCCGCCTTCCGATAGGCGACGACCTGGCGGGCCATCTGCTCGAGCGGCTGCATGATCGAGAAGGAGAGCATGCCGAGCCCGTTGGCGCCGGCGATCTCCGCCGAGCCCTGGGAGGTCGCCGCCATCCAGCAGGGCGGATGCGGATCCTGGAACGGCTTCGGGGTCACGAGCCGCTTCGGGAACCGGAAGCTCGGCGAGTCCCACGAGAAGTACTCCTCGCGCCACATGCCGCAGACGATCTCGATCGCCTCCTTCCAGTGGTCGCGGGACTTCTCGCGGTCGACGCCGAAGGCGGTCTGCTCCATCGGGGTCGAGCGGCCGGTGCCCCACTCGGCGCGGCCGTTCGAGAGGACGTCGAGGGTCGCGACCTTCTCGGCGATGCGGGCGGGGTGGGTGAAGCCGAAGGGGGTCAGGGTCACGCCGAAGCCGAGGCGGATCCGCTCGGTGACCTGCGAGAGCGCGCCCAGCAGGACCTCCGGCGCAGGACAATGGGAGCGCCCTTCCCGGAAATGGTGCTCGACGGCCCATATCGTGTGGAACCCCATCTTGTCCGCGAGCTTGATCTGCTCGATCGCCTCGCGATAGGCGCGCTGCTCGCGCCGGCGCTGGCCGTAGGGATGCGGGCCGTCGGTCCAGGGGCGCGGGGCGTCGACTTCGTAGAGCAGATCGAGCTTCATGGGGGCTCCTTCGCGGTCCGGCGCATCGGCTGGGGTGTTGAGATTTCAGCACGAATGCTCTTTATTCAGCACTCTATGCCCAGCCGCTCGCCGAAGTCAAGAATGCCGAGCAGGGGCGTGCAGCCGTCGCCGGCGGCGCGGCGCACGGTCGAGCTGCTGTCCCATCTGGCCGCCTGGCCGGGTCGCGCGTTCTCGGTCTCCGAGCTCGCTCGCGCCCTCGCGCAGAATCGCGCGACGTGTCAGGCGATCCTGCTCTCGCTCGAGCGCGCCCATTGGGTGCGGCGCGACGCGCGCAAGTCCTGGACGCTCGGGGCCGGCCTGATCTCGATCGGCGATGCGGCCGAGTCGAACCTCCCGGGGATCGACGCGCTGCGGTCCGGGGTCGCCGCGCTCTCCGAGCGGCTCGGGTTCGAGGCTCTGGCCTCGATCGAGACGGGAGGGCAGATCGTGGTCGTGGCCCACGCGAGTGGACCGAGCCAGTCGCCCCCCGCGATGCGGGTGGGTCAGACGATCCCGTGCGTGCCGCCGCTCGGGCTCGTGTTCGTCGCGTGGAGCGGGGACGAGGCGTTCGCGCGCTGGCTCGATCGGGCGACGGTGCCTTTGTCGCGCCGGGACGTCGGGCGCTTTCGTCGCGCCGCCGCGCTCGCCCGGGAGCAGGGCTACTGCATGACGCTCGATCCCCTGACGCGCCGCGGACTGGGGACGGTCGTCGCGCGGCACGCGCGCGAGCCGCGCTCCGCCGAAACGGTCTCGCGCCGCGATCGTCTGGTCCGCGCCCTGGCCCACGACGAGTATCTCGTCGTCGATCGCGATCCGTTGCGTGCACCGCTCGTCTCGCAGCTCGTCGCGCCCGTCTTCGGTCCGGACGGCGAGGTGGCGGCGGCGATCTCCCTCGTCGCATCGCCCGAGCAGATCTCCGCCGGGAACGCCGGTCGCTTGACGGATGCGTTGCTCGCGTGTGCTCGGACGGCCCGGGCACAGATGGCCGCGACCCGAATCGAGTGAGCGGATCTAGAAGGTGACCTTCACCGTCCCGCGCAGCTGTCGCGGCTCGACGGGATGGCGATGGGTGTCGGGCACGCCTGCGGCGGGCTCGGTCAGGTTCAATCGCGATGCGTAGTAGTACTGGATGTCGTTGTCCATCGAATCGAAGAGGTTCACGACCGTCAGATCGAAGGTCATGCGCCGCCAGGTGTAGGCGGCACCCAGATTGACGAGCGTCGTCGACCCGGCCCGCTGGCTGTTGTCCTCGATCAACGGATAGGCGGCGAAATGCCGCAGGCGCAGGCTGCTCGAGAACGGCCCCGCGGTCACCGTCGCCCCCGCCGAGACGACGTGCTCGAGCGCGAGGGGGACCCGGTCCTGCCCCCTCGGCAGCCCGTCGAAGCGCGCGTCGGACCAGCTGTACGATGCGTCGAGCGCGAGCCACGGAACCGGACGGAGGAATCCCGTCAGCTCGACGCCGAAGCGTTGACTTCGTCCGCTCGGCTCGGTCGTCCCGGCGTCCCCCACGAAGACGAGCTCCGACTTCGACTTCAGGAACCAGACGACGGACGTGAAGTGGATCAACGCGTTCGGCTGCCAGCGACCACCGAGCTCCGCACCCCACTGCCGGACGAGGGGATCGGCCGGATCGACCTGCGACGTCGTGCCGCGCGCGTCGTTCGAGTGGTAGCCCCCGCCGCCGTTGAGATAGAGCTCGAAATCCGCGTGGGGGCGCACGATGACGGCGAGCTTGGGGTTGACGAGGCCGTCGACCTCCTTGCCCGAGTCGACGGCCGCGTCGGCGCCGGCGCGCGTATCGACGTCGAAGGCGTACAGATCGCCGCGCAGGCCGGCGACGAGGGTCATCCATTCGACCGGCTCGACCCGGGCCTCGCCGAAGAGCGCTCCGGACCACTCCGTGACGGCGTCGCGCCGGACGGTCGAGACGCGTCGCCGCTCCTTCGTCCGGTAGAGGCCGAGGTCGGGGATGCGATCGAGGCGCGTATCGAAGCCCGTGCGGATCTCGACGGGCATCCCGAAGAGCGTCGGCAGGAAGTCCTGGGTCGCCTTCCCACCCCAGGTGAGGCGGCGATCGGTCTGGCGGAACTGGTCCCCGTTGACCGGGTCGTCGAGGAAGTAGGTGAAGTTCGAGAACAGATCGAAGTCGTAGTAGAGGAGGTAGGTCGAGAGCGCGAGCGGCGTCTCGTCGTCCTCCTGCTGCCAGTCGAGATTCGCGACGACCCGCGTCGTCCGTCCGCCGAGATCGGGGTCGATGTAGCCGAGGCGCGAGACGTTGATGCTCGGATCGGAGCTGCCGATCGCGCGGTCGGGGATCTGGTCGGTCGAGTTCCAGGTGGCGTAGTAGCCCGACGCCGAGGCGCGGAGCGTTCCGCCCGCGACCGGAGCCGTCCACTTCCCGAAGCCGTTCACGTGGAGCAGGTTGGCGTCGAGGTGGAACGGACCCTGGTTCGTCCGCCCTTCGAGGGCGAAGATGCCGTCGCCGCCTCCCGCCTCGAAGCCGCTCGCCGCGAGGCCGCGGACGTAGTCGTACTGCCCGTAGGTCGCGAGCGCGATCGACTCGGGGAGCCGGTCGAACGTCTTCATGAAGGAGGCTCCGGCGGAGCCGAAGTCGCCGACGTCCGCGCGGTAGGGCCCCTTGCGGTAGTCGATCGACTCGACGAGCTCGGGGATCACGAAGTTGAGATCGGTGTAGCCCTGGCCGTGGGCATGGGTCCGGAAGTTGACCGGCACGCCGTCGAAGAAGGTCGCGAAGTCCGTCCCGTGGTCGAGGTTGAAGCCGCGCAGGAAGTACTGGTTCGCCTTGCCCGAGCCCGAGTGCTGGGTCGCGATCAAGCCGGGGACGGATTCGAGGAGCTCCCCGACCCGGCCGATCGGACGCAGCGCGAGATCCGCCTGGCCGACGCGCCCCTCGGAGCCGGCGGACGCGAACCCGATCTGCTCCGCGGCGCGGCCGTAGACGATCACCTCTTCGGTGGGGGCGGATTCGGAAGCCGAGTCGGCCTCGGGCTCGGCGGCGCCCGCCTCGAGGGCGAACACGGCTCCGATCAGGGCCGCAACACCGGTGAAGCGGGCCGCGGCGAGCCCGCCGCGGGCGACGGGGCGAGGCGGGTCGTACGGGCGGCGTGTCGGGGTCGGGCGCATGGCGCCGCACGCTAAAAGAGGCGCCCAACTCCGACCATGGATCGGACCACGGTCTCGAGGACGTGCTCGGCCAGGTGATGCAGCGGGCTCGCGAGCAGGAGGGCGGTGGCGAGAAGGAGCCAGCCGGCGGGCACCCGGCGCCGAGCGCGGTGGGGCGGCTCCGGGAGGGCGAGCAGCGCTTCGACGCGGGCGGGCAAGCTGGTGTCGACGAGCGCGGCTGCGCCGTGCAGGGCCGGCGGGCGCGATCCGCGCATGAGCCGCTCGACGCGCAGCAGCGTGTGCGCGACGCGCAGGGGATCGCCGACCTCGCGCGCCGCGCTCGCGTCGCAGATCTGCTCCGTGGCGAGCCGAAGCTCGCGCAGGAGCATGTCGCGCAGCGCGGATCGATGCAGCGTCGCCGCGACGCGGGCGATCAGCTGGCGCGCGGAGTCCCGCCGCCGGGCATGCGCGCGCTCGTGGGCCAGCACGACGGCGCGCTCTTTCTCATCGAGCGCCGCGTGCAGTCCCTGGGAGATCCAGATCTCGGGGGACCCCAGCCCGTGGGTCAGCGCGAGCGGCTCCGGCGCATCGATCAGGTGGACGCCGGGCGCGAGCGCACGGATCCGCCGGCGCGCGAGCCAGCGCGTCTCGCGAAGGCCACTCCGGATGCCGGCGGCGCCGCACCGCAGCGCGCGCAGCACGATCGCGGCGAAGAGCGCGAGCGTCGCCCCCACGACGGGCGACATGGCGACCGTCGCGTGGATCAGGCAGAAGTGGGGGTGGTCGCCGTGGGCGGTGCAGTGGTCCCCGACGCCGAGGAGCGCGCCGACCAGCCCCGGCAGCGCGCACACGAGGACGAGCGACGAGGGCAGGGTCACGGGGGCCGTCGCGACGAGCCAGGCGAGACGCGCGCGCCGCTCGGGATCGCCCGTGCGGAGGGCGCGCTCGAGCGGTCGAACGAGCAGCGAGGCGGCGAGCGCGGTCGCGAGCGCGAGCATGAGCCAGAGTCCCGCGAGCACGGCGAGCGAGGCGAGGTGGGCCGTCATGCGCCGTCTCCCCCGTCCTGCCGGGCCCGGAGCCGCTCCGCGACCAGCCGCTCGAGCTCCTCGAGCCCCGCCTCGTCCAGCCGCGCCGCGAGATCGACGAACGCGGCGAGCAGCGATCTCGGGTCGCTTCCCGGCATCTGCTCGATCGCACCGGCGAGAGCCCGGCCGACGAAGTCGTCGCGCGACACGACCGCGCGATAGGCGAAGGCGCGGCCCTCGCGCCGGCGCTCGACGAGGCCCTTGCGGACGAGGCGTTCGAGGGTGCTGTGGAGGGTGTTGGGCGAGCGGCGCGTCGCGCTGGTGTGGGCCGCGTGCGCCGCGCGCACGTCGACCCAGTCGCGTTCCCAGAGCCACTCGAGAACGCGCCCCTCGAGGTCGCCGAGGCGGGGCGGACGGGTCGACATGGGGCCACCCTAGCGCGCCTGGATGCCCTGGCACCCCGGGCTACTCTCCCGTCCGGCCGACCGGCGGAGCGACCCGCCCGACCGGGCCGTGCGAATCTCCGCTTCAGTTCGATTGGCGCCGGCCGATCAAACGGGCTACACAGCCGCCATCGGATCGATGATCCGGTCGCGTCCTGTGGATGCGACGAAGACCGGCTGAGCCGGCGGGCCCGCGAAGAGCGAGCCGGCCGCGAGCCAGCAGCGGCAAGCAACAGCGCCTCGAACTTCCCCCTCCTCGAGACCGCGCCGCACGAAATCCCTTCTTTCCCTTCTTGTTGTCTGGGTCAGAAAACGATGGCCGCATTCTTCCCGGAGCAAGACTCCGGACGCGGCGGAGAATCCAATTGTCCAGCGCTCTTGCGCAACCCACCGCTCTCACCGAGAGCGGCTTTTCCCGTTTCGAGCTCGATTCCACCCTCATCCGCGCCCTCTCCGAGGCCGGCTTCACGGAGCCCCGGCCGATCCAGGCCGAGACCATCCCCGCCTGCCTCGAAGGC
>JAXLZA010000009.1:0-268040 GCA_046351135.1 Myxococcota bacterium | reverse complement strand
GCCGCGACTCCCCTTCGTGACCTGGCTCGTGACGGGCGTCCGCCGGACCGACGGCCTCTGCGACGTCGAGCCCGAGGACTGGTTCACCCTCGCCGGCAATCCCTGCCTCGCCGCCGGCCACGAGCTCGTCCAGCGCATCGAGTACGCCGAGGGCGCCTACGACGGCCTCACGCGCAGCTTCCTCGGCTTCGCGCGGACACGGGTCTTCGACGGACCGACGGGCATCGGGAGCCTGCGGGAGATCGTCTTCCACCAGACGCCGGCGCTGAAGGGGCGGATCGCGTCGGAGACGATCCTGGCCGGTGGGGTCGACCGCGTCTCGCGGACGACCTGGGATTGGCGGACGGTCGCCGACGGCGCGCGGACCCAGGTCCATCTCCAGGAGCAGCGCGTCGAGGAGAGCGTCCCCTATCCGCAATTCGGTGCGGGACCGGGCGACGCCCAGTGCGTCGTTCACCGTAACTCGATCACGCGACCCGACGGCCGCCCCGATCCCGCGACGCGGATCCACACCGCCTGCTCGATGGCGTGTGCCGGGGCCGGGGACTCGGATGCGCTCTGCGCGCCGGCGCCGGTCGGGAAGAAGCAGATCGACACGGTCTGGGCCGAGCCGGTGCCCGGGGTCGCGCATCCGGTCTGGGATCGGCCGGCGGAGATCGTGACGCGCTCCGTCGATGGGTCGGGGGCGCTCGTGACGATCGCGCGGGTCCGCCTTCTCTACGACGGACTGGTCCGGGGGCTCGTCGATCGCGGGCGCCTCGTCGCCGAGTGGAGCGCGATCTCGGAGGCGCCGGTCGTCTGGGCCTTCAAGAATTTCGAATACGACGGCGGCGTCGCCGCGGGTCCGGGCAACGTCACGTCGGTCCACGTGCCGGTGACGGGGGCGGACCGCGTCCCGTCGCGCATCGAGTTCGATGCGGAGTTCGCCCTGCATCCGGTCGTCGAGTC
Organism: Myxococcota bacterium; assembly: GCA_046351135.1. Classification (GTDB taxonomy): domain Bacteria; phylum Myxococcota_A; class UBA9160; order UBA9160; family UBA4427; genus UBA4427. The sequence continues at coordinate 267,092 of JAXLZA010000009.1, read as the reverse complement.
GGCCTGGGTCGCGAACGCGGGGGCGGGCGCGGAGCGCCGGGTCGAGAGCCGCTGGGACATCCGGGTCGGGAAGCGGAGCGAGCGCGTCGGCCTCCACGGCCGCGGCGCCGGCGACGTCGCCGGCACGGTCTGGGATTCCCTCGGCCGCCCCGTCTGCGAGTTCGCGCCGGGCACCGCCTGCGGCCTGACCTCGGGCTTCGGGGCCACCACCGAATACCGCCACGTCCCCGGCACGCCCGGCGCCGCCGATCCGATCGCGCGGCTCTCCTTCGTCGAGGTCCGGCGCCGCGAGCCGAACGCGCCCCAGGGCTACTTGACGACGCGCAGCCACTTCGACGCCCTCGGTCGCGAGCGCCTCACGACGAACGAGCAGCTCATCGTCGATCCGCCGGCCCCCGACGGCCGGCCCGCCCTCGAGACGGTCGTCGTGCGCCAGCTCGACTACGGCCCGAACGGCAAGCCGGTGCGGAGCTTCGCCCCCTACGTCGCGCCCGCTTCCGGGCTCGCCCTCGCGCCCCCGGGCGGCGTCGCGGCCACGCAGACGAGCTACGTCCTGAACGGCAATGCCGCCGGTCGCCTCGATCCCGCCGGCCGCGTCTTCGAGACGATCGACTTCGACGGCAGTCGAGCCCAGACCTACTACCTCGGCCGGATCCTGCGCCGCGTCGACGGCCTCGACGCGGGCTCCTCCGGCGGCGACCACACCGTCGAGGTCCTCGACGAGCACGGCCGCATCCGCGAGCGCCGCTCGCTCGCGGGCTCGGCGGCGCTCCTCGCCGCGTGGAGCGGCGAGTACGACGGTCGCGATCGCCTGGTCGCCGAGAGCTGGGGCGGCTCGGCGGCGACGCGCATCACGCGGCGCTTCGACCTGCTCGGCCGCGCGGTCGAGACGGTCGATCCCGACGCCGGGCGCTGGCGGGTCGCCTACGACGAGGCCGGCAACGAGATCTTCCGCGACGATCCGCAGGCGGGACAGGGCATCCAGTCCTGCTACGACGGGCTCGACCGGGTCGTGCTCCAGTGTGCGCGGGCGAGCGACGCGCCGGATCCGGGGCTGTGTGCGTCGGCCCAGCCCGACTGCTCGGTCGTCTACCGCTTTCGCTACGACGAGGCGACGCCCCTGCTCGGGACGCCGAACTTCGGACTCGGCCGCCTCACGACCGCGGAGGGCCCCGACGGACGCCAGCGCGCGGTCTACGACCTGCGCGGTCGCGTCGTCCTCGCCTTCGACGAGGTCCAGGGCGAGGCCGCGGTGACCCGCTATGCGTACCGCGCGGACATCGACCGCCTCGAGGGCATGACCTATCCGGACGGCGAGCGCGTGCGCTACGGCTACGACGAGGCAGGCCAGCCCGCCTGGCTCTCCGAGGTCGATGCCGCGGGCAACTGGCTCGCCTACTACGTCCGCCGCATCGTCTACGACCTGCGCGGGCGGCCCCTCGCGATCGAGCGCGGCAACCTGACGACGGATCGCTTCGAGTACCACGACGCCGGCGAGCGCTTCGCCCTCGCGCGGATCTCGACCCGCAGCGAGGGTGCGAAGGTCTTCGACCCGCGCACCGTCTACGCCGACCTCGCCTACCGCGACTACGACGCGAAGGGCCGCCTGCTGCGCGTCGACGATCTGCGCGACGGCACCGGCGCCCTCGCGATGTCGGCGGGCTACGCCTACGACGGGCTCGGACGGCTCACGGCGGTGACCGGGCCCTCGCCCGAGGGCTTCGCCTACGACGCGATCGGGAACCTGGTCTCGATCGGCGGCCAGACCTTCTCGCGCTCGACGACCGGCGGCCCGGCCCCCGGGCCCCACCAGTTCGATCGCCTCGGCGATCCCTCGACCCTCCACTGGACCTTCGCCTACGACGCGAACGGCCGTCGCACCGCGAAGCGCCGCTCCGACGGCGCCTTCGACCAGAGCGCGCGCTACGACGCCTTCGGTGCGCTGCGGAGCCTCGTCACGAACGGCGTCGAGACGACCTACGGCTACGCCCACGACGGCCGCCGGCTCTACGAGAGTCGCGAGGGGACGACGCGGCGCTTCTTCGGGCGCCATGCGGAGCGCGTGAACGGGACGCTCCTCAAGTTCTACTACCTGGGCGATCGCCTGATCGCGACGCGCAGCGACCCGCCGACGACGACGGGCGCGTCGCCGTTGCCGATGGGGTCGAGGACGGGCTGGGCTCCCGGCGCCCGGGCGACGAGCGCCTTCGACCGACTCGTCGCGACGGCGCCGCTGCGGCTCGCAGGGATCGCGCTCGCGGCGGGGATGCTGCTCGTCCCGATGGGGCGCTCGCGGCGCGCGCTCGGGCTGCGGGTGGCGCGGAGTGGAGCGCTCGGCGGGAGCCTGCTCGTGCTCGTCGCCTCGCTGCCCCTCGTCGTTCCGACCCTCGGCTGCCTCGCCCAGGCGAACGTGCGCCACTACCACCTGAACCATCTCGGCAGCCCGATCGCGATCACCGGCCCCGGCGGCACCCTCGAGCGCCAGTATCGATATTCGGCCTACGGCGAGGTCCGTCGCTTCGACGGCGCGGGCCAGCCGGTGGGCCCCGACGCGACGAGTCGCCGGGAGTTCACGGGCTACGAGGGCGACGGTGCGACCGGCCTCCAGTACGCCGGCAGCCGCTACTACGATCCGGCGACGGCGGGCTTTCTCACGCCGGATCCCGCGGACGAGCACGCGAGCCCCTACGCCTACGTCGGCTGGGACCCGATCAACGCCGTCGATCCGAACGGCGCCGAGCTCTCGCTGGTGGCGGCGATCCTGCTCGCGATCTCGGCGGTGCTCGTCGTCGCGAGCGCGATCGTCGCGGGGGTCCAGTCGGGGAGCGCATCGGTCGGCTTCCAGGCCCTCGGCATCGGCATCGCCGGGCTCGCCGCCGGCTACGTCGTCGGCCTCGCCGCGCCGGCCGCCGCCGCGGCGAGCCTGATCTCGGAGACCTCGGCTGCCGCGATCAACGCGAGCCTCTCGGTCGCGTCGATCGGGACCTCGATCTATGGGATGACGGTGGCCGAGGACCCCGGGATGCTCGTGCTCGCGGGTGCGGGTCTCGCGCTCTCCCTCGCCGGCGCGGCCTACGCGCTCGGCAGCCTGGCGAGGCCGCAGGCGGGGGTCGGCGGGATGCCCGGTGTCGGCGGGACCCGTCCGGCGCCGGGCTGGCCGGATCCGCCGGGGCTCGTGCGGACCCGGGCGATGTCGCCCCAGCTCGCGCAGCGCCTCGCCCTCGAGGCCCAGCGTCGCATGGTCCAGTTCGCCCAGTTCACCGCGCTCGCGAAGGTGAAGGCCGGCATCGCCGAGATCCGCGCCGCCTTCGCCGGGCGCACGGGCATCGACGTCTACGCCGAGGTCCTGATCGAGGGCCCGCGCATTCCGCACCCGACGCGGCTCTTCGCCCAGCACCTGCTGCCGAATCGCGTCGAGGTCACACCGGTCGTGACCCCGACCGGTCGCGGGCCGATGCCGACCCTGATGGCGCCGGTGCCCTGGGATCGCTTCCGGCTCCACGAGTTCGTCCCGGTCCTCCGCAACGGGGTGGCGGTTCCGGCGCGTTAGGCGGGTCGTCGAGCATGGCCCGGGCGAGCCGGGTCGAGGAGGAGTCGTGATGTCGCATCGTTCCGGCCTGCTGGCCCTCGTCGCGGGCACCGTCCTCGGTGTCGCGACCGCCGTCGCGCTCGGCGTCGGCGCCTTCGAGCAGGCGGCGGCGATCGTCGTGCGCCCGGTCGAGCTCGTCGATCCGGCGCCCGACGACCCCTTCGACCTCGATCCGCGCTTCGCGCCCGGGCCTCCGTCCCGCCCCGAGGCCGCGCCCGGTCCCGGTCCCGGTCCGGACTCCGGTCCCCCGGCCGACTCCGCAGCCGGACCGGACACGGTCGAGCTCGCCGGCGGCGACGTCGTGACGATCCGCGCTCTCGACGAGCGGCCCCTGCGCCTCACGCAGGAGGACGTCGCCTTCGTCGAGCTCGCGGAGTCGGCGCTCGGTGAAGACGGCCGCCTCGACGCCGACTCGCTCGATGAGTTCGATGAGCGCGATGAGTCGGACGTCGAAGCAGACATCCACGCGGTCACCGTCGCCGGCGGCGCAGGCGCGCACTTCGCCGTCTACGCCGTCCTCAGCGAATCAGGCCGCGAAGCCTGGGCTCCCTTCGCCGCCAAGCACGCGAACGACTTCCTGCTGGTCGAGATCGCCGACCGCCCCGTCGACCTCGTCCGCCCCCTCGGCTGGTCCCGGGGCCTGCGCATCGGCGTCTTCGCCGACGAGCTCGAGCGCACGCGCTACGTCGAATCGCTGGAGCTCGAACCCCAGTGAGTCGAGTAGAGGAGCGCGCGCCCGATCGACTCCAGCGTCCCGAGCGCCCCGGCCGGGGCGCCTGGCACGGCCATGACGACCGAGCGCGTGCGCCGATCAGAGCGTGATGCGTGCCGTGCCGACGACGGGCGTCTCGCCGCGCTCGTTCTGGAGCATCAGGTCGAGCTCGATCACCCGGCTCGCCTCGTCGATGTCGGTGACGACGCCGCGGGCGACGGCGGTCGAGTCGACGACGATCGTCGCGCGGAAGACGGTGTCGACGGAGAGGACCTTGGCGTTCGGGACCCAGCGGTGGATCAGGGCGACGAGGATGCCCTGGCTCATGATGCCGGGGACGATCGCGCCGGGGAGGCCCGCCTGGCGCGCCTCCTCGTGGTCGATGAAGCGGCCGGCCCACATCGACGCCGCCTTCGCGAAGCGCTTCACGTTCGGGAGCGACAGGTCGGGGACGTAGTCGGGCAGCGTCTCGCCGAACTCGATCTGCTCGAAGGTCCGGGGCGGGGCGCCGCTCGGGGTCGGGTTCGCGGGCTGGGTCGTGGACGCGTTCGGCGAAGGGCTGGTCGGCTGGCTCACGGATTGAACTCCCGCTGGACGAGGCGCCAGTCGACGGTGGCCAGCGGGACGCCCCCCCGGCCGTAGAAGTTCATGCGGTGGACGATGAAGAGCATGCTGCCGCTGCGGCCGGTCTTCTCGTAGATGTCGGCGATCTCGCTCTTGCCCGTCACCTTCTCGCCGGCGCGGACGGGGGCATGCACGACGACGGACTTGCCGGCGTCGAAGCAGCGCTGCATCTCGACGGGGAAGTCCTTCGGGAGCTGACGCGTGCCGTGGATGCGGGTCGGGTAGTTGGGCACGGCCTGGAAGTCGGGATGGCTCGGATCCGTGTAGATCGGATCGGTCTCACCGCAGGCGAGGGCGAAGTCGACGAGCGACGCGGCGTCGACGTCGAGCTCGATCTCGTCGAAGACGGATCCGGTGAAGCGGGCCTTGATCTCGGCGACTTGCATGGCGGCGATTCCTGAGCGGGTGCGGGCGCGGACCGGGTCGGACCGAGCTGGGCCGGCCCCAGGAGTTACTGCGGATTGGCGCCCGGGGCAACGTCCGGGCCGCCCTCCGGCGGGAGGGCGCGGCAGGCGTCGTAGCGGCCGCTCGCGAGGGCCGCGACGAGGCCGTCGATGTCCCGGATCGGCTCCTCGAAGCGCGTCGCGCACCGCCCGATGTGGCTCACGATGTGGGAGTCGGAGCCGCCGATCCGGCGCCAGCCCTGCTCGTTCGCATAGCGCAGCGCGAGCTCGTCCTCGCCCGCCCGGCTGCCGCCGTTCAGCGTCTCGACGATCTCGACGCCGGCGACCGGGCCGCGGGTCTCCCAATGCGCGCAAAGGCCGACCTTCGGGCGGCCGGGATGGCAGGGGACGGCGATTGCCCCGCAGCGCTTCGCGGCGGCGAGGACGTCTTCCAGGCGGTTGTCGATGCGGCCGAAGTCGAAGGCGGCGCGCAGGTCGTCGTTGACGCCGAAGACGAGCACGTGGCCGTACTCGGTCTCGACCTCGGAGGCCTTGAGGATGAGGAGCCCATGGCGGTCCTCGAGGGCGCGGTAGTCGGAGCGGTCGTCGTACTGGCGGTGCTCGGTCAGGACGAAGCCGTCGAGGGGCAGCGCCTTGCGCTCGATCCACTGACAGTAGTTCTCGACCTTGGCGCGGCCGTCGTCGGAGACGATCGAGTGGGAGTGGAGATCGAGGATCATGCCGGAACGAACCTCGGGACGGCGAGGGGCGCGTCGATCGGTGTCGCGGCCCGCGGATCCGCCGGAACGGGGACGAAGTCGACCCGGACGCGCATGCCGATCGAGACGGCGGACGGCTCGCAGCCGACGATGTTGGTCAGGAGCTGCGGTCCCTCGTCGAGGGCGACGTAGGCGACGACGTAGGGCACCGCGTCCCGGAACTCGGGCATCTGGTTCTGGCGCACGACCGAGAAGGTGTAGACGCGGCCGAGCCCGCTCGCGACGAAGTGCTCGATGTCGTCGGAGAGGCACGAGGCGCACACCCCGCGCGGCCGGTGCTGCACGACGCCGCAGGCCCGGCAGCGCTGCAGCACGAGCTCGCCGCGCCCGGCGCCCTCCCAGTACGCGCGCGACTCCCAGTCGACGGGCGGGCGCTTGTACTGCGGGTCGGGCTTCTTCGCGGTCGGCGCGGATGCGGCGGGCGGGGCGGTCGGAGCGGGCTTGGCGGGGGCAGTCATGTCGATCGACCTCAAGCCTTCGAGAGGATCAGCGTGCAGCCGCTGTGCATCAGGCCGAGATAGCCGCCGGTGCCGTGGGCCAGGGCGATCTCGGCGCCTTCGACCTGGCGCGCACCGAGCCCGCCGCGCAGCTGACGCACGGCCTCGATCACGAGGAAGATGCCGCGCATGCCGGGATGATTCGACGAGAGGCCGCCGCCGTCGGGGTTGACCGGGAGATGGCCGGCGAGGCCGAGGCCGCCGTTCTCGACGAAGGCGCCGCCCTCGCCGGGCTTGCAGAAGCCGAGGTTCTCGAGGGTCACGAGGACGGTGATCGTGAAGGAGTCGTAGATCGTGCAGAAGTCGATGTCGGCAGGCGTCAGGCCGGCCATCCGGAAGGCGTGGGCGCCCGATTGCTTCGCCGCGATCGTGAGCAGATCGGGGGAGCCGATCTCGCGGTGGGCCACCGCCTCGCCCGTTCCGCGCACGACGATCGGCGGTCGCCGCAGATCGCGCGCGCGCTCGAGGCTCGTCACGACGACGGCGCCGCCGCCGTCGCTGATGATGCAGCAGTCGAGCAGATGGAGCGGGTCGGCGATCAGGCGGCTCGCGAGGACCTCGTCGCGGGTGATCGGCTTGCGCATCTTCGCGTGGGGGTTCAGGCTCGCGTGGTGGCGCGTCGAGACGGCGATGTCGGCGAGCTGCTCGGGGCGCGTGCCGTACGCGTGCATGTGGCGCGCGGCGACCATCGCGTAGGACGAGACGAGCGTCATGCCGTAGGGCGAGACGTAGGCCGAGCCGGGGTCGCGGCCGCTCGCGTCGCCGGTGCCGATCGCCATCGCGTCGGAGGCGGCCTTGCTGCCGTAGAGGATGAGGGCGACGTCGCAGAGGCCGGCGGCGATCGCGGCACCGGCGTGGGCGACGTGGGAGACGAAGGACGAGCCGCCGATGTTGCTGCCGTCGAGCCAGCGCGGCTTGATGTTCAGGTACTCGGCGAGCTGGACCATGCCCATCGCGCCCATCGTCATCGACGCGCCGAAGAGCCCGTCGACGTCGCGGAGCGTGAGCCCCGCGTCGGCCAGCGCCTCGCGCGCGGACTCCGCCATGATCGAGAACTCGGTCTTGTCGGGCGCGAAGCGGCTCTCGTACTCGTGGACGCCGACGATCGCGATCTGGCCCGAGATGCTCATGCGGCCTCCGGTCCGGGCGCCGATGACCGCGGCGAAGAAGAGGGCGACGCAGCGTTCGACGAAGCGAGCGAAGACGCGAACGCGAGGATCTCCCGGGCGAGAGCCTCGGGCTGCTCGAGCGGGAGCCAGTGGGCCGCCTGCTCGAGGGCGACGAAGCGGCCGCCGAGCCGGGCGGCGAGGGCGCGCGCGGCGTCGAGATCGGCCGCGGGCTCGCTCGCGCCGGCGACGACGAGCACCGGCATGCGCGGCGCGCCCGCCGCATCGCCGGCGGCGAAGCTCCGGGCGAAGGCCTGGCTCGCCTCGAGGTCGACCAGCGTCGCGCGCGGGTCGGTCTGGATGCTCTCGAACCAGGCCCGGCGCATGCGATCGGGCGAGCCGCTCGGGCAGAGGCGCTTCGGGTCGAAGGGGCGCGACGCGCGGCCGAGGGTGACCTCGCGCATGAAGGCGATCGCCTCGTCGCGGATGCCGAAGGCGCCGCTCGTCCCGCACAACACGAGGCCCGCGATCGAGCCGGGCTCGCGGCGCGCCCAGTCGAGGGCGACCAGCGCGCCCATGCCGTGGCCGACGAGGATCGGGCGCGTCGCCCGACACCAGGACGCGACGCTCCGGGCACACGCGCTCATCGCCTCGATCGAGGGCAGCGCGTCGAGGCTCCCCGAGCGGCCGTGGCCGGGGAGGTCGAAGGCGATGCTGCACGTGTCGGTCGGGACGCTCGCGGCGGACGCGTCGGCCGCGAGCGGCGCTTGGCCGGTCGCGTTCGCCGGGTTGGCCGGATCCGTCGCGGCGCGCAGCCGCGCGAGCGCGCCGAGCAGGTCGGTGAAGACGGAGCTCTGGAGGCCCGCGTCGTGGAGGCAGACGACGCCGCGTCCGACGAGGCCCGACGGCGGCTGCTCGGGCAGCGTCGAGGCGCCGTTGTGGCGCAGCAGGATCGGGATCCCCGCCTCGCGGACGTACTTCTCGGGCACGCGCTCTCCTCAGCCGCGCTTCGGCGGACCCGTCGGGACGTCCTTGAAGGCGAGGCCCTTGTCGGCACGGGCGTCGGGCGGCAGCCCCAGCACGCGCTCGGCGATGATGTTGCGCAGGATCTCGTCGGTCCCGCCCGCGATGCGCAGGCCCGGCAGCGAGAGGTAGCGCTCCTGCCACGCGGCAGCGGCGGGGGCGGCCTCGTCGAGCAGCGCGCTCGAGGCGCCGGCGAGCTCCATCGCGAAGGAGGCGGCGTGCTGCTGCAGGATGCCGCCGACGAGCTTGCTCATGCTCGCCTCGGGACCCGGCGTCTTGCCCTGGGAGAGGGCGGACAGGGTCCGCAGCGAGGTGTACTTGAGGCCGCGCGCCTTCACGACGTACTCGGCGATGCGCTCCTTCACGCCGCGATCCTCGAGGGCCGGGCGGCCGTCGATCTCGAGGCCCTCGATGAAGCCGACGAGGTCCTCGACGGCGCCGACGCCCATGCCCGAGCCGATCGACATGCGCTCGTTCATCAGCGTCGTGATCGAGACGGCCCAGCCGTTGCCGACGGCGTCGATGCGCTGGTCGTCGGGGATGCGGACGTCGGTGAAGAAGACCTCGTTGAAGCCCTGGCCGCGGTTGATCTGGGTGATCGGGCGGATCTCGATGCCGGGGGCGTGCATGTTGACGACGAAGAAGGTCAGGCCCGCGTGCTTCGCGACCGTCGGGTCGGTGCGCACGACGAGGATGCCCCACTCGCACCACTGGGCCCCCGACGTCCAGATCTTCTGGCCATTCACGACCCACTCGTTGCCCTGCTTGACCGCGCTCGTGCGCAGGCCCGCGAGATCCGAGCCGGCGGAGGGCTCGGAGAAGAGCTGGCACCAGACCTCCTCGCCCGTCACGAGCTTCGGGATCCAGCGCTTCTTCTGCTCCGGCGTGCCGTGGGTCAGGATCGTCGGGCCGCACATGCCGATGCCGATCGAGAAGATGTCGGGCGGCGTCTCGAACTTCGCCTGCTCCTGGCCCCAGATCGCGTTCTGGATCGGCGTCGCACCGCGGCCGCCGTACTCCTTCGGCCAGGTGATGCAGGCCCAGCCGGCCTCGGCCTTCTTCTTCTGCCAGGCCTGGGATTGCGCGACGATCTCGGGCGTCAGGTCCTCGCCGCTGATCGTGGGCGTCATCGCCGTTCGCGGCTTCGCGTTCTTCTCGAGCCAGGCGCGGGCCTCGGCGCGGAAGGCGGCCTCGGCGGGGGTATCGTTGAAGTCCATCGGTTGCTCCCTTGGGACGGATGCGCGGAGGGCCGTCGGGCCCGGGCCGCGGCAGGATTCGTGCTAGGCGGCCTTGGCGGTTCGCAGGCGGTCGATCAGCAGGTTCTTCCAGTACTTGGGCGTGCCGAGCAGGCCGGCGAGCTGCTTCGCGCGGCGGTAGAAGAGGTGGCAGTCGTACTCCCAGGTGTATCCGACGCCGCCGTGGAACTCGATCATCTCGATCGTCGTCTTCTCGAACGCCTCGCTGGCCGCAATGCGGGCGAGGCAGGCGGCGACGGGGAGCTCGGCGTCCTCGTTCGCGAGCGCCCACGCCGCGTAGTAGGCGTTGCTGCGAGCGAGCTCGATCTCGCACCAGAGATCCGCCATGCGGTGCTTGATCGCCTGGTTCGCGGCGATCGGCTTGCCGAAGGCATAACGACCGACGATGAACTCCCGCGTGATCGCGAGGGCGCGGTCCGCGCCGCCGAGCTGCTCGAAGGCCGTGAGCACCGCAGCCCGGTCGAGCAGCCGCGCGATCGCCGTCTCATCCGCGCCGGCGAGCTTCTCGCAGCGCGCGCCCTCGAAGCGGATCGTCGCCTGGGAGCGGCTCGGGTCGAAGGACTCGAGGGTCTTGCGCTCGACGCCCGCGCCGGCGAGGTCGACCAGGTAGAGGCCGGTCGTCCCGCCTTCCTTCGCCGCGACGATCGCGACGTGGGCGACGTCGCCGTCGGCGACCGGGAGCTTGGTGCCCGAGAGCTTCCCGTCCTTCACGGTCGCGGCGATCGCAAGGGCGGCGTTCTGGCCGGGCTTCTCGGCGAGGGCGAAGGTCCCGATGGCGCTGCCGTTCGCGAGCTTCGGGAGCCAGGCCGATTTCTGGGCGGCGCTGCCGTGGCGCAGGATCGCCTCGGTCGCGACGAAGACGCTCGGGCCGAACGGGATCGGCGCGAGGGCCCGGCCGACCTCGTAGGCGATCATCGCGAGCTCGAGATAGCCGAAGCCCGCGCCCCCGAACGACTCGGGGACGACGGCGCCCTGCCAGCCCATCTCCGCCGCGCCCTTCCAGAGCGACGCCGCGTAGGACTGGCTGCCTTCGAGGATCTCCCGACAGGTCGAGAGAGGGGAGTTCGCCGCGAGGTAGTCCCGGGCGGTCTGCTGGAGCAGCTTCTGCTCGTCGGAGAAATCGAAGTTCATGGGTCGACCTCCTGGTCGTCGGGGCTCGGGCCCGAGGCTTGCGGATCCGCGTGCGCGGCCGGGGCGGCGGGGCATCCCTCGGCCGCCCGGCGACCGGGGCGGGCCGACGGCGCGCTCGCTCGGATCGAATGGGAACGTCGGGGCGGCCGGGCCGGGGCCCATCGACCGTCCGCGACCGGGCGAGAATCGCCGAATTGATGGACCTGTCAACGAGCGCGGGGCGCCGGCGCTAGCATCGAGCCGGGTCGGCGTCCCGGGAGGGCTGGGCTTGAGCGGATCGCGGGTGCGGCGTCGGTCGGACGCGCGCGTCTTCCCTCTTTTATGCCTGATCGTGGGGATCCTGCCGGGCCTCCTCGGGGCCGACTCGGCCGGCCTCCTCGGCGTCGAAGAGACCGAGACCCTCGTCCGCCGCACCGACTACGAGGGCATGCCCGAGGACGAGGCCGCACGGATCGGCCCCGCCGGCGCCGCGCGCCTCGTCGAGATGCTCGCCGACCCGGCCGAGCGCTCGGCCCATGCCCGGATCCTGCTCGCCCTCGGCAGCTGCGGGGCGGAGGGGGCCCTCGATGCGATCGAGGGCTGGGCGGCGGCGCTGCCCGCGACCGGCGAGCTCGACCGGGCGACCTTCCGCGCCTGGCAGAATCTCCCCTTCGCCCTCGGCCGGCTCGCGCGGCGGCAGCCGCGGGCCGTCGAGGCGCTGGTCCGCCATTTCGACGGAGAGCCGCCGGGCTGGTCGTTCCGCCATCACCGCGGCGACGGCCTGCGCCGGCTCGAGCAGCGCGCGGTGGCGTCGGCGCTCGCCGAGACCGATCGGCCCGAGGCGGCCGGCGCCCTCGACGCCCTCGCGCGCCGGTCCCATCCGCCCGAGCTCGCCGACCACCTGCGCGCGGTGCAGGCCGAGGGGGAGCGGCGCCGGCAGACCGGGGCCTCGGCGGCTGCCGCCGATCGGGCGGCTGGGGGTGTGCCGTGAGCGCGCCGCTCGGGGCCGGGCGCGCGGCGCGGACGGGCGCGGGTGCGGCGGGCCGTGTGCGGGCGCTCGTCGGCTTCGCGCTGCTCTTCCTCCTGGCGCGCGCGGCCGACGCGGGGCCCGCGGTCGATCTCCATCAGCTGCGCTGGTACGTCCACGTCGACCTGATCCAGCCCGCGACCGGTCGGACCCTCGCCTTCTGGCAGAACGCGATCGACGAGGCGACGACGAGCGCGAACCGCCTGCTCGAGGGGCGCAGCGGTCCCGCCGACCGCGCGTGCTGCACCCGCCTCGCCCGCAGCGTGTCGGTCACGACCTTCGGCAGCCCGGGCGACGGACGCGACGTGCTCGACTCCCTCGCCGAGCAGAACTTCTTCGCCTCGGCGGGCGCGAACGGCTCGAACGCCTTCCTGATCGACAGCATGACCTACTGTGGCGGCGTGTCGCCCGCGGCCGTCGGCTGTGCGGAGCGGCCCGCCTGCGACAACAACGGCGGCGACAACCCGAACCTCTGGATGGTCGTCACCGTCGACGCCTTCGACGACGGCGTGCTCGCCTCGGTCGTCGCCCACGAGCGCGGCCACAACGCCTGCCTCGTCCACGTCACGACCGACGAGTGCCAGCTCATGCAGGCGACGGTCTTCATCCCGGGCCTCGGAACCTGCCTGACCGCCAGCGAGTGCACCAACTACCGCGCCGGCCGCACGACGAGCTCGAGCGGGCAGCAGTGCACCTGCCAGACCCTGGCCGGGGCGATCGAGCCCGATCAGACGCTGTGCTCGTCGTCGCCCGTCGGGCTCTGCTCGGGCGGGGTGTGCGACCGGACGCTCGCCTATGCGGACGTGAAGCTGATCGCGGCGGCGGCGCCGGGCAGCGCGGCGGGCGGTCCCCCCGACGACGCCCTCGTCGTCTCGCCGCGGACGGGCCAGTGGTCGACCCTGGGTCAGTTCACGCCCACCGCCGACGACGTCCGCGCCCTCGAGTACGCCGAGGACGGGGCCACCCTCTACGGCGTCATCCCGACCGTCGGCGACGACCGGCTCGTCCGGATCGATCCGGCCACCGGCCTCGTCACCGCGACGGTCGCGACCCTCGCGAACGGCACCGACGAGGTCACCGCCATGGCCTACGACCCGGGCGCGACCAGCGCGGCGACCGACGACCGCCTGCTCGTCCTCGTGGTCGGCAGCGACGACATCGCCCGCCTCCGCGCGATCCCGACCGCCACGCCCACGACGTCGACCGCGCTCGGCTCGCTGACCTGGACGCCGGGCTCCCTCTTCACGGGGCTCGCCTACGACAGCATCCATCGCAAGCTCTACGCCGCGACGCCCTTCGGTCCCGACGGTCTCTACGTGATCGACCTTCCGAGCTGCACGCCGTCTCCGTGCGATGCGTCACAAGTTCCCGGCGCCGGACTCTTCCGGGACGACGCGAGCCTCGCCTTCTCGCGACGGACGGGGATGCTCTACCTCGTGGGCACGGCGTATTCGGGACAGCGCACGTTCTTCGACGTCGTCGATCCGGTGACCGGAACGAGCGTCGAGACGCTCAGTCTGGACACCTTCACGCCGGCCGGACTGGCCGCCGTGCCCGAGCCTTTTGGCAAGATCTGGCTGGAACCAGGTGTGTTGGGCGTGATAGTTGCGTATCGTGCCCGCCACGGAAGAAATCTTCGACAGCGGGGGTGACGGTCGTCGCCGTCCGTTCGATCGAGGGGAGTGGAGGGAATGAAGATGCGATTGATCGGTCGGAAGGCGTTGGGGGGCGTCGTGCTGGGGCTGGCCCTGGCGGCCTTCGTGGGTTGTGGACAGGGCGACAAGGGCGGCCAGACCGCGGGCCAGGCCGTCGAAGACGCGGCCAGCAACGTCGCGGCCGGTGTCGAAGGCGCGGCGGAGCAGGTGAGCGACGGTGCGGCCCAGATGGGCGCCGAGGCCCAGGACGCGGCGGCGGCGGCCGGTGGTGCGGTCGAGGCTGCGGGTCAGGATGCGGCGGCAGCGGTCGAAGCGGCCGGTGAGAACGCGGCCGCGGCCGTCGAGGCGGCGGGCGAGAGCGCGGCGGCGGCGGTGGATTCGGCGGCGGCGGGCGTGGCCGGTGCTGCGGATCAGGCTGCTGCGGCGGCGAGCGATGCGGGCGCGGCGGCGGCCGGTGCGGCGGCGGGTGCCCTCGATGCGGCGGCGCAGGAAGCGGAAGCGGCCAAGAAGGCGCTCGAGCAGCCCGCCGCCCAGTAGGCGAGCGGGACCGAACGGCTTCACGCCGCCGTGCCGGCGGCGCGGGGCCGACATCGCGCCCGGCGGCTTGCCGAGGCGACGAACGGGACCGACCGGTGGAGCAGCGGGCTGCTCTCCGGTCGGTCCTTCTGTTTCGGGCCCGCGCCTCGTCCGGCCCGTGCCTGTTCCCGCTCGCGGCGTCAGGGCCACTTCGCCGCGCGAGGCCGCTCGGCCTTCGCCTGGCGCTGCACCGGCTCCGCCTCCGCCGCGTCCACCGCCGCGCGCGCTGCGACCGGCGGCGTCCCGATGCCGAGGCGGTCGAGCCACTCGATCGACGCGAGCAGGACGAGGATCATGACCGCCAGCGCCGCGACGGCGGCGGCGTTCCAGGCGAGGCGCTCGAGCAGCAGGCTGCCCGCGGTGCGGATTTCGCTTCGTTCGGTCATGTCGGTCGTCCTCGTTCCGGGGCCGCCCGCGTGAACGGGCGGCCGGGTCGTTCCTCCAGGCCCAAACGGCGAGAACCCCTCCGGCCGTCTGGGGCGGGAGGGGTTCTCGTGGGGCTTGCTCTGCCTGGCTCGGACCTTCAGGTCCTGCGGAGCGTCGAGGTGTTCGCGTTCAGCTGGCGTCCACCTCGGCCTTGGAGTCCACCTCCCATTTCGAATCGCGGCGCTTCTCTCCCCGATTCGTCGGAGAGCACGAAGCCGGCGTCGTCACGCGCGTCGCGTCGCAGGCCCAAAGGGCGAGCCCGGCGGTCGCAAACGCCCGCATGCCGCGGATCTGCGGCGGACGGACGTGCATCGCGTCGACCGGGTGCATGGCTGCGATGGGGTGGTGATAGGCGGACATCGAAGGGAGACTCCAGCTCGAACGGGATCCTTTGTATCGGCTGACTTCGCGAAAGTCAAAGGCCCGAATGCAGGAATCTCGCGGCGTGCGGTTTTAACGCGGGGCGACCAGGGGCTGGATCGGAATCTCGGTCACCGCGATCCGACCCGAGAGACAGACGTCGACGTCGTGGCCCGGTCGCCGGGGGCGGCTGTGATAGTCGCTGACCCAGTGGAGCGCGCCGTCCCGGCGGGCGTACTCGAAGGCGTGGGGGCTCGGGTCGAGGGGGCAGTGGACGATCTCCTGGTCGGAGGACTCGTCCGCGGGGTGGGGCAGGTTCACGTTCCAGAACATCCCCGGGCGCGGCGGGCGCTCGAGCAGGTGGTCGAAGACCCGGCGGGCGCGGCGGGCGGTCGCCTCCCAGTCGATGTCCCGGTGGCGTCCGACGTACTGGGAGATCGCGATCGCCGGGTAGCCGAGGATCGCGGCCTCGCGGGCTGCGGCGGCGGTCCCGGAGACGTAGGTGTCGACGCCGAGGTTCGCGCCGTGGTTGATGCCCGACACGAGCCAGAGCGCGGGGGCCCGGGCGCTCTCGCCGAGCTCCTCCCGGGCGAAGGCCGCCTGGCGCGCGAGGGCGACGCGGGCACAGTCGGCGGGCGTCCCGCCGAGGCCGTAGCGGCCGGGACCGAGGGCCTCGAGGCGCATCGGCGCCTCGGTCGTGACGGCGTGGCCGACTCCGCTCTGGGGTCCGCTCGGGGCGACGACGAGGCATTCGGCGTAGCGGCGCAGTACGCCGTGGAGCGTCGCGAGCCCGACGGCGTGGACTCCGTCGTCGTTCGAGAGGATCAGCGGCATCGGGGCTCGGTCTCCGGGCTCGGGGCGGGTCTCGCGGAGCCCGACCGCCCGCGCACGCCGGGCCTGCCGGGGCCATGCGCAAAGGCTGCCGTTCCCTTGCCCGCCGGCCTTCGAGTGGCCTCGAAATGCGTGCAGGGCGAAGGGATTCCGCTCCTCCTTTTTCCGAAGAGGACGATAGCCTTGCGAGATCGCAACGACCCCCGTCTTCCAACGGAAAGAGACGCCGAGAGAGCCCCCGAGATGAGCCGCGGACCCTATTCCACCGAGCAGATGATCGCGCTCCACGCCTTCTTCTCCGAAGCCGCCGGCGCGGCGGAGGCGGCGCTCGCCGAGCTCTCGGGTGGGGAGACCGGCGTCGACGTGCTCGAGGTGCGGGGCGGGGTGCTCGAGGAGTTCGGGGAGCGCGGGATCCGGGTCGGCGACGATCTGGTGGCGGCGGTGATGGGACGGCTCGAGGGCGGGCTCCCGGGCTCGGCCGCCCTGGCGCTCGAGCCCGAGGAGGCGCTCGCCTGGGCCCGCATCGGGGGCGAGGGCGATCCGATCACGGCCTTCGTCGACCTCGGCCGCGCGGTGCTCGAGGGGCTCGCCCAGGCGATCTCCGAGGTCACGCGTGTGCGCACCCGCTTCGAGGACGCGCGCCTCGCCGAGCAGACGGAGCCCGGCCTGCTCGCCTCGACCCACGCGCCATCGGATACGCGCGTGCTCTCCGCGCGCATGCGCATCGAGACCCGGGGCGAGGTCTTCTCCGCCGTCGCCCACCTGCTGGCCGAGCCCAAGCAGGTCGGCCGCCTGCTCGCCTCGCTCTCCGCCCCGGTCCACTAGCGCCCCGGTCCGCGCGCGCCGCCCATCCCGCGGCGCTTCTCCTCGCGGGCCGCCCTTCGGCTACGTTGCGCGCCATGGCCATCCTCCTGATCCGCCACGGCGAGACCGCCGGCAATCGCAATCGCATCATCCAGGTCCCCGAGACGCCGCTCTCCGAGCACGGCCTCGCCCAGGCCGAGCGCCTCGGCCGCCGCCTCGCCGCCGCCCCGATCGCCGAGATCTGGTCGAGCCATCTGCTGCGCGCCCATCAGACCGCCCAGGCGATCGAGCGCACGACGCGCGCCCCGCTCGCGATCCATCCCGAGCTCGAGGAGCGCAACTTCGGTCTCCTGCGCGGGACGCCCTATTCGGAGCTGCGCGTCGATCCCTTCGCGCCCCACTACGATCCGCCGGGCGGCGAGGGCTGGGACGCCTTCCACGAGCGGGTCGACCGGACGTGGGCGGCGATCGAGCGCCACTGGCGCGAGCGTTATGCGGAGCGCCGCGAGCCGGTCCATCTCGCCGTCGTGAGCCACGGGCTCTTCCTGCGCTCGCTGCTCGAACGAAGGCTCCTGACCCGCGAGCAGCTCGCGCACCACGGCGACGGCGAGAAGATCGCGATCTCGAACACCGCGCTCTCCGTCGTCGTGCCCGCGGAGGCGAACCGCGTCGAGCTCGTCGCCTGCACCGCCCACCTCGAGGCCGAGCCCGAGGTCCTCGCCCCGGTCTGAGCGCGCGAACGAAGGCCCCTGGTCGACCGGGATCGGGTCTCGCTGCGGATCGACCCGCGGACGCCCCGCTCAGCCCTCGAGCTCGATCTCGACCATCACGAGCCGGTCGAGCGCTCGCTCGATCTCGGTCTCCTTCGGCCGGCGCGCTCCGTCGAGGCCGACGCCGTAGACGACCGCGTCCCGGGGCAGGGCGGTCAGGAACCGGCGCACCCCCTCCCGCAGCCGCTCGCGATCGTGCTGGATCGTGCGGGCCCGGCCGCGCAGGCGCTCTCCGCCCGCCAGCACCTCGACCGGCGCCGGAACGCCGGGGCCCGGGGTGAAGCTCGTCCACCAGCGCGTGTCGCGGCTGCTGAGCAGCAGCACGCGCCCGTCCTCGCGCACGTAGCTGAGCGGCGTCGCATAGCGGCGTCCGCTCTTGCGGCCGGCGTAGGAGAGGATGCAGAGGTTGCGGCTCGCGATGCCGTGGAAGGGCGAGCGCAGGAGGGCCCGCATCGGAACGTTCAGCGCCTCGTAGAGGAGCGTCTGGAGGCGCATCAGCCCTCGAGCTTGCGCTTGCTGAAGAGCATGAAGGTCACGTTCTCCTCGCAGTCTGCGCCGTCGTCCCACTGGGCGACCGGGACGAACTCCTCGTTCGCGGCGTGGAAGTAGTAGGAGTGGAGCCCGAGCAGGTCGGCGAAGGCGACCAGCGTCGAATGGGCCCAGGACGTCCAGCCGTGGTAGTTGAAGATCGTGCGGCGCTGCTTGCCCTGGCGCGCCTCGAGGCGGAAGGAGAGGGCGTGGGTCAGCGGGTTCGGCTCGCCGCCCTTCTCGCCGACGAGGGCGCAGGTGAAGCCGGCGTCCTTCTGCTCGGCGCGGCCGAGCTCCTCGGTGTCGCCCATCTCGGAGACGAGGCAGATCTGCAGCGTCTCGAGCATCAGGTAGTCGACGTGGTCCGTCGCGAGGCGCATCAGCTCGTGGAGCTGCTTCGCGCCGAAATAGTGGTGGCTCTGCTTGCCGATGTAGGCGAGCGACTCGCCGGTCGACTGGGCCTTGACCCGCTCCCAGACCCGGGGATCGAGGACGTCGCCGACGATGTAGTCCTTCGAGGTCTGCGGCAGCCAGCGCTGCGCCAGGACGCGGCGCTGTGCGTCGCGATCGAGGTCGATCATCATGTAGCGGAAGTCCGGGAACCAGAAGTGGCCGAAATAACAGAACTCGGCCGTCCCGGCCATCGGCTCGACGATCGTCCGGACGTCGCGGCAGAGCTTCGTCGCGACGAAGTCCCGGACCCCGAAGTCGACGGTGCCGAGCACGGCGGAATAGACCTTGTAGGGATCGAGGGCCTCGAGCCCGCCCTTCACGAAGGCGTCGACGTAGTCGTAGTTCTCGACCCAGGGCGAATCGTAGTTCTTCATCCAGCCGAAATCGCTGAAGTCGTGGAAGCCCGCGCGGGCGATCGACTGCCAGAGGGCGAGGCGCTGACGCTTCGTGCGCGGCTTCGGGCCGGTGTCCCGGAAGCCGCGCAGGACGCAGGCGTGGAGCCGGGCGAGGAGCTTCTGGCGCGCCGCCGGCTTCAGCGCGGCGATCCGGCAGCGCCCCTCGAGCCGGATCCAGTCGGGCTTGTCGAGCTGGCCCTTCTCGATCTTCGTGAGCAGGCGGTCGAGCTGTTCCGGGCTGCGCGCGACGCGCAGGGTCGATTCGGGGAGCATGGTCTCTCGTCAGGGCCTCTCGTCAGGGCTTCGCGGCCGAAGGCTTCCGGAAGCGCAGCGTCATGCGGTCGCTCTCGCCGATCGCGAGGTACTTCGCGCGATCGACCTCGCCGAGGCGGAGCGTCGGCGGGAGCGTCCAGACGCCGGCCGACCAGTCGGCGGTGTCCTTCGGGTTCGCGTTGATCTCGGAGCGGGCCTCGAGAACGAAGCCCGCCTTCTCGGCGATCGCGATGACCTTCTCCTCCGGGACGTAGCCGGAGAAGGCCTCGAGGTTCGTCTTCGGGCCGGCGCGGTGCTGCTCGATGCCGAGGATGCCGCCGGGCTTGAGCACCGTGAAGAAGGCCGCGTAGATCTGGTCCGCGACGCCGCCGTTCAGCCAGCCGTGGGTGGCGCGGAAGGTGACGACCAGGTCGGCGGAGCCGGGCGGGCCGAGGTCGATGCCGGTCGGGGGCGACAGCTTGCCGACGACGACCCGGTCGAAGACGGCGGGCTCCTCGGCGATGCGGCGGAGCAGGAGCTCGTGGGCCTTCTTCTGGTAGTCGACCATGTTCGGGGTCGCGGGGTCGAAGCTCGCGGCGACGAGCCGGCCCTTCTCGCGCAGGACGGGGGCGAGGATCTCGGTGTACCAGAGCTCGCCGGGGAGGGCCTCGACGACGGTCATGTCGTCGCGCAGGCCGAAGAAGGCGAGGGTCTCGACGGGATGGCGGTAGACGTTGCGCGCGATGTGCTCGGGGCTGCGATGGGCGGCGATCGAGGCGGCGAGCACCGCCTTCGAGGTCGCGGCGACCGCGGCGACGTCGGCCGCAGCGTCGGTCACCGCGCTCGCGGCGCCCTTCGCCGCGTCGGCGGCCGAGGCGGCGGCGCTGCTCGCGCTCGAAGCGGCGGCCGAGGCCTTCGCAGCGGCGTCGTCGGCCGCAGTCTGCGCCGAGGGCGAGGCACACCCCGCGGCGATGCCCGCGAGAGCGAGCGAGGCGAGCACGAACGGACGACGAGCAGACGACATCGGGACCCCCTCTCGGGCGGCGCCGGGCGTCGAAAGACGTCGCGACGCGGCCGATCGGGGGCCGATTGTGGCAGATCAGTAGCCGAGATTCGATGCCAGCCAGCGCTCGGCTTCGTCCGGCGGGATGCCCATGCGGGCGGCGTAGTCCTCGACCTGGTCGCGGGCGATGCGGCCGACGGTGAAATAGCGCGCGTCGGGGTGGGCGAAGTAGAGGCCCGAGACGCTCGCCGCGGGCATCATCGCGCAGGTCTCGGTCAGCGTGATGCCGACCTCGGGCGCGGCGAGCAGGTCGAAGAGCCGTCGCTTCGGCAGGTGGTCCGGGCAGGCCGGATAGCCGAACGCGGGGCGGATCCCGCGGTAGCGCTCGGCGATCAGGTCTTCGTTCGAGAGCCGCTCGTCCGCTCCATAGCCCCAGTCCTTGCGGGCCCGGGCATGGAGCAGCTCGGCGAAGGCCTCGGCGAGGCGATCCGCCAGCGCCTTCATCAGGATCGAGCGGTAGTCGTCGTGGTCCTTCTGGAAGCGCTGGGCGATCGCGTCGGTCTCGCCGCCGCTCGTGACGGCGAAGGCGCCGAGGTAGTCGGGCGTGTCGCCGTCCGCGCGGCCGGCGGCCTTCGGTGCGACGAAGTCGGAGAGGGCGCGGTTGGGCTTCCCCTCCGGCTGCACCGCCTGCTGCCGCAGCATCGGGAAGCGCACCCGCTCGCGCGCGAGGTCCTCGCCCTCGTAGAGCACGATGTCGTCGCCGACGCTCCGCGCGGGCCAGAAGCCGTAGACGGCGCGCGGCGTGAGCCAGCGCTTCGCGACGATCTCGTCGAGCAGGCGGCGGCCGTTCTCGTAGAGGTCGCGGGCCGCGGCGCCGATCTTCGGGTCGTCGAGGATCTTCGGGAACTTGCCCGCGAGGTCCCAGGCCGAGAAGAAGAAGGTCCAGTCGATGTAGGGCACGAGGTCCTCGAGCGAGACGTCGTCGACGACGCGCCGGCCGAGGAACGAGGGTCGCGGCGCGCGCTTCGCCGGGCCGAAGTCGAGGCGCTCGGCGTTGGCCCGCGCGTCCACGAGGGGGAGCATCGGCTTCTCCTGCCGACCGGCGTGGAGCGCGCGCAGCTTCTCCTGCTCGTCCCGGATGCCCGCGACGAAGGCGGCCTTGCGCTCGCTCGACAGCAGATCGGACACCACGTTGACCGAGCGCGACGCATCGAGGACGTGGATCACCGGCTCGCCGTAATGCGGCGCGATCTTGACCGCCGTGTGCTGGCGCGAGGTCGTCGCCCCGCCGATCAGCAGCGGCACCTTCATCCCGCGGCGCTCCATCTCCTTCGCGACCGAGGCCATCTCGTCGAGGGACGGCGTGATCAGGCCCGAGAGCCCGACGAGATCCGCCTTCTCGGCGATCGCCGTGTCGAGGATCTTCGACGCGGGCACCATCACGCCGAGATCGACGACGTCGTAGTTGTTGCAGCCGAGCACCACGCCGACGATGTTCTTCCCGATGTCGTGGACGTCGCCCTTGACCGTCGCCATCACGACCTTGCCGCGGGCCTGCCCCTCGACCTTCTCCGCGGCGAGATAGGGCTCGAGATAGGCGACGGCCTTCTTCATGGAGCGCGCGCTCTTCACGACCTGGGGCAGGAACATCTTCCCCGCGCCGAACAGGTCGCCGACGACGCGCATGCCGTCCATCAGCGGGCCTTCGATGACGTCGATCGGGCGGCCGAGCTTCTGGCGCGCCTCTTCCGTATCGGCGTCGATGAAGTCTACGATGCCGTGGACGAGGGCGTGGGCGAGGCGCTCCTCGACCGGCGCGTCGCGCCAGGCGAGATCGACCTCCCGCTGCTTGCCCGCGCCCTTCACGCGCTCGGCGAACTCGACCATCCGCTCGGTCGCGTCGGGGCGGCGATTGAAGAGGATGTCCTCGACACGCTCGAGCAGGTCCTTCGGGATGTCCTCGTAGAGCTCGAGCTGGCCGGCGTTGACGATGCCCATGTCCATGCCCGCGCGGGTCGCGTGGTACAGGAAGGCCGAGTGGATCGCTTCGCGGACGCGGTCGTTGCCGCGGAACGAGAACGAGAGGTTCGAGACGCCGCCCGAGACGTGGGCCCCGGGACACCGCTCGCGGATCTGGCGCGCCGCCTCGATGAAGTTCTTCGCGTAGTCGGCGTGCTCCTCGATGCCCGTCGCGATCGCGAGGATGTTGGGGTCGAAGATGATGTCCTCGGGCGGGAATCCGACCTTCTCGACCAGCAGCTTGTAGGCGCGCTCGCAGATCGCGACCTTGCGTTCGGTCGTGTCGGCCTGGCCGACCTCGTCGAAGGCCATGACGACGACGCCCGCGCCGTAGCGGCGGACGATCCGCGCCTTCTCGAGGAAGTCGGCCTCGCCTTCCTTGAGCGAGATCGAGTTGACGACGGCCTTGCCCTGGACGCAGCGCAGCCCCGCCTCGATCACGCTCCACTTCGAGCTGTCGATCATGATCGGGATGCGCGCGACCTCGGGCTCGCTCGCGATCAGGTTCAGGAAGCGGGTCATCGCCGCCTCGCTGTCGAGCATGCCCTCGTCCATGTTGACGTCGAGCAGATTCGCGCCGCCCCGGACCTGGTCGAGGGCGACCTCGAGCGCCTTGTCGTAGTCGCCCGCCTCGATCAGCTTCCGGAACTTCGCCGAGCCGGTCACGTTCGTGCGCTCGCCGATCATCTGGAAGTTCGAGTCGTGGCGGATGGGCAGCGTCTCGAGCCCGGAGAAGAAGGTCGTGCGCTCCCGGGCCGGGACCTCGTCCGCCGGAAGCGGACGCGGCGCGACGCCCTTCACCGCCTCGGCGATGGCCCGGATGTGGGGCGGCGTCGTGCCGCAGCAGCCGCCGACGATGTTGACGAGGCCGCTCGTCGCGAACTCGCCGACGAGCTCGCCCGTCTTCGCCGGCGCCTCGTCGTACTCGCCGAAGGCGTTCGGGAGCCCCGCGTTCGGGTAGCTCGAGACGTGGCAGCGGGCGATGCGCGCGAACTCGGCGACGTGGGGCCGCATCTCGGCGGCGCCGAGGGAGCAGTTGACGCCGACCGAGAGCGGGTTCGCGTGGGCGACCGAGCGCCAGAAGGCGTCGATGGTCTGGCCGGAGAGGGTGCGCGCGGAGGCGTCGGTGATCGCGACGGAGATCATGACGGGGAGCTTCTCGCCGCGGGCCTCGAAGACCTCGTCGATGGCGACGAGGGCGGCCTTCGCATTGAGCGTGTCGAAGATCGTCTCGACCAGCAGCAGATCGACGTCGCCGTCGAGCAGCGCCTCGACCTGCTCGCGATAGGCGGCGCGCAGCTCGTCGAACGTGATGCTCCGGGCCGCCGGATCGTTCACGTCGGGGGAGATCGAGAGGGTCTTCGGCGTCGGGCCGATCGCGCCGGCGACGAAGCGGGGCTTGCTCGGGTCCTTCGCGGTGAACGCGTCGGCCGACTCCCGGGCGATCCGCGCCGAGGCGAGGTTCAGCTCGCGCACCGTCCCCTCGAGCCCGTAATCCGCCTGCGAGATCGCGTTCGAGCCGAAGGTGTTCGTCTCGGCGATGTCGGCCCCGGCGTCGAAGTAGAGATCGTGGATTTCCCGGATCACGTCCGGCCGCGTCAGGCAGAGCAGCTCGTTGTCGCCCTTCAGGTCGCGCGGGTGGTCCTTGAAGAGCTCCCCCCGGAAGTCCCGCTCCTCGAGCTTGTAACCCTGGATCATCGAGCCCATCGCGCCGTCGAGGACGAGGATGCGCTCGCGCAGCAGGCGTTGGAGGGTCTCGAGGCGCTGGGCTCGGGTCGGACGGGTCGTCATGGGGGGGCTCCGTGGCTGGCGGCCCAGCGTATCATCCCTATATCTGCATATCCAGATATTCAATCGGTTCGGGTCGGCGGGTTGATCCGGTCCGGTGCGTGTCCACGTTGGCCGCGCCTCGGGGCCGGCCCCGGGGCCCACAGTGACATCGTAGATCCGGCCGAGCGGCCGGGGGGCCCGGACCCGTCCGCCCCCGGACGTGTCCGGACAGGAGAGCCGACCCATGGAAACCCATGCCTTCCAGGCCGAGACCCAGAAGCTGCTCGGGCTGATGATCCACTCCCTCTATTCGAACAAGGAGGTCTTCCTCCGCGAGCTGGTCTCGAATGCCTCGGACGCCCTCGACCGGCGCCGCTTCGAGGGGCTCCGGAACCCGGCGCTCCAGGCCGAGGGCGAGCTCGCGATCGAGCTCGTCGCCGACCGCCCCGCGCGCACCCTCACGATCTCCGACAACGGCATCGGCATGAGCCGCGCCGAGGTCATCGAGCACCTCGGGACCATCGCCCGGTCCGGGACCCTCGAGTTCCTGAAGCGCACGAGCGAGGGGGGCGAGGCGGCGCCCGACCTGATCGGCCAGTTCGGCGTCGGCTTCTACGCGAGCTTCATGGTCGCCGACGAGGTCGAGGTCGTGACCCGCAAGGCGGGCGAGGCGACGGCGACGCGCTGGATCTCGAAGGGTGCGGGCGAGTACGGCATCGAGGAGGCCACGCGCGACACGGTCGGAACGACGATCCGGCTCCATCTCAAGGCCGTCGACGGCGAGGCGGGGATCGCCGACTTCTGCGACGAGTGGGTGCTCAAGCAGGTCATCCGGAAGTACTCCGACTTCGTCGCCTATCCGATCCGGCTGACGCTGATCGAGGCGGCGAAGGACGCGGCGGAGCGGGCCGCCGAGGGCGATGCCGCAGAAGCCGAGGCCGCGAGCGCGGCCGGTGCGCTTCCCTCGCGCCGGACGCTCGACGCGCCCCTCAACTCGATGAAGGCGATCTGGACGCGCCCCGAGAGCGAGGTCGCCGCCGACGACTTCGCCGCCTTCTACAAGCACATCACCCACGACCCGCGCGACCCGATGCTGCGCGTCAGCACCTCGATCGAGGGCACCTTCGAGGCCCGCGCGCTGCTCTTCGTCCCGAGCCGCGCTCCCTACGACCTGTACCACCGCGAGCGGCTCCACAACGGTGTCCAGCTCTACGTCCGCCGCGTCTTCATCATGGACGAGTGCCGCGAGCTGCTGCCCGACTGGCTGCGCTTCGTTCGGGGCGTCGTCGACGCCGAGGACCTCTCGCTCAACGTCTCGCGCGAGATGCTCCAGCAGGACCGCCAGATCCAGGCGATCCGGAAGCATCTGGTCAAGAAGGTCGTCGAGAAGCTCAAGAAGCTCGAGCAGGACGATCGCGAGGACTACGAGAAGCTCTGGGCCGAGTTCGGTCCGGTCTTGAAGGAAGGACTCCTCGACTTCGCCGAGGATCGCGAGAAGATCCTCGACCTCGTGCTCGCCCCGTCGTCGGCCGACGACCGGAAGCTCGTCTCCCTCGGCGAGTACGTCGCGCGCATGCCCGCCGACCAGGACGTGATCTACTACGCCGTCGGTCCGAAGCTCGACGTCCTGCGCCGCTCGCCCCATCTCGAGGCCTTCAAGGAGAAGGGGATCGAGGTGCTCTTCTTCGTCGACCCGGTCGACGAGGTCTGGCTCGGCCAGGGCCCGGTCCGCTTCCGGGAGAAGACCTGGCAGAGCATCGGCCACGGCGAGGCCCTGCTCGGCTCCGACGTCGAGAAGGAAAAGAAGAAGGAGGAGCTCGAGAAGCGCGAGGCCGATCTCGGGGATCTCCTGAAGGCGATCCGCTCGGCGATCCAGGACGACGTCAAGGAGGTCCGGCTCTCGGGCCGGCTCAAGACCTCGGCCGCGTGTCTCGTCCACGAGGAGGGGGATCTGTCGCCGGCCCTCGAGGCGATGCTGCGGCAGGCGGGGCAGGCGATCCCGGAGCGCAAGCCGATTCTCGAGCTCAACCCCGAGCACGCCGTCGTCGAGCGCCTGCAGGCGCGCTTCGCGAAGGACCCCGCCGACGCCCGCATCGCGGACGCCGCGCGTCTGCTCTTCGGTCAGGCGGTGCTGGCGGAGGGCGGCCAGCTCGAGGATCCGAGCGGCTTCGCGGGGCTCGTCAACAAGCTGATGGCCGAGACGCTCTGATGGCCTCGCGATCGAACGAGCACGGGCAGCCCATCGGGCTGCCCGTCTCCGGCTGGGCGGGCGCCCGGCCGCCGGTCCGCGAGGTGATCGAGGGCGTCCATTGTCGTCTCGAGCCCCTCGACACGGATCGCCACGCCGCAGCGCTCTTCCGCGCCTACGCCGCGGATCCGCAGGGCGCGAACTGGACCTATCTGCCCTACGGCCCCTTCCCGACCCTCGACGCCTACCGGGACTGGCTCCTGGAGAAGCAGCGCTCGAGCGAGGAGTGCTTCTTCGCGATCGTCGATCCGCGAAGTCGTGCGCCGATCGGGGTCGCCGCCTATCTCCGCATCGCGCCGACGACCGGCTCGATCGAGATCGGCCATCTCAGCTATTCGCCCGCCCTGCAGCGGACGATCGCGTCGACCGAAGCGATGTTCCTCATGATGAGGCGCGTCTTCGACGACTGGGGCTATCGCCGCTACGAATGGAAATGCGATCGCCTGAACGCTCCCTCGCGCGCTGCCGCGACGCGCCTCGGCTTCCGCTACGAAGGCGTCTTCCGCAAGCTCATGGTCGTGAAGGGCCGCAATCGGGACACCGCCTGGTTCTCGATCGTCGACGACGAGTGGCCCGCGATTCGCGGCGCCTTCGAGGCCTGGCTCGCGCCCGGGAACTTCGATGCCGAGGGGCGACAGCGTCGGAGGCTCGAGAGCTTCATGCCGATGACGGCCGGCCGGCCCATCGTCGCCGACGCGCCGGAGATCGACTAACGGGAACGGAACGCGTCGCGTCGATCCAGCAGCGGGTCGAGGGCGCGCCGGAAGCCGTCGAGATCGTCGTAGCGCGCGCCCTGGATGAGCTCGTCGACGCCGAGCTCCTCGAGCTGCGCGAGGCGCTCGAGCTCCTCGTCGGCGGTGCGCCGGCCGAGACCGGCGAAGACGGCGACTTCGGGCTTCCCGCGGCCCGCCTCGGCAAAGAGCCGCGCGAGCTCGGCGATCGGCTCGCGGAGCTTCTCCGGGTCGTCGGTCATCGGCATCCAGCCGTCGCCGAAGCGCGCCGCACGGGTGAGGGCGTGGGGGGCCGAGCCACCGATCCAGATCCGCGGCTTCCGGGGATTCGGCCGGAACAGGAAGGCCTGGCCGTTCGAAACCGCCCGGTCGCCGGGGCCGTCGAACGCTGCGTGCAGGAAGGCGAGCCCCTCGTCGGCGATGCGTCCCCGGTCCCGTCGGTCGACCCCGACCGCCCTGAACTCCGCCTCCATCCACCCGACGCCGACGCCGAGCTCGAGTCGCCCGCCCGAGAGCTCCTGGATCGTCGCGATGGCCTTCGCCGTCGGGAGCGCCGGGCGATAGGGGAGGATCAGGACCGCGGTGCCGAGGCGGATCCGTTCGGTCGCGGCGGCGAGCCAGGCGAGCGACGCGAGGGGGTCGAGGTAGCGGCCGTCGGAGCCCTCCGCGTCGTCGGGCGGGATCGCGATGTGATCCGGGATCCAGAGGGTGTCGAGCCCAGCGGCTTCGCCGAGCCCCGCGCTCGCGCGCAGGACGTCGCGCGTCGCGGCCTGCCCCATCGTTCGAAGCGAGATTCCGAAGCGCATGCGTGCGGTCCCTGCGGTGGCTTTGGGTTAATGTAGGCCGATCGCGCGAGGCGTGGGGTCCCATCCGTGCGGATCGGGCCCCATTCGCCCATGCGACGACCCTGCGTCGGAGGATCGAACCTGGAACGCCCCGCCGAAGCGTCCGATCGCGCAGCGCCCTCGCGGCCCGCGGACGCTCGACCCGACGTCGCCGGATCGTCCGCCGAGGCGGGGGGCGCGGCGGACCGCTTCATCGAGCTGCGCGACCTGCGCCTCGCCTTCGGCAAGCGCAAGGTCTTCGACGGCCTGTCCTGTCGCATGCGCAAGGGCGAGATCCATCTGCTCCTCGGCGGCAGCGGGACCGGCAAGAGCACGCTCCTGCGCATGATCGGCGGGCTGCAGCGCCCGGACTCGGGAGAGGTCCGCGTCGCCGGCAACCTGCTCTCCGAGAAGAGCGAGCGCGAGCTCGGCGAGATCCGCAAGCAGATCGGCATGCTCTTCCAGAACGGCGCGCTGCTCGACTCGATGACGGTGCTCGAGAACGTCGGGCTCCCGCTGCGCGAGCATCTGCGCCAGTCCTGGCCCGAGATCGCGACCCGCGTCGCCCGGGTGCTCAAGTCGGTCGGCCTCGACGGGGTCGAGGGGCTGCTGCCGCGGGAGCTCTCCGGCGGCATGCTGCGCCGCGTCGCGTTCGCGCGGGCGATCGTGATGGAGCCCGAGATCCTGCTCTGCGACGAGCCCTTCTCGGGGCTCGATCCGATCAACGTCTCGCGCATCGAGGACCTGCTCGTCGAGCTCAACCGGACCCTCGGCCTCACGATCGTCGTCACCTCGCATCACATGGCGTCGTCGCTCCGCATGGCGAACCAGATGATCCTGCTGCGCCGCGGGACCTGCATCGCCGGCTCCCCAGAGGCCCTCGCGAGCAGCTCCGACCCCGAAGTCACCGACTTCCTCGGCGAGGACGGTCGCAGCTACCTCGCGCGGCTCCACGAGCTGCGGGCCCGGGAGGGCGCATGAACCGGTTGATCGGCTGGATCGCCGACCTGGGCGCGTCGACCCTCGCCCAGATCCAGGGCCTCGGTCGCGTCGCGCGCTTCGGTGGCCATCTCGTCTCCGCCATCCCGCTGCGGCCGACGCGCTTCGGCTTCTTCGTGAGCGCGCTCTTCGACGCAGGCGTGCTCTCGGTCGCGCTGATCTGCCTCTCGGGCTTCACCGTCGGCATGGTCCTCGGCCTCCAGCTCCACACGACGCTGACCCGCTTCGGCGCCGAGGAGGGGCTCGGCGCGGTGGTCGGTCTCTCGCTCGTGCGCGAGCTCGGGCCGGTGCTCACCGGGCTCCTCGTGACCGGCCGCGCGGGCTCGGCGATCACCGCCGAGATCGGAGCCATGAAGTCGACCGAGCAGCTCGACGGCCTGCGCATGATGGCGATCGATCCGGTCCACTTCGTGGCCCTGCCGCGGGCGCTCGCGATCACCTGCGCGATGCCGCTCCTGAACGGCCTCTTCATCTGCTTCGCGATCGCCGGCGCCTACGGCGTCGGCGTCTGGCGCCAGGGCCTCGACGGCGGCGTCTATCTCTCGGGCCTCGAGGACGCGGTGCTCTTCGGCGACGACGTGGGCCAGAGCCTGCTCAAGAGCTTGATCTTCGGGCTCCTGCTCGGCCTGATCTCGACCTACAAAGGTCACTCGTGCGCACCGGACGCCGCCGGCGTCGCACGCGCGACGACCTCGACCGTGGTGACGGCCTCGGTCTGCATCCTGCTGGCCGACTACGTCATCACGGCGCTCTGGGGCGTGTAGGCGGGGCGGGGATCGGGCCGGCGCGGCGCGGGATCGAAGCGGAACGAAAGGACGATGAGATGCAGAATCATGCGACGCGGGACGTGATCGTCGGGCTCTTCGTGCTCGTGGGGCTCGCGACGCTCGCCTACCTGTCGCTGCAGGTCGGTGGGATCGACTTCGGCGCGGCGAAGCGGATCCACCTCTCCGCGACCTTCGACGACATCGGGGGCCTCTCGGTCCGGGCGCCGGTGCGGATCGGCGGCGTCAAGATCGGCCAGGTCTCGGCGATCGGCCTCGACGCGGACAGCCGCCCCAAGGTCACCCTCGACGTCGACGCGGACGTCGCGATCTCGACCGACTCGACCGCGGCGATCCGGACGGCGGGGCTGCTCGGCGATCAGTTCATCTCGGTCGAGCTCGGCGCCGAGGACGCGAACCTCGCCGACGGCGAGGCCTTCGAGTTCACCGAGAGCGCCTTCTCGATCGACAAGCTCGTCGGTCACTTCATCCACAACGCGGGCGTGTCGGATTGATCGCAGCGTCGCGCGCCTGTTTCCGGCGAGAGGGCCGGCGGGACGACCGGCGCGCCCGGGCCGTGCTCGTCGCGCTCGGCCTGCTCGTGCTCGCGGCGGCGGGGTGTGCGACGCCCGAGCGGCCGGATCCGCTCGAGAAGATGAACCGCGGGATCTTCGCCTTCAACGAAGGTCTCGATCGCTATGCCCTCGAGCCGGTCGCGAAGGCCTACGACTTCGTCGTGCCGGGCCTCGTCCAGGAAGGCGTCCGGAACTTCTACCACAACCTCGAGATGCCGATCGTCATCGCGAACGAGATCCTGCAGGCGAAGCCCGTCCGGGTCGTCGAGGACGTGGCGCGCTTCTTCTTCAATACGACCCTCGGCCTCGCCGGCTTCATCGACGTCGCCTCGCGGGTCGGGATTCCGGACAACGACGAGGACTTCGGGCAGACGCTGGGTCGGTGGGGCGTCCCGCCGGGGCCCTACCTGGTCGTTCCGATCCTCGGGCCCTACACGCTGCGCGACGGCTTCGGCGAGATTGCCGATACGACCGCCGGCGCCTACGCGTACATGAACTTCTTCTGGTTCGACGTCGTCGGACTGTCGACCTGGGAGACGACCGGGGCCTCGATCGGAAGCTACGCATACCGGATGCTCAACCTCCGCGCGATCTATCTCGAGGAGATCGAGAGCTCCCGGAAGGACGCCTTCGACTACTACGCCTTCGTCCGCAACGCCTATCTCTCGAACCGGCAGGCCCGGGTCCTCGACTCGACGGACACCGCAGCCGCCGTCGACGAAGACCTCTACGAGTTCGACGAGGAGGACGGGGACGAGGAGAGCTACGACCTCGACCTCGAGGACGGGGCCGGCGGGACCGGCGATCCGGATGCGGCTTCGGATGCATTGGACGAGGGAGATCCGGAGCCGGACGCGGCCGCCGGTCCCTCGGAAGACGACGCGACGGGAGGCGACGAAGGCGATGGCGAAGACTGATTCGATCGGGCGGACGGGACGGTTCATGGAGACGGACACAGCCGGGCGGTGTACGCCCCGCGCGGCGGCGCTCGGGCGGAGAGCGATCGGACTTCGCCGTCGGGCCGTGCGCCTCGTCGCCGGGGTGTCGCTCGCCTTCGTCGGGGCGGCCCTGGTTCCGGCGCTGCCGATGCCGGCGCTCGCCCAGGCCGCCGCGGCGGCGAAGGCCCCGGCGAACGCCGCGCTGACCGAGGCGCCGCGCAAGCTGATCGACGAGACGGCGGTGAAGATCGTCGCGATCCTCGCCCGCAAAGATGATCCCGCCGAGAAGCGCGTGAAGGAGATCGAGGCCATCGCCTACGAGCTCTTCGACTTCACGACGATGTCGAAGCTCGTGCTCGCCCGGAACTGGCGCAAGCTCTCGACCGAGCAGCGCACGACCTTCGTGCGCGAGTTCAAGCGCCACCTCTCGCACACCTACGGCACGCGCCTCGACCGCTACGACCAGGAGCGCGTCGACGTCTACGCCGCCCAGCTCGAGCAGCGCAACGACGTGACGGTCAAGACGCGCATCGTCGGCGGCCAGTTCGACGGGGCCGAGGTCTCGTATCGGCTGCGCAAGCAGGCGAACGACTGGCGCATCATCGACGTCGTGATCGAGGGCGTCTCGCTCGTCTCGAACTACCGCTCGCAGTTCCAGGAGGTCCTGAACACCGGGACGATCGACGACCTGCTGGCGAAGCTGCGGGACAAGAACTTCAAGGTCGACGAGCCGAAGACGACGGCGAAGCAGGGCTAGGCGCGGGGCCGTCGGGCGCGCGCGGCGCGTCCCGCGCGAGCCCGTTCAGGAACGCGACGAGCGCCGCGTGGAAGGCGTCGGGCTGCTCGAGGTAGCTCGGGTGGCCCGCGCCCGCGAGGATCTCGAGCCGGCTGCCGGCGACGAGCGCATGCATCCGCTCGCCGAGGGCGACCGGGACGACGCGATCCGCGCTCCCCCAGACGATCAGGGTCGGCAGCCGCAGCGTGGCGAGCGCCGTCTCGAACTGCGGAATGCCGACCGGCGCGAGCGCGACGAGGCCCGCGATCGGCGGGGCACCCGACGCCGCATCGTGCGCCGCGAGAAACGGGAACACGACGCGGCCGCTCATCGACGGCGCGACGACGACCGGTCGCACGAGCCCGGCCTCGCGCTCGAGCAGCGGCAGCAGCGCCGCGAGCTGCTCGCCCTCGGCGAGCGGGCTCGTCTCCGATCGGCCGAAGCCGGGAAGATCGACCGCGACGACGCGCTCGCCCCGCTCCGCGAGGAGGGCGAGCGTCCCGAGCGCGCGCCAGGTTCCGCCGTCGAAGCGCGCGCCGTGGAGCAGGAGCACCGAGCGCGTCGCCGCTTCGGGTCCGGCGACGAGCACGTGGAGGCGGCGGCCTGCGAGCGCGAGATCGCGCGATTCGATCGCGGGCTCCGGCGAGGCGGAATCGGGCTTCGCCGCCGCCGCCGCCGCCGCCGTCCCGGCCTGCGCAATCGCCGCAGGCGGTGCGTCCGGGACTGGCCGCGCCGACTCGGGCTGCTCGGGCGAGCAGGCGACCCACGACAGCGGCGAGAGCGCGACGGCGAGCGCGAGCGCGGCGGTGCGGATGGACCGCCGGGCTACCGCGAAGCGGGATCGGCACGACCTTCTCATGCCCCGAGTCTACGCGAGCCGCGTCTTGCCCGGAGGCCCGGTCTCGTTACGCTCCGAGGACCGAGCCGTCCCGATCGGCGGTCGTATCCGGGCCCCGCCGGACGAATGCCCGACTCGACCGGCTCCGGGAGCCCCGTCCATGCGCACGATCCCCCGCATCCTCTCGATCGACGACCACGTCATCGAGCCGCCCGATCTCTGGCAGCGCTATCTGCCGGCGAAGCATCGGGACCGCGGTCCGCGCGTCGTGAACGACCATCACTCGATCGTGTGGGTCGACGGCATCCAGACGATCCGCCGGGGCGGCGACGGAGCGAAGACCGACTTCTGGATCTACGAGGACCTCGTCTGGTCCCATCAGATGCTCAATGCGTGTGCGGGCTACGACGAGTCCCAGTGGTGGATGGGACCGATCTCGTTCGAGCAGATGCGCCCGGGCTGCTACGAGCCGAAGGCGCGCCTCGCCGACATGGACCTGAACCACATGGAAGGGTCGCTCTGCTTCCCGACCTTCCCGCGCTTCTGCGGCCAGATGTTCTCCGAGCGCAAGGACAAGGAGCTCGCCCTCGCGGGCGTGCGCGCCTACAACGACTGGATGGTCGAGGAGTGGTCGGGGGCGGCCCCGAAGCGCTTGATCCCGCTCTGCATCGTGCCGCTCTGGGATCCCGCGCTCGCGGCGGCGGAGGTCCGGCGCAATGCGGCGCGCGGCGTGCGCGCGGTCGCCTTCTCGGAGCTCCCGGGGAAGCTCGGCCTCCCGACGATCCACGACCCGAAGCGCCACTGGGAGCCCTTTCTCGCCGCCTGCGCCGAGACGGGGACCGCCATCTTCATGCACATCGGCTCGGGCTCGACCTTCCTGACCTCCTCGGCCGACGCCCCGCCCGCCGTCACCGCGACGCTCGGCTTCCTCACGACCTCGATGGCGCTCTCCGACTGGCTCTTCTCCGGGGCGCTCGCCCGCTACCCCGACCTCCGCGTCTGCTTCGCCGAGGGCCAGATCGGCTGGATCCCCTACGTCCTCGAGCGCGCCGACAACCTCTGGAAGAAGACGATCTGGGGCACCGGCCCGAACACCCTCCCCGAGCTCCCGAGCACCTACATGCCGCAGATCACCGTCTGCTTCTACGACGACGTCGTCGGCCTCGAGGCGCGGGATCGCATCGGCATCGGCCAGATCGCCTTCGAGACCGACTATCCGCACCAGGACTCGACCTGGCCGCGGACCCTCGACGCGATCGCGCGCTTCTCGGATCTGCTCGACGATCGGGAGCTCGACCTCGTCCTGCGCGGCAACGCCGCGAAGCTCCTCGGGCTCGACGCCTGACCCATCGGGAGCTCAGAGTCCGAGAGTCCTGGCTGGTCGTCGATCAGTCGGCAATTCGAGTCAGCAGGCGACAGGCCGACTCCGAGCCAAACCCATCGGCCGTCTCTTCCGTGACCGCGACGACTCGGTTCAGGGCTTCTGAGATCCGGTCATCGGCATGACGGAAGACGAACTCCTGAATCGCGCAGCTGTAGAGCGCGCTGCGAGTCATCTTCAGTCGACTTGCGAGACGCTCTGCGTCGGCGAATACATCGTCAGGGATGGATATGACTGTCTTCATGTCGGAAAGATGAAGGATGGGGTCGATTGCATCCAGGGCGGGCCCAGGGTCGAGCGAGCGCTGTCGAAATTGGCTAACGCTTGGTCTCCATCTCGGCATCGATCCCAGCCCCTCATCCCGGAGTCATCATGAAGTTCGTCCTCGGAATCGGTCTGCAGTCCAACATCGAACACGCGCTGCCCATGGCCCAGGAGGCCGAGAAGTCCGGCTTCTGGGGCCTGCAGGTCGGCGACAGCTACATGTACCCGAAGCACTCCGACTCGAAGTACCCCTACTACGAGACCGACCGGAGCTTCCTCGAGAACATGCCGATGTACGACCCGGTCATGATGCTCTCGGCGATGGCCGCGGTCACGAAGACGCTCTTCCTCTACCCCTCGGTCTACAAGCTCGCGAGCCGCCATCCCGTGCTCGCGGCAAAGCAGTGGTCCTCGCTCGCCTGCTTCTCGAACGACCGCATCCTGCTCGGCGTCGGCATCACGCCCTGGCTCGAGGACCTGACCTATCTCGGCATCGACTGGAAGACCCGCGGCAAGCGCATGGACGAGTGCATGGAGATCGTGCGCGGCCTCATGAAGGGCGGCTACTTCAAGTACGACGGCGAGCATTTCAAGTTCGGCGAGATGAAGCTCAACCCGACGCCGAAGAAGCCCGTCCCGCTGATCGTCGGCGGTCACTCGGCGCCGGCGCTGCGCCGCGCGGCGCGGCTCGGCGACGGCTGGACCTCGGCGGGCTCGAGCCGCGAGGAGCTCGTCCGCATGATCGGCGAGCTCGGCCGGCTGCGCCGCGAGTACGGCAAGGACAAGGAGCCCTTCCAGATCCACGCCGGCGATCCGACCCTCGCGACGGTCTCGGCCTTCAAGGAGGTCGAGGACGTCGGCGTGACCCACGGCGTCGCCTCGGTCTGGAACGTCTACGCCCCGCCGTCCGCGCTGCAGGAGAAGCTCGACGCGATCAAGCGGTTCGGGGATACGGTGATCGCGAAGTACCGTTAGGCGGTCCTTCGCTCAGCCTCGGGACGGGCCGCTTTCCTCTGGGCTCGTCAGGCCTCCGCCTGCATCGTCGGCTGAGCCGGGAAGGTCACGGCGACGGCGGCAGCGGCGTCCCGGCGAACGGCGGCGGGGTCCCCGGCGGCACCGCCGGATCCTGGCCCCACTGGGGATAGTCGTCGGTGAGCGTCTTCATGAACGCGATCAGGGCCTGCTCCTCCGATTCGGTGAGGCCCAGGTCGCCGAGCTCGTCCGTGTTCATGGTCTGCCCGAACTCCGGCTCCGGGAAGCACAGGCTCCCGAAGTTCGGATCGGTGTTGTCGGCACAGGTGTACATGCCATTTCGACCCTCCAGCGCCCAGTCGCGTCGATTGTAGAAGCGCGTGATCGACTGGAGATCGCGGAAGATCCCATTGTGTGCGTAGGGGGCCGTCACGGCGATGTTCCGCAGGGACATCACCTTGTGCTTGCCCAGCTCTCCGTCGGCCACAGCCTTCCCGAGACCGGCGACCGTCGGATTGCCTGCCAACCCGGGGTCGGGCTGCGGGTTCCCCGGGATCAACACGTTCTGGCCCACGCCGAGATTGTCGTACGTGAAGTCGGTGAACAGCGGGGGAAGGACGCTGCCATCCGGCGCGATGCCCGGCTCGGAGACGTGGCAGAGGTTGCACCGGGCCTTCCCGTCGAAGAGCGCCTGCCCCTCCGCCTCGAGCGGAGAGAGGCTCGTCATTCCCGCCAGGACGTAGTCGAACTTGGAGTTGAACTTGTTGAAGAGGCGAGACTTCTCGAACTCGCCGATCGCACGCGCCATCCTCTCGTAGACCTCGTCGACACCGGGAGGCGTCGGAAGCCGATCGCTCACCCGAGGATGCCACGGACTGATCGACAGGAGACGGAGTCCATACAGCTCCCGGAAGGCCTTCACGTAGGCGGGGTCCTCCAGGAGTCTGGACACGACGGCCCACCGGCTCGGCATCGCCATCTCGACCGGGTTGAGGAAGGGATTCTCCGCCTGCTTGGCCAGGGTGGGTGAACGGCCGTTCCAGAACTGGCCACCCACGAAGAGACCCTCCTCCGAATCGAAATGAAAGAAGGGGCTGAAGGCCGCATAACCGGCGGAGGGCGAATTCAGCTTCCCGAAGCGCGTCGGGAAGGATCCGTCGGAGACCGGTGTCCCGTTGCGGACGTTGTCGGGGTCGACGAAGCCGACAACGGGCAGTCCGCCCGGTACGGGCTTCAGGGAGTGGCAGGTCTCGCAGGCCTGGTTGCGATTGAGGGAGAGGTTGCGGTCGCCGTACAACCTCCGGCCGAGCTGCTGCTCCGGCGTGAGCTCCAAGCTCGAAGCAACGCCCGCGAGCGGCGAAAGGAGAATTTCGCCGATCGCGATGATCGTGACGATGTGTATTCGCATGGTCGTTCTCCAGTGAATGATCTGCCGCACAAGCGCAGGGAATGCCCCCGATGCCTTTTTCTCTCTTATGCTATAGCAGGGACGACACGACGGGTCCGTGAAGAATCGAGGAACCATCGACGATTGTCCGATGCCCCCGCGCTCGCTTGCGGCATTCGACCCCGGCTTCGAGTCGATCTGTCTCGGTAATGAAGAGACATTCGATGGGGCGGGGAGCGGCGGAGCGGGCGTCGCCGGGTACGGCTCGTGGTGGAGTCGAGCTCGCAGCATGTCCGTTGGAACGAACTTCAGACGTATCGCCCCGTCGCCGCGTCGTAGCGTGCGGCGGCGGGGAGCTGCTTGCCGTGCTTCGCGAGGTAGTGGGCGGTGAAGTGGGGGGCGCGGTCGAGGATCTCGGTGATCTCGTAGATGCGCTCGTACTCGCCGTACTCGATCCGCCATACGCCGTCGGGGTCCTTGCGGTAGCGGTCCTTGTAGAGGCCCGTCCCCATCAGAAACTCCTTCGAGCGGAAGTGGTAGACGAGGTCGTTGAAGTAGACGAGCGCCGTCGCCTGCGTGTCGCTCAGGAGCTCGACCTCGGCGCCGTGGCCATTGTGCTGGGTCACGATCTCGGTGTGGAAGCTGTTCTCCGTGACCTCGAGGAACTCGGCGCGGCTCTTCGCCTGGTAGACGTAGTCGCCGCCGGCGCAGTAGCAGGAGAAGTCCTCGGTCAGGATTTCCTTCATGTCCTTCAGGTTGGCGGTGTCGAGGCAGCGGAAGTAGGTGACCCGGAGGCGCCGGCAGGCCTCGAGGTCGGCGAGTCGCTGGACCTCGCGCTCGAGGGCGGCGAGGCGGGCGGGGGAAGCGCTCGTTCCGGTGCGGCCCTTGCTCGAGGGATTCGAGCGGGTCGCCTTCGTGTTCTCGGTCTTCGCGCTCGATGTCTTCGCTCGCCCCGTCTTCGCTCGCGCAGTCGTCGATCGGGACGACGCGCCTCCGGCGGCCCGAGTCCGAGCGCTCGGTCGGCTCTTCGTATTGCGGCTCGTCGTGCTCTTCTTCTGGGTCTTCTTCCGGCTCGCCATGGCGGCTCTCCTCCTCGATTCGCGTTTCGGTCGGCGGCGCGTCGGGGCGTCGCCTGTCTTCGCCCCGGATCAGTCGGCCTCGCTTCGCTCCATCAGCGCACCCGGATCGGCAGCGACACCGGGGAGCGCGTCGGCACGAGCTGCGTCCAGCGACACTGCGTCGCGAGATCGTGATCCGGGAAGCGCCGCAGCAGCTCCTCGAAGGCGACGCGGGCCTCGAGCCGCGCCAGCGACGCACCGAGACAGAAATGGATGCCGTGGCCGAAGGCGACGTGGCGATCGATCGGGCGCTCGACGTCGAAGCGATCGCCGCCCGGAAACTCACGCTCGTCGCGGTTTGCCGCGGCATAGAGCAGGAGGACCTTGGCGCCGGCGGGCATCTTCCGGCCGTGGCGCTCGATGTCCCGGGTCAGCGTCCGCGCGTTGCCGGGGATCGGGCTGTCGAAGCGGACCATCTCCTCGACGGCGTTCGGGATCGCGCTCGGATCGCGGACGAGGCGGACGCGCTGGTCGGGATGCTGGGCGAGGCGGAGGGAGCCCGTCGCGATCAGCGAGGCCGTCGTCTCGAGGCCGGCGACGAGGAGGAGCACGCAGAAGCCCGTCAGCTCGTCGGAGGTCATGGGCTCTTCGTCCGCCCCGCCGCCCGGGCTCGCGCCCGCGTGGGCCAGCGCGGAGATGAGGTCGTCGGTCGGGCGTCGGCGTCGCTCGTCGGCCAGCTCGGCGAAGAGCCCCGTCAGCTCGGCGATCGCCTGCTTGCCCGCCGCCATCGCCGTGGGATCGGGGCTCATGGCGCAGGTCGCGTCGGACCAGCGCCGAAACGCGTCGCGCTCGGATGCGGGGACACCGAGCAGCTCGGCGAAGACCGCCGTCGGGAGCGGCGTCGCGAAGTCGTGGACGAGGTCGCCCTCGCCCCTCGCCTCGAGGCGGTCGAGGAGCGCCGTCGCCTCGTCGCGGATCCAGGCCTCGAGCCCCGCGATCCGCCGCGGCGTGAACCCGCGATTCACCTTCGTCCGCAGCACCCCGTGCCGCGGCGGGTCCATCGTCAGGATCATCGGCGGGGCGGCGGCGTTGTGCTCGTCGAGGATGGTGATCCCGCCGGCGGAGGAGAAGGTCGCGGGATCGCGCAGCGCCTGCCAGACGTCCTCGAAGCGGGAGAGGACCCAGAAGTCACGCTCGGGCTCGTGATAGGCGGGGAGCTCGTCGCGCAGGCGGCGGAAGGCCGGCTGCGGGTCGTCGAAGAGGCGGGCGTCGTACGGGTCGAACGCGAAGGCCATGGGTTCGACGATACGCGAGCCATTCGATCTCGACGAGAGCGGCTCGAGCGGGGGCCCCTGCTCTTCTTCGTCCGCTACTCCATCACGATCGGCCGGGATGCGAAGATGCGGCTCGAGAGCAGATCGAGACGGATCTCGACTTCGAAGCGCCGGGAGAACGCGACGCGCCACTCGTAGACCTCGTCGTCCATCCCCAGCTCGCCGAAGCGAGTCGCGAACCGGAGGATCCAGCCCTCCGGACTGGTCTCGAGCGAGGCCTCGGGGAGCGGCGAGATCCGAGCCAGCTCCCGCCGATCGAGGACGTACCAACCCGGTTCCTCCATGCGCTCGAGCGAATCGACGGTGGCGAGTGTGTGGTGCGCATTGCCCCGGCGGCCGACGGCCTCGATGACGAGATGCGCGATGTCGCTCGGATCGACGGCCGCGAGATCGGGCTGCTCCGCCTGGAGCATCGTCTGGAGCGCCTCGACGCTCTCCTCCAGACGATGGAGCGTGGATCCGTCGAAGGCGAAGAGGCCCGACCTCTCCGGGGTCCAGTGCGAGGAGATCGGCAGATCGTAGAGCTCGCTGCCGACGACGAGGATCCGATGCCGGCGAAGCCAGGCGCCGACCGGATGGGCGGTGAGGCCACTGACGGGACGCGGCTCCTCGCGGCCGAACTCACGGATGATTCTGCGGACCGCGCGAAGCTCCCGAGGCGTTCGTCGCTCGCACTGCTCGGCGAGGAGCGCGGCGAAGGCATCCGGTGCGATCGGGAGACAGTCGTCGAGGCCGAGTCGCTCGATCTCGTACGGCACGCTCCGAGTCGCGTCCGGCGTCGATTTGCGCAGCGTCGCGAGAAGGCGGGCAGTGGCCTCGTCGGCGGGAGGACTGGGGGGCCGTCGTTCGACCTCGCGGCGACGCTCGAGCTGGGCCTCGTGCAGAGCGTCGAGCGCGTCCGACGGCGTCGCCCCGCTGCCGGTTGGGCCGTAGGGGAGCTCGGCGTGCCAGGCGCCGCGTTCGTGCCAGAGGAAGGCAAGCGTGTGCCTCAACGCAGCTCCTGTCGCGAAGGGATCCTCGCCCGTCGCCTCGGGCGCCCTGGCCTCGAGCTGTGCCGTCGCGTCTCGTTGCCTTCCGCCCCGCGTCTTTCCGCTCAGGGCACCGTATACCCACCGTCCGCCGAGATCGTCGCCCCGACCACGAACGAAGCGTCGTCCGACAGCAGCCAGCAGACCGCGCGCGCAATCTCCTCGGGCTCGGCGATGCGGCCGATCGGATGGAGGGCGGCGACCTGCTGCTCGGCCTCGAGCGAGCCCTGGAGCCAGCCATCGACCATGCGGCTGCGGGCCGTGCCCGGGCAGATCGAGTTGATGCGGACGTTCTTCGTGATGTTCTCGAGGGCGGCCGACTTGGTCAGGCCGATGACGCCGTGCTTGGCGGCGACGTAGTCGCATTGGTTGGGCACGCCGATCACGCCGGCGCCCGACGAGGTGTTGACGATCGCGCCGCCGCCGCCGCGGATCATGACCGGAATCTCGTGCTTCATGCAGTAGAAGACGCCGGTCAGCATGACGCCGATGGCGCGGAGGAAGACCTCGTCCGGCATCTCGACGAGGGGGCGGCCGCCGCCCATCACGCCGGCGTTGTTGTGGGCGAAGTCGAGGCGGCCGAAGCGGTCGACGGTCGTCGCGACCATGTTCGCGACGGAGACCGGGTCGGCGACGTCGACGCGGATCGCGAGCGCCGTTCCGCCGGCGTTCTCGATCAGGGACACCGTGTTGCGCGCGTGGTCGAGGTCGATGTCGGCGACGGCGACCTTCGCGCCGGCGCGGGCCAGCTCGATCGCGGTCGCGCGGCCGATGCCGCCGGCGGCGCCGGTCACGAGGGCCACGCGGCCGGAGAAGTCGTGCCTGGCCATGCCGGATTTTCGTTCGCTCATGCGTGGGTTCCTCCGAGCCCGACGCTATCACGGGGCCACGCTCGGCGCCGTGCTCCGCCGTCGACGCGAGCGCAGCGCGATGCCTTCCCTATGCTGATGCTCTCTCCCGTCGGGAGAGCTTGGCTGGAGGACGACGGATGGCAATCGAGATCGGCCTATCGAACGAGCAGCGCTACACCGTGACCGACGACATGGCGCCGCCCCATCTCCCGGTCAAGGTGCTCGGCACGCCCAACATGATCGGGCTCATCGAGGGGACCTGCCTGCTCGCGGTCCAGCCCTCGCTCGCGCCGGCGCAGGCAACGGTGGGGACGCACGTCTGCGTGAGCCATCAGGGGGCGGCGGCGTCGGGGAAGGAGATCGTGATCCGGTGCAAGCTCGTCAAGATCGAGAAGCGGCGGCTCACGTTCGAGACCGAGGT
The DNA here is from genome assembly GCA_046351135.1 of Myxococcota bacterium. GTDB lineage: Bacteria > Myxococcota_A > UBA9160 > UBA9160 > UBA4427 > UBA4427. The sequence goes on along the minus strand of JAXLZA010000009.1, from coordinate 225,756 downwards.
CGAGTGCGAGGGGAGGCTGATCTCGAAGGGGACGCACGAGCGGGCGATCATCGATACGACGAAGTTCGGGTGAGGCGAGTCGGGCTCAGCCCCCATCGCTCTCGTCTTCCGCCTCCGGCGGCGTCGCATCCTGCAGATCGTTCCTGAACCCCTCCGGCAGCACGACCTTCTGGCTCCCGCCCTTCTTCCCGCGCTTCGCCCGCATCGCCGTCGGCGGAAACGCCGCCGCCTGATCCCCTTCCTCGAGGATCGCGTCGAGCTCCGCCAGCGACTCGATGCGGATCAGCTTGTCGCGCATCTTGGTGCTGCCCGGGAAGCCCTTGGTGTACCAGGTCGCGTGTTTGCGGAAGTCGCGGATGCCCCAGTGCTCACCCTGCCACTCGCATAGCAGTCGTGCGTGCCGTCTCATCGTCTCGGCGATCTCGCCGAAATCCGGCGGATTCTCCGGCTGCCTCCCTGCAAACACGTCCGCGAGATCCCGAAACAGCCACGGCCGCCCGAGACACCCCCGCCCGACGACGACCCCGTCGCAGCCCGTCTGCCGCATCATGCGCAGTGCATCCCACGCCTCCCAGATGTCCCCGTTGCCGAAGACCGGAATCGTGCGGACGGCCTGCTTGAGCTCCCCGATCGCGTTCCAATCCGCCTCACCGTCGTAGAGCTGGGCGGCGGTGCGCGCGTGCAGCGCGATGGCGCGGCAGCCTTCGCCCTCGGCGATGCGGCCGGTCTCGAGGAAGGTGTGCCAGCCGTCTTCGATGCCGATGCGGAACTTGATCGTGACGGGGATCGGGCCGGCGTTGCGGACGGCGGCGCGGACGATCGCCTCGAGGAGCCGGGGCTTGGCGGGGATGGCGGCGCCGCCGCCTTTGCGGGTGACCTTCTTGACGGGGCAACCGAAGTTCATGTCGAGATGATCGATGCGGTCCTCGCCGACCAGCATCTTGACCGCCTCGCCGACGTAATGCGGATCGACACCGTAGAGCTGGAGGCTCCGCGGGCTCTCGTCGGGCGCGAACTCCGAGAGGCGCATCGTCTTCTCGTTGCGCTCGACGAGGGCCCGCGCCGTGATCATCTCGGAGACGTAGAGGCCGGCGCCGAAGCCGCGGCAGAGGCGGCGGAAGGGCGCGTTCGTGATGCCGGCCATCGGGGCGAGGACGACGGGCGGATCGGCGCAGATCGGGCCGATCGCGACCGGCGGGAACTCGCCGGGGCGGGCGGGCTCGACGCCGCGGTTGATGGGGCTGACGTAGACGGGATCCATATAGAGGCCGTTAGATACCAGATCCGGGCCGGGGAGGGGCGGACCCGGGCCAGGGGGCCGGGCGGTGGGGGCCGAGAGCAGAGAGCGAGGACGAGTCCGGCGCCCCGAATCCGAGTGCATTCGCGCGGGCTCGGCGTCCCACGCGGGAATGCGACCCGGCGTCCCCGGTCCGGCCGGAACTCGCGGTGCGCCCGAGGTCTCCCTCGCTTGCGCACCGACGCGTGAAGGGGTCCACTCCGGCCATGTCCTGGCGCTCTTCGAAGGCCCGCACGCGCGGGGTGGTCTGCGGGCTCGCGGTCGGGCTCGGGGTCGCGGTGGCCCTCGCGGCCGGCCGTGCTCCGGCCCAGGTCGGCCTCTACCCCGACGAGGTCGACCGCCTCGACGTCATCACGATCGAGCAGGACGGGCGCGACCTCTACGCCTTCAGCTCGGTCACCGGCAGCCGGGGCCGGCTCCGCCTCGACCTCGAGGAGAGCGTCCTCTTCAACGAGAGCCGCGGCCGCGTCGGCATCGTGCTGACGACCCACCGCGCCATCGGCGTCGGCGTCCAGGGCGGCTTCGCCGAGGTCCGCTACCGGATCGCCGAGCGCGCCCCGGACCGGGCGCTCGTCGCCCAGCGCATCGCCCTCGTCGCGACCGGCCGCCGGGCGCTCGGCTTCGTCGGTCCTTCGGGCATCTGGGTCGAAGAGGCGCTCACGCCCGAGGAGTCGATCGAGGCGCTCCGCGCCGGCGCCGCCGTCGGCATCGTCGTCACCAACCGCCGCGCCCTCGGCCTCGCGCCCGAGGTCGGCCGCTTCGCCTCGATGCCCTTCCAGCTGCGGGAGACGCTCGAGTCGATCGACGCGGAGGACACCCTCGCGAAGCTGCGGACGGATCGGCGGCTGCTCGTGTTCTCGGGGCCGGGGGCGGTGTGGACGTTTCGGAATCGGAATCTGGATTGAGGGACGGGCTGGCTGCGGACCGGCTGAAGTCTACGCCGAACGACGCGCCGGACGGACCGACACGAGGTCGGAATCGCCAGCGGGGCGAACATCGGTTTCCCGGAGCGTCACGACCGCCTCGGTCCGTCCCCCTGCCGTCACGAACTCGACCTCGAGCCCACCCTTCTCGTAGACATGGACGACGGTGCCGAGGTCGCCTCTGAGGAGGGCGTACTCGGGGAGGTCGTGTTCGAGCACGATCATTTCGAGAGTCTTGAAGCTCATCGTCCCTCCGCGGGATAGGCCGTCACGAACCGGGGTATGGAACTCTTTGCGTCGATGATCCAGATCGACACGATCATTGCTGAGCGACCGTTGGGCCCCACGATCAGCGACACGATAGAGAACTTCTTTCCGAAGGGCGATTCGATTGGCTGAGCGTCTCCCCAGCGAGCGATTGCTCGAAGATCCGCGGCGAGCCGAGTCCAATTCTCGGCATCGTATCCGAGTGCCTGAAAGAAGCGTGCCTTGAATCGTCCGAACCGATGCTGAGAAGACAGGAGGTAGTGTCGAACCTTCTCCGGGGCGACTTCGGCGTGCACGCAGTTCGGCAGTCTCACTGAGCCAGGCTCCGCTCCGCATTCGCTCGCGCAGAAGATGACGAGTCGCCGGAAACGGATAGTCGGGTGAGCGCTGGGATATCAGTCGTGAATCGGCGTTCTCGCGCCCGACATCGATGTCCTCGACTTGACGAGTGCGCAAGTCTTGCTCGCCTGAGAACGGCAATCGGGCAGAGCACTGGACATCAGGATCGGCGAGTTCATGGGAGGAGCGCCGGCTCGACGAGATCACGCTCGAGCCAGGCCAGCTCGACCTCACCTCCGCCTCATCTCGACCAGCTCTCTCACCGCCTCGATCGCATACATCGGATAACCCTCGATCGGATAGTAGGCGCCAAGAATCGCTTCGGCCTCGTCCCGTCGCGTGATGTCGAGATGCCGTAGCAGATACCGGACGTCCTCCTCGTCCCCATACCCCTCTCCAATCCGGAACGTGAGCACTTTCATCGCGAGCATGTAGCGCGCGTCTGCGACGAACACGCGCAAATGGTCGAGCTCGAGGAACGAGTCGAAGGTTCCGCGATCGCTCAGGTAGCCCTTGACCGCATGGTTGAGCCAGCCGTCGGGGAGGCCGTGCCGCGCGGCGATCGCGAGCGCGGCGTCGAGCAGGATCGAGGTAGGCTCGAAGGTGGCATCGACTCCGCGCGTTGCGTCTCGAGAACGGAAGACGAGACACATGACCGCGCCGCCGGCGAGCTGGAGCTGGCCGATCACGTTGCGTGAGGCGAGCTCGACGTTCAGCTCGTGCAGGAGGTCGAGGATCTGGGCGCGGGTCAGGGCGGCCATGGGGCGTCAGACCCGCCCGCCGAGCGCCGTGTCGATGAAGAGATTGCGGGCGGCAAAGGGGGGCGGCGACGCGATCAGGAGATGAAGCCGGAGGCTCGAGAGCGATGAGCCGAAGGCGGGCTCTTCGAGGGGCGGGATCGCCTTCACCCAGTCCGGGACCCGGACGTTCCGGGCTGCGGCCGCCTGCTCGATCGTGGCCGCGAGGTAGTTGGACCAGTAGGGATCGAGCGGCCGCGCGGGCGGATGCTCGATCGCCTGGGTCAGATCCTCGCGTGAGAGGCGGACGAGGAGGTCGAGGATCTCCGCGAAGGCGAACGAGCGCTCGCTCCCGTTCTTCGTCTCCCCGAGGCCGGCGATCGCGCTCGCGAGCTCCTCTGCGGCGGAGGGCAGCAGCCGCCCGAGGACCCAGGCCGAGACCGAGCGCCCGGCCCGCTGCGCGGCGGCCTGGATCGCCCTCTTCTGGCCGGGCGAGACCCGGATCTGGAGCTGGGTCGACCTGGATTCCTTCATGACGGCGGCAGTCTAGACTGCAAGAATTTGACGTCAATACACGTCAATACAAGAGATTGGCGCACCCGGGGCCATGAGCGGATTTTGCGGGTCGAGGTGTGAATCGATGGCATCCCCCCGAACTCCGACGGCCTCACCTTGACGCCAGCCCGAGATGGCCGACCCTGTGCCCCGCCCCCACCCCCAGCTCGTGCTCGGCGCGCGGATCTCCCGATCGGGAGGCTCGCGACGGCCCGACCCTTGCTCGGTGGACCGCATGGAGAAGAGGTCGAACGCGTCCCGATGACGAAGGCAGCCGCCCAGACTTCCGCCCCCGCCGCCAGGGGAGCCGCCGCGTCCGCGGCCCCTTCTGGCGCCCCGACCGGTGCGAAGGTCGCCTACGACGAGAAGGCGATCCAGACGCTCGACGCGCTGTCCCACATCCGCCTGCGGACCGGCATGTACATCGGCCGCCTCGGCGACGGCTCGACGCCCGTCGACGGCATCTACGTCATGCTGAAGGAGGTCGTCGACAACTCGATCGACGAGTTCATCATGGGCGCGGGCAAGAAGATCGAGATCGCCCGCGACGGCGCGACGGTGGAGATCCGCGACTACGGCCGCGGCATTCCGCTGGGCAAGGTCGTCGACTGCGTCAGCCAGATCAACACGGGCGGCAAGTACAACGACGACGTCTTCCAGTTCTCGGTCGGTCTGAACGGCGTCGGCACGAAGGCGGTCAACGCGCTCTCCTCCTCCTTCGAGGTGAAGAGCGTCCGCGACGGCCGATTCAAGCACGCGACGTTCGAGCGCGGGAAGCTCAAGAGCGAGAAGGACGGCAAGACCGACGAGCCGAACGGGACCTGGATCCGCTTCACGCCGGATACCGAGATCTTCGGCAAATACGAGTGGCGCGAGGAGTTCATCGCCCACCGCCTGCGCTACTACGCCTACCTGAACAGCGGGCTCAAGCTCGCCTACAACGGTGAGACCTATCAGAGCAAGAACGGCCTCAAGGATCTGCTGACCGACGAGATCGGCGACGCCGAGCCCCTCTACGAGATCGCCCACTGCGAGGGCGACCGCTTCGAGTTCGCGTTCACCCACGGCAACTCCTACGGTGAGTCCTATTTCTCCTTCGTGAACGGCCAGTACACGAACGACGGCGGGACGCATCAGAGCGCCTTCCGCGAGGGGATCCTCAAGGCCGTCAACGAGCACTTCAAGAAGAGCTTCGCCGGCGAAGACGTCCGCGACGGGCTCATCGCGGCGGTTGCGGTCAAGCTCCAGGACCCGGTCTTCGAGAGCCAGACGAAGAACAAGCTCGGCTCGGCGGACGTGCGGGGCTGGCTCGTGCCGGCGGTGCGCGACAAGGTCGTCCGCTTCCTCCACGAGCATCCCGAGGACGCGAAGACGATCCTCGAGAAGGTCACGATGAACGAGCGCATCCGGAAGGAGCTCTCGGCCATCAAGAAGGAGGCCCGGGACCGCGCGAAGAAGGTCGCGATCCGGATCCCGAAGCTGACCGACTGCAAGTACCACTACGACGACCAGACGACGAAGCGCCGGGACGAGACGACGATCTTCCTGTCGGAGGGCGACTCGGCGGCCGGCGTCATGGTCCCGACCCGCGACGTCTATACCCAGGCGATCTTCTCGCTGAAGGGCAAGCCGCTCAACTGCCACGGCCTCAAGCGCGACGCCATCTACAAGAACGAAGAGCTCTACAACATCATGCGGGCGCTCGGGATCGAGGACTCGCTCGAGGGTCTGCGGTACAACCGGGTCGTGCTCGCGACCGACGCCGACGTCGACGGGATGCACATCCGAAACCTGCTGCTGACCTTCTTCCTGCGCTACTTCGAGGACCTCGTGCTCAAGGGCCACGTCTTCATCCTCGAGACGCCGCTCTTCCGCGTCCGCAACAAGGCCGAGACCCGCTACTGCTATTCGGAGCAGGAGCGCGACGCAGCGACGGCGGCGCTGAAGGGCGCCGAGGTGACCCGCTTCAAGGGCCTCGGCGAGATCAGCCCGAAGGAGTTCGGGCAGTTCATCGGGAAGGACATGCGCCTCGTGCCGGTCGACGTCGGCTCGATGGGCGAGGTCGCCCGCAGCCTCGAGTTCTTCATGGGCAAGAACACCCCCGAGCGCCGCGACTTCATCGTCGACAACCTCGCGACGGACGTGCTGTGATATGAGTCGCCTCGAATCGCTGATGAAGGACCACTTCATCGAGTATGCGAGCTACTTCATCCTCGATCGCGCGATCCCCGATCTGCGCGACGGCCTGAAGCCGGTCCAGCGCCGCATCCTGCATACGCTCTTCCGCATGAACGACGGCCGCTTCCACAAGGTGGCCAACGTCATCGGCGACACGATGAAGCTCCATCCCCATGGCGACGCGTCGATCGGCGACGCGCTCGTCGTGCTGGCGAACAAGGACTACTTCATCGAGCGGCAGGGGAACTTCGGGAACCTGCTGACCGGCCATGCCGCCGCCGCCCCGCGCTACATCGAGTGCCGGCTGACCGAGCTCGCGCTCGAGACCATGTTCCACCCGGCGCTGACGGAGTTCGTGCCGTCCTACGACGGGCGCAACGACGAGCCGGTCTCCCTTCCCGCGAAGCTGCCCGTCGTCCTGATGACCGGCGCCGAGGGCATCGCCGTCGGCATGTCGACGCGCATCCTCCCTCATAATCTGCCGGAGATCTGGCAGGCGCAGATCGCGGTGCTCAACAAGGAGGAGTTCGAGCTCTTCCCGGACTTCGCGCAGGGCGGCCTGATGGACGTCGCGGCCTACGAAGACGGCCGCGGCAAGGTCGACGTCCGCGCGCGGATCGAGGCGAAGGACCGCAAGACCGTCGTCATCCGCGAGCTGCCGTTCGGGACGACGACCGAGTCGATCATCGCTTCGATCGAGGCGGCGGTCCAGAAGGGCCGCGTCAAGATCGCGTCGATCAACGACTTCACGACCGAACGGGTCGAGATCGAGCTCGAGCTGCCCCGCGGCGTAGACGCCGACGAGGTCATCCCGCAGCTCTACGCGTATACGGACTGCTCCGTCTCGGTCGCCTCGAACCTGATCGTGATCGACGACCGCAAGCCGGTCCAGCTGACGGTCAGCGAGATCACCCGGCGGCTGACCGATCGGCTCAAGGACCAGCTGAAGCGCGAGCTCGAGTACGACCGCGGCGAGCTCGTCGACCGCAAGCACTGGCTGACCCTAGAGCAGATCTTCGTCGAGAAGCGCGTCTACAAGCAGATCGAGGACAAGACGACCTCGGACGCCGTCCGCCAGGCCGTCGTCTCCGGCATGAAGGCCTTCGAAAAGCTCTTCGTGCGGCCCATGGTCGACGAGGACGTGACGCGGCTCCTCGACCTGCGCATCCGGCGGATCTCGGCCTACGACATCGAGAAGAACCGCAAGGAAATCGAGGAGATCGACAAGAAGATCGCCGAGATCGACCGCAAGCTGAAGAACATGGTCAAGACGACCATCCAGTATCTCGAGGGCATGCTCAAGAAGTACGGCGCGCGCTACCCGCGCAAGACGCGGATCACCGAGATCCAGGCCGTCGACAAGAAGGCCGTCGCCCGCCAGAACCTGAAGCTCTCCTACGACAAGGAGACGAGCTATTTCGGTACCGAGGTCCGCGGCGAGCTCTTCAAGCTCAACGTCTCCGAGTTCGAGAACGTGCTCGCGATCGCGAAGGACGGCACCTACCGGATCATGAACGCTCCGGAGAAGGTCCTCTTCACGGCGCCGCTCCTCTACGCCGAAGTCTTCGACGAGGAGAAGGGCAAGGAGTTCACCGTCGTCTACCGCGACAAGTCCCGCACCGCCTTCGCGAAGCGCATCCGGATCGAGAAGTTCATCCGGAACAAGGAATACCAGCTCATCAAGGACAAGGAAGGCAAGATCGATCTCCTCCTGCCCGCCGGCGAGACGGGCACGGTCGAGATGGAGTTCGTCCCCGCGAAGCGCCAGCGGCTCAAGGACATGAAGTTCGATCTGCGTGAGCTCGAGCTGACGAGCCCGAACGCGCGCGGGACGCGCCTCGCGCCGAAGCCCGTCGCGAAGGTCCGCTTCACCGCGGCGCCGGCGGGCTCGGGGCCGAAGGGCGGGGCGCGCAAGGCGTCCGGCGACGGGGGCGAGGAAGGCGGCGGCAGCGGCCGCGCTTCGTCGCCCAAAGGTCAGCCACCGGGCAGGTCCGTCCGACCGAAGCAGGGCGATCTGTTCTGAGTCCCACCCCGACCGCCCGACACCGTCGGGGATCGTCGGTCCCGGAGCGAGCATCGGTTCTCCCCCGGCGGTGACCGGCGCCGAGAGCGCACTGGGGCGCCCGCGCGGGTTCGCGCGGAAGTCGGCTCACCGATTCGCTCCTTCTCCTGAAAAAAATCACGCTACACGACGCGGACGTCGAGACAGCGCCTCGAACGGAATCTAGGGTCCGAAGGCTCGGGCATGGACGATCGAGCGCTCGTATCCCGCGCGAGGCGTCGCAGGCGGCTCGCGCGGCGGGTCCGTCCCGAACGAACGAGACGCCTACCCTCGAGTGGTCCGGTGGCTCGGTCGTCTTCTGGGCTCGAAATTCGATGTGGTTGCACTTCAAACGATGAACTGGGAGATCCGATCATGAATGCCTTCCGACGATTCTGCATTGCGATGACCGTCTTCTGCTCGCTCATCGCGGCTCCGGGCCATGCCACGGGCCGCTTCGACTTCGGGAAGTACCGGCAATGCCTGCGCACGCCGCTCGTCCACTATCCCGGAACGATCGCGGAGGCGGCCGAGGACACCCCGCAGCTGAGTACGCTCTTCAACCTCGTTTCGCTCGCCGGTCTCGGCGGCGCGCTCAGCGACCCGAACGTCAACCTGACCGTCTACGCACCGACGAACCAGGCCTTCGAAGCGCTGCCCTCCGCCCTCGTGAACCTGCTGGTGGCGAACCCGACGACGCTGCTGCCCGCGGTCCTGACCTACCACGTCTCGCCGGGCAGCCAGGATCCGCGCGTCTCCGTCTATCCCCGGGAAGTCAGGACGCTTCAGGGTCAGACCGTCTTCCTCGACTACGAGAACGGACAGGGGCCGCAGATCAATCAGTCGACGACGAGCTGCCAGGGCGTGCGCGCGACGAACGGCACCGTCTGGATCATCGACAGCGTTCTGCTGCCGCAGTTCGTTCCGGCCGCACCGGCCCGGTAGTCGAGCCCGCCCAGGCCGATCGCGGTGTTCAGCCGAACGCCGCGATCGGCCGCTCGCCGAGGACGGTGCAGCGGCGGACGCGGCGGCGGCGGGGGAAGTGGTCGCCGAGGGCGCGGTGCATCGTGCGGCGCTCGTCCCAGATGGCGAAGTCGTTCTCCCGCCAGCGCCAGCGGACCGCGCGCTCCGGCGCCGTCGCGTGGCGCATGAAGAAGCCGAGCAGTGCCTCGCTCTCGGCTTCGTTCAGGCCGACGATGTGCTTCATGAAGTAGCCGGCGAGGTAGAGGCTGCGGCGGCCGGTGACGGGATGCTGGCGGACGAGGGGATGGGTCGTCCCCATGCCGTAGCGCTCCTTCGTCCGGTCGATGATCGCCTGGCCCCATTTGCGCAGGAAGATCTGGCGATTGGCCTCGCTGATGTCGTGGTAGACCGAGAGCTTCGCCGCGATCTCCTGCATCGTCGGGGAGAGCGTGTCCCAGGCCTTCGCCGTGTCGACCCACATCGTGTCCCCCCCGCGGTCGGGGACCTCGAGCATCGAGAGGAACGCGAGCACCGGTGGCTTCTCGATCCAGCTGACGTCGCTATGCCAGCCGTCGGCCTTCGGCGGATCGTCGGGGCCGTCTTCGATGAACTCGAGGGGCTCCATCGCCCCGGCCGCCGCCTGGAGCGGGTAGACGCCGAGCTCGCCGAACCGACCCGCCGCCTCCATCTGCTCGGCGTTGGTCAGCTTCTGGTCGCGGAGGAAGAGGAGCCCGTGCTCGTGGACGAGCTCCTGGATCGACTTCACCGCGTCGGGGTCGCGGAAGTCGAGCCCGCGCACCACGGCGCCGAAATCCGCCAGGATCGGCTCGACCTCGATCTTCGAAGGCGATCGCCCGGGTGTGATCGATCCGGCCATGCTCGAACCCTCCTGTGGACGGCGCGGCGAGCGTTGCGGCCAACCGCACCCGTCGGCGGCCGACCCGATCGCGGCCCGCCGTCGTCCCGCCTGGTCGCGGTCGGCGATCCGCCCCCCACCCTCTGCATTCAGCGTAGTCGACGCGGTCGGAGAAGGGGATAGCATCAGGTGATGCACAGACGTCGGGGCGTCTTCCGTTCGTTTGCCGTCAGGCGGGTCGTGCCCGTACCGGGCGGCTCGCAAAGCCTCGCACGCGCTGCGGCCGGATTCAGCCTGATCGAGACCGCGGTCGTGATCGTGGTCCTCGGGCTGCTCGCCGCCGCGGCCCTCTCGCGCTTCGTCGACCTGTCCGACGACGCCCACTCGGCGCAGGTCTCCGGAGCCGGGAAGTCCTTCCGGGAAGCGGTCGCGCTGGTGCACGCGAAGTGGATCGCGCGGGGCGCGAGCGGCGGCATCGATTCGGTCGCGGCTGAAGGCGGGACGACGATCGGTGTCAACGACGTGGGCTGGCCGGAGAACTCGGTCTCCACCGGCGGCGACGGGGCGGTCACGGCGAGCGAATGCGCCGGGCTCTGGTCGAGCCTGCTGAGCGCGGCCCCGACCGTCTCGACGACGGCAGGCGCGGCGGTCTGGCTCGCGACGGTGCAGGGGACGACGACCTGTCGTTATGTCTACAACCTCGTCGCCGGCCGCGAGATCCTCTACGACACCAGCACCGGGGCCGTCTCGACGACGACCGGCGGCTCCGTCGCTTCCGCGACGAGCACGTCGGGCGGCTCGGCCGCGTCGACGAGCAGTACGTCCGGCGGCTCGGCGAGCAGCGGAGCAGCGAGCGGATCCTCGGGATCGGGGACGACGTGCGGCCTCGTCGGACTCGAGCCGTTCGCAGCGCTGCTGCTCGTGCGCCTCGGCCGATCGCGCCGGGCTCAGGCCCGCGCTTCCGCCGGCCGCACGCGCCAGAGCGCGGCGAGCGAGAGCAGGACCAGGCCGAGAAAGACGGTGAACGCGATCCGGTAGCTGCCGGTCTCGTCGAAGATCCAGCCCGCGAAGGGCGTGCCCGTCGCGACGAGCGGCGTCATCAGCATCGTCTTCAGGCCCATCATCGGGCCGAAGGCGGTCGGCCCGAAGGTCCGGGCGATCAGAGCCGCGGAGAGCGGGAGGTTGCCGCCGATCCCGAGGCCGAGGATCGCCGTGATGCCCTCGAGCGCGAGGCTCGTCGGCAGCAGCAGGATGCCGCCGAGGGCGACGACCTCGAGCGCGATCGAGACCGCGTAGGCGGTCCGTTCGCCCGCGCGATCGGCGAGGCGGCCGAACACGACCTTCCCGAAGGCGGCGACGGTCGCCATGATCGCGAGCAGGCGCGAGGCCCGCAGCGGCTCGATGCCGGCGTCGGTCGCCATCGCGACGAGGTGGGTCACGACGACGCTCGAGAGCATGAAGCCGACGCCCGTGATGAACGCGATCAGCCAGAGGTTCGTCTCGCGCAGGGCCGCGCGGGCGCTGCCGGTCGGTGCGGGCGCTTCCGGCCGAGGGCCGTTCGAGGCTGAGGCGGGGGCTGCGGCGGAAGCGGGGGCGGAAGCGGGGGCGGGAGTGGCGACGGATGCGGCCTTCGAGGATGAGGCGGCCGCCATCTGGGCGGCGGCGCCGGGGGCCGCGGTCGGTGCGGCGACGCCGTCGGGCTGCAGGCCGCGATCGGCAGGCCGGCCGACGATCAGCCACGCGAGCACCGGCGCGACGGCGAGGATGACGAGGCCGAACCCGAGATAGACGTCGCGCCAGCCGTGGGCCCGGAAGAGCGAGACCGTGAGCGGCGCCATGATCATGCCGCCGGCCGACGCACCGATCTGCGAGAGGCCGAGCGCCGTCGCGCGGGTCTGCGAGAACCAGTTCACGACCAGCGTCGACGCCCCGACACCGGAGAGCGTTCCGGACGCGTAGGCCATGAGCAGCGGATAGACGACGTACAGCTGCCAGAGCTCGGTGGCCTGGGAGATCGCGCAGAATCCGACGCCCGCGGCGACGGCGCCGGCCGGAATCAGCAGCCGGAGGTGGCCGCGACTCGCGAGCCGGCCGACGAAGGGAGCGATCGCCGCACCGGCCCAGGGCAGGACGAAGTGGATGCCCGACACGCCGAGCCGACCGGCGTCGAACTCGACCGTCCACTCCTTGAGCGCGATGCCGAAGGTGTAGAAGATGACGCCCGAGGAGATGAACTGCGTGACGAAGGCGACCGCGACCATGATCCAGCCGTAGAACACGCGAACCTCCCTTCGGCGCCCGGGCGCGCGCCGATGCGTGCCGCCCGGAGTCGGGGTGCCCGGGGCCCCGACTGCACCGTTCGGCGACGATACACGGCGGTGGCCCGACGCGCGCCGAGGCTGTTATCGTCCCCCGGCCCGGGTCGCGTCCGATCGACGGCCCGAGCGGCTGCGGCCCGCGCGCGAGTCTCATCTGGACCCCATTCGGAATCCGAAGGAGCAGGACATGGACGCCTACGAAGCCCTCTACACCACCCGTGCGATGCGTAGGCTGAAGAAGGACCCGATTCCGACCCTGGTCCAGAAGAAGATCCTGGACGCGGCGATCCGCGCGCCCTCCGGCGGGAACACCCAGAACTGGCGCTTCATGCTGGTCGACGATCCCGCCGTCAAGGCGAAGCTCGGCCCCGTCTACCGGGCCTGCATGGACGTCGTCTGGGGGACCTTCTACAAGGCCCGGCGCGACGCCGCGGACGCCGCGCCGAAGGATCCCGAGTCGATCGACTTCATGAAGATGTACCGATCGGCGGACCACCTCGCGCAGCACTTCGAGGACGTCCCGCTGCTGCTCTTTGCCTTCTGTCAGTTCGACACGTCGGGCGGATCGATCTTCCCCGCCGTCTGGAACGCGATGCTCGCCGCCCGCATCGAGGGCGTCGGCAGCTCGCTGACGAGCGCCTTCTTCATGAAGGTCGACGAGGTCAAGAAGATCCTCGGCGTCCCGGAAGAGGGCGGATGGAACTTCAGCTGCTGCGTGACCTTCGGCTACCCGACCGGCAAGTGGGGCATCGCCCCGCGCCGGCCTGCCCACGAGGTCGCGTTCCGAAACGGCTGGGACAAGCCGCTCGGCTTCGAGATCCCGGAGCCGCTCTGGAAGAAGGGCTGAGGGCGGGCGGGACGGCGCGCGAAGGCGCTTCGCGATCGCGGCCCGCCGCCTAACGCTTCCCCTGCTCGATCAGGACCCCGTCCTTCTTGATCTCCCCGACCTCGTGGACGGCGCCGAGCTCCTCGTCGAGGTAGCTCGGGCCCTTCGCCGTCGGCAGGAACCAGCCCGTCGGACACATGGTCAGGATCTCGACGAACGAGAAGCCCTGGCCCTTCATCTGCGAGCTGAAGGCCCGGTCGAGGAAGCGGCGCAGGCGCGCGACGCCCTTGGCGTCGTGGACCGAGCCGCGGGCGACGTAGGCGGTGCCCTGGAGCTGGGCGAGCATCTCGGAGATCAGGATCGGGTAGCCGTCGCGCTTGGCGTCGCGGCCGTCGATCGTGTTCTTGGTGCGCTGGCCGAGCACGGTCGTCGCCGTCATGTGGCCGCCCGTCTCGCCGAAGACGCCGTTGTTGAGCAGGATGCAGGTCACCGACTCGCCGCGCGCGGCGGTATGGATCACCTCCTGCAGCCCTTCGTTGACCATGTCGCCGTCGCCCTGGAGCGTGAAGACGAGGCAGTCGGGGCGCATGCGCTTCGCGCCGGTCGCGACGGACGGGGCCCGCCCATGAAGCGCCTGGATCAGGTCGATGTCCATCAGGCTCGTCAGCGCGGTGTAGCAGCCGATGCCGATGACGCCGATCGTCTTCTGGCCGAGGTTCATGCTGTCGATCGCGTCGAGGATCTGGCGCAGGGCGACGGGCTCACCGCAGCCGGGGCAGAGATCGTGCTCGCCCATCAGCGTGAGCGCGGGCTCGAAGTCGCCGGTCTTGCGGCTCGGGACGCTCGGCGGCGCATCCGTCGGGATCACGCGCAGCCGGTCGTCACCCTTGCTCCCCGAAACGGTCTTTGCGTCGCTCATGCCACCACTCCTCTCGAAACGGGTCGACCCTGATAGGCGTCGCGCGCCCGCGACGCGATGCGCTCGCTGTCGAGCAGCGGACCGATGCCGAAGCTCGCGGCATCCGTCGAGATTCCGCCGATGGGCACGACGGGATGGCTGCCATTCAGCGCGAGCCGGACGTCGTCGATCATCTGGCCCGAGTTCTGCTCGAGGCAGGCGACGAGACGGCAGCCCTTCGCGGCCTTCGCGAGCGCGGCCGAAGGGAAGGGCCAGAGCGAGATCGGCCGGAACAGGCCGACCTTCAGGCCCTCGGCGCGCAGCTGCTCGATCGAGGCGCGGGCGAAGCGCGCGAGCGTCCCGAAGGCGACGATCAGCATCTCTGCGTCGTCCGCCTGCTCGACCTCGAAGCGCTGCTCGGCGGCCTCGATCCGCTGCTCCTTCTCCCAGAGCTCCTGCCAGAAGGTGTTGGGATCGATGCCCTTCGTGCCCTTGTTCATGCCGATCGGATTCAGGTTGCGCGAGCGGCCGGTCCCGCCGAGGGAGCCGTCGACCGCCCAGTCCTTGGCCGGCAGCGCGCCGAAGTCACGGGGCTCGATCGCGACCGACTCGCAGGTATGGGCGAGCAGGTAGTCGCCGTAGATCAGGACCGGATGGCGCCACAGATCCGAGAGATGGAACGCGAGCTGCACCAGCTCCACCGCCTCGCCGACGCTCTGGGGCGCGAGCACGATGTGGCGATAGTCGCCGTGGCCACCGCCGCGGGTCGCCTGGTAGTAGTCGCTCTGTCCGCGGGACATGTTGAAGATCACGATCGGGATCTCGGCCCGCGTGATCTCCGACATCGACTCCTGCATGAGGGCGAGGCCCTGGCCGGTCGAGCCCGTCGCCGCGCGGAAGCCCGTCGCCGCGGCGCCCCAGGCCTGGCCGATCGCCTCGAGCTCGCTCTCGGCGTTGATGCAGTGGCCCCCGACTTCGGGGAGGCGCTTCGCGAAGTTCTCGAGGACCTCGGTGAACGGGGTCATCGGGTAGCCGGTGAAGAAGCGGCAGCCGGCGGCGATCGCGGCCTCGGCGATCGCCTCGGAGCCCTCCATCAGGCGCCGCCCCGGCGGGCTCGGCGCGTGGGCCGTCGGCGTCGTCGCAGTCTGGGTCGCGCTCATCCCTGGACCTCCTGGGCCACCGGCAGCTCGCGGGTATCGGCGACCGTGCCGGTGGGCTTCGCGGCCGCGGCCGCGGGTTTGTCGCCGTCGAGGCGGTAGATCTCGAAGCAGTAGTCGGGGCAGACGAGCAGGCACGCGCCGCAGCCGGTGCAGCCCTCGAGCAGCTCGGGCAGCAGGTAGCCCGAGGCGTTGCGGCGCTTCGACATGCGCAGCACGCCGGGCGGGCAGGCCGGGATGCAGAGCTCGCAGCCCTTGCAGCGGGCGGTCGAGAGGACGACGCTGCCTTTCGGTTGCGGACGGCTCATGCGGCCTCCTTCGTCCAGGCGGGCACGCACTGTGCGGCGACCGCGCCCGCGCCGGCGGCGAGGGCGCGCCGGTTCGATTCGAGGAACTGGCTGCGATAGGCGGGCAGCGAATTCGCGAGGGCCTCGGCGAGGGAAGCCTGGGAGACGATGCCCGTCGCGGTCGCGAAGGCGGCGAGCAGGACGAGGGCGGCGGCGTTCGGCGCGTCGGCCTCGCGCGCGAGGGTCGTCGCCTGGATCTCGAGCAGGTGGGCCGGTCGCGGCTCCGACGGAGCGTAGAGCGGCTGCTCGAGGATCTCGGCGTTGACGACGACGAGGCCGTCCTTGCGCAGCTTCGGGCGGACGGGATCGAAGAAGCGCGGATGCGCGACGACCGCGGCCCAGGCCCGGGGCACGATCGGCGGCGACGTGATCGGGCGATTCGCGAGGACGACCGTCGCGTCGGTGTTGCCGCCGCGCATGGTGCCGCCGTAGGTCCCGAGCGACATGACCTCGAGGCCTTCGAGGGTCCCCGCCCGGGCGAGGATCGTCGCCGCGAGCTGGACGCCCTGGCCTCCGATTCCCGTCCACAGGACTTCCCGTTCCCGTCCGTTCGTCACGCTCGCTTCCTCCGTCTGGTCCACCGGCCGTGGCCGGCTTCGTCCGATCCCGCTCGCGCCCGCGCCCCGCGCCCCGCCTAGCGCCCTCGTTCTTCGACGCCCACGCGCCGCTCGAGTCCCGACATCACGAAGGACTCGAGCCGCTCGACCTCGGCGGCTTCGGGGATCCGCCCTTCGACCAGGCGCGCCTCGATCCAGCCCATCATGAGGTGGTACAGGGCTTCGGCGTCCTGATCGGGGACGACCGCGGGCAGGGCGCCCTCGGACCGCGCCGCTTCGAGGGTCACGCGCAGCGGCGCCGTCAGCTGGTCGCGGGAGCGCGCGACCTCGCCGGGAAACGTCTCCGCGAGACGCCCACGCGCGAGGGCGAAGGGCCGGCTCGCCCGGGCGCCCGCCGGATCCTGGGCCTGGGCCGCCATGCCGCGCACCCACTCGCGGATCGCGGCGACCGGTCCCGGCGCCGACGCCATGCGCGTGGCGAGGTAGTCGGCGAGCCCGCGGATGCCCTCGTCGAGGACCGCGACGAGCAGCTCGTGCTTGCTGCGGAAGTGGCGGTAGAAGGCCTGGTTCGAGAGACCCGCCTCGGCGAGGATGTCCGAGACCTTGGGATCGAGACCGCCGCTGCGCTCGATCATCGTGAACGCGGCGCGCACCAGACGTTCGACCTCGAGCCGGGCCGCCTCCCGGCGCTGCGCCAGGCTCCGGTCGACCGTCTGGCCGACGACCTGCCCGCCGACGAGGGCGAGCGGCGCACGGGCGCGGGGCTCGGGAACGTTGTTCTCCATTCCGAGAACGGTATTCTCGGTCGCGCCCGGTCGCAAGGGGACGGACGGAGAAGGACAGGATGACAGGGACACAGACCGAAGGCCGCGGACTCCTGATCGGCGACATCATCCGGCGCGGGGCCGCGAGCGCGCCCGCCCGGCCGGCCGTCGCCGTCGGCCCCGACGAGCGGACCTATGCCGCGCTCGACCGCGAGGCCGAGCGCCTGGCCCATGCGCTCCGCACGCAGCTCGGCATCGGCCACGGCGACCGCGTGCTCGGCTGGATCGACACCGCGATCGAGGTCATGCCGCTCTTCATCGCCCTCGCGCGGCTCGGCGCCGTGTTCGCGCCGCTCAACGCCCGGCTCTCCGCCGACGAGGCCGGGGACGTCGCGAAGCTCGCGCGCGGGACGCTCCTCGTCGTCGACCCGGTGCGCGCCCCCGACGCCCGGCGCGTCGCCGACCGCGCCGGCATCGATCGCATCGCGCTGCTCCCGGTCGCGCGGAGCCTCGGCGACGACGGCGCCTGCGCCCGGGCGGCGGGGCCTGCGCGCGCCCTCGGTCATTTCGCGCTCGACGCGCAGACGCTCCCCGATCCGCCGGCGCCGATCGTCGAGCCGCGCCTCGTCGAGACCGACCCCCACGTCATCTTCTTCACCAGCGGCAGCACCGGCCGCCCGAAGGGCGTCGTCCTCTCCCACCGCGCCAACTGGCTCCGCGGCTTCCAGGGCGTCTTCCGCGACGAGCCCGAGCGGACGGTCTGCATGTTCCCGCTCTTCCACATGGCGGGCTTCACGCTCGCGATCTCCGCCTGGCAGACCCGCGGCGAGATCGCCTACACGACCGCCTCCGCCGACGCGCTGCTCGGCATGGTCCAGGCCCGCCGCGCGAACCGCATCTACGGCCTCCCGGTCGTCTGGAAGCGCATCCTCGAGGCGGATCTCTCCGCCTACGATCTCTCGACCCTCGACCAGCTCGATACCGGGACCTCGGCGACGCCGATCGAGCTGCTGCGCGACATGAAGGCGCGCTTCCCCCGCGCGCGCATCCGCATCTACTACGGCTCGACCGAGGTCGGGACGGGCAACGCCCTCTGCGACGCCGACGTGCTCCGCAAGCCGGGGAGCGTCGGCCCCGCCGCCGTCTCGGTCGACGTCCGCCTCGGTCCCGACGGCGAGATCTGCATCCGCAGCCCGTTCCTGTGCGACGGCTACTTCGACGACCCGGCGGCGACCGCGAGCGCGCTGGTCGACGGCTGGTTCCATACCGGCGACCTCGGGGCCTTCGACGACGAGGGCTACCTCTCGATCACCGGCCGCAAGAAGGAGGTCCTGCGCACCGGCGGCGAGAGCGTCTCCCCCGCCGAGGTCGAGGCCGTCCTGCGCGACGTGCCGGGGATCGAGGACGTGGCGCTCGTCGGGCTGCCGGACCCGCACTGGGGCGATCTGCTGTGCGCCGCCGTCGTCGCGAAGCCTGGGGTCGCGATCTCGCTCGCCGCGCTCCAGGCCTTCTGCGAGGGGCGTCTCGCGGGCTTCAAGAAGCCGCGGCGGATCGCGCGCCTCGCGTCGCTGCCCCGGACGACGGCGACGAACCAGATCCAGCGGACGCTGCTCGTCGAGCAGATCGTCTCGAACGGGCTCGCCGAGGAGGCCTAGCATGGCGGGCTCCGATCGACCGATCCGACGGCTCGCGACCCACCTGCCGAGCGCGCTGCTCGGGCCGGTGCGCGCGGCCCATCCCGCGCTCGAGATCGTCGAGATCCCGATGCGCGGACCGCTCCCCGACGGCCCCGCCTACGAGCGCTTCGACGCGCTGCTGACCCTGCCCATGGGCACCGAGAACCTCGCGGCCGTCCTCGCGCGCGGGGTGCGCTGGGTCCACGCCTACGGGACGGGCGTCAACGGCTTTCCCTTCGAGCTCGTGAAGGACGTCCCATTCAGCTGCTCACGCGGCGCCTCGGCGACGGCGATCTCGGAGTGGGTGATCGCGGTCCTGCTCGAGGCGGAGAAGCGCCTCGTCGAGCACTGGCTCTCGGCGCCGCCCCCGATCTGGCACCGCGCCGACCTCGGGACCCTCGCCGGACGGACCCTCGCCCTCGTGGGCTTCGGCGGCATCGGCCAGGCGATCGCCCGGCGCGCGCTGCCCTTCGACATGCGCGTCCGCGCCCTGCGGAGGAGCGGAGCCCCCAGCCCGATCGCAGGCGTCGAGCTCGCGCGCGACCTCGCCTCGCTGCTCGGCGACGCGGACCACGTCGTGATCGCGGCGCCCGAGACCCCGGCGAGCCGCCACCTCTTCGACGACGCGGCCTTCGCGGCGGTGAAGTCCGGTGCCCATCTCGTCAACATCGCGCGCGGGGGACTCGTCGATCAGGACGCGCTGCGGCGCGCCCTCGATCGCGGGCAGATCGCGCGGGCGACGCTCGATTGCGTCGACCCCGAGCCCCTGCCGGCGGGCCACTGGATGTACGCCGACCCGCGCGTCCGCGTCTCGGCCCACATCTCGTGGAGCGGATCGGACTCGAACGGCATCATTCTCGAGCGCTTCCTCGAGAACCTCGCTCGTTTCGACCGGGGCGAGCCGCTCGTGTCCCTCGTCGATCCGAACGAGGGGTATTGAGGAGCGAGCCCGGCGCTGCGCTCAGCGCGCGACGCGAATCCGGCGCGCGGTGCTCCCCGCCGCCCGGTGGGCCCACGCGGCCCGATAGGCCGCCTCGAGATCCCGCGCGAAGCCCGGGAGGTCGAAGAGCGGGGCGCTCGACGCGGCGAGGGCGAGCCGCTGCCGGAGGGCGGCGAGCGCGCCCGGGTTCCCTGCCAACGCGACCGCCCGCTCGACGTAGTCGTCGGTCGACGCACAGACGAGGTCGGCCAGGTCCGCGGCGCGGCAGAGGCTCGCGCCCATCCGGCTCATGAAGCTCGATCCCGGCCGCGTCAGGACGGGGAGCCCGGCGCGCAGGGCGCCCGCGGCCGTCGCACCGGCGTTGTAGGCGAAGGTGTCGAGGAAGAGATCGGCGATGCGGTAGCGGGCCAGGTATTCCGGAAGCGGGTCGCGCGGTGCGAACTGCAGTCGCGCGGGATCGATGCCCCGCGTCGCAGCCTCCCGGGCGAGGTTCGCGCGGGCCGTCCCGGATCCCTCGTCGGCGAGCCAGAGCCGCGAGCCCGGCACGCGCGCGAGGATCCGCATCCAGGCGTCGAAGACGGGCACGTCGATCTTGTGGAGCCCGTTCATGCAGCAGAACACGAACGCGTCTTCGGGCAGACCGAGCGCCGCGCGGGTCGGCGTCTGGGCGATCGGCATCGGCGAGGCGACGGCGAAGCTCCGAGGCAGCTCGACGATCGTCTCGCTGAAGTCGTCCGTCGCGCCCTCCGGGACCACCGTCGCGTCGGCCAGGATGTAGGGCAGGAAGTCGGCGCCCATCGTGTCGAGGTAGCCGAGCCAGTGGATCTGCACCGGCGCCGGCCGCAGCGCGAAGATCGCCGTCCGCGAGTGGGTCGTGTAGCCCGCCACGTCGACGAGCACGTCGATCCGATCGGCGTGGATGCGCCGCGCGATCTCGAGGGCGGTCCCGCGCGAGACGTCGACGAAGCGATCGACGCCGGCGCGCACGGCGCGGGCGAAGGCGTCGTCGACCGTCACGAGGGAGTAGGCGTGGACGGTGACGGCGCGGCGGTCGTGGTGGCGAAAGAGGTCGTGGATCAGGCTGCCGACGGCGTGGACGCGGAAGTCGGGCGAGACATAGCCGATCCGCAGGGGTGACTCGGGATCGCGCGGTGCGGGGCGAAGCGGATGGCGCCGGACCAGCGCCGCACACTCGCGCTCGACGCCGCGCCCGAGATGCCGGGCCACCGCGAGGCGGAGCGCGGCCGGCACCGGTACGACGTTGAGCGTGAGCGGCGGCAGTCCCCGCGTCGGCTCGTCCCGGATCAGCCGCTCGATCCGCGCGGCGAGCGCGGCGGTGCGGGTCGCCTCGTCCTGCCAGTCGCAGAGATGGCGGCGGGCGACGGCGAGATGGCAGGCCGCCTCGGTCGCGAGGGTCGGCTCGACCGCGATCGCCTGCTCGAGCGCCCGGCAGGCCTCGTCCTGGCGATCGAGGTCCGCGAGGAGCTTTCCGCGATTGAAGTGGGCATGGCCCGAGCGCGGGTCGAGGGCGAGCGCGCGATCGAAGCAGGCGAGGGCGGGCTCGATCCGGCCCTGGAGCTGGTAGAGCGCCCCGAGATCGTTGAACGAAGCGGAGCGATCCGGTTGCAGGGCGACGAGTCGCTCGTGGCAGGCGATCGCCTCTTCGAGACGCCCGTGCCGACGGAGCAGGGCGCCGAGATCGACGAGGAGCTCCGCGTTCCCGGGCGAGGCTTCGAGGCCGCGGCGCAGGCAGGTGATCGCCTGGGCGGGATCCGCCGTCTCGAGCAGCAGCCTGGCCAGCGAGGCGCAGGCGGGCGCGAAGTCGGGTCGGCGTGCGAGCAGGCGCTCGAATCGTTCGCGCGCCGGGCCGGCTGCGCCCCGCGCGAGCTCGAGCAGGGCGAGGTTGTACTCGGGCGAGACGTAGCCCGGGTCGAGGCGCAGCGCTTCGTGATAGGCGGCGGCGGCCTCCTCGAGGCGACCGAGGGCCTTCAGCGCGTTGGCGAGGTTGTTCCGGTAGATCGCGGAGTCGGGCTTCTCCTCGACGGCGACGGCGAGGAGCTCGAGCGCCTCGCCCGGTCGACTCTCCGCGAGCCGGATCAGCGCGAGACCATTGCAGGCCGGGGGATGGCGGGGGGCGCGCTCGAGGATCCGCTCCCAGGCGCGGCGCGCCGGACCGAGCCGACCGGCGCGCTGCAGCTGGAGCGCTTCGCGGGTCTTCGCGGCGAGGGCGGAGGGATCCATCGCGGAGAGGATGGCGGGTCGCGGCGCCGCGGGCGAGAGTGCGGGCGAGCAGAGCGCGACGCGCGCAGTCGGCGCGATCGCATGCGCTCGAGGGGCTGCGCGCCCCCTGCCGGCGGCCTGCCGACCGTTGTGGTCCGACGCGTTCGGCTTCACACTCCGGCGCATGTCGAATGTCGCTCCGCCGACCACGCCCTTCACCATCCAGCACACGCTGCAGGTCCCCGAGATCCTCGCCGAGATCGGCTGCTCGATCGCGCTCACGACCTATCAGGCGGGGAAGGTCATCCTGATCTCGTCGGACGGCGAGCGCTTGATCCAGCTGCCGCGGACCTTCGAAGAGCCGATGGGGCTCGCGGTCGAGGGCGATCGCATGGCGGTGGCGACGAAGAACGCGGTCGTCCTGCTCGCGAACGAGCCGCGGCTGGCGCCGACCTATCCGCGCCAGCCGAAGACGTACGACGCGCTCTTCGTCCCGCGCTCGGTCCACTTCGCGGGCGCGCTCGCGATCCACGACATGGTCTGGACGGAGCAGGGGCTGATCGGCGTCAACACGCTCTTCTCCTGCCTCTTTCAGCTCGACCCGCTCCACAGCTTCCGCCCCGTCTGGAAGCCGCCCTTCGTCTCGGCGCTCGCGCCCGAGGATCGCTGTCATCTCAATGGACTCGCGGCGGTCGAGCGGGAGATCCGTTATGCGACGGCGCTGGGGCGGACGGACGTCGCGGGCGGCTGGCGCGAGGGCAAGGAGCGGGGCGGTGTCCTGATGCACGTGCCGTCGGGCGAGATCCTGCTCGACGGTCTCGCGATGCCCCACTCGCCGCGGGTCTACGACGGGGTCCTCTATCTGCTGCTCTCGTCGACGGGGGAGCTCGTCGCGGTCGAGGTGCCGCGCGACGGCGAGGGGAACGGTCTGCGCTACGAGGTCGTGAATCGCGTACCGGGCTTCGCCCGGGGCATGGCCCGAGCGGGCGACTATCTCTTCGTCGGCACGTCGCTGATCCGCAAACAGCACACGTTCGGCGACCTCGGGATCGCCGGGCGCAAGGACCTCGCCTGCGGCGTCACGATCCTCCACCTGCCTTCCGGCGCGATCGTCGGCGAGCTCAAGTACCTGCGGAGCTGCGAGGAGATCTACGACGTGCAGGTCCTGCCGGGCCTGAAGCGCCCGGGCCTGCTCGGGCTCCACGACGAGACGCACAAGCAGGCGCTGTCGATGCCCGAGCAGACCTTCTGGGGCCGCGAGCGCGAGGCCTGACGGCCTCGGTTCCGGACCTCAGCTGTTCTTGAGCTCGATCAGGATCTCGCGGTAGGTCTTCTTGCCGACGTTCCAGGCCCACTCGACGCCGCCCTTCGGGATGGCGACGGTGTTGCC
This sequence comes from Myxococcota bacterium, assembly GCA_046351135.1. Classification (GTDB taxonomy): domain Bacteria; phylum Myxococcota_A; class UBA9160; order UBA9160; family UBA4427; genus UBA4427. The sequence continues at coordinate 202,507 of JAXLZA010000009.1, read as the reverse complement.
GTCCTTCGGCACGAGACCGACGAACGAGTCGACCGGCGAGCCCTTCGGCGTCACGCCCGCGACCTCGTCGCCCTCCATGATCACGAGGTAGTAGTCGAGCGTGTGCTCGTGGAGGTCGCTCGCCTGGCCGGGCTCGAGGATCATCTCCCAGATCCGGATCTTCTCGTCCTCGAGCAGGATGCGCCCCGCGACCTTGCCGAGCTTGTCGTTCGCATGCTCGTCGCGGAAGCGATCGAGGCGGGCCTTCATCTCGGGCGTCAGCTTGGCGAACTCGGGCGGCGTCGCAATCATGATGATCTCCTGAAAAGAGGATGGATCGAGCAAGCCGCTCCATCCACGAAAAGTCATTTCACCCAAAACCGTAGGACGTGCGAATCGCCCAGCGCAACCGCCCCGAGCGCCCCGGCCGGACGCCGCCTGGCGCGAAATTGAAGCCGGCACGCGCAGCACGTCGCCCGCCAAAGCCGACCGGTCCCTCGACGCGTGCCGGATGAAGCCCGAGCGCCAGGCGGCGTCCGGCCGGGGCGCCTGGCACAGCGTCTCTCGTGCGACCCCGCGTCCTACAGGTTGTATCCGCGCTCGTCGTGGAGCGCGAGGTCGAGCCCCTGGGACTCGGCCTCCTCGCCGACCCGCAGCCCGACCGTCGCGTCGACGCCCTTCAGCAGGACCCAGCTCGCGGCGGCGGACCATGCCGCGGTCACGAGGGACGCGTAGATCTGCTTGCCGAGCTGGGCGCCGATGGCGAGGCCCTCCTGGTTGCCGCCGAGGGCGGTGGCCCCGAAGAGGCCGGCGAGGATGGTGCCGACGAAGCCGCCGACGCCATGGACACCGAAGACGTCGAGGCTGTCGTCGTAGCCGAAGCGCTGCTTCAGGCGCGTCGAGGCCTGGTAGCAGATGAAGCCCGAGGCGATGCCGATCGAGAGGCCGCCGACCGGCCCGACGACACCCGCCGCCGGCGTCACCGCGGCGAGGCCCGCGACGGCGCCGGTCGCGAGGCCGAGGACCGAGGGCTTCGAGTGCTTCGTCCACTCGATCGCCATCCAGGTCATGGCGGCGGCCGAGGCGGAGATGTGGGTCACCGTGATCGCCATCGCCGCGCTGCCATTGGCGGCCAGCGCCGAGCCACCGTTGAAGCCGTACCAGCCGACCCAGAGCATGCCCGTCCCGGTCACGCACATCGTCAGGTTGTGGGGCGGCATCGCGGTTTTGGGATAGCCGCGCCGCGGTCCGATCACGATGCAGGCGACGAGCGCGGCGACGCCGGCGGTGATGTGGACGACGATGCCGCCGGCGAAGTCGAAGACGCCGAGGTCGGCGAAGTGGCCGCCCGCACCGCCCCAGGTCATGTGGCAGATCGGCGCGTAGACGACGACGAGCCAGAGGGCCGAGTAGAGGAGCACGGCCGAGAACTTCATGCGCTCGGCGAAGGCCCCGAGGATCAGCGCCGGCGTGATGACGGCGAAGGTGCACTGGAACGTGAAGAAGAGGACCTCCGGGATCGTGCCGGAGAGCGAGTCCGCCGTGACGCCGGCGAGCATCGCGCGCGCGAGGCCGCCGATGAAGGCGGCGCGTCCGCCTGCGCCGGCCGCCATGCCGGTCGTGTCGAAGGCGAGCGAGTAGCCGACGACCAGCCAGACGAGGGAGAGCAGCGCCGTCAGCGCGAGGCACTGCATCAGGATCGACAGCACGTTCTTCGTGCGCACGAGGCCGCCGTAGAAGAGCGCGAGGCCCGGGATCGTCATGAAGAGGACGAGCGCCGTCGAGGTCAGGATCCAGGCGGTGTTCGCCGCGTCGTGCCCGTCGGCGGCGGCGGAGAGCGGGAAGCCGATCGTCGCGAGGGCGGCGAGCAGCGCGACGGCGAGTGCGGTCGACGGGGCGGGCAGGGCGGTCTTCACGCGGGGCATCGTGCTCGGGATCCTCTGCGGACCCGCAGCGGGACCGCGCAGCGCCGCGCACGTCGTCCCGGGACGCAGATCGGGACGCCGCCGCGCAGTCGATTGGAGCTGCGCAGTTCTAATCCGATCTGGGCATCAAATCAAACGAATCGGCTGGATTTCGCACGAATCCCGACGCTATGTGCCGAATCCAGCACAGTCGCCGCTCATCAGGGAATGCGCCTCCTCAGGGAATGCGCCTCCTCAGGGAATGCGACAGTCGAGGCGGTCGACGGCGTGGACCGGCGGATTCGCGCCCGACATCAGGTGGGCGATCGCGCCGTAGACGAGCTGCTGCTGGCGGACCCGCGGCTTGCCTGCGAACGCGGCGTCGGTCACGTCGATCTCGAAATGCCCTGGGCCCTGGGGCCGGACGTCGATGACGGCGTCGGGCAGCGCCTGCGCGATCGCGGCGCGGATCTGCTGGGCGATGTCGGCGGGATTCGGTCCGGCGTTGATGATCTGGAGGGCCATCGTTGCTCCGTCGTCGGGGGACTAATAGCGCGGCACGTCGGGATCGATCTCCTGGCTCCAGGCGTCGATGCCGCCGACCACGTTCCAGACCTGCGAGAAGCCGAGGGCGACGAACTGCTCCGCGGCCTGCTGCGAGCGGCCGCCGTGGTGGCAGTGGAGGACGAGGCGCGTGTCGCGCGGCAGCGACTCGATCCGGGCGGCCTCGGACTCGTTGAGCAGGACCGCGCCGGGAATCGCCGCGATCGCGCGCTCCTCGGGCGTGCGGACGTCGAGCAGCTCGAAGCGCTCCCCCGACTCGAGCAGCTCCGCGAGCTCGCGCACCGACATCTGCCGCACGCGCGGCGCGTTCGGGTTGTCGACGCGGAAGGCCTGGCCGTTCGGCGTGTCGGCGACGTCGATCGTGATGCCGTCGGCGCGGGAGGCGGAGATCGGGTCGAGCAGCAGCGTCAGGCCGTCGGTGATCGCCTCGACGTCGGCGCGGCCGCGGGGCGCGATCGAGAGATGCGACTGGAACTGCGGGTCGACCGAGAGATGCAGCTCGCGGCCGGCGCCGCCGTGCTCGGCCGTCGCCGCCGAGAGCGCGCGCAGCGCCGCCGGCGTGATCTCGATCCGCGGTCGCACCGCCTTGACCGGCTCGAGCCCGAGCGTCTCGAAGAGCTCGCCCGAGCCGTAGAGCTCCTGGACGATGTCGCAGCCGCCGATGAACTCGCCCTTCACGTAGAGCTGGGGGATCGTCGGCCAGGACGAGAAGACCTTGATGCCCTCTCGGATGTGCGGCGCGGAGAGCACGTCGACGGTCGCGTACTCGGGCAGGAGCGCGTCGAGGATCCCGACGACGGTCGCCGAGAAGCCGCACTGCGGCTGGCGCCGGTTTCCCTTCATGAAGAGCACCACCTCGTTCGATGTGATCAGCTCGCTGATTTCCTGTCTCACGTTCTCGTCGAGGCTCATGGCATCTCCTGTCCCCGTTCCGGATGGGGTCGCGAAAGCCCGGCGTTCGGGCCGGGCGGGGCACCCGGATTCCGATGGGACGCCGTCGCGCGGAGCCTAGGCTCCCGGCGAAAAATGGCGAGCGATCCGCTCGGGGCTCGGCCCGGGCCGGGCGGCGTGGTCGCGGAAGCTAGCAGAGGGGGAGCGGGCGGGGAGCGGTCCGGACGGGGGAGCTAGCCGACGAGGGCCTGGCTCTCCTTGATCCGCTCGGCGCACTTGGTCAGGATCGGCTCGACGTCGTCCCGGGTCAGGTCCAGGAAGACCCAGGCCGGCATCGCCGACAGATCGAGGTCGTCGATCGGCCGCGAGCGCCCGACGCCCAGCTTCGAGAGACACATGCTGGTCACCGACGTCAGCGCGCAGAGCCGCGCGACGTGGTCGTCGAGCTGCGGGAGCACCTCGGGGCTGTGGTGGTGCTGGATCGTGAGGACGAGGGAGTCGGGCAGCCCCCACTGCTGGACGACGGCCGCGCCGAGCTCGGCGTGGTTGAAGCCGAAGACCTGGTTCTCGACCTCGGTGAAGCTGCGGCCCTCGTTGTAGACGGTCGCCATCACCCGCTCGTACTCGTCGTGGTGGCTGTTGGCGAGGGCGGTCTTGCCGATGTGGTGCATCAGGCCGGCGGTGAAGGCGACGTCGGGATCGACGCCGATCGAGCCGTAGCGCGCGAGCATCGAGGCGACGGGCCCGGAGAGCGAGGAGTGCTGCCAGAGCAGCTTCTCGAGCAGCCCGAAGCGCTTGTAGGTCTCCTTCATCGAGGCCGCGAGGACGAGGTTGCGCACGGTCATCGTGCCGAGCAGCGAGATCGCGTGGGAGAGGCTCTGGATCTCGCTCGGGAAGCCGTAGAGGGCGGAGTTCGAGATCTTCAGGATGCGGGCGGCGATCGCGGCGTCGCGCTCGATCAGCTTGCGGATGTCGTCGATCGAGCTGTCGGGGTGGTCGACGGCCTGGATGACCTGGCTCGCGACGACCGGCATCGTGGGCAGGTCACCCTCGCACGCCTTCAGGTAGCTGGCGAGTCGATTGCTCATGGAATCCGTCCGCTCCATGCAAGGCCGAGCCGTCGCTCGGGTTCATGCGGGAGGAGGCCCCTCCCCGGAGGCCTGTTTCGACCGGAGCGGAGCTTTGCATGAGGACTGGATCGGGTCGGGCTGCCACAAAGGTCGCTGGCCCCGTGGGGCTCCGGGTCGCCCGGTCCTCCGCGGAGCGGGACGGGGCGGTCTACTCGCTGCACTGACGCCGGACGGGCGTCGTGCGATCGCACTCGAGGGTCTCGGTCACGCCGCCGGTGACCTGGGAGCAGGCGCCGGAGATCGCCTGGGCCTCGGCCTGGAGCACGTCGGCGGCCTGGGCCGTCGAGCAGGCCGACCGGCCTTTGTACTCCACGCAGATCTCGCACTGGACCCGGGTCGCCTCGAAGGCGCTCCAGATCACGGCTGCGACGAAAGCGAGGCCGAGGGCTGCGCCGATTGCTGTGCGTGCCACGTGGCGGGATCCGTGTGCTGGAGCTCGACGAGATCCGTCAGGATCCGCAGCGCTTCCTCGCGCTGCGGCGTCGGCTCGGACTTCTCGTCGGCGGCCTTCTTGTCGGTCTTCCCGTTCGCGCCGTTCGCGCCGGGCTTGGCGTCGGCCTCCTTGGCCGCGCCGGCACCGGGCTTCGTCGCCGCACCCGCGCTCCCCGTCGCCGCGCCGGACTTGCCGGCCGCGTCGGCGGGCTTCTTCGCGCCGTCCTTCTCCGCCGCCTCGGCCTCCTCCTCCTCGCGCTCCTTGATGAACTCGGCGAGGTGGATGACGTCGTCTTCCTGGGCGCGCTTGGCGAGCTTCTCCTTGATCTCGACGAACGCCTTGTCGGCGGCGATGCGGGCCGCCGAGCGCCGCTGCAGCTCCGCGAGTGTCGCGTCGTCGATCGGCTTCCAGTCCGTCCGCGTCACGTTCGAGACGCGGCCGAGGGTCCCGAGGAAGGGCGGGATGACCTGGGGCTTCAGCGAGTAGGGCGTGTAGCGCTCGCCGAGGTCGTCGGTCGCGAAGAGCGAGGGCAGGACGACGTCGGCGGCGACGCCGTCGTGTTGCGTCGAGGCACCGCCGGGGCGGAAGAAGAGCGCCGTCGTGACCTTGATGGCGCCGAGGCGGCCGGGCTGGTGGACGAAGCTCTGGACCGTGCCTTTGCCGAAGGTGTGGTCGTCGCCGACGATGACCGCGCGGTGGTAGTCCTTCATCGCGCCGGCCACGATCTCGGAGGCCGAGGCGGTGATCCGCGAGGTCAGGATCACGAGCGGGCCGGACCAGGCGATGTCCGCGTCCTGGTCGGGCAGGACCTGGACGTCGGAGAAGACGTCCTTGACCGCGACCACGTTGCCCTGGCGGATGAAGAAGCCCGCGATCTCGACCGAGCTCTCGAGCTTGCCGCCGCCGTTGCGCGACAGGTCGAGCAGGAGGCCGTCGGCCTTCGCCGCCTGGGCCTGGCGCAGCAGGTCGCGCACGTCGCGGCCGCTCTGGCGCTTGCTCGGATCGGGATCGCCGTAGAAGGTCGGCAGGTCGAGCACGGCGAGCTTCTTCTTCTTGCCGCCGATCGTCACGTCCTGGAACTCGAGGGTCGCCGCCGCGTCCTCGATCGTGACCGCGTCGCGCTCGATCTCGACGTCGAAGCGCTTCGTCTCGTCGGACTGCCGCAGGACGGTCAGCTTCACCTTCGTCCCGCGCTTGCCGCGGATCATCGCGACGACGTCGCGCAGCGGCATGTCGATGATGTCGACCGGATCCTCGCCCTGTTGCGCCACCGCGATGATCTTGTCGCCGGGCTCGAGCACGCCGAGCTTGTCGGTCGCGCCGCCCGGAATCACCCGCTCGACGACCGAGTAGCCGTCCTTCGAGGAGAGCGCGACGCCGATCCCGTCGAGGGAGAGGCTCATCTGGATCTCGAAGTCCTCGACCGCCTCCGGCGTGTAGTAGGTCGAATGCGGATCGAGGGCGCCGGCGAAGGCGTTCAGGAACTCGGCGTAGGTGTCGCGGGGCTTCACCTCCTTCGCCTGCTTCGTCATCAGCTCGTAGCGATGGATCAGCCGCTCCTTCGCCTGGGCGAGCTCCATGTCGCTCGAGAGGTAGTTCGAGATCTGGAAGTGGACGAGGCGATGGACGAGGTCCTTGCGGGCGGCTTCGTCCTGGGGATGACCGCGCTTCTCGGGGTCGAGAATCAGGCGCACGTCGGTGTCGAGCTGGTAGTTCGGATTCCCGACGAACTCGCGCACGTCCTTCTCCATGCGCGCGTAGCGATTGGCCAGGTCGACCTGGATGTCGTCGAGGATCTGGCACTGGCCGTTCTGGATCGCGAAGAACACGCCGACGAGCCGGCCGCGCAATCGCTTCACCTCGTCGGAGAGGTAGAGCGTCTTGCCCGGATCGATCCGCTCGACGTAGGCGTCGATGGCGCGCTCGCGCAGCTCGGGGTTGAGGGCGCGGAAGCTGATGTGGCGCTTCAGCAGGTTTTGGATGAGCTCCCAGCTGCGCGGGCAGTCGAGCTCCGGCGGCGCGAACATCTGGGCCCCGGAGGGCTGCGGGATCCCGAGGCCGAGGACGAGCCCCAGGGCAAGGCCGAGGGCGGCGATCGCGGCGCGTCGACCTCCGGCGCGGCCGCTCGGGCCGCGGAGATCGGCGTGGGACGCACGGGCTCGGGTCGGGTTCGAGATCCGGAGAACGCGGGCGAAGCGGTTGCGCATCATTGCTCCCATGATAGAGACCGGCGCCGGCCACGTCAGGTTCGCCGGGGGATCCCGAACGGATTTCCCTTCGGCACCCGGACCCGGGGAGCTGAGGCCCACGCCCCCGGAAACAGGCTACGCTCGGCGCCCCGAAACCACCCGCCCGCATGACCGCCCGCAGGCCCGTCCGGAGGGACGAGGCCCGCACGCATCGACGCGGCAAGAATGGGAGACCTTCCGATGCCCGAGTTCCATTTCCAGGAGATGTTCGAGCTGGGGCCCGACGAGACACCGTATCGGAAGCTGACCGACCAGCACGTCTCGACCGTGAAGATCGACGGCCGGGAGATCCTGAAGGTCGAGCCCGAGGCGCTGACGCTGCTCGCGGCCCAGGCGATCCGCGACGTCTCCCACCTCTTCCGCCCCGGCCACCTCGCCCAGCTCGCCAAGATCCTCGAGGACCCCGAGGCCTCGGACAACGACCGCTTCGTCGCCCTCGAGCTGATGAAGAACGCCAACATCTCCGCCGGCATGATCCTGCCCTCCTGCCAGGACACCGGCACGGCCATCGTGATGGGCAAGAAGGGCCAGGACGTCTGGGTCGCGGGCAACGACGAGGAGGCCCTCTCCCGCGGCATCTACAAGACCTACACCGAGACCAATCTCCGCTACAGCCAGGTCGCCGCCCTCGACATGTACGAGGAGAAGAACACCGGCACCAACCTCCCCGCCCAGATCGACCTGCTCGCGACGACGGGCGACGAGTACAAGTTCCTGTTCGTGACCAAGGGCGGCGGCTCGGCCAACAAGTCGCTGCTCTTCCAGGAGACGAAGGCGCTCCTCAACCCCGAGTCGATCAAGAAGTTCTTCCGCGAGAAGATCAAGCAGCTGGGCACCGCCGCCTGCCCGCCCTACCACCTCGCCGTCGTGATCGGCGGGACCTCGGCGGAGATGACCCTCAAGACGGTGAAGCTGGCGAGCTGCCGCTACCTCGATTCGCTGCCGACCTCGGGCAACATCCACGGCCGCGCCTTCCGCGACGTCGAGCTCGAGGAGATCATCCTGCAGCTGACCCGCGAGGTCGGCATCGGCGCCCAGTTCGGCGGCAAGTACTTCTGCCACGACGTCCGCGTCATCCGGCTGCCGCGCCACGGCGCGTCCTGCCCGGTCGGGATCGGCGTCTCCTGCTCGGCGGATCGCCAGATCCTGGGCAAGATCAACAAGAAGGGCGTCTTCCTCGAGCAGCTCGAGACCGATCCGGCGCGCTTCATGCCCGATCTCGTGGCCCACGAGCTGACCCGCGAGCCGGTGAAGATCGACCTGAACCGGCCGATGGCCGAGATCCGGCGCGATCTCTCGCAGTATCCGGTGACGACGCAGCTGCTGCTGACCGGGACGATCATCGTCGCCCGGGACATCGCCCACGCGAAGCTGAAGGAGCGCGTCGATCGGGGCGAGGGCCTGCCGCAGTACTTCAAGGACCACATCGTCTACTACGCCGGGCCCGCGAAGACGCCGCAGGGCTACGTCTCGGGCTCCTTCGGGCCGACGACGGCGGGGCGCATGGACGCCTACGTCGATCTGTTCCAGTCCCAGGGCGGCTCGATGGTCATGCTCGCGAAGGGCAACCGCTCGAAGCAGGTGACCGACGCCTGCAAGAAGCACGGGGGCTTCTACCTCGGCTCGATCGGCGGCCCCGCGGCGATCCTCGCCCAGAACTGCATCAAGAAGGTCGCCATCGAGGAGTACGAAGAGCTCGGCATGGAGGCCGTCTGGCGGATCGAGGTCGAGGACTTCCCGGCCTTCATCATCGTCGACGACAAGGGCAACGACTTCTTCTCGCGCTTCTGAGGCGCGGGGAGCGAAGCGCGGGGTCGTGGGCTGCCGGGCCGTGGGCGCAGGGCGCCGGCAGCCCGCCCGCGATCCGCGCGCGGTCCGTCGGCGTCGGTGAGCGGGGCGGGTGCAGGATGCGGGGAGCGACGTCACCTGTTCGCAGGGGCGGGCCCCCCACGCCTCGATGCGCCGTGCCCTCCTCGTCGTCTGGACCGCCTGTCAGGCCTGTGTCGGCCTCGCGGTGATCGGCCTCGCCGCCCTCTCGCAGATGGCGGCGCCCGACCGCGCCGATGGCGAATCGCGTGCGCCATCGAGCCCGACGGCCCGGAGCCCGCTCCGGTCGGAAGCACCCATCTCCCCAGGTCCATCTCTTCCCTGAATGGACCGCCGCCCCGCCGTCCCCTCGAACGGCGGGGCGGCCTGTGCTTCGTTTGCGCGATGAGCGGCGCAGGCCTTCGCATCGAGCCGGTGGACGACCTCGCCGACCCGCGACTCGCCGACTACCGCAACCTGAAGGACGCGGTGCTGCTGCGGGAGCGGCGGCGCTTCGTCGTCGAGGGCCGGGGGAATCTGCTCGTCCTGCTCGAGGGGGCGCGCTTCCGGCCCGAGTCGATCCTGCTCGGCGAGGCCGCCTTCGCCGCCCTGCGCACCGACCTCGCGCGCCTCGCCCCCGACGTCCCGATCTTCGTCGCGCCGCAGCCGGTGCTCGACGGGATCGCCGGCTTCCCGGTCCACCGCGGCGCCCTGGCCGTCGGTCTCCTCCCGCCCGCACAGGACCCCGAAGACCTCGTCCGGGAGGTCCTCGCCGCCTGCACCGCGCCGCGGATCCTCGTGCTCGAGGACGTCCTCGACGCGGACAACGTCGGCGCGATCTTCCGCAACGCGATGGCCTTCGGGGTCCGGGCGGTCTTCACCAGTCGCCGCGGCTGCGACCCGCTCTACCGCAAGGCGGTCCGGACCTCGATGGGCGGCGCGCTCCGGGTACCCTTCGCCGCCACGGCCGACGTCCCGGGCTTTCTCGGCCGGCTGCGCGATTTCGGCTTCGCCGTGCTCGCCTTCGATCCGAAGGAATCGGGGGAGGAGGTCGACGTCCTGCGCCGGGAGCCGCCCGGGCCGACGGCCCTCGTCGTGGGCACCGAAGGGCCGGGCCTGACCGCCGGTGCCCTCGCGCAGGCGACGCGCCGGATCCGGATCGCGATGGAGCCCGGCGTCGACTCGCTCAACGTCGCGACGGCGGTCGCGATCGGCCTCCACGCCCTGCGCCAGGCGGGGCAGGGCGGGGCGCCGGGCGACGCGCGCGGGCGCTGAACCGGACCGCGGCGCGCGACGACGAAGGCGGCAAGGCGATGGGAAGCGGACGCGACCGGGCGGAGACGACGTGGCGAACGGAAGACCGATCCTGATCCTGAAGACCGGCGAGGCGCTGCCGCCGGTGCGCGAGGCGTGCGGCGACTTCGAGCACTGGATCGCCCGCGGTCTCGGCCGCGCGCTCGCGCCGGGCGACGTCGAGGTCGCGGCGGTCTATCTCGGCGACGCTCTGCCCGCCCCCGAGCGCGTCGCGGGCGTCGTGGTCACGGGCTCGGTCTCGATGGTGAGCGCGCGGGAGGAATGGAGCGAGCGCTCGGCAGCGTGGCTCGCGGGGATCGTCGCCGACGATGCCGTTCCGGTGCTCGGGCTCTGTTATGGCCATCAGCTGATCGCCCACGCCCTCGGCGGCGTCGTCGGCCCGAATCCCAACGGCCGCGAGATGGGCACCGTCGACGTCCACTTCACGACGCCGGACGGGCTCTCGCCGCTCTTCGAGCCCGGTGTCCACCGGGGCCATACCTCGCATCTCGAGGCGGTGCTCGAGCCGCCGCGGGGCTCGGTCGTGCTGGCGCGGACGGCCCAGGATCCCCACTCCGCCCTCCGCTACGGCCGTCGGCAGTGGGGGACGCAGTTCCATCCCGAGTTCGACGCCGAGATCCTGCGACGTTATGTCGAGGCGCGCCGCGAGGTCCTGCTCGGCGAGGGGCGCGACCCCGACGCGATGATCGCGGAGATCGAGGAGACGCCCGAGCTCGCGCGCGTGCTCGAGCGCTTCGCGCGCGTCGTCTCGGGGGGTTAGGCGGCTGAGCGGCCGGTCGACGCCGGATGGATCGGGCGGGAGCGGGAGGGCGACGCGGGCTCGCGCTCAGCGGCCCGACTTGTAGCGCGTCTCGTTCCGGTGTCGGCGGACCTGCTCGCGGTAGACCCAGCGCAGCAGCTGTGAACGCGTCCCCTCGTCGATCCCGGTGAACGCGACGGCGACGCTGTTCTTCGTGCGATTCGCCGGCATGTCGGGGGTTCGCACGACGCGCGCCGACAGCACGAAGCACTCGGAGCCGGGCAGCTCGAAGTGGACGACGACCTCTTCGTCGGCCTCGTACTCCTGCGTCGACTGGAATCGGATGCCCCCGGCGGAGAGGTCGAGCAGCTGGTGGAGCGCCTCGCGATCGGGATCCGCTTCGGGCAGGGCGCCCGTCCCCGTCGCACCGGCCGCGCCACCCGGGCTCCGACCGCCCGCGATCGGATCGCCCCCGCCCTGGCTCGGCCGCATCACGCGGACCTGGAGGCCATGGGCCGAAATGCGAACGAATGCTCTTTGCTGCACGCGCTCCCAGATCGGGGAGATCCGCAGGGCGAAGGTCGCCGCGGAGCAGGCCGCGATCGTGGCCGAGGTCGAGTAGCGGGCGTCGTGCTGGATCGGGGACTCGACGATCAGGGAGGCCCCGCGACCGAGGGGCGCGCAGGAGCCAAGGAACCAGTGGAGGTCGTCGTCGACGTGGTCGACGGGGACGACCATCGGATAGCCGCCGGCGGGGCCCTCCGGATGGAGGATCAGCAGGTCGCCCGCTTCGATCTTCAGGCGGCGTCGGTCGGGGTTCGTCTTCTCCACGGGCACTCGCTTCGACCCGGCGTCGCCCGGAGCGCGCCTTCGCAGGACGGTGGAATGCTTCCCATGTCGGCGGAATTCGGCAGGCCTTGAGATTTCCCCACGGGACGCAGGTGCGAGCGGGGCGAGCAGCGGCTCGACAGTGTGAGCGATCACTCTTAGAGTCATCGAATGGAACTTCGCGTGGGCGAGCTCGCCGAGGCGGCGGGCGTCGGGGTCGACACGGTGCGCTTCTACCAGGCGCGGGGGCTGCTCGCGCCGCCGCTGCGCCGCGGCCGCTTCGCCATCTACACGGCGGAGCATCTCGAGCGGCTCCGGCGCATCCGCGCGTTGCTCGACTCGGGCTTCAGCCTGGCCCAGATCCGGCGGCTGCACGAGGCGGACGGGGAGCGGCCCGCGCCCGCGGCCCACCGCACCGCCCGCCGCCCGCGCCCGGGCGTCCGCGACGAGTCGAACAGCCTGCTCGCGTCCCTCGCCGAGCGCAGCGTCGGCGGTGGCACGTTGACCCGGCGCGAGCTGGCCGAGGAGACCGGGGTCCCCGAGGCGCTCGTCGCGGCGGGCGTCCGCGCCGGGCTGCTCACGCCGATCGTGGTCGACGGCGAGCCGCGCTTCCCGCGCTCGGATCTCGACATGGTCGCGGCGGCGCTGGCGGTGCTCGGCGAGGGCCTGCCCCTCGAGCGGCTGCTCGAGCTCGCGACGCAGCACGCGTCGGCGATCGCCGCCCTCGCCGATCGGGCGATCGACCTCTTCGACGACCACGTCCGCAAGCCCCGCGGCGAGGACGAGGACGCGGTGCGCCGCGCCTTCGAGCGGCTGCTGCCCCAGGCGACCCGGATCGTGGCGCTGCATTTCCAGCGGACGCTGGTCGCCCGCGCCCTCGCCCGCGTGCGCGAGAAGGGCGACGTCGGCGCCCTCGAGGAGACCCTCGCCCTCGCGCGCTCGGGTCGTCTGGAGGTCCAGTGGCGTTAGGTGATCTCCCGATCGGCGAGGAGAAGCGGGTCCGCGTGCGCGAGATGTTCGATCGCATCGCGCCCCGCTACGACGCGCTCAATCGCATCATGTCCCTCGGCCTCGACCAGCGCTGGCGCCGCCGCGCGCTCGACAAGATCCGCGTCGGCCCGGGCGACCTCGTCGTCGATCTCGCCTGTGGTACCGGCGACTTCTGCGAGCTCGTCGAGGCGCGCGGGGCCCGGGCCATCGGTGTCGACTTCGCCCGCGAGATGCTGCGCCAGGCGGCGACGCGGGGGCTCCGCTTTCCGAAGGTCCAGGGCGACGGCGAGTGGCTGCCCTTCGCGACGGCCTCGGTCGACGTCGTGACCTGCGGCTTCGCCCTGCGCAACTTCGTGTCGCTCGAGGCGGTGCTGCGGGAGATCGCGCGGATCGTGCGGCCCGGCGGGCGGATCGCGCTCGTCGACGTCGATCGGCCGGCCTACGGCCCGTTGCGCGCGGCCCACTCGCTCTACTTCGACCGCGTGGTGCCCCTCGTCGGCGGGCTGCTCTCCGACCGCAGCGCCTATCGCTACCTGCCGAAATCGACGGCCTATCTGCCGCCGCCCGAGGAGCTGCGCCGCCTGCTCTCCGGAGCGGGCTTCCTCGAGCTCGAGCGCGAGGTCCTGCTGCTCGGCTCGGCCCAGATCCTGACCGGGGTGCGCGGTCCGCTGACGCCGGTCGGGAGGCGCTCGCGATGACCTCCGCGCCGCGCCCGCCTTCGCCCGCCCCGCCCGACCTCGAGGAGGGCATCCGCCGCACCGCCGCCCGCGCGCGCGCCACCGGCCGCCCGCACTTCCTCGCCTGGGTCACGCCGCTGCCGGCGCTCGACGCCGAGGCCGGCGTCCGCGGCCTCGCCTGGGCCGGTGTCCGGGATCGATGTTATTGGGAGCGCGTCGACGACCGGGAGCTCCACTTCGCCTGGGGCAGCCTCGAGGAGCTCGAAGGGGAGGGGGCCGAGCGTGTTGCGGCGGTGCGCGCGTGGCAGCGCGACGTCGGCGGGCGGCTCGAGTGGGTCGGGGCGACGCGTCCGGCGACGCGCCCGCTCTTCGTCGGCGGCTTCGCCTTCGACGAGGCGGGCAGCGCCGAGCCCGACTGGAAGGCCTTCCCGGCGGCGCGCTTCGTGCTGCCGGAGGGCATCGTCGAGCGGGTCGGGGACGCGACGGGCTGCGTGCTGCTCGCGCGGGTCGAGGCGAATGCGGACGTCGCGGCGACGGCGGCGGAGCTCGCACGGCGTCTCGTGGAGATCCACGGCGTCGTGGCGACGCAGGACGGCGCCGGCGAGGCGGCGCGCGCCGCGGACGACGATCCCTGCGACGACGACGCCGAGGGCCCCGAGTACCGCGTGCGCTCGGATCGCAGCCACGCGCGCTTCCGGGCCCAGGTCCGCGAGGCGCTGGCCGAGATCGCCCGCGGCCGCTTCGCGAAGCTCGTACTCGCCCGCTCCCTCGCCGTCGAGCACGGCGCCGAGTTCGACGTCCCCGGCTTCCTCGCGCGGCTGCGCGCGCTCTACCCGAGCTGCACGCTGGTCGCGGTCGGCCGCGGCCGCGACAGCTTCCTCGCGGCGACGCCGGAGACGCTGGTGCGCGTCGAGGGCGATCGGCTCGAGACCGCGGCCCTCGCCGGCTCGGCGCCCCGCGGCCGCTCGCCCGAAGAGGATCGGGCCCTCGGCGAGGGCCTGCTCGCGAGCGCCAAGAACCGCAGCGAGCACGCCCACGTCGTCGACGCGATCCGCGCGGTCCTGCTGCCGCGCACCGTCTCGCTCACGCCGCCCGCCGCCCCGCGCCTGCGGCGGCTCTTCGGCATCCAGCACCTCGAGACGCCGATCGAGGGCCGGCTTCCGGCTCCCCGCGCGGGCGAGGAGCCGATCGACGTGCTCGCCCTGGTCGAGGCGCTGCATCCGACGCCCGCCGTCGCCGGTGCTCCGGCGCGGGAGGCGGCGGCCTGGCTGCGCCGCTGCGAGGGGCTCGAGCGCGGATGGTATGCGGCGCCGATCGGCTGGCTCGACGCGCAGGGCGGCGGTGCCTTCTGTGTCGCACTGCGCTCCGCGCTGATCCGCAACGGGGTCGGCGCCGCCGGGCGACCGGGCGGGAGCCGCGCGCGCCTCTTCGCCGGCGTCGGCCTCGTCGAGGGCTCCGATCCCGAGCAGGAGCTCGTCGAGACGCGCATCAAGCTCCGGGCGCTGCTCGCGCCGCTGACGGAGATCTGAGGCGATGGTGCCCGCCGATCCGCCGCGAGCGGCCGTCGCGGCCTCCTTCCGCGCGGATCCCGACGCCGTCTATGCCTACGTCGGTCGCTTCTTCGCGAGCCTCGCCGAGGCGGGTGTCGAGCACGTCGTGATCTCGCCGGGCTCGCGGTCGACGCCGCTCGCGATCGCGGCCGAGCTCGTCCCCGGGCTGAGGACCTGGATCGAGCTCGACGAGCGCGCGGCGGGCTTCTTCGCCCTGGGCATCGGCCGGGCGACGGGGCGGCCCGCCGCCCTCGTGTGTACCTCGGGCACCGCCGCCGCCAACTATCTCCCCGCCGTCGTCGAGGCCCACCACGCGCGGGTCCCGCTGCTCGTGCTCACCGCGGATCGGCCGAGCGAGCTGCGGGACTTCGGTGCGGGGCAGACGATCGAGCAGACCGGTCTCTATGGACACCATCCGCGCTGGGCGGTCGAGGTGCCCGTGCCCGAGGCGGGGGACGAGGCGCTGCGGCATGCGTCGATCCTCGCGGCGCGGGCGGTGGCCCGGGCGACGGGGCGGCCGCCGGGGGCGGTGCATCTGAACTGGCCGCTGCGCGAGCCGCTCGCCCCGACGCCGGGCGCGCTCGCGGGGCTGCGGGCCGGTGCCGGTGCGCGTGCGGATGCAGATGGGAGTGCGGGCGTGGCGGGGAGGGGCGCGGTCGCGCCGACGCCGCGCTTCAGCCGGGCGCTCGCGGCGGCGGATCCCCGGGACGTCGACGAGCTCGTCGAGGTCGCGCGGGGCGTCGAGCGCGGGGTCGTGTGTGTCGGGCCGATGGAGGCCGATGCCGAGCGCGCCGCGGCCCTCGCCGACTTCGCCGCGCGCGCGGGCTGGCCGCTCCTCGCCGATCCCGCCTCGTCGCTGCGGGGCGGCGCCTGGACCGTCGGCTCGACGATCCTCGCCGGTGGCGACCTGCTCGCGCGGGCGGGCGGCTTCGCGCAGGCGATGCGGCCGGAGCTCGTCCTGCGCCTCGGCGATGCGCCGGTCTCGAAGGCCCAGCGCCTCTGGCTCGAGGCGGCGGCGCCGGCGCGGGTCTGGTGGCTCGACGAGGGCGGGCAGTGGGGCGAGCCGTCGCGGCGGGTGACGCGGGTCGTCGAGGGCGGGGCGACGGCGCTTCTGCGCGCCGCGGCCGCGCGGCTGCCCGATGGGCTCGCCGCCGAGCGGACGTGGGCCGAGCGCTTCCGTGAGGCCGACGCCCGCGGCCGCCGAGCCCTCGCCGCCGCCGTGAGCGAGGCCGCCGGCGGCTCCGGGGCCGCCGGGGCTGCGGGGCCGGCCGCGTTCTCGGGGCTCGGTGTGGCTCATGCGCTCGCCCGCGCGCTTCCGGCCGGCGCCCGGCTCTTCGCCTCGAATAGCATGCCGATCCGCCTGCTCGATCTCGCGCTGCCGGTGCGTCGGGAGCCGCTCGCGGTGCTCTGCAATCGCGGGGCGGCGGGGATCGACGGCGTGACGTCGACGGCGCTCGGTGTCGCCGCGGCGACGGGCCGCCCGACGGTCCTCTTCACCGGCGATCTCGCGTTCCTGCACGATCTCTCCGGCCTCCTGATCGCGCGGCGCGAGGCGATCCCGCTCACGATCGTCGTCCTCGACGACGGCGGCGGCGGCATCTTCTCCTTCCTGCCGGTCGCGGAGCAGGGCGAGGCGGTCGCCTTCGATCGGCTCTTCCGGACACCGCATGCCGTCGAGCTCTCACGCGCCGCCGCGCTCTTCGGGCTCGAGCTCTTCCCCGTCGCGTCGATTGCCGAGCTCGAGGCCGCGCTCGCCGCGGCGATCGGGCGGTCGCGCGTCGCGCTCGTCCACGTCCGCGTCGAGGCCGAGGCGAACGCCGCGCAGTTCCGGTCGGCCGTCGCGCGCGCGTGCGCCGCCATCGACGCGGGGCTCGGCGGCGGATCGTGAGCGGGGCGGTGGGGCGGAGCGTCTTCGTCGAAGCGGGCGGTCTGCGGCTCCATGCCGTCGTCGACGGCGAGCTGGACGGCCGCGCGAACGGCCCGGAGCTGCTCGTCCTCCACGGCTTCACCGGCTCGGCCGAGAGCATGGCGGGCGTCGCCGAGGGCCTCGCCGACTTCGCCCGCGTCGCGCGCCTCGAGCTCGTCGGCCACGGTGCGAGCGACGCGCCCGACGACGTCGCGGCCTACTCGATGGACGCGTGTGCGGTGCAGATCGCCGAGGCGGCGCGGGCCCTCGGCTTCGCGCGGCCCTGGCTGCTCGGCTACTCGATGGGCGGCCGGGCGGCCCTCGCGGCGGCCCTCGCCCGCCCCGAGGCGTTCGCCGGCCTCGTGCTCGTCGGGGCCACCGCGGGCCTCGCCGATCCCGCCCAGCGCCGCGAGCGGATCGCCGCCGATCGCGCGCTCGCGGACTCGATCGAGCGCGACGGGCTCGAGCGCTTCGTCGACGCCTGGATGGCCCAGCCGCTCTTCGCGAGCCAGGCGCGCCTCGGCGAAGCCGCTCTCGAGCAGGCGCGACGGCAACGCCTCGCGAATCGGCCGCGGGGGCTCGCGAACAGCCTGCGCGGCATGGGGGCGGGTGCCCAGACGCCGCTCCACGATCGGCTCGCGGGCTACGCTGCGCCCGTCCTCCTCGTCGTCGGCGAGGAGGACGCCAAGTTCCGCGCGATCGCCGCCGACCTCGCCCGGGCCCTGCCCGACGCGCGGGTCGAGATCGTCGCCGAGGCGGGACACGCGGCGCATCTCGAGGCACCGAAGGACTTCGCCCGCGTCGTGCGCGCGTTCGTCGCCTCGAAGGATGTCTCCGAGCGGAGAGATCGGCCATGAGCCTGCGAGATCCCGGAAGCCCGCATTCGACGCCGTTCGGGCCGTCGCGCGCAACGCCGTCCAGTCCGGCGTCGGCGGATGCATCACCGCCGCCCGCGATCCGACCGGGCAGCGCTTCGGCCTGGATTCTCGCGATGCGGCCGCGGACGCTGCCGGTCTCCCTCGCGCCGGTGCTCGTCGGGACGGCGGTCGCCCATCAGGCGGGGGGCGTGCGGACCGGCCCGGCCCTCGCGGCGGCGGGCGGGGCGCTGCTGCTGCAGATCGGCTCGAACCTCGCGAACGACGTCTTCGACTACGAGAAGGGCGCCGACACCGAGGCGCGCATCGGCCCGCCGCGCGCGACCCAGCTCGGGCTTCTCTCGCCCGCGGCGATGAAGCGCGCGATGGTCGTCGTCTTCGCCCTCGCCACCGCGATCGGCCTCTATCTGACCGCCGTCGCCGGCCCCGTGATCCCCGCGATCGGCATCGCCTCGATCGCGGCCGCCATCGCCTACACCGGCGGCCCCTGGCCCCTCGGCTACCACGGCCTCGGCGACGTCGCCGTCTTCGTCTTCTTCGGCGTCGTCGCCGTCGCGGGCACCGCCTTCGTCCAGCTGGGCCACGTCCCGCCCCTCGCCTGGGCCGCGTCGCTGCCGGTCGGTGCCCTCGCGACGGCGATCCTCGTCGTCAACAACCTGCGCGACGTCGACACCGACCGCGCCGCGGGCAAGCGCACCCTCGCCGTGCGCCTCGGCCGCGGCGGTGCGCGCGGCGAGTGGACCGCGCTCGTCGCGTCGGCCTATCTCGTCGCGAGCGCGATCGGGCTCGCCTCGGGCGCGTCGCTCTTCGCGGCGCTGCCGTGGCTGACGCTGCCGAAGGCGGTCGCGCTCGGGCGCGTCGTCCACGGCGACGTGTCCGGTCCTCCGCTCAACGCCGCCCTCGCCGGGACGGCGCAGCTCTGCTTCCTGTTCTCGCTGCTCTTCGCGGTGGGGCTCGCCGCGTGAGGATCGTGCGCGCGGCGCTCCGCGGCTTCCGCCTGCCGCTGGTCGCGCCCCTCGCGACCGCCCACGGTCCGATCGCCGAGCGCGTGGGCCTGCTCGTCACCCTCGAGGACGAGGACGGGCGCGTCGGCCTCGGCGAGGCGACGCCGCTGCCGGATTTCGGGGGCGAGGACCTCGCCGCCTGTCGCGCGGCGCTCGCGACGGCGCTGCCCGCGCTCGTGGACGGCGCGGCGCGCTCGTTCGACGAGGCGCTCGCCCGGGTCGCGCCGAGCTTCCTCCCGCTTCCCGCGTCGCATCCGACCGCATCCCCCGACGCGCCGTGCGCCCGGCCCGTCGCCCGCGCCGCGCTCGAGGCGGCGCTCGCGTCGCTCGCGGCGCAGCGGGCGGGGGTGAGCCTCGCGGCCTGGATCCGCGAACGAGCGGGGCTCCCCGGGCCGCCCGCCGCCGAGGTCCGCATCCAGGCGCTCGTCCCCGGCTCGACCCCGGAGTCCGTCGCCGCCGCCGCGCGCCGCGCCCTCGCCGAAGGCTTCACCGTCTTCAAGCTGAAGGTCGGCAGCGAGCCGCTCGAGCACGATCTCGCCCGGGTCGCCGCCCTGCGCGCCGCCATCGGCCCCACCGCGCGCATCCGCCTCGACGCGAACGAGGCGTGGACGCGGGCCGAGGCGGAGCAGGCCCTCGCCCGCCTCGCACCGTTCGGGATCGAGCTCGTCGAGCAGCCGGTCGCGCGCACCGACCTCGACGCGCTCGCCGCCCTCGACCGCGCCGGAGCGATCCCGATCGCCGCCGACGAGGCGCTCCTCGGCGACGGGCTCGAGGCCTGCCTCGCGCGCCGCGCGGCGCGGATCTTCGTCGTGAAGTCGGCGGTGCTCGGGGGCATCGGGCCGACGATCGCCCTCGCCGCGCGGGCGAGGGCGGCCGGGATCCGCCTCGTCCACTCGAACCTGATCGAGGGCCGCGTCGGACGCGAGACCGCGACGGCGATCGCCGCGGCCCTCGCGCTCCCCGGGCCGGAGGGCGAGGTCGAGGTCCACGGGCTCGGCACCGCGGCGCTCCTCGCCCGGGATCTCGATCCCGACGCGCCGGCGTCCGCAGCCGCGGACGACACGGTCGACCCGGATGCGCTCGAATTCGATGCGGGCTGGCTCGCGCGCTGGGGGCGGTCGAGCGGGTCGCCCGATCGGGCGGCGCTCGTGTTCGAGGGGCGGCGCTTCGATTCCGCGGCGCTGCAGGCGGCGGTGGAGCGGGCGGAGAGGGCGCTCGCGGCGGCGGGCCTCGAGGCCGGCGAGCTCGTCGCGGTCCTCGCACCGCCCTCGCCGGCGGGCGTCGCGCTGATCCACGCGATGCTCGAGCGGCGAGTCGTGCTGCTGCCGCTCAACGCCCGCTGGACCGAGGCCGAGCTCGCCGGGGCCCTCGCGGCGACGCGACCCGCGGCCCTCGTCGTGACGGACGCCCTCGAGGGGGGGCTCGCGGCGCGACTCGCGCAGGCGGGCGGGGGGCGGGGCTTCGTCCTCGTGACGCCGCCGGAGGCGGAGCCGCTGCGCGTCGAGCTGCGGGTGCAGCCGAGCGCGCCGACGCGTCCGCCCGCGGCGCTCGCCGCGCGGGGGGCGGCGCTCGTCCTGCTGACGTCGGGCACCAGCGGAACGCCGAAGGCCGCGATCCTGACCCGCGCGAACCTGATCGCGAGTGCCCGCGCCTCGGCGGCCCTGCTCGGGAGCGCGGCCACCGATCGCTGGCTCCTCTGCATGCCGCTCTTCCACATCGCGGGGCTCTCGATCCTCGTGCGCGCCGCTCTCGCGGGTGCCTGTGTCGTCCTCGAGTCGCGCTTCGACGCGGCGCGGGTCGCGCGGATCCTCGACGAAGAGCGGATCACCCATGCGAGCCTCGTCGCCGCGAGCCTCGAAGCGCTGCTCGATGCCCGCGGTGCGCGGCCGACGCCGAGCGCGCTCCGCCTCGTCCTGCTCGGCGGAGGCCCCGCCTCCGACGCGCTGATCGAGCGCGCCCTCGCCGCCGGCTATCCGATCGCACCGACCTACGGCCTCACCGAAGCGGCCTCCCAGGTCGCGACCCGGCCGCCGCGCGGGCTCGCCTCGCTGCTGCCGCCGGGGGCGCCCGACGTCGCGCGACCCGATCTCGGCGAGCGCGCCCTCGCCGGCGGGCTCGTGCCGCTGCCGGGCACGGTGATCCGCATCGTCGATGGCGAGGACCGACCGCTCGCGGCGGGCTGCGAGGGGGAGATCCAGGTCCGCGGTCCGAGCGTGATGGCCGGCTATCTCGACGACCCCGCGGCGACGGCGCGCACGCTGCGCGGGGGCTGGCTCGCGACCGGGGACTTCGGGCGGCTCGACGCGGCGGGGCGGCTGCGCGTCCTCGATCGGCGCAGCGATCTGATCGTGTCGGGCGGGGAGAACGTCTATCCCGCGGAGCTCGAGGGCGTGATCGCGGCCCATCCCGACGTGCTCGAGGCGGGGGTCGTCGGTGTCCCCGATGCGCCCTTCGGGGCGCGGCCCCTCGCGTTCGTCGTCGGGCGCCCGGGCGTCGCACCGGATCCGGCGGCGCTCGCCGCGTGGTGTCGCGAGCGCCTCGCGGGCTTCAAGCAGCCGGTCGGCTTCGTCGTGGTCGAGGCGCTGCCGCGCAATGCATCGGGCAAGCTGCTGCGCCGGGCGCTCGCCGAGCGCTTCGGGTCCGCCGACGCGAGCCCCGCGAACGCCTCGAGCGCGACCCGCGCGGCGGCCGAGCCCGGCTCTTCGCCGCCGCTCAGCCCTCGTCGGCCTTGAGATGCTGCAGGAAGAGCTCGCGCACGCGGCCCATCGTCTCCTCGGGGTCGCGATCCGCGAACTCGCTCGCGGGGATCGGATCGAGGATCTGCACCGAGATCGCGTGGCGCCCCTGCAGCACGAAGCCCCGCTTCGGAAGCGCCTCGGCCGTGCCGCGCACGATGATCGGCTGGAGCGGGACGCGATTGCGGGCGGCGATCTGGAACGCACCGGAGTTGAAGGCGCGCAGCCTTCCCGAGGCCGAGCGCGTGCCTTCCGGAAACATCAGGATCGAGCTGCCCTCGGCGAGCACCCGGTCGCACTGCCGGAACATCGCGATCACGCTCTGGCGATCGCCGCGCCGCAGCGGGATGTAGCCGCAGAGGTGCATGTTCCAGCCGATCACCGGCACGCGGAAGTTCTCGATCTTCGAGACCCATTTGAAGTGGCTCTGCAGCCGGAAGAGGACGAGGATGTCGAGCAGCGAGAGGTGGTTCGCGACGATCACCGCCGGCCCCGCTTCGTAGAGCCGCTCGCGATCGATCAGGCGCACCGGCCAGGCCGGATTGAGCCAGGTGTAGAGCGAGGCCCAGAACGACGTGAAGCGGTGGAGCACCGCCCGCCGCCGGTCGAAGGGCGCGGTGACCAGCCAGAGCAGGACCCCGATCGGGAAGAGCAGCAGCGACGAGATCGCCACGAAGCCCCAGAAGACGAGCGAGCCGGCCCACCGCATCATCGCGCGACCCCGCGCCGCGGCCCGGGGTCGCTCGTGGCGTCGTTCCCGTCGGCGGCCGCGCTCCGGCGCGCGGCCTCGATGAAGGCGGCGAAGAGGCGCTCCGAGAAGGCGTCGCGCTGCTTCTCGGGATGCCACTGGACGCCGAGCCGGAAGGGCGCGCCGTCGTCCGCGATCCATTCGATCGCCTCGATCACGCCGTCGCTGCCGCGGGCGGCGACGCGCTGGCCGCGGCCCGGTGTGCGCACGCCCTGATGATGCAGGCTGTTGACGGGCATCGAGTCCGCCCCGGCGATCGCGGCGAGGCGGCTGCCGGGGACGATCGAGATCGGGTGGCGTGCGTCGGGCGCGAGCTTGTGGGGGCCGGCGTCGGGGCGCTGGGAGGGGAGGTGGGCGTCGAGCTGGCCGCCGGCCGCGATCGCCATCAGCTGCATCCCGTAGCAGATCCCGAGCACCGGCAGCCCCTTCGCGCAGGCCGCCTCGAATAGCATGCGGTCGAAGGCCAGCTGGGCCGCGGGGACGAGGTCGAGCTGGGCCTCGATCTCCGGGGCGAGCGGGGTCTCGGAGGGGAAGTCGTCGCCGCCGGGCAGGAGCAGGCCGTCGATCGCATCGACGAGCCCCGGGACGTCGCTCTGGATCGGCAGATGCAGGGCCGCCCCGCCGGCGCGGTCGATCGCGTCGGCGTAGCTCTGGTCGATGTAGTGGTACGTGCGCTCGGCCCGCCAGCGCCCCCGATCGTCGAGGGAGAGCGGGATTCCGATTCGCGGCCGGTGCATGGCACGAGCATAGCCATCTGCGGCATCCTGCCCGCATGGCACAGGTGGTGATCGCAGGCTGTGGCTACGTCGGCAACGCGCTCGCGCGGATGCTGATCGCCGACGGCCACGAGGTCTTCGGGATCCGGCGCAATCCGGCCGAGCTCGCGAAGGGAGTGAAGGCGATCCGCGGGGATCTCGCGGATCCGAAGTCGCTGGGGCCGGCGCCCCAGCGCGTCGAGTACGCGGTCTTCGCGGTCGCGGCCGACGAGTCGACCGAGAAGGCGTACCGGCGGGCCTACCTCGACGGCCTGGCGGGCTTCCTCGAGTGGCTCGCGAACGAGGGGCAGCGCCCGAAGCGGATCGTGATGACCTCCTCGACCTCGGTCTACGGGCAGCGCCGCGGAGAGCCCATCGACGAGGACTCCCCGACCCATCCGACCCAGTTCCGCGGCGAGACCCTGCTCGCCTCCGAGCGGCTGCTGGCGGCGAGCGGCTTCTCGACGGTCGTCGTCCGGCTGGGGGGCATCTACGGCCCCGAGCGGACGAGCCTGATCGACCGGGCGCTGGCCGGCGAGCTCAAGCTCCGCGAGACCGAGCACTACACGAACCGGATCCACCGCGACGACGCCGCCGGCCTGATCCGCCACCTGCTCTTCCATCCCTCCCCCGAAGCGCTCTACCTCGGCGTCGACTCCGAGTCGGCCGAGGAGTCGAAGCTGCATGCCTGGATCGCGAAGGAGCTCGGTGTCCCCGAGCCGACCCTGGCGGCGGAGGAGGACGCCTCGAGCCGCGGGCCGCGCCAGGCCGCCGGGAGCAAGCGCTGCAGCAACCGCCGGGCGCGGGAGAGCGGCTACCGGTTCCGGTATCCGAGCTACCGGGAGGGCTACGGCGCGCTGATCCGCGCGCGCCGGGCCAAGGGATGAGCGCCGACGCGCCGGGCCGCCCCGCGGCGGGCGCGGCGGGGCGGAGTCCGGCACCGCCCCTGGCCGCGGCGACCGTCGCGATGCCCGGCGCGATCTACTCGCCCTTCGCCGACCGGATCCACGGCCATCCCGGCCCGCTCTTCCCGCTCCACGTCGGCGACACCTGGCGCGATCCCTTCGTCGGCGCCCGCAGTCAGGACGTCGACGGCGAGACGACGCCGCGGCTCCACGCCTACTGCGACACGCGCGGCCTGCCCTCGCTGCTCGAGGTCGTGCGCGAGAAGCTCCGCAAGCGCAACGGCCTCGTCCACGAGCCCGACGAGCTCCTGATCACCGCCGGCGCGACCGGCGGCCTCGCGGCGCTGGCCGGTGCCACGCTCGAGCCCGGCGACGAGATGCTGATCCTCGCGCCCTTCTGGCCGCTGATCCGCGGCATCGCCCAGAGCTTCCGCGCGAAGCCGGTCGAGATCCCCTTCTTCGATCGCGTCGCCTCCTGCGACGAGGCCGTCGCCGCCGTCGCGGCGAAGCTCTCGCCCCGCAGCCGCGTCCTCTACGTCTCGACGCCCTCGAATCCGACCGGCCGCATGATCCCCGGCGACTGGCTCGAGGCCCTCGCCGGGCTCGCCCGCCGCCACGACCTCTGGATCTTCTCCGACGAGGTCTACGAGGACTACGCCTACGCCCGCGAGCACGTCTCGATCGGGCGCTTCGCGCCGGAGCGGACGGTGTCGGTCTTCTCGGTCTCGAAGAGCTATGCGATGGCGGGGCAACGGGTCGGCTATCTCGCCGGGCCCGAGCCGATCGTCGCCAACGCTCGCAAGATCGCGACCCACGTCTACTACCACGCCCCGGTCGTCGGCCAGCACACCGCCCGGATCGCCCTCGAGCAGGGCGCCGACTGGCTCGCCGCGAATCGCGAGGCGGATCGCGCCGCCGGGCGGGCGGTGGCCGGGGAGCTCGGGCTGCCGGCGCCCGAGGGTGGGACCTTCCTCTTCCTCGACGTCCGCGAGCGCCTCGACGAGCGCGGCCTGATGGGGCTGCTCGAGGACTGCTTCGCCGAGGGCGTGCTCGTCGCCCCGGGTCATTCGTGCGGCCGCGACTACGCCGACTGGATCCGCCTCAGCTACACCGCCGCCCCCGCCGACCGCGTCCTCGAGGCGGCCCGGCGCCTGCGCCGCGTGCTCGGGATCGGCGGCGGTGCGGGGGCGGGCATCGGCGTCGTCGGCGCCTGATCGAGTATGCTCGCGGCGCGCCGGGACACCGGCCGCCGAGCAGGCGCCGGCGGGTCCGACGCGTCGTCCCGGCTCGGCCCCGGTTCCGTCCGATCCGCTCCACCCCAGCCATCCTCCGAGGGAATCTCCATGTCGATCGATCTCGTCCTGCGCGCTCCCCAGACCCCTGCCCGCGTCGCCAGCATCAAGTCCATGCAGTATTCGATGCGGGGTGACGCGAAGGCCTGGCTCGACCTCTTCGCCGACGACGCGATCGTCCAGGATCCCTACGGCCCCTCGCCGATGAACCCCGACGGCCGCGGCCACCACGGCAAGGCCGCCATCGAGAAGTTCTGCGCCGCCTACATCCAGCCCGACCGGATCCGCTTCGAGGTCCGCCAGACGCTGACCTCGGGGCCGGCCTGCGTGAACGTCGGGACGATCTTCGCGAAGGGCTTCGACGGACGCTTCGCCTGGAACGAGGTCATCAACGTCTACGAGGTGAACGCGGCGGGGAAGATCACGCTGCTGCGCTCCTACTGGGACTACGAAGCCAACCAGAAGACCCCGTTCTAGGCGAAGCGCTTGCTCTTCGTCGAGCGGAGCAACCGGACGGAGCGGCTCTTCGAGGCGCTCGCCGAGCGCATCGGTCGGCCGGGTCGGGATCCGCTCGCACGCGCGGTCGTCGTCGTCCAGGGCGCGGGCATGGAGCGCTGGCTCGCCCAGGGCCTCGCCCGCCGTCACGGCGTCTGCGCGAACGTCGCGTTCCCGTTCCCGCGGCCCTTCCTCGAGGGCGTCTTCGAGGCGATCGCGGGCCCGGACGGTGAGTCGTCGCCGGCCTGGGATCTGGACCGCATGACCTGGGCGATCGCGAAGCGGCTCGCCCCGCTGCGCGAGGCCCGGGGCGGAGGCGCGGGGCCGGGTGCGGAGGCCGGCACGGGCGATCTCGGCGGTGCGATCGCCGACTTCGCGCCGCTGCGGCGGCATCTCGCCGGGGACGACGCCGACTGGCGCCTCGTCCAGCTCGCCCACCGCATCGCCGACGTCTTCGACCAGTACGTCACCTACCGCCCCGACTGGATCGCGCGCTTCGAGACGACGGGCGAGCCGGCCGGGATTCCCGACTTCGACGGACCCGATGCGGCCTGGCAGACCCGGCTCTTCCGCGCCCTCGTCGAAGACCTCGGCCCCGGCCACATGGCGAACCGCGCCGCCGACTTCCTCGAGGCGATCGGCATGCCGCCGGCCTGGCGCCGCGGCGGTCCGGTGGCCCGTCCGGTCCGCTCGTCTTCCTCGCCGCGCGCGGCCCTCATGGCGGGTCCGGCGCGGAGCTCGCGCGAAGAGCTCGCGGAGCGCATCGGGCGCCGCTTCCCCGACGCGATCGAGATCTTCGCGATCTCGACCCTGCCCCCCCTCCATCTCGAGGTCGTCCGCGGACTCGCGACCCTCGTCGACGTCCGGCTCTCGATCCTCGCGCCGTCGCGCGCCTGGTACTCGGAGCTCTGGCGCGAGCTGCGCGAGGGCGACGCCGGGACGGCGACGCCGATCGCGGCGCTGCTCTCCGGTCTCGGCCGGCTCGGCGCGGACTTCCAGAAGACGATCGTCGAAGGCGCCTCGCCGGATGGTGGCGAGGAGGATCGCTTCGTGGTCCCCGACGCGGAGAGCGCGGCTCCGTCGCTCCTCGCCCGGCTGCAGACGCGTCTGCTCGATCTCGACGAAGGCGAGCTCGACGAGGCCCCCCGCCGCGTCACCCGCGACGACGACTCGATCCGCCTCCATCTCTGCCACGGTCCACGCCGGGAGCTCGAGGTCGTGCTCGGTCTGCTGCGCGACGCCTTCCTCCGCGACCCGACGCTGCGACCGGAGGACGTGATCGTCATGGCCCCCGACATCGATGCGATCGCCGCCGAGGTCGAGGCGGTCTTCGGCGCGGATGCGGACGCCGACGGGCAGGGCGGGCTGCCCTTCCGGGTCGCGGATCGGGGGGCCTATCGCCGCTCGCCCGTCGCCGAGGCCTTCCGTCGCCTGCTCGCGCTGATCGGGACCCGCATGGCGCGCAGCGCCGTCTTCGACTGGCTCGCGCAGGCGGACGTCGCCGCGCGCTTCGGCCTCGACGAGGCCGGCGTCGAGGCGCTCTCCGACTGGGCCGAGCGGGCGGGCTACCGCTTCGGCGTCGACGAGGCGCAGCGCGCGTCGGTGTCGCTGCCGTCCGAGCGGGGCCACACCCTCGCCGGCAGCCTCGACCGCCTCGTCCTCGCCCATGCCCTCGGCGAGACCCGCGACGTCGTCGCCGGCCTCGCGCCGATCGGGCTCGACGCCTTCGCGGAGCCCGCCTGGATCGGTGCGATCGGCGAGGTCGAGTCGCTGCTCGCGGAGGCGACGCGCGAGTCCCGCCATCGACGCCCGGTCGCCGAATGGACGCGCTGGCTCGGCGACCTGCTCGCCCGCAGCGTCGACCGCCGCGACGCCAACAGCCACGAGCACGCCGCGATCCTCGCCGTGCTCGAGCGGATCCGCAGCGCGGCGCAGGCAGTCGGCTTCACGGGCGAGCTCGACTTCGAGGCGATCCGCGAGCGCGTCGTCCGCGTCCTCGAGCAGACGCCCGCGCAGGAGTCCTTCCTCGCCGGCGGGATCACCTTCTGCCAGCTCGTGCCCCTCCGCGCGATCCCCTTCCGGGTCGTCGTCGTCACCGGCCTCGTCGACGGCGAGTTCCCCCGCAGCCATGCCGCCCTCGGCTTCGACGGGATCGCGCGGGCACCGCGCGCGGGCGACCGGCGGCTGCGCGACGACGACCGCCATCTCTTCCTCGAGGCGATCCTCTCGGCCCGCGATCGATTGATCCTGACCGTTCCGGCCCGGGATCTCCGCGACGGTGAGCCGCGACCGCCCTCGATCGTCGTGTCGGAGCTGCTCGATGCGATCGAGGCGACCTTCCGGCTCCAGGGCGGGGGGACGCACGGCGCGGACGGTGAAGCTGCGGAGGAGGCGGCGAAGCGGGCGGGGAAGGCGCTGCGCGCGTGGCTCGTCGTCGAGCATCCGCTGCAGGCGACGAGTCCGCGTTATTTCGAGCGGGATCGGGATCCGCGGCTCGTGTCGCGGAGTGTGCGCGCGTACCGCGGTGCGGAGGCGCGCCGCGCCGTGGAGGCCGCGGAGTCGGTCGTCGCGCGGCGCTTCCTGCCGCGAGGCGGGCTCCCCGTCGTCGACCGCGGGATCGAGCCGCTCGCCCTCGACGAGCTGATCGAGCGCGTGCTGCGCTCGACGCGCTTCTTCGCCCGGACCGTGCTCGGGCTGCGTCTGCCGCGGCCCGAGGCGGTGGCCAGCGATCTCGATCCGGTCGAGCTCGGTCCGCTCGAGCGCTCGAATCTCGGCCGCGCGCTCTTCGAGGCGCTCGCGGCCGGAGAGAGCCTCGCACAGGCCCGGACCCGGCTGCGCGCGAGCCCGCTGCTGCCGGAGGGCGAGGCGGGCGAATGGCTCGCGGGGCCCGTCGTCGACGAGGTCCGCGCGATCGCCGCGATCGCCGCGCGCCATCGCGCGGGGGAGCGCCTGCCCGATCGGGCCTTCGAGCTCGAGATCCCGCGCGCGGGCGGCGGGGCCACGACGCTGGTCGGGACGCTCGACGCGCTCTGGCCGGGGGCTCGGGTCGAGGCGGACTATGGGCGGATCGGGGGGCGGCGCGAGGCGGTGCTCTGGATCCGGCACCTCGTGCTGTGTGCGTTGGCGGAGCGGGATGGGAATTGGCCGACGACGAGCGTTTGCGTGGGGCGCCCCCTCGGCAAGGACGATCCGACGAAGCGGGTCGTCCGATTCGCGCGCGTCGAGAATCCGCTTGCGCTCCTCGCCCCGATCGTGGCGTGGAGCGCCGGCGTGGACGAGGCGCCTCTGCCGTTCTTCGCGCGCTCGGCGTGGAGCTACGCCGAGGCGGCGGTGAAGTCGGGAACCGAGAACGCAGCGGTCTGGCGGAAGGCGAAAGAGGAGTACGAGGGACGCGACGATGCGGGATCCCGCACGCCCGAGGCCGAGGAGGAGCTCGAGACGGTGCGGATCTGGGAGGGCTGTTCGCCCGTCGCGACGGCATCCGAGCTCGAGCTGCCGCGCGGCTTCGACGAGATCGCGCTCGGCCTCTTCCGGCCGCTCCTCGCGGCGCGAGAGGTCGGGTCCACATGACGGCGACCTCCGAGATCCGTCCCTTCGACGCAGCGTCGATCGATCTCTCCGGGACCCGCTTCCTCGAGGCGAGCGCGGGGACGGGCAAGACCTACGCGCTCGCGACGCTCTACCTGCGCCTGCTCGTCGAGCGGGATCTGCGGCCCGCGGAGATCCTGGTCGTCACCTTCACGCAGGCCGCGACCGCGGAGCTGCGCGATCGCATCCGGAGCCGCATCCGCGACACGCTCGCGGAGACCCGGGACGTCGCCGTCGCCACCAAGCTCCGTCGCGCGCTCCGCGACTTCGACGAAGCCGCGATCTTCACGATCCACGGCTTCTGTCAGCGGACGCTGCAGGAGAGCGCCTTCGAGAGCGGCCTCGCCTTCGAGCCCGAGCTCGTCGAGAACCCCGAGGTCTGGCAGCGGACGCTCGCCCACGATCTCTGGAAGCAGCTGCTCGAGGCGAGCGATCCGGCCTTCCGCGCGTGGCTCGCTCACGGGGCGGGGCGCGCCTGGGAGTTCGAGCCCGATGCGCTCTTCGACTGGATCGCCCACCGCCTCGGCGGCGACGACGAGATGCGCGTCCTGCCCGAGCGGCCCGACGCCGACGCGCCGGGGCCGATCGATCCGCTCGTGGAGGCGGCGCGCGACGCGTGGCTCGTCTTCGCCGCGCGCTGGCTCGCGGATCGCGAGGAGATCCTGGCGATGCTCTGCAGCGAGTCCTCCGGGCTCAACCGGGGTTCGTACAAGGTGGCGTCCATCGCCGGGAACTGGGCCCCCGAGCTCGACGACCTCGCCCGGCGGGTCGCCGACGCACGGGATGAAGGCGGGCCGGTGATCCTGCCGCTTCCCGATCGGATCGCGAAGTCGCTGACGCGCGAAGCGATCGAGAAGGGCGCCAGGAAGGGAGAGGTTCCCCTCCGCCATCCGTTCTTCGAGGCGTGCAGCGTGCTCGTGACCGCGGCCGGGGCCCTCGACACGGAGCTCGCCGGGCGCGCGCTCGCGCTGCGGAGGCGCTTCGTCGACGCGGTGCGCGAGGCCGCGGCGAAGCGGCGGGAGGCCCAGCACGTCCTGTTCTTCGACGACCTGCTGATCCAGCTGCGCGCCGCGCTCCGGGGGCCCGAAGGCGAGACGCTCCGACGCACGCTGCGTGCCCGCCACCGCTTCGCCCTGATCGACGAGTTCCAGGACACCGACGCGGTCCAGTACGAGATCTTCCGGACGGTCTGGCACGATCCGTCGGTCGAGGCATCGGGCGGCGGGCTCGTGCTGATCGGAGACCCGAAGCAGGCGATCTACGCCTTCCGGGGCGCCGACGTCCACACCTATCTCGCGGCCCGCGCGCAGGCGAAGGGCGAGGTCCACTCCCTCGACGTGAACTACCGATCGGACCGGCCCGTGATCGAGGCCGTGAACGCCCTGTTCGGTGCGGTCGACCGCCCCGTCGCCGTCGACGCCATCGACTACCGGCGCGTGACGGCAGTGCCGCCGGAGCTCGATCGCCGACCAATCCACGTCCACGGGGCGGGCCGCTCGACGAGCGGTTTGCGCGTGCTGACGCTTCGGGGCGAGGGGGAGGCGGCCGCGGGCGCCCCCGTGCGCTTCGGGCGGACGGCGGGCATGCAGGCGATCGCGTACGACATCGCGCGGCTGCTCGACTCGGGGGCCATGATCGGCGATCGGCGGGTCGCGCCCTCCGACGTCGCGATCCTCGCGCGGCGCAAGCGCGAGCTCGACGCCGCGCGTCGCGCGCTCGAGGCGATCGGCATCCCGTGCGTCAGCCGCGGCGAGGGGAACGTCTTCGATGCCCGGGAGGCCTGGGAGCTCGCGACGGTGATCGCGGCCTGGCTCGCCCCGGGCGATCCGACCCGCTTGCGCACCGCGCTCTCGAGCGGCGCCCACGGCCTCGGTGCCGCCGAGATCGCGGCCCTCGACGACGATTCGACGATCCTGGCCGAGATCGCGGAGCGTTATGCGGGCTACGGCCGGATCTGGACCGAGCAGGGCTTCGCCCGCGCCTTCGAGACCTGGCGCGCGCGGGAGGAGGTGACCGCGCGACTGCTCGCCTACGGCGATGGCGATCGACGCCTGACGAATTGGCTCCATCTCGCCGAGCTCCTCGCCCGGATCGAGAACGATCGGGGCACCTCGCGCACCGGGCTCCTCGCCTGGCTCGAGCGGGCGATCGCCGACGAGACGATCCGGCTCGAGCTCGGCGGCGACGCGTCGTTGCTGCGCCTCGAGCGCGACGACCAGGCCGTCTCGCTCGTGACGCTGCACCGCAGCAAGGGGCTCGAGTACGAGTACGTCTATCTGCCGAGCCTCTGGGAGACCTTCGAGCCGCGTCCGCGCAAGTCGAAGTCGATCGAGCAGGGCGGCGGGCGGCCACCGGTGCTCTACCACGATCCCGTGACGGGCGAGCGGATCCTCGATCTCGGGACCCTCGACGACGACGTCCACGCCGAGCACGTCGCGCTGGAGAAGGCGGAGGCGGCGGCCGAGCATCTGCGCCTCCTGTACGTCGGCCTGACGCGCGCCCGGCGGCAGTGCGTCGTGCTCTGGGGACGCATCGGGCAGCGCTATGCGCATTCGCCCCTGACGCGCCTCGTCCTCGGGCCGCGGGCGGCGCGGGACGGGATCGGGGAGAGCGCGTTCGCCCAGTGGGCCGGCAAGCTCGCGGATGCGGATTGGCACGCGGCGTGGAGCGAGCTCGCCGGCGCGGCGGGGGATTCGATCGGTCTCGAGGACGCCGATCGGACCGACACCGGCCGCTGGCGACCGAGCGCGGCGCCGAGCCGGCCGCTCGAAGAGCCCACCGTCCGCCCCCTCGCCCTGCGCCCCCTCGTCACGACGAGCTTCTCCGGGCTCGTGCGCAGCAGTCGGCGGGCGGCCGCCGTCGCGGCGGGGCCCCTCGCGACGGGGCGCGATCTCGACGCCGACGTCGAGCTGCGGCCCGCCGAGCCGGCTGCGGCGCCGGATCTCGCGGGCGAGATGCACCTCTTTCCGCGGGGCGCGGAGGCGGGGACGGTGCTCCACGACGTCCTCGAGCGGGTCGATCTCGGCGCGCTCGATGCGGCCGAGGTCCGGCGGGTCGCGCTGCAGGAGGTCGAGCGCAGCCCGCTCGCAGCCGACGTCGTCCCGAAGATCGAGCACGTCGTGCACGCCGTCGCCCGGACGCCGCTGCGCGTCGCGCCCCGGCCCTTCCGCCTCGCCGACGTGCCGCGCGGCCGCTTCGTCCCGGAGCTCGAGTTCACGCTCGCCGCGTCCGGGGAGGCCGCGGGCCCGGGCTTCTCGGCCGAGGCCCTCGCGGACGTCCTCGCCGACGCTCCGGTTGGCTCGCCCCTCGCACGCTATGCCGACCGGGCGCGCTCGCTCGCCTGGCCGACCCTCTCCGGCTATCTGCGCGGCTTCATCGACGCCGTCTTCTTCGACGGCGAGCGCTACGCGCTGCTCGACTACAAGTCGAACCATCTCGGCGATCGCCGGCGCGACTATCTCCCCGACCGGCTGGTCGAGCCGATGATCGAGCACGACTACGTGCTCCAGTATCTGCTCTACACCGTCGCCGTCGATCGCCATCTGGCGAGCCGCCTCGTGGGCTACGACTACGATCGCCACTTCGGGGGCGCCTACTACCTCTTCCTGCGCGGCCTCGCCCCGGAGCATCCGCCGGGCTGCGGCGTCTTCTTCGATCGCCCGGACGCGCGGACCATCCGGCGGGTCGCGGCGTTGATCGGGCGGGGCGAGGGGGGCGCGTCGTGACCCAGGCCTCCTTCGACTTCGGGGCCGATCGCCCGCCCCGCACTCCGCGCGCGGCCGATCCCCTCGAGCGCGGACGGCGCGAGGGCGTGCTCACGCCGCTCGACGTGCAGCTCGCGGAGCGCCTCGCCGCGCTCTTCGGCGAGCGCGATCGCTCGGTCGTCTGGGCGATCGCCCTCGCGAGCCGCCAGGAATCCCTCGGCCACGTCTGCGCCGACCTGCGCCGGCTCTGCGTCGAGGGCCTCGCGAGCGAGGAAGCCGCGCCGGGCACCGAGCTCCCCGCGCTCCTCACCCATGCCTCCGTCGACGCCTGGCTCGACGCCATCGCAGCGAGTCCCCTCGTCGAATCGCGCCGCGCCGGAAGGTCGGACGCCGCGCCGGCGGACGGTGCGGTCCGTCCCCTCGTCCTCGACGCCCGGGGTCGTCTCTCCCTGCACCGCCTCGATCGCGCGGAGCACGCGCTCGCGACGGCGATCCTGCGCCGCGTCCGCCGCGCGGACCTGCCGCTCGCGGGCTTCGACGCGCAAGCCCGCATCGAGGCGCTCGTCGCGCGCGACCCCTCGCCGACGACGGTCCCGACCCCGGCCGGAGCCCCGTCGGTCTCCGACGACGAAGCGCCGCGCCGCGCCCTCGCCCTCGGCCTGATGCGTCCCCTCGCGCTCCTCACCGGCGGCCCGGGCACGGGCAAGACGACGCTCGTCGCCCGCATCGTGCGGCTCCTCGCCGAGCAGGCGCTCGCGATGGGTGCGCGGCCGCCCCGGGTCCTGCTGCTCGCCCCGACCGGCAAGGCCGCGGCGGCGATGGCCGCCTCCTTCGTCCGCGAGCGATCCGCCGCGGACCTGCCCGAGGCGATCCGCGCCGCGCTGCCCGGTGAGGCCGAGACGATCCACCGCGCCCTCGTCCGCCTCGATCGCGGGCGAGGCGGCCCGCGGCGCGGAGCGGGGCGCTTCGACGCGGACGTGGTCGTCGTCGACGAGGCCTCGATGGTCGACCTCGAGCAGATGGCGCGGCTCTTCGAGGCGTGCGAGGCGGTGCCCCGGCTGATCCTGCTCGGGGATCCGCGGCAGCTCGCGTCGGTCGAAGCGGGCGCGGTCCTCGCGGATCTCTGTGGTGAGGGGGCGGGCGAGGGCGAGGGGGCGACTGCACCGCCGGCGGCGGTCGCGGGCTCGATCGTGCGCCTGACGCGCAGCCACCGTTATGCGGCGACGGGCGGCATCGGCCGCCTCGCCGAGGCGGTCCGGGCCGGCGACGCGGATGCGGCGCTCGCGATCCTCGCGGACGCGACGCTGCCCGACGTCGAGCGCTGCGAGCTCGGGTCGTCGGTCGAGCTCGCCGCGCGCCTCGGCGAGGCGGTGCGTCGCCTCGAGGCGGCCGTCGCGGGTGAGGCGCGGCCCGAGGCGCGCCTCGCCCGGCTCGGCGACTATCGCGTGCTGTGCGCCCATCGCCGCGGGCCGTTCGGGGTCGAGGCGCTCTCGCGGGTGCTCGACGAGGCCGCGGCCCTCGAGCGGCGCACGGCGAGCCGCGGGCTCGAGTGGCCGGGGCGGCTCGTGCTCGTGACCCGCAATGCGCCGGCCCAGTCGCTCTGGAACGGGGACGTCGGGCTCGTCGAGCGCCTGCCGGAGGGGCTCCGCGCGCTCTTTCCGGATCCGAAGGGCGGGGTGCGCACACTCTCTCTCGCCCGGCTCCCGGCCCACGAGAGCGCGATCGCGATGAGCGTCCACAAGAGCCAGGGCTCGGAGTTCCGGACGGTCGATCTCGTGCTCGCGCCCCACGCGACGCGGCTGATGACGCGGGAGCTGTTGTATACCGGCATCACGCGCGCCCGGGAGCGGCTCCGGATCCACGGCAGCGAAGAGGTCGTGCGCGCGGCGATCGCGCGGCGGGCGCGCCGCGACTCGGCGCTCGCCGACCGGCTGCGGGAGATGGGGGCTTCGTGAAGGCAGGCAGGCGCGAGCGCGGATCGTCGGGCGCGGGCAAGGCCGAGCGCCATGCGGGCGATCGCGGCGCGGCGGGGCCCGGGCGCGCCGGGCGGGTCGTGGCCCACCACGGGGTCGCGGTGCTCGTTCGCTACGACGACGACGGGAGCGAGGGGCAGGTCTGGCTCGCGCCGGATCAGCGCGCGGTCGTCGGAGATCGCGTCGTCGTCACGGGCGCGCGGCTCGAGACTCGGCCGGCGTACGGCGTGCTGCGGCGGATGGATCCCCGCGGACGGGAGCGCACGATCGCCGTCAATCTCGACCGGCTCTTCCTCGTCGTCGCCGTCGAGCCGCGGGAGCAGCCCGGCTACCTCGACCGCGGCATCGTGATCGCGCGCGCGGCGGAGATCGCGCCGGCGATCGTCGTCAACAAGCTCGATCTGCCGGGGGGCGAGGCGCTCGCGGCGCGACTCCGGGAGATCTACGGCGGCTCGTGCGAGGTCTTCGGGGTCTCGGCCGCGGAGGGGATCGGCCTCGACGCGATCCGCGCCGATCTCGCCGGCGGACGACTCGGTGCGATGGTCGGGCCGTCGGGGGTCGGGAAGAGCTCGCTGCTCAATGCGCTCGTCCCCGCGCTCGCGCTGCGGGTCTCGGAGCTCAATCGCGGCAGCGGCCACGGCCGCCACACGACGACGACCGCGACGCTCCACGACCTCGACGGCGGCGGTCTGCTCGTCGACACCGCGGGCTTCAAGGACTTCATCGCCGTCGACCTCTCGCCCGCCGAGGTCGCGGCCTGCTTCCCCGGCTTCGAGTCCGCCCTCGAGCACGGCTGCCGCTTCCGCAATTGCCTCCACCGCAGCGAGCCCGATTGCGCGGTCCTCGCGGCCGCCGGGCGCGGTGAGATCGACGAGCGGCGCCTCGCGGCCTACTCGGCGCTGCTCGACGAGCTGGCGTCTTCGGCGGCGCGCGCCGGCGAGGGGCCCTCGCGCAAGTCTTCGCGATAGCCCGCGAGCGCCGCGGCATGGTCCGCCGGCGTCTCGAAGCTGATGCGGCCGAGCTTCCCGCTGCGCAGCTCGCGCAGGAAGAGGTCGGCGGCGCGCTCGAGATCGACGCGCCCCCCGGCCCGCAGTGCGCCGCGCCGACGGCCGACGGCCTCGAGCAGCGCCACGGCCCGGGTCGCGTCCTTCGGATCGTCGGGGGTCGTGCGCAGGATCGCGTCGAGCTCGTCGCCGAGATCGAAGCGATCGACGAGGGTCGACGCATAACGCTTCGAGACGAAGCGCACGGCCCAGCAGGCGACCTCGATCGGATCGAAGGCGGCGTCACCGACGGCGCCGCTCGCGGCGAGGCGGTGGGCCCCCTCCTGATCGTCGAGCCGGGGCCACAGCACGCCCGGCGAGTCGAAGATCGAGAGGTCGCGGTCGAGCTCGACGCGCTGCGCGTGGCGCGTGATCGCGGGCTTGTCGCCGGTCTTCGCGACGCGCCGCCCGGTCAGCGAGTTGATGAGCGTCGACTTCCCGACGTTGGGGATGCCGACCACCATCGTGCGCAGCGTCCGGCCCGGTCCCCCGCGATGGGGCGCGAGCTCACGGCAGCGCGCCAGCAGCGGCCGCACGCTCTTCGCGTCGATCATCGAGAGCGCGAGGGGACGCGGTCCCGGCCAGGCCTCGAGCCAAGCCTCCGTCACGTCCGGATCCGCCAGGTCCGCCTTCGACAGGAGCGTCTGGATCGGCTTCTTCGCCGCGAGCCTTCCGAGCAGGGGATTGCGGCTCGAGAAGGGGAGCCGCGCGTCGACGAGCTCGATCACGACGTCGACGTTCTTCAGCGCGTCGGCGATCTCGCGCCGGGCGCGATTCATGTGTCCGGGAAACCAGTGGATCGGCATCGCGCGTGTCGGGGTCTCTCGACGTCCGGGCGTCGTCTCGCAGGAGAGTCGGGCCGACGATAGCGGTCGGCCGCGGGGGGAGGGTAATCTCGATCGCCAGGGGGTGGGCGACATGGCATGGGAGTCGATCCGGGGGCTCTTGGCGCGGGAGGCGGCGGGGGGGCGCGCGACGGTGCGCGGCTGGCTGCGGACGGTGCGCCACGCGAAGGAGGTCTCCTTCCTCGAGGTCTCGGACGGCTCGTGCCTCTCGGGCATCCAGGTCGTCGCGAATCCCGGGACCGGAGGTTACGAGGACGTCGTCCGCCACCTGACGACGGGCTCGGCGATCGCGGTCGAGGGCGCGCTCGTCGACTCCCCCGGCAAGGGCCAGCGCTTCGAGGTCCACGCCGCCCGGGTCGAGCTCGTCGGGGCCGCCGGCTCCGACTACCCGCTCCAGAAGAAGCGCCACAGCTTCGAGTTCCTGCGCACGATCGCCCACCTGCGCCCGCGCACGAACACGATCGGCGCCGTCCTCCGCGTCCGCAACGCCGCCTCGATGGCGATCCACGAGTTCTTCCAGCACGAAGGCTTCTTCTACCTCCATTCGCCGATCATCACCGCCTCCGACGCCGAAGGCGCCGGCGAGATGTTCCGCGTCACGACGCTGCCCCTCGACGCGCCGCCGCGGACGGCGGAGGGCGCCATCGACGACGCGGCGGACTTCTTCGGGCGACCCTCGTTCCTGACGGTGTCGGGCCAGCTCGAGGCGGAGATCGGCGCCCTCGCGCTCTCCCGCGTCTACACCTTCGGCCCGACCTTCCGCGCCGAGAACTCGAACACCGCGCGCCACCTCGCCGAGTTCTGGATGGTCGAGCCCGAGGTCGCGTTCTGCGATCTCGGCGAGCTCGCGGATCTCGCCGAGCGCTTCCTCAAGTTCGTATTCGCGAAGGTGCTCGATCGCTGTCCCGAGGACATGGCGTTCTTCGCCGAGCGGATCGAGCCGAAGGCGATCGAGCGGATGCGGACCGTCATCGAGCAGCCGTTCCTTCGGCTGCCGTACCGAGAGGCGATCGCGATCCTCGAGCGCTCGGGGGAGAAGTTCGAGTTCCCGGTCGGCTTCGGACGCGACCTGCAGAGCGAGCACGAGCGCTGGCTGACCGAGAAGCATGTCGGTCGCCCGGTCGTCGTGACGGACTGGCCTGCGTCGATCAAGGCCTTCTACATGTATCGCAACGACGATCGCGAGACGGTCGCCGCGATGGACGTCCTCGTCGGCGGCGTCGGCGAGCTGATCGGCGGCTCGCAGCGCGAGCACCGCCTCGATCGCCTCGAAGAGACGATTCGAGGCCAGGGCCTCGATCCCGCCGCCTACTGGTGGTACCTCGACCTGCGCCGCTACGGGACGGTGCCACACGCGGGCTTCGGCCTCGGCTTCGAGCGGCTCGTCCAGTTCATGACGGGCATGGCGAACATCCGCGACGTGATTCCGTTCCCGCGCACGCCGGGGCAGGCTGAGTTCTGACGCGCCTCACTCCGGTTCTTCGATCTGGCGTGTCGTGCCAGGTGCCGCGGGCGGAGCTCGTCGCGGGCTCGGGCTTCGTCCGGCACGCGTGGAGGGACCGGTCGGCTGCGTTGCGCGCCGTGCTGCGCGTGCCGGTCTCAATTTCGCCCGCGACGAGCTCCGCCCGCGTCACTCGGGGCGTCGTGGAGATCGAAGAGATGGAGCGCGGACTGTTCGGGATTCGCGTGGACGGCGAACGCGGGCTCTCGGTTGGATGGCGATCGCTTTGCTGATCGAGTCCCGTCAAGGCAGAGCCCCGATTCAATTCATCAGAGCGCGTCGATCGAGCGCCTACGACGTCCCGAGTGACCCGGCCGGATGCGGCCTGGCGCGAGATTGAGGACGGCACGCGCAGCACGGCGCCCAGCGCAGCCGACCGGTCCCTCCACGCGTGCCGAACGAAGCCCGAGTGCCAGGCCGCATCCGGCCGGGGCACCCGGCACGGCGCGACAACGCCCGACCGCCGCGCCCCGCGTCACGCCGCACAGACGAAGTCGATGCCGTCCCGGTATCCCAGTGCCGTGAGCGCCGTGCGGATCTGCGCGCGCGGTCCCTCCCCGGCGACCGACGCAATCAAGGGAAGCCGCGGTGCCGAATCGTGCGCGAGCGCTTCCGGCGCGACGACCGGGGCCCCGCCGATCGTCTGGCCGATGCGCCTCGGATGGACCTCGACGATGGCCCGGGCGGTGCAGCCCTCGCGCTCGAGCGCGCGGCGCAGTGCGCGGCCGGTCTGGCCGTGGCCCCAGAGGACGTAGTCCCGGCGATCACCGAGGAAGTCGCGCGCGAGGTAGTGGGCGCGGCAGGCGGTGAACCGGTCGAGGGCATAGCGGGGATCGCGGCGGGAGGTGCGGTTCTCGCCGTGGCGCCAGCCGAGCAGCCGGCGCGGGACGACGCCGACGCGCGGGCCCTTCGCCAGCAGGCGGAGGACCAGGTCGTAGTCCTCGGGCCAGCCCGTGTCGCGATAGGCGAGCTCGGCCAGCCGCGCGCGCCGGATCACGAGGGTCGGATGCGCGATCCCGCACTCGACGAAGCGATCGCGCCAGATCGCGACGGGATCGGCCAGGCTGCGGAGCCAGGCCTCGTAGCGTCGGTCGCCCTGGCCGAGGCTCGCTCGCGGAAACGAGCGGACGAAGCAGCCGACGGCGTCGAGCTCGCGCTCCCGGTCGAGCAGGTCGCACTGCAGGGCGAGCCGATCGCGGTGCATCCAGTCGTCGGCGTCCATGCGCGCGACGAGCGGGGCACGGCAGAGGGCCGCGCCGGCGTCGAGGGCGGCGACGAGCCCTTCGTGGGGGCGCGCGACGACGTGGATGCGCGGGTCCCGCTCGGCCGCGGCCCGGGCGATCGCGAGGGAATCGTCGCGTGAGCCGTCGTCGACGACGACGCACTCCCAGCGCGCCTCCCGCTGGCGGCGGATGCTCTCGAGGGCGGTCGCCAGGGTTTCCCCCGCGTCGAAGACCGGGAGCAGGATCGAGACGCGCGGATTCATCGCGGAACGCTCCGGAGGCGGGGTCGTTGCTCGTGGCGAATGTCCCTCGCATTCCCGCATCCCGCAATCATTTCGCGACCAAGCTGCTTTGTTTCGCGCGTGAATTGCCGATGGACGGAGGGGACGAGTCGCCTCGCTCGGGGCTCGCAGGCCCGGGCTCGAGAATCGGAGATCGAACGTCGGAGAGCGGGATTGGGACGAGGATCGACGTGCGCGCCGGTCGGATCTCGACCCGCGCCCTCACACTGCGGTGTGGGGGGCGCGGGAACGCCCCGTCGCGCGCGCACGGAGACGGTCGTCGCGCTGCTCGCGATCTTCGCGGGAATCCTGCTGCCGCGGAGCGCACCCGCCGAGGCCGCCGACCAGGTCAAGGCCGCCTTCCTCTTCAACTTCGCGCGCTACGTCGAGTGGCCGGAATCCGCCTTCGCGAGCGCCGACGCACCGATCCGCATCTGCCTGATCGGTGGCGGAGACTTCGCCGGGGTCCTGACGAGCGCGGTCTCCGGCCGCACCGTCGGCGTGCGGCCGGTCGAGGTGGTGCCGCTCTCCGGGCTCGCCGACGCGGCGCAGTGCCACCTGCTCTTCTTCGAGGCGAACGCCGCGGCGGAGGGCGCCGCCGTCGCCGAGCGGCTCGGCTCGAGCGCCGTCTTCACGATCTCCGACCGCGCGGGCTTCGCGCTCGAGGGTGGCGTCGCGAACTTCATCCTCGTCGATCAGAAGATCCGCTTCGAGATCAACCAGAAGGCGGCGCGGCGCGCGGGGCTCAAGATCAGCTCGAGCCTGCTGCGGCTCGCGAAGCTCGTCGACGAGGCGGGGCATTAGGTCGTTTCGGATTCGGGGCGCCGGGATGGCGGTGCCCGGGAGTGGAATGGGATGACGATGTTCCTCGGTCGGGATTCGATCCAGCACCGGATCGTCCGCGGATTCTTCTCGACGACCGGCCTCGCGCTCGGCCTGACGGCGACCGCGCTCTTCGCCACCGCCTTCATCCAGTTCAAGCGCGTCACCGACGAGAACCTCCTGCTCCTCGCCGGCGTGATCGGGGGCAACTCCGTCGCGTCGCTCCTCTTCGACGACCAGGCGGCGGCCACCGAGACGCTGCGCTCGCTCACCGTCGCGACCTCGGTCGAGGCGGCGATCGTCTACGACGCGTCGGGCCGGGTCTTCGCGCGCTACGTGCGGGAGGGCGTCCGGGACTTCGAGCCGCCGGCGACCCTCGTCCCAGGGCCCGAGTGGTCGCGCAACCGGATCGAGCTCTCGGCGCCGATCGAGGCCTCCGGTGAGGTCGTGGGCAAGGTCTTCATCCGATCGGGGACGCAGGCGGTCACCGACTTCCTCGCGATCTCGACCGGCATCGTCGCGGCGGTGCTCTTCGTCTCCTTCGTCGTCTGCTCGATCGGCGCGGCGCGCCTGCGGCGGCAGATCGCCGTCCCCCTCGAGCGGCTGGTCGAGGGATCCCGGGCGATGGCCGGCGGCGATCTCTCGACGCAGGTCGACGTCCAGAGCGAGGACGAGATGGGCGTCCTTTCGCTCGCCTTCAACGCGATGGTCAAGAGCCTGCGCGGCCTCGTCGCCCAGGTCCGGGAGAACACCCGCTACGTCGCGCAGGTCACGCAGCAGCTCGCCGAGTCGAGCGCCGCCGTCCGCTCGGAGGCCATCCGCCAGGAGCAGGCCGTCGGCGAGACCGCCGAGTCGATCGGCCGCATCACCGACTCGATCCACACCGTGAACGCCAACGTCGAGGCGCTCTCGAACGCCGCCGCCGAGACCTCGATCGCCGCGATCGAGATGGACTCGTCGATCGCCGAGTCGACGCGCCACGTCGACGAGCTGTCCGAGATCATCGAGACGACGGCGGCGTCGGTCGTCGAGATGACGAGCGCGATCCGCGAGATCGCCCGCAGCGCCGACGCCCTGAACCACTCGACCGAGTCGACGGCGACGGCCCTCGAGCTGCTCTCCCAGTCGGTGCGCCAGGTCGAGGGCAACGCCCGCGAGAGCCATCAGCTCTCGGAGGAGACGGCGCGCAAGGCGGGGCAGGGCGTGTCGGCGGTGCGCGAGACGGTCGAGGGGATGCAGCAGATCCAGGACTCGTTCAAGGGCATCGAGTCGATCGTCGGCAGCCTCTCGGAGAAGAGCCAGTCGATCGGCGAGGTCGTGCGGGTCATCGAGGCGGTCGTCGACCAGACGAACCTGCTCGCGCTGAACGCCGCGATCATCTCGGCCCAGGCGGGCGAGCACGGCCGCGGCTTCTCGGTCGTCGCGGACGAGATCCGGATGCTGGCCGACCGCACGGCGGCGAGCACCCGCGAGATCGCGGCCCTGATCGAGTCGGTCCAGGCCGCGGTCGAGGGGGCCGTCGAGGCGATGGAGCAGGGGGCGACCCGGGTCGAGCGCGGCGTCGATCTGTCCCAGGAGGCCGGCCGGATGCTCCGCGAGATCGGCGACAGCGCCCAGCAGTCGACCCTCTGGGCCAAGGAGATCGTCGAAGCGACGCGCAACCAGACGGCAGACATCGGGCAGGTCGGCTTCGCCATGAAACAAGTCAAGGAGATCGCGCTTCAGTTGAAGCGGGGAACCCACGAGCAGGACACTGCGAGCGCGGAGATCACCCGCGGCGTCGAGCAGATGCGCCATCTCGGGCTCGAGGTCAAGAACGCCGCCCGGGAGCAGCGCAACGAGTCGAGCCTGATCGCGCGGTCGATCGAGAGCGTGGCGGCGAAGATCACCGAGATCGGGGTCGCGACGCGCGATCAGAGCACGCGGGCGGACCAGATCCAGGAGGCGCTCAAGGTGTTCCGCGAGGTGACCGTGCAGACGACGCAGCGGGCGGAGCAGAGCAACACGACGGTGGCCGACCTCTCGGCCCTGGCCCAGGGGCTCGAGAACGAGATCGGTCGGTTCCGACTGTAGTTCCGCCGGGAGCGGAATCGGCGCGGGGGCGGGACCTCCCGCTCGAAGGGGGCTTGGACATGGCAACCATCGGACGAGGCAATCGGATCGCGCGGATCTTCGGCGTGCTGCTGCTCGCGACCTGCGTCGCCGGCGCGGTGGGGCTCGCGCGCCCGGCGGGCGCGGCGACGACGGCGCAGGGGGATCTCGATGCGCTCAAGGCCCACTGGCAGTCGCGCTACCGGAAGCTCCGCGTCGAGGAGGCGCGGCTGGTCGAGACGGTGAGGATCGCGACCAAGGAGTACGCCGACTCGAATCGCCGCAACTATCGCCGCAGCGGCGTCCGCCACTTCCACCGCACCAACGCGAACGAGGCGAAGAAGCAGCTCGCGCTGGTGCGGGAGCAGATCGCGGCCTTCCCGTCGGAGCTCGTGGCGGCGGGCGGCTCCACCCACTGGCTCGACGAGGTCGACGAGGAGCCGATCGATCCGAATCGGGTCGAGGGCCTCGGCGTCTACGAGGACGAGGGGCGCTTCGGGGGCAAGGGCGCCTATGCGCCCTACCGGGAAGAAGACGACGACGCGGTCACCCCGGCGGCCGGCGGCGGGCCCGACCTGAGCACCGATCCGGGCGGTGAGGGCGAGGTCGAGGACGACGGCCGCAATCCGCTCTACTCGAACGACGACGACGCGTCGGAAGAAGACGATCCGGCGAGCATCGACGAGGGCGGCTTCGGCCCCTACGACTACGAATACTGGCGCACCAACCGCCAGGAGTACGAGAGCGAGCGCGCCCCGGAGAAGCATCTCCGGCCCGACGACTACTAGGCCACACGTCGAGACCGCGCCTCCCGTCGCCGCGGATCGGCGGGGTCGCCGAGCGCATGCCCGGCTGACCCCGCGTCCGCTTTCGCGCCGTCTTCGATTCAGTATGCTGGCTGCGACGCGCCACGTCGCCTTCGCATCGCGCTCCGTACCGGTCGATCCTGCGAATCGAGCCGTGGATCCGTCACTGCACGCTCGTTCGGGCGTCGAGCACGGGATGGAGGATCGATGCGCGCACGCTCCCTGGTCCGGATCGCCGTCGTCGTCTGCGCGGTCGCGGGGATCGCGAACGGCGCAGCCCGCGCCGCGACGCCGGCTCCGCCCGCGGCGTCGCCCGCGCCCGCCGACACCGCCGTGCCGAGCCGCGAGACGGGGCCGACGCTCTACCTCGGCTCCGGCTTCTCCGTCGCCGGCGAGCAGGACACGCGGATCAACGACCCGACGCGGCCGGCGCCGCCGCCGACGGTGCCCGCGCTCGGCGTGGTCGACTTCGACGTCGAATACCAGGACGCGGCGCTCGCGGAGATCGGGCTCGGCTATCGCATCGCACGCCACCTGCGGATCGAGGCCAACGTCGACTACCGCAACCACACGGTCGAGAACGTCCACTACCGCCCCCATCGCGGCGACTTCCACTGGATCGCGGGCATGGCGAACCTCTACGCCGACTACCCGATCGGC
Organism: Myxococcota bacterium; assembly: GCA_046351135.1. Lineage (GTDB taxonomy): Bacteria > Myxococcota_A > UBA9160 > UBA9160 > UBA4427 > UBA4427. The sequence continues at coordinate 158,201 of JAXLZA010000009.1, read as the reverse complement.
CGGCAGGTCGAGCGCGGCAACATCCCCTACCTGATCCCCTACGTCGGGGGCGGCGTCGGCGTCCTCTGGAGCAAGGCCCGCGCCGAGGTCGGCCTGCCCAACCGCAAGATCCGCGGCGAGAGCGCCGAGTTCGCCTGGAACCTGATGGTCGGCACCGAGATCCCGATCACCCGCTGGGTCGCGCTCAGCGTCGGCTACCGCTACCTCGAATCCCTCGATCATCGCTGGATGCTCCGCAACGGCGCGAGCGGCGTCGGCGACGTCGACGGCGCCTATCGGGCCCACGAGGGTCGAATGGGGCTGCGGATCGGCTACTGAGATGGCCTCGATCACCTGCGGCGGTGCCCCCGTCTTCGGCCTCCAGCTCCCGATCCAGACCCTGAGCGCCAGCGTCGCGGACGCGTGGGAGACGACGGCTTCGGTCGCCGATCTCGTCGCGATCGCGAAGCGGTGCGACGAGCGGGACTTCGGCTTCGTCGGCGTCTGCGACCACGTCGCGATCCCCGACGACGACTACGCGCGGCACATGTCGACGACCTGGTACGACACGGTCGCGACCCTCGGCTTCCTCGCGGCGCATACCCGGCGCGTGCGCCTGGTCTCGACGATCTGGGTCGCGGCCTACCGCCATCCGCTGCTCACGGCCAAGTCCTTCGGCACCCTCGCCCATCTCTCCGGCGGCCGGGCGATCCTCGGCGTCGGCGCGGGCCACGTCCGCGGCGAGTTCGAGGCCCTCGGTGTCGACTTCGAGACCCGGGGCCGTCGCCTCGACGAGAGCCTCGCCGCGATCCGCGGCGCCTTCGCCGAGCGCTACGTCTCCCATGCCGGCGAGCTCTATCGCTATGCGAAGGTCGGCGTCGGCCCGGCTCCGCCCGCCGACCTCCCGATCTGGATCGGCGGACGCGGGCGCAACGCCTGGCGGCGCGTCGGGCGCTTCGGCGACGGCTGGATCCCGATGGGCAATCCGAAGTCGGAGCTGCCCGAGGCGATCGAGGTCATGCGCGAGGCCGCGCTCGCGGCGGGGCGCGGCGCGATCGACCTCGACGTCGGCTACATGCCGCCCGGCGCCTATCTGCTCGGACCCGCGCCGGCGGCGCTGCCGAAGGCGAAGCTGGCGGGCGGGCCCGATCCGCTCGCGGAGGATCTGCGCGCGGCCCGGGCCGCGGGGGCGAACGTCTTTCATCTGAAGCTGTGTGCGCGCGGCGTCGCCGAGCTGCTCGATCAGATCGATGCGTTCCGGGAGCAGGTCTGGCCGAAGGTCGTCTCGGCCTAACGCTCTGGCCCGTCCGGGGCCGCGGGGAACGACGGGGACGAGGGCGGAGGCGGCTCGCTCGCGAGCTCGCCCGGGCGGCAGCGCGCGCCGTCGGCGCGGGAGCAGCCCGGGGCGTAGGCGAAGCCGGCGAGGGGGACGAATCCCTGCGCGGTCCCGTTCCAGAACCGGACCGGGAGGGTCTGGCGCTGGCCGTCGCGGCGGAACTTCGCGACCTCGAAGTGGAGATGGGGTCCGGTCGCGAAGCCGGTGTCCCCGGAGAAGCCGATCGGGTCGCCGGCCTCGACGTGCTGGCCGAGGCGCGCCGGGCCGCCGGGGCGCAGGTGGGCGTAGATCCCGAAGGTCCCGTCGGCGTGCTCGATCATGACGCGCCGGTCCATCTCGCTCTCGCTGCGGCGTTCGGCGACGCCGCTCGCGACGGGGTCGGTCGGGACCTCGACGATCGTGCCGCCGCGGGCGGCGAGGACCGGGGTGCCCAGGGGCAGCGGGATGTCGAGGGCGTAGGCGGCGAGGCCCTTGTGGGTGAAGGGACCGTCGTAGCCCTGGCTGATCTCGGCGGGGCTCGGGCCGCCGAAGGGCATGCGGTATTGCCAGCGATCGTCGTGGACGGCGTCGGGATTGCCGGGGAGGGCGCGCCAGCGTGCCTGATAGGCGTAGGGCTGCGTCTCGTCCTGGATCGCGAGGACGCCGGCAGTGCGGGTCTCGCCGGGGCCGATGCGGAGGGTGAAGGGCGCGGGGCGCAGCGTCTTCACGTTCGAGAGGTCGAAGGGCTCGAGCACGACCCAGGTCGAGCGCGGGCCCCGGTTCTGCAGCTCGATCGCGAGGCGATCGCCCTGGCGCGTCGCCCGCTGGCAGAGCTCGTCGCGGCAGGTCCAGGCAGGCGGGGTCGTCCGGGCCTGGGCCGCGACGCGGTCGCTCGTGAGCAGGGCGACGAAGAGCGCGAGAAGCGCGAGGAGCGCGAGGAGGAGAGCCGCGGGGCGTCGGAGAGGAGGGTCGTTCGTCCGGCCTACCACAGGTCGTCCGCGTAGCGATCGCTCCCCGGGATCGTCGGAATGAAGGGCGCCGAGAGCAGCAATCGGCCGAGGCCCGCCTGCGCGATCTTCGCCGAGAGGTCCCGGGCCCAGCCGGGGAGCGTTCGCGCGGGGTCCTCGGGATGGAAGGTGAAGAGGAGCACGCGCCGGTCGAGCCCCTTCGGCCGCTCGACGTAGGCGGGCATGTCGTCGCCGATCGGGAGCGGCGCGGCGGCGAGGCAGAGCGACGGCCCGTACGGCGAGAGCGAGTCGCGGAGCAGACCGCCCTCGAGGGCGGCGAGCAGCTTCGCGCGGCCGACGGACTCGTTCGCCTCGAACATCGTGAGTCCGACGCCGGCGTAGGGATGCTCGAGAGCGACCTCGATCGGCACACCGTCGGGATCGTGGGAGACCGCGAAGCACGACGCGTAGAAGCCCGCGTGGACCGGCTTGCGCATCGAGAACATCCGGTCGTTCGCGTGCAGCGCCTTCACGCGCACCGTCGCCCAGTCCTGCGTCTCGTCGTGATGGCCCGCGAGGATCCAGTAGAGCGCGAGGTACGAGCCCGCCTTTACGTCGGGGAGCATCGAGCCCGTCTCCGGCAGCCGCACGTCCTTGAGGCCGCGGGTCGCGACGAAGCGCCGGCCGGAGAAGAAGTTCGCGCCGACCATGCAGCCCGCGTAGAAGTGGTCGCGCTCGTACCAGCGATTGAAGGCCGCCTCCGCACCGCGATCGGGATCGAGCAGGCTGACGAGGACGGTGCCGACCTTGATCTCGGCGGGGGAATCGGTCGGCTTCTCGGCGCGGCTCATGCTCGTCACTCCTTGGTCTTCTTCTTCTGCGTGGTCGTGGTCGTGGTCGTCGTCGTCGCCGCTTCGCTGGTCGACGCGCTCGGGGTCTCTCCGATCTGATCAAGATAGACCCGTTCGGCGCGCGCGAACAATGCGAGCATCGCGGCCTTCTCCTCGGGGCGCTGGAAGCGGGCCTCGTTGCGGGCCCACGCGATCGCCTCGCGGACCCAGCCGAGCAGGACGCTTGCGTCGTCGGGGGAGCGCCGGGGCTGCCCATCGACCCGGACGTAGACCGGGCTCGAGTGGGCCATGACCGGGATGCCGTCGAACCCGACGAGCGGAAACGCCTGGTACGGAAGCAGCTCCGGCGAGTAGGCCCGCACCGCGATCCAGCCGCTCTCGTCGAAGCGGATCGCGCGATCGAGCACGACCTCGACCTCCTTCTGCGGATTGCGCACCGTCGCGACGACCCGGCCGTCCCGGACGAGCTCGAGGCGCTCGATCGGCACGCGCGAGCGCGACACCGCCCGAACCAGGACCTTCGCGCCGCGCGCGAGGTCGAGGGTCGTGCCGGGCAGGGCGCCCTCGACCGTGAATTCGAGGAGGGGGGCCGTCGAGACGAAGGTCCGCCCCGCTCGGATCGCCTCGAGCCAGGCGTCGTAGGAGAAGGGGCCGTCGACCTTCGCGTAGACCCGGACCGAGCCCGAGACCTGGGTGTTGTCCATCTTGTCGGTGCCGGCGGTGGCGGGCAGGTCGAAGCCGCAGTTGAGGAAGCGGTACCAGGTCAGGGCGGAGGGCGGCGCCGGCATCACGTTCTTCTCCGAGAACGCGTCGCCCCAGGTCAGGACGTCGACGGCGTCGAGCTTGTCGAGGGCGACGTCGACCGCGAGCTCGCCCTTCGGATATGGGAAGTGCGCCGCCGTCACGAGCCCGCCCTGGGCATGAGCCGCGTCCGCCTGGGTCGCCATGGGCGGATGATCGAAGCCGCCGGGTACGCCCTCGGACGGACCGCCCCAGGTCAGCGGATAGACGAGGCGCTCGATGCCGAGCAGGATCGAGTGGCCGAGCCAGACGTGGCGCGTCTCCTCGCCGACGAAGACGGCGCGGCCGGGGGGCGAGCTGCCGGAGGGGGCGCCGGTGAAGTGCTCGACGTTCGTGATCAGCGCGCCCCACTTCGAGGCGAGGATGTTGAGGACGTCGAGGTCCTCGCCCTCGAGCTCGAGGCGTGCGGCCTCGGGGTCGACGAAGTGGACGTGGGTGTCCCCGGAATGCCAGCCGCGACTGCGGACGTCGGACCAGCGCGCGAGGCGGATCTCGAGGGCGTTCGGCTCGTCGGCGCGGACCTCGAAGCGCTGCCTCGCGGCGATCGTCTCGAAGCCGCGCTCGACCTCGATCGTGTGTCGCCCGGCCGGCAGCGCGATCCGCGTCTCGCCCGGGACGTAGGCCCAGGTCTTCCCGGCGACGCGGACGTCCTTGCCGACCGACTCGCGCCAGCCCGTCGGGATCGCGGCGACGTGGCCTTCCGGCGCCCAGGTCCGCCCCTGCTCGTCCTCGACGTGGATGCGCGCCGCGACGGGCTTCCCGCTCGCGGCATCGAGGATCCGGAGCCCGACCGTCTCGAGTCGGACCTGCTCCGGCTCGAACGGCCGCGCGAAATCCGGGAGCACCAGCTTCTGTGCGACCCGCGCGAGCTTCCAGCCGGCCTCGCTCCGGACGAAGGCCGCCTCCGCCGCCACCGCCGTCGTCTGCATCACGACGCCCAGCACGTCGTCCGCCCGCGCGCGATCGCCCGTCACCGCATAACGCACGTGGCGCAGGTCGATCTTCTGCATCGGCGCGGCGCCGGTCGCCACGAGCGCGAGGTAGCGGTCGTGGTCGGCCGGGGCGGTGAAGTAGGACTCGTGGACGAAGTCGTCGGCGAGCAGCCGGCCGATCTGCTCGGCGTTCGCGTTGGCGATGCCGTTGGCCCAGTCGAGGAGCACGAGCCGCAGCGCCTCCTCCTCGCCCGGATGAGCCGAGGCGGGGGCGCTCACGACGACGATCGCAACGGACCAGACGATGGCACACGCGACGAGGAGCCGGCCGATTCGCGCGAGCCGGCCGGGCGGGGCGGGCCGACGGCGATTCGGCGGAAGCGGGCGGCGGGGCGAGGGGAGCGGACGACGGGCGAGGCGGGCGAGATGCATCATGGCGGGGACTCCTGAGCTCGGTGGACGCAAGGGTAGACGCGGCGGCCCGCGATTGTCAGAATCGCACGAACGATCCGGCGCGACCGCGCGAGGAAGCCCGAGAGCCCCATGACGATCCAGCCCTTCACGATCGCCGTCCCCGACGCGGTCCTCGACGATCTCCATCGCCGCCTCGACGCGACGCTCTGGCCCGACACGCTGCCCGACGCCGGCTGGGACTACGGGACCGACGTCGGCGAGCTGAAGGCGCTCGTCGACCACTGGCGCCACCGCTTCGACTGGCGCGCCCGCGAAGCCGAGCTGAACCGCTTCCCCCAGTTCCAGGTCGAGCTCGGCGATGCGAAGGTCCACTGCATCTGGGCCCGGGCGCAGGGACGCGCGCGGCCGATCCTCCCCCTCGTCCTGACCCACGGCTGGCCGAGCACCTTCTACGAGCTGACCGCCGTCGTCGAGCCGCTCACGCGCGCGGGCTTCGACGTCGTCGTCCCGTCGCTGCCGGGCTACGGCTTCTCGAGTCCGCCCCGGCGTCGCGGCTTCGGCGCGGGTCAGGTCGCCGATCTCTGGGTCGAGCTGATGGCGAAGCTCGGCTATCCGCGCTTCGGCTCCCACGGCGGCGACTGGGGCTCGGCCGTCACGACGGCCCTCGGTGCGCGCCATCCGGAGAAGCTCGTCGGGCTCCATGTCAACATGCTGGCCCCGCCGATCGATCCCGCGCAGCTGACGGACGAGGAGCGCGTCTGGTGGCAGGGCGTGCTCGACTATCGCGACCGCGAGTGGGGCTACGTCCATCTGCAGCGGACGAAGCCGCAGACCGCGTCCTTCGCGCTGACGGACTCGCCGGTCGGCCTGGCGGCCTGGCTGCTCGAGAAGTGGTGGCGCTGGAGCGACATCGAGGACGAGAGCGGGCGCCGCGTCCTCTCCCGGCGCTATTCGAACGATCAGCTGCTGACGACGATCATGCTCTACTGGGTGACGCGCTCGATCGGACCGACGATGCGGATGTACTACGAGACCTTCGCCCGGGGCAACCAGATTCTGCAGCCGGCGCGGATCGCGGTGCCCCTCGGCGTCGCGGCGTTCAAGGAGGCGAACCGCGTCCCGAGGCGCCTCGCGGAGCCGCATTACAACGTCGTGCGATGGGAGATCATCGACGACGGCGGACACTTCCCCGGGATCGAGAATCCGGCGCGCCTCGCGCACGAGATCATCGCGTTCTTCGGATCGCTGGCGGGCTGACATGCAGGATTCGCTGACGGGACTGCGCGTGCTCGATCTGACCCAGGGCTTCGCCGGCCCGTTCGGCGTCAAGCAGCTCGCCGATCAAGGGGCCGACGTCGTCAAGATCGAGCGCCCGGGCGGGGACCCGATGCGCCGCGCCGGGCCCTTCGTCGGCGGCAACGACGACGCGTCCGGGGATCCCGAGCAGGGCGGTCTCTTCCTCTATCTGAACACCAACCGCCGCAGCATCGTCCTCGACCTGAAGACGCCCGCCGGGCGCGACACCTTCCTGCGCCTCGCCGCCCACGCCGATCTCGTCGTCGAGAGCTACCGCCCGGGGACGATGGCGCGCCTCGGCCTCGACTTCGCGACCCTGGCGCGCGCGAACCCGCGTCTCTCCCTCGTCTCCCTCTCGAATTTCGGAGACACCGGCCCCTATCGCGAGTGGGCCCTCACCGAGCTCACGTCCTACGCCCTCGCCGGCCCGATGTATCCGAACGGCCTGCCTGGTCGCGAGCCGCTCGCCTCGACCGAGAACGCGACGCTCGCCTACGCGGGGCTCGCCGTCGCGGTGGCCGCGCTCGCGGCGGTGATCGCCGCGCGCCGGGACGGCTGTGGTCACGCCGTCTCGCTCTCGATCGTCGAGTCGTTCCTCGCCGGTGGTGAGCGCCAGCCGCTCCCCTACTTCTACAACGGCGAGATCCCGCGCCGCATCGGGGACCCGCTGCGCGCCCAGTTCCTGATGGGCGGCTATGCGTGCGGCGACGGCTACGTCGCCGTCCAGGGCATCGGACGCGGGGACTCGTGGTGGCCCCGGGTCTTCAAGATGATGGGGATGCCCGAGCTCTCGAGCGATCCGCGCTTCGCGAACGCGACGGCGATCGCGAAGACCAAGGCCGAGTTCGACGGGATCTGGGACGCCTGGCTGCGCCGCCATACCCGCCGCGAGATCTTCGACGCCGCGGCGGAGGCCCGCTTCCCGATGGCCCCCGTCTACACCGCCGCCGACCTGTTCGTCGATCCCCACTTCGTCGCGCGCGGGATCTTCGAGCAGCTCGACCATCCGGTCGCGGGTCGGCTCCGCGTGCCGTCGAAGCCCTTCCGGCTCCACGGCGCGAGCGAGCGCCCGAGCCGCCCGGCGCCCCTGCTCGGCCAGCATCAGGCGGAGGTGATGGCGGCGCTCGAGCGGGCGGAGGCGGAGAGCGCCGTCGGTGCCGCGGCGAGCGGCCCGACGCGGGCGGGCACGACGGCGCCCGCGCCCGTGAGGCCGGTTGCTGGCCGCGTGCTCCCGCTCGCGGGCATTCGCGTGCTCGAGCTCGCCGAGGGCTGGGCCGGGCCGATGACGGGGATGTGGCTCGGGGATCTCGGTGCGGAGGTCATCAAGGTCGAGGCGGTGCAGCGCTTCGATCATGCCCGCGGACCGGTCGAGGTCCCGCCCTCGCTCGCGGGCTTCTATCCGCGGCGCGAGCCCGGACCGACGCCGTGGAACGTCAACTCCGGCTTCGTCCAGGCGAATCGGAACAAGCTCGGCATGACCCTCGACCTCTCGCGACCGAAGGGCGTCGAGCTCTTCAAGCGACTCGTCGCGGTGTCGGACGTGGTCGTGACCAACATGGTGACGGGCGTGCCCGAGAAGATGGGGATCGGGTACGAGGTGCTGTCGAAGATCCGGCCGGATCTCGTGATGCTCTCGTGCTCGGGCTTCGGACTGACCGGCCCCTACGCGAAGCGCGTCACGATGGGCGGGGCGATGGACGGCATCGCCGGCTACGGCGCCCTGCGCCACTACCCCGATCAGGCCCCCGACACCGTCAACTACAGCACGCGCACCGACGTCGTCACCGGCATGACGAATGCCGTCGCGATCCTCGCCGCCCTGGCCCAGCGCCAGCGGACCGGTCGCGGTCAGCAGGTCGAGGTCTCCGGCGTCGAGGCCTCGCTTCATCACATCCCCGAAGCGCTGATGGAGTACGCGATCTCCGGCCGCGTGCGCCGTGCTGCCGGCAACGACCATCCCTGGATGGCGCCCCACGGCGTCTTCGCCTGCGCCGGGGAGGATCGCTGGATCGCGATCAGCATCTACGACGACGCGCAGTGGGCCGCGCTGCGGGCGGAGATGGGGGACCCGGAGTGGGCACGCGACGGGCGCTATGCGGACCGCGCGGGGCGCCGACGGCATCGGGACGAGCTCGCGCGGGCGCTCGGCGAGTGGACGCGGAGCCGGGACGCGATCGAGCTGATGGGGTGGCTCCAGCGCCGCGGTGTTCCCGCGGCCGCGGTCCACGACGCCGCCGATCACGCGCGTGATCCGCACTTCCGGGCGCGCGGCTTCCATCAGCCGACGGAGCTCCCGGGCTACGGGACGTTTCCGCTGCCGACCTCGCCGTGGATCCTCGACGGCGAGCGGCTCGGCGTCCGGCTGCCACCGCCCGGGCTCGGCGAGCACGACGCGCGCATCTACGGCGAGCTGCTCGGGCTCACGGGCGAGGAGATCGAAGCGCTGCGGCGGGAGGACTATCTCGGGTGCGTGCCGCTCTCGCACGAGCTCTGAGGCGCACGTGCTCCGAGGTCAGGATCACGCGCGCCGGCGAGCGATCGGCATTCCGAGGAGAACGACATGACGCAGTCCCCCATCGAAGAGATCGACGCCCTCGTGATCGGCGCCGGCATCACCGGCCTCTACCAGCTCTACTGCCTCCGACAGGTCGGCCTCGACGCGCGGATCTTCGAGGCGGGCGACGGCGTCGGCGGCACCTGGTACTGGAATCGCTACCCGGGCGCGCGGCTCGACTCCGAGAGCTGGAGCTATGCCTACTCCTTCTCGCGGGAGCTGCTCGAGGAGTGGGACTGGTCGGAGGAATTCGTCGGCCAGCCGGAGCTCGAGCGCTACCTGAACCACGTCGCCGACAAGTTCGCGCTGCGGCCCCACATCGTTCTCGGCGCCCGCGTGCGCTCGCTCGTCTTCGACGATCGGGCGAATCGCTGGGACGTCGAGACCGAGGACGGCCGGCGGGTCCGCGCGCGCTTCGTCGTCGCCGCGACCGGCCTGCTGTCGGCGAACCACCTGCCGGACATCCCGGGCATCGAGTCCTTCGGCGGCCTCTCGTTCCACACCTCGCGCTGGCCCCGCGAGAAGGTCGACTTCGCGGGCAAGCGCGTGGGCATCATCGGGACGGGCTCGACGGGCGTCCAGCTGATCCCGCAGCTCGCGAAGGAGTGCACCCACCTCACCGTCTTCCAGCGCACGCCCAACTACTGCTCGCCGCTGCGCAACGCGCCGATCCCGGCCGAGCGCATGCGCGCGATCAAGGCCGGCTACGACGCGATCTTCGAGACCTGCCGGAGCAACATCGGCGGCTTCGTCCACAGCCCCGATCCGCGAGGGACCTTCGAGGTGACGGACGCGGAGCGGCGGTCGTTCTACGAGGCGATCTGGAGCCAGCCGGGCTTCGTCAAGTGGTTCGGGAACTTCCGGGACCTCATGACGGATCGGGATGCGAACGAAGCCTACTGCGAGTTCGTGCGGAGCAAGATCCGCGAGCGCGTGAAGGATCCGGTCGTCGCCGAGCTGCTCTGTCCGAAGGATCATCACTTCGGGGCGAAGCGGGTCCCGCTCGAGACCGACTACTACGAGGCCTACAACCGGGACAACGTCCTGCTCGTCGACGTGAAGGCCGATCCGATCGAGGCGATCGTGCCGACGGGCGTCCGGACGAAGCGCGCGAGCTACGACCTCGACGTCCTTATCCATGCCACCGGCTTCGACGCCGCGACCGGCGAGGTCCTGCGCATGGACGTCCGGGGCGTGGGGGGCGAGTCGCTCCGCTCGCATTGGGACGCGGAGCCGACCGCCTACATGGGGCTCTCCACCGCCGGCTTTCCGAACCTCTTCTTCGAGAACGGCACCTTGTTCTGCAACTTCACGCGCTGCGCCGAGGCGACGGCCGAGTTCGTCGCGCGCTGTCTCGGCCATCTGCGCGACCAGGGCTACCGGCGCATCGAGGCCGATCCGAAGGCGGAGGCGCGCTGGGTCGAGCGCGTCCGGGCCTCGGCCTCGGCAACGCTCGTCTCCGACGTCTCCAACTGGATGAACGGGAGCAACATCCCGGGCAAGCCGAAGGCGCAGCTGATCTTCGCCGAGGGCTTCGCGGCCTACCTGGAGCTCTGCCGGGAGGTCGAAGAGCGGGGCTACGCGGGCTTCAACCTCGAGTGATTCCGACGGCCCCACGGCCGACGGACGGCCGTCGTGCGCGGGCGGCCGGCGTCGCTAGGCGTTGACCTTGCGCCGCCAGCGTCCGCTGCGGAATGCGCGGAGGAGCTCCCGGGCCCGGTCCCCGCTCCGCGGGTCGGGCGGAGCCGACCGCGTCTGCAGGAAGTCGTTCAGGCCCGGGATCGATCGGATGTCCTCGCTCGAGACCTCGCAGAAGCCCATCGTCCAGTCCGCGAAGGAGCGCTCCTTGATGCGCTCCCGGACGAGCAGGACCATCCCGTCGTGGCGCGCGTCGGCCTGGATCCGCCGGTAGGTCGCATCCACGGCGGGCGCCGGGCCTTCGAGGACCTGGAAGAAGCTGCCGCCCGCGTAGAGGAGCATCCCCGTGAGTCCGTCCCGCTCGTTGCGGAGGCGGGTCTTCGCGAGCAGGTCCTTGAGCGCGTCGGCATCCAGCGGACGCACCGCCGCGCTCATGTAGATGCACTGGACGAGGTCGATCTCGTCGGCCTCGTCCCGCTCGTTCGCTCGCCCGTCGGCCATCGGTCGACCTCGTGTCGGAGGGGGTCCGTCGAGGGAGGAATCGGCGGGGCGAGCCGCGGGACTTGAGCGGGGTTCGTCCGCGGGAGAGACCGGTGGGCGGGCGGCTTCGGACCTGGATCGTTCTCTCGTTGCGGGTTCGATGGAAGCCCCGATTCCTCCTCTGGACTGCGCAGTCTGCCCGTAGTCCGTGGGGCGGCGGACGAGGTCTTCCGTGCCGATCGAACGGCACGGCCTCGGCGGCCATCCCGCGTCAGCCGACGCTTTTCTCCGTCCTCCTGATGCGGGAGAGCAGCCCGAGCAGTCCGATCCCGGCGACGAGCGACGCGACCGAGCCGGGCTCGGGGACGACGTGGTCGACGGCGCGATCGTTCGTCCCCGAGCCGAGGGCGATCGCGGTCAGGGCGAAGAGCTCGGCGGATTCGGTCGTCGGAACCGCGATGTAGAGGTTCGGGATCCGGACCGTCACGCTCTGTCCGGCGGCCAGGGTACCCGGACTCCAGAGCAGGAATTCGCCCCCCGTGCAGGCCGTGTTGTTCGCGATCTGCGTGCAGCCGAAGGTCGGCGCGCCCGTGACCGTGGAGATGATGAAGGGGACGGTGTCCCGGGGAATGCGGAGCGTGAGGGTCACTCCGGAATGGCTCACCGCGTCCGTGTTCGTGACCGTCACGTCGATCTGATAGGCCCAGTCCACGTGGTCGAGGACGACGTCGATCGAGGTCTCGAGGGCCTCGAGGCCGTCGATCTCGGTGACCCCGCCGGCGCGCGCCCGCTGGATCGACGGTGAGGCGTCGGCCAGGAATGCATCGGCCTGGATCAGCGAGCCCGAGCCGAGGCCCGCATCGGTCGCCAGCACGACCCCGCGCGTCCCCGAGCGACCGGGCGGAAGAGATCCGAGCGGCCACTCGACGGCGCCGTCGTTGAACGCCCCGCCGTCCGAGGCGCTGACGAGCGTCGTGCCGATCGGGAGCGGGAAGCGCAGCAGCGCATTCGGTGCGGTGGTTGCGCGCGAGCGATTGACGAAGGAGATCGTGTAGGCGAGCGAGTCCCCGGCCGTGATCGGATCGGTCGGCTCGTGCAGACCGAGCTCGAGCGGTCGATCCAGGTCGACCAGGACGGCGCGGCCGGTGCGGACCTGATCGACGATGCCCAGGCCCTGGGCGAGCGCCTCGAACTCGACGACGGAGCCGTCCGGCGCGGCGGTCAGCGCGGCCGAATAGGTGACGGTCACGCTCTGCCCAGCGGCGAGATTGCCGAGCGTCCACTGCGTGAACTCGCCGGCCGAGCAGCCCGCGTTGTTGAGGATCTGGGTGCATCCGCCCGGCGACGACGTCCCCTGGCCCGTGAAGTTCGCGGCCGTCTCGAACGGCCAGCGCAGGAGCAGCGTGACGGACGGGATCGCGGAGGCGCTCGTGTTGCTGACGGTGAGCTCGAGGTCGAGCTGCTCGCCGGGGGCGATGGGATCGGGGGCGACGACTATCGCGAGCTCGAGCCCCGTGCCCGCGTCGATCGAGGTCACCGCGCCGGCTCGCGCGAGCTCCTGCGGCGACGACGTGTCCGAGAGCGCGACTTCGACCGCGAGCAGCGTGCCGGCGGCGAGGCCCGGGGCGATCTCGAGGGTGACGCTGCGCGTCCCCGCCTGCCCGGGCTGGAGCGTCCCGAGCGACCACTCGACGGCACCGGCGTTCACCACGCCCCCGCCCGAGGCCGCGACGAAGGTCGTCCCAGCGGGCAGCGGGAGGCGCAGCAGCGTGTTCGGCGTCGCGACCGTCGGCGAGCGGTTGCCGAAGGCGATCGTGTAGGCGAGGTCATCGCCCGAAGCGATCGGGTCGAGGGATTCCTGGATCGAGAGATCGAGAGGGCTCGTCGCGTCGACGATGACCGCGCGGCCCGCGCGGACCTGCCCGACGGTGGCCGCGCTCTGGGCGAGGGCTTCGAACTCGACGACGGAGCCGTCGGCCACGGCCGCGAGCGCCGCGGAGTAGGTGAGCGTCACGCTCTGTCCCGGGGTGAGCGTGCCGAGCGACCACTGGGCGAACTCGCCCGCAGAGCACGCGGCGTTGTTGAGGATCTGGGTGCAGGCGTTGGGGGAGCCGGTGCCCTGGCCGGTCAAGAGATCGGCGATCTCCTCGGGCCAGCGCAGGTGAAGCGTCACCGTCGGGATCGACGCGGCGCTCGTGTTGCTGACGGTCAGCTCGAGGTCGAGCTGCTCGCCCGGCGCCGCGGGATCCGGTCCGACGACCAGCGCGAGGGCGAGCCCCGCGAGCCCGTCGATCTCGGTCACGGCGCTCGCCCGCGCGAGCTGCGCAGGCGACGACGCATCCGAGAGCGCGACCTCGGCCTGGAGCAGCGTGCCGGCGGCGAGTCCCGCTCCCGGCGTCAGCAGGACACTGCGCTTGCCCGATTGACCGGGCTGCAGCGTTCCGAGCGACCACTCGATGGCGCCGCCGTTCAGCACGCCGCCGCCCGAGGCCGAGACGAAGGTCGAGCCGACCGGCAGCGGCAGGCGCAGCAGCGCGTTCGGCGCCGTGCTCGTCGTCGAGCGGTTGCCGAAGGCGATCGTGTAGGCGAGGGCGCCCCCCGGCGCGACGGGATCGCGCTCTTCGTGGATCGAGACGTCGAGGGGGCTCGTCGCGTCGACCGCGACGCTCCGGCTCGACTCCGCGCGCTCGTCGAGGTTCACGCTCTGGGCGGTGGCGCGGAAGTCGACGATCGTCCCGTCGGGCACCGCCGAGATCTCCGCCGAGTAGGTCACCGTCATGCTCTGGCCGGCGGCGAGGGTGCCGAGGCTCCAGACGCTGAGCTCGCCCGCGGAGCACGCCGCATTGTTGGCGACCTGGGTGCAGCCGGCCGGCGAGCCGGTCCCTTGAGCGGTGAAGAGACCGACGATCTCCTGCGGCCAGCGCAGCAGCACGATGACGGTCGGGACCGCCGAGGCGCTGGTGTTGCTGACCGTCAGCTGCAGGTCGAGCTGCTCGCCCGGCGCCGCGGGGTCCGGGCCGACCGTCAGCGCGAGGGAGAGCGCCTCGGCGGCATCGACCTCGGTCACGGCGCGTGCCTCGGCCTGCTGCGGACTCGAATCGGAGAGCGTCGCGATCCCGACGAGCGACCCGCCGCGCGGCAGCCCCGCGCCGACGGCGAGCGTGACGCTGCGCGTTCCCGACTGTCCCGGCTGGAGCGTCCCGAGCGACCACTCCACCGCGCTTCCGTTCAGGACACCGCCGTCCGAAGCGGCGACGAAGCTGGTGCCCGACGGCAGCGGCAGGCGCAGCAGCGCGTTCGGCGCGGAATCGACCGCCGATCGATTGCCGAAGTGGAGCGTGTAGGCGAGCGATCCGCCGGTGGCGACCGGATCGCGGGCCTCGTTCAGGCTCACGTCGAGGGAGAGCCCCGGGTCGATCGCGACCGACGTGCTCGCGGACGGGCCCGAGTTGAGGACCGGATTGAAGACGATCGGCCCCACGGCGGTCGCGGACACGATCGGCGTCAGCGAGGCCGTCACGCTCTGGCCCGCGGTGAGCGTGCCGAAGCTCCAGATCAGCGTCTCCCCGGTCGTGCACGCCGTGTTGTTGAAGATCTGCGTGCATCCGGTCGCCCCGGGCGTCGCCACGCTCGTGAGGAAGCCGTCGAGCTCGGCCGGAATCAGCAGATTCAGGACGACGCCCCCGACGTCGGCCACGCCCTGGTTCGCCACGGTCACGCGCACCTCGAGCTGCTCCCCGGGCACCGCGATCCCCGGATTCGCCTCGACCGTCACGACGAGCTGCGCGAGCGCCGGGGCGGCCCCGACGAGCAGGCCGAGCAGGGCGACGGAGAGCAGCGCGAGCCTGCGGGCGACGAGGCGGAGCGGGGTGGGGCGCAGGGAGCACGGCATGGGAGGTCCTTCCGGGGGGCGCTTGGGCTCGAGGGTTGGGCGCGGGACTGGAGCAGGACGGGAGCGGGACGGGAGCGCGACGAGAGCCGGGCGGCGAGGAACGGCCTGGGAATTCGGCCGCAGGTCGACGAAGATCGGGCCGGAATGCGTTCGACGGGCTGAGGCGCAAGGGCACACTACACCCGCGGATGTCGCGAGTTCAAGCACAATCGCCACGGTGCGTCGGGAATTCTGCGCGGCCGGCGAGCCGGAGAATTCCCAATCGGGCCACCGGGACGGCGAGTGGTACGCTGCGCCGACCGCGGGAGGGGATGCGATGGCGGCGGTGCGGTCGGAACGGTCGGTGCAGGCGGCGACTCGCTCTGCGGATCGGCCGGCGGACGAGGAACGCGATGCGGCCGCATCCGAACGGCCGACGCCCGGCGGATCGGTCCCCGTCGTGGTCTCGATCCACGTCGCGAAGGCGCGGCGGCTGCCGATGCAGGCCGTCGAGTCGGTGCGCGCCGAGGCCGGCAGGGGACTCGTCGGCGATCGCTACCACGGGTCCCGGATCCGCCATCTGACCGTGCAGACCCTCGAAGAGCTCGAGGAGGCGGCCGAGCGCCACGGTCGTCCGATCGATCCCGGTCGGACGCGGCGCAACGTGACGCTCTCCTCGGGGCGGCTCTCCCGCCGTCCGGGGCATCGCCTGCGCATCGGGTCCATCGAGCTCGAGGTCGTCCGCGACGCTGCGCCCTGCAAGCTGCTCGACGACGCGTTCGGCCGCGACGTGCGCCTCGCCCTCGCGCGACGGGCGGGCGTCGTCTGCAAGGTCCTGAGCGACGGCGAGCTCCGGGTCGGTGATCGCGCGGAGCTCGGGGGCGACTCGTGACTCGCGTTCGCGTCGCATCGGGGCGGTGACGGATCCGGGCTGTTACGTTCGAAATCCGGGAAGGGACGGACGGACGGGACATGGTCGGAATCACGAGGTGCGAATCGGTCTTCGACGCGTGCCGGGGGCCGCGGCGGCGGAGCGGGCAGGCACGGTCGCTCCTGCATGCGACGAGGCTCGCCCTGCTCGGAGCGATGCTCGTCCTGTCGGCGCTCGCCTGCG
Source organism: Myxococcota bacterium (assembly GCA_046351135.1). Classification (GTDB taxonomy): domain Bacteria; phylum Myxococcota_A; class UBA9160; order UBA9160; family UBA4427; genus UBA4427. The sequence continues at coordinate 142,009 of JAXLZA010000009.1, read as the reverse complement.
CGGGCCCCCCGCTCGCCGTTCCCCGCGGCGAAGCGCCCTCGCTCTCCGCGGATCAGGGCTTCCTCGTCGTCCACATCGACACCGAGCTCGGGATCGAGCGCCTCTTCGCCGATTCGCTCGAGGTCGCACGCGATCTTCCGGCGGGTCGACACATCTGGGTGATTCCGGTCTCGGCGGGATCCTATCGCTGGAGCGGCGTCCGCTTCACGGTCCACTCGCAGCACGTCCGGACGCTCCGGCCCGAGCTGCTTCGCTATGCGCGGACCGGGCAGATCGCGCCCCAGTTTCTCGACGACCGCCCGATCCACCAGGACGACCTCGATCGAATTCGTGAACGCAGGAGCGTGCGCGGGAAGGGCTACATGCCCGTGGCGGGGCCGGACGAGTTCGTGTTCGAAGTCCGTGCCGGCGCGATCAACTATCCGGGCCATCTCCTGATCGCGCTCGCGAATCCCGAGTCCGGGACCGTCGGTGGCATCTCGATCCGCAATCGGAATCATGCCGCCATGGGCATGCGCAAGCTCGCGAGGACCCATCCCGAGCTCGTCGGACGCCATCCCATCCGCTTCGCGGGCCTCGAGCACGACGAGTTCCTCGAGCTCTACTCCCGCGAGCGCGACGCGCTGAACGCCGAGGGGCGACCCGAGGCCGGCCGACCGCGAGGCGAGCGATGAGCCGAGCTTCCTGCGCGCGTCGGCGCCCGTCGTTCGGAGCCCTGGTCCTGCTGGCGCTGCTGATCCCGGTGCTCCTGCCGCGCCTCGCCCGGGCCGGAGAGTCGGCCGAGGCGATCTACCCGATGGACGGCGTGAGCCAAGTTTCGATGAGCCCGGGCGGGAACTGGATCGCGGCGACGCTCTGGATGCGGGGGGCCTGGTTCGTCGTCGTCCAGCACGTCGGCCTTCCGACGCAGCGGCGGATCGTCGAGTCGAAGGAGCGGTTCTGGATCGACTGGGAGGGCCCCGACACGCTGATCGTCGAGACCGTCTCCGCGCGCGGCGTCCGGACGGTTCGCGTCGAGCAGCTGGTCCTCCAGGGCGATTACATCGACGCGCGTCCGCGCCGCATCTCGACGAAATACGGTGTGCTGGTCGATCCGCTTCCCCGGGCTCCCGAAGAGGTCCTCTGGGCATTCTGGACGGGGTCGTCGACTTCGCTCCATCGCGTCACCATCGACGATCTCGTCGAGTTCCAGAAGCGGCTCAAGCGGGACTTCCTGGGCGTCGACCTCGGCGAGCGCATCGCGGTCGAGTCGGGACACGTCACGAACTGGATCGTCGATCGCGACGGTGCGCCCCGTGCCGCCCTTCGCTGGGGCCAGGAATCGATCTCCCTGCTCGTCTCCGATCGGGCGGGATCCTCCCTCCGGACCGTCCACGACTGGCGACCCACGATTCGCGGGGGCGAGGTCCGTCCGGTCGGTCTCACGAAGGATGGGCGGACGGTGCTCGTGCTCGCCTACGCCGACCACGACACGCTGGGGCTGCACGAGTGGGACCACGAAGCGAAGAGGGTGGGACGCGAGATCTTCGTGCATCCGGACTACGACGTCTCCAACGTCGTGATCGACCCGACGACGGGCGACCTCGTCGCGGTGGAGTACGAACGGGATGGCCGGCCGGAGCTCCACTACATGGACGAGTACCGAGCGCGCTTCGATTCCGTCCTGCCGAAGGAGTGGCGCGACCGATCCGTTCGCGTGACGAGCGGAACCGCGGATCACGAGACCTTCACGTTCGTCGACTTCAGCGATTCCAATCCGGGCGACTTCTACGTGCGCGAGCGGGGTGGTCGCATCGTTCGCGTCGGTCGCCATGGCGAGAACGTCGACCGGGCCCGTCTCTCGCCCGTCGAGGTGGTGCGCGTCCGGAGCGAGGGCGGTGTCGAGATCGAGGCATTCCTGACGAAGCCCCGGACCGCCGGGCGCACGCCCCTGCTCGTCCTGCCGCATGGCGGGCCGTCGGCCCGCGACAATCGCCGATTCGACGTCTTCGCCCAGTACTTCGCGAGCTGGGGCATCGCCGTCCTGCAGGTCAACTACCGAGGCTCGCTCGGCTACGGGAAGACCTTCGAAGCGCTGGTCGAACGACAGCAGGGGAGCGGCATCGAGGACGACATCGATGCCGCCGTCGACGAGGTCGTGAAGCGGTCGGACATCGATGGATCCCGGATCTGCATCTTCGGTTGGAGCTACGGAGGATACTCCGCGCTCGCGAGCGTCGTGCGTCACCGCGATCGTTACCGCTGTGCGATCTCGGTCAACGGGGTGAGCGACTGGCTCCATCTCTTCGTGACGGGCGACGTCACGGATCACGAGCTCGGTCGGAAGTTCTGGGTCCGCGACTTCGGTGATCCGGAGCGGGACCGCGAGCTGCTGATCCGGACGTCCCCCGCCTACCACGTCGATCGGATCGAGACGCCCATCCTCGTCGTCTACGGCACCGAGGATCGCCGCGTCGATCCGGATCAGGCCCACCGCATGCTGATGATGCTCGAGCTCCACGGCAAGCCGCACGAAGTGCTGGAGGTCGAAGAGGGCGAGCACGGCTTCGGCCCCGACGCCGACATCGCCGTCATGCGCGCCAGTCGGCGCTTCTTGTCGCGACATCTCTTTCCGGACCGCCCCTTCAGCCCGGATCCGGCGATCTCCGATTAGCGTCCGCGGGAGTTCGCGAGCGCTCTCTCAGTGAAGACAGCTCTCCTCGAGGCCGAACCAGGGATAGAGCGCGACGCAGATCCCCTCCCGGATGTTGTCTTCGTCCTCGTACAGGTCCTCGCGCTGGACCATCTTGCCGCGCACCGAGAGATCCACGCGGAAGAGCTGCTCGATGCCGCCGAAGCCGGAGAAGAGCTCCTTGCCGTCTCGCGTGAGGACCTCGACGTGCATCGACACGGAAGGCGATCGGTAGCTTCCCATCAGATCCACCGTGTCGCGTCGCTTCACGCCGTCCCACACGATCTGGCGCTTCCCCTGGTGGACCGCATCCCGCACGACCAGCTCGGGGACGATGACGACGTCCGGCTCCTTGCCGACCCGATCGATCAGCTCCGGGATCGTCTGCGCGAGGCCGACGTCGTTCGAGAGCGTTCCCGACGCATTCGTGCGCGCCTTCACGCGGGCTGCGAGATCGCTCTCCCGGGCGAGATTGCGCAGCCAGTCGGGATCGATCTTCCACACCTCGATGCCGTGCTCTGCGAGGTGCTCGGCGAGGAGCTCCCAGATCCGATCGTTCTTGAAGTCGATGCCCCGGACCGGGGCCTCGTTGAGGGCGTCGATGGGGAGGACGAGGGCGGTCACGAGTCCGGGATGATGCTCGTCCCCGACGTTCATCTTGTATTCGTGGCGATACCGGATGCGGGGACCGCTCTGACATCCGGAGATCGCCGCGGTGACGATCGAGCATGCGACGAGCAGGCATGCCGTGACGGGAAGAGGCGAGCGCCCACGCCTTGCGGGGCGGTTCGGGGCGAAGCACCCGCTCCAGCTCGAGATCATCTCTGCAGTCGGCCTCCCGTGGCTGAGCGGGCAGTCGCCTCTGGAATCGAGACCCGGTCGCTCGTGCTCGTGTCAGTCGTCGCGCCGACGACCGAGGCCATCCTAACAGATGTTGGGCCGCGGAGGGACATTTCGATCACTCGCTCGTGGCGCCGGGCCTCGTGTGCATCCCCGCCTTCGGCCCGCCTTCCGGCTCGAGCACGATCTCGATGAGGACGCCGAACCACGCCGGCGCGGTGGGCCGCAAGCCGGCGTAGACGCGGGCCCGACGCGCCGGATCGTCTTCGATCGCGCGTCCCCAGCCCGTCCGCCGTCGACCACGCAGGACGATCCCGACCGGCGCCCCCGCGCCCCGCAGCTCGCGCCACCAGAAGAAGTCCGAGGCGACGTAGACGATCGACCGCCCGGTCTCGTCGGGATCGATCCAGTAGTTGACGGGAATCGTCTTGCCCGAGGGCAGCGAGAGCACCAGCACCCGGCTCGCGCGCTCACCTTCCGGCTCCCGCTCGAGCTCCGCCTCGACCCGAGGATTCTGGACGAGGCGCGTATGCAGGATGAACAGGATCATCATCGCGGCCATGCCCGCCGCGGCGAGCAGCGTCGTCTTCATCTCGATCCTCCAGAAGCGCGCTAGCGTCTGCGGAGATTGGAGGTCCCCCCATGCGCATCCCGCTCTACTACGACTACGCCTGTCCCTGGGCCTATCTCGGGAGCCATCGCGCCGAGGCCTATTTTGGCGAAATCGGCGTCGAGATCGACTTCCGGCCGCTCCACCTCGCGACCGCCCGCGAGCCGGCCTCCGGGCCGATGCCCGAGTCCGGGCCGCGCAAGAGCAAGTGGTATATGGGCGACCTGATGGCCTGGTCCGAGATGATCGGGGGCGACGTCGACACGAGCCCGCGCCATCTGATCCAGTCTTCGACGCGCCTCGCGCTGAAGGCGGCCCTCGTCGCGAAGGACGCCGGCCGCTTCCGCGAGTACCACTACCCGACCTATCGCGCGCGCTGGGCGCAGGCGCGGGACGTCTCCGACCGGGAGGTCGTGCGCTCCCTGCTCGCCGGGGCGGGCCTCGACGCGGACGCGGCGCTCGCTCGCGCCGAGTCGCCCGAGCTCGAGGTGCGCCTCGATCGGGACACGAAGGAGGCGATCGAGCGTGGCGTCTTCGGTGTCCCGACGGTGTTCGTCGGGGAGCGCATGTTCTGGGGCAACGACCGCTTCGAGCTCGCCCGCCACTTCGCGGCACTCGCGGCGAAAGCGGGCTGAGGCGGGCTGCGACGAGCGCTTGCCCGGGCGAGCGGGCCGGCGCGATCGCCGGGCCTGCACCGCCTAGCCGACCTCCCGCGCCACCTCCCGCAGCTTCACGACGCGGCAGCGCGGATCGTCCGGCGTCGCCGTCCCGACCTGGCGGGCGATGATGCAGCCGCGGCGATGGCCCGCCGTGTCGAGCCAGTTGGGAACGCCCGGATCCGAATCGGCGACGACGATGCAGACCGAGCCGTCGGGGCGCTTCACGGCGCTGGCGTGGTTCACGCTGACCGTGTGGCGCGTGAAGTCGAGGGACTCGAGCCAGTGGTTGCAGAGCTGGACGTTCCAGTACTCGCAGGCGGGGGGCGTCAGCTCGGCGATCATCGCCTCGTCGGGGGCGAGCGCGTAGTAGCCGCCGTAGTAGTGGGTGTACGGGTCGCCGCGGGCGCCCGAGGCGAGGCGCTCGTCGAGGCGATCGATCCGGTTCGGCCGCGACGCGAAGTCCTTCGTCCACTCGAGGAACTGGGCGATCGCGCCCTCGACGTAGGCGCCGGCGCGGGCCATCTGGCGGGCATGGAAGGCGGCGTAGTCCGCGGCGGGATCGGCGCCCCGCGCGGGGGCCGCGGCGGCGCGAGCTGCGGGCGGGATGGCCGCCGGGGCCGAGCCGGCGATCCGCTCGATCGAGCCCGCGATCCGCTCGATCGAGAAGGTCGCCGAGCGCTGGCGGCGCCGGTCGAGGAGCAGCTCGCGGATCATGAGCTGCGAGGTCTCGGGCTTCATCGGGAGCCAGTTGCCCGGCCGCTTCTCGCAGGCGAGGGTGATCTCGAAGCGGCCGTCGGCGTCGAAGGTCATGTCCTTGCCGGCGAGGTAGCCCGAGACCTGCAGACCCTGCGCCGTCCCGACGCCACCGTGATAGGTCCCGAGGGCGAGATAGGCCGAGTCGCCGAGGCGGCCGCGGAGGCGGTACTCGAAGGCGCCCGAGAGCGCGGCGACGGAGTAGACGTAGTCGGGGTTGTCCCCGCCGAGCTTCGGCAGGCCGTGGGTCACGACGGGATGCGCGGGATCGCTCTCCTCGATGAAGCTCTGGAGCGCGTGCTGCGCGATCCGCCCGACGTAGCGCAGGCCCTCTGCGCGATCGAAGGGATCGTCGGGGGCGGCGGCGAGGACGAGGCGCGCGGCGCTCTCGGTCCGGCGGCAGAACGCGGACCAGGTCTCGAGGTCGGGGGCGAGGCGGGACGGGACGGGCTCACGCATGGGGCCTCCTGACGTCGTGCGGTGCGGCGGGCCGAGCGGGAAGACTAGCCTGCGAATCCGTCGGAATGGCGCCGTCGATCGCGGAGGACTATTGCTCTCGATCGAACCCACCCGGGAGCCGACCATGTCCGAGCCCGCCGTCGACCCGTTCTTCGAGCTCCTCGGCGCCCGGGACCCGGCGCCGCTGGTCCACCGCCTGCGCCGCGAGGATCCGGTCCACTTCGTGCCGGGGATCGGGTTCTGGTTCGTGACACGCCACGACGACGTGAAGCGCCTCTTCAACGATCCCGAGAACGTGACCGGCGACCGCAAGGCCTGGGAGCGGTACGAGCCGCAGCCCGAGGGCTCGATGCTGCGCTGGTTCAACGACGGGATCTCCGCTCGGCGTTCGCCCGCCGAGCACGCGCGCTTCCGGCAGCGCTTCAACCGCGCGCTGACGCCCCGCGCGGTGCGGCGGATGGACGCGCAGATCCGCGAGGTCGTCGAGCGCTTCGCGAAGCCGCTGCGAGGGCGCGGCGGAGAGGTGATCGATCTGGTCGAGGAGTTCACGAACCCGATTCCGAACACGGTCATCAGTCGGATGACCGGCGTGCCGCCGGGAGCGGATGAGATCCGCTTTCGCGAGCTCGCCCAGGGCTTCATCCGCGGCTTCTTTCCGTTCGCCCAGCCCGCGGCGCTGGCCCACTCCGAGGTCTGCCTGAAGGAGCTCGCCGATCAGGTCCGGCAGATCGCCACGGCGCGGCGTGCCGCGCTCGGCGAGGACCTCGTCTCCGATCTGCTGCGCACGCAGGCGCAGGACGAGACCCTCGGCGACGACGAGATCGTGATGCTGATCTCGCTGCTGATCGGTGCGGGCAGCGAGACGACGAATCTCGGGGGGCGGATCGTGATCGAGACGATCCTCGACCATCCGGAGGCGCTCGAGCGGGTGCGGCGCGACCGCTCGCTCGTGCCCCGGGCGGTGAGCGAGATCATGCGCTTCGGCTTCGGGGGGCCGGCGGGGATCCCGCGCTTCGCCGTGCGCGACTTCGAGCTGCGCGGGCGCGCGATCCGGAAGGGGCAGATGCTGATGCTGTCGTTCGCCGGTGCGAATCGGGATCCGGAGGTCTTCGACGAGCCCGATCGTCTTGACATCGATCGGGACACGCGCGAGTCGCTCGTCTTCGGCAACGGCCCGCACTACTGCCTCGGCGCGAACCTCGCGCGACAGGAGATGGGGGCGATGCTCGACGCGGCCCTCGACATCGTGACGCCGGGCTCGCGGGTTCGCGAGGACCTCCAGGCCTTCGCGCCCCTCGGTCTCGCGCAGCGCCCGAGCAATCTCCCCGTGGAGATCGCGCGCTAGGCATGGAAGACCGGCTCCAGGACTTCGAGGACGTCTCGCTCTACACGATCGACGCGCCCGAGCGCGACGCGCTGCTCGCCCGACACCGCGAGGCGGCGGTCGTCTGGACGACGCGCGAGGGCTGGCCCGTCGGCGTGATGCACATCTATCTCTGGCGCGAGGGGCGCTTCTTCGTGACCTGCACCGCCCGCCGCAAGCGCGTCGCCGCCCTGCGCGCGCGGCCTCGGAGCTGCGTCGTCGTTCCGTTCGCCGACGAGCGGACCGTCACCGCGCGCACCCTCGCGACGGTCCATCCCGCCGGCAGCCCCGCGACGCGCTGGTTCTACCCCGAGCTCGCGCGCGCCGTCCTCGCCGAGCAGCCGGAGGAGGTCCGCCGGGAGGGGATCGACGGCTTCGTCGCGCGGCTCGAGAGCGACGACCGGGTCGTGATCGAGCTCGTCCCGCAGAAGTGGATCAGCTTCGACGGGCGCAAGGTCAAGGCCCATGCGGCGGGGACCTGGCGGCCGGGGGAGCCCTGGCGGGACGAGGCCTGGCCCGGGCTCGGCTAGAGCGCGCGGGGCGGCAGAGCAGAGGCAGGAGACCTCTTTTTGGGCCGCGGGCAGCGGCCGCAGCGCCCCCGCGGCGGACTTGCCGGGCCTCGGCGCGAGCCCTCCGCAGCGGTTAGGCTTCGGGGGAAGGCGGGAAGGCCATGGCGAGCGAGACGGTGACGAAGATGGTGCGGGCGGCGGGCGGCCCGGAGGTCCAGGACGGAAGGACGCCGGTGGCCGATCGGATCCGGGAGCGGATCCGGAAGGCGGGCGCGCGCTTCCACGCGAACGACAACATCCATCCCTTCGTCGAGGAGGGCGAGCTCGAGCTGCTCCAGGCCGAGGTCGCGGGGAAGCTGGCGGAGGTCCTGCGGACCCTCGTCATCGACACGGAGAGCGACCACAACACCCAGGACACCGCGCGCCGCGTCGCGAAGATGTACCTGCGCGAGGTCTTCGGGGGACGCTATGCGCCCGAGCCCGTGGTCACCGAGTTCCCGAACATCGCGCGGCTCAACGAGCTGATGATCGTCGGGCCCGTCCGGGTCCGCAGCGCGTGCTCCCATCACTTCTGTCCGATCATCGGGCGGGTCTGGGTCGGCGTGATGCCGAACGAGCACTCCGCGCTGATCGGCCTCTCGAAGTACGCCCGCCTCGTCGAATGGCTGATGACGCGACCGCAGATCCAGGAGGAGGCGATCGTCCAGCTCGCGGAGCTGCTGCAGGACAAGATGCAGCCCGACGGTCTCGCCGTCGTGATGGAGGCGGACCACTTCTGCATGCAGTGGCGGGGCGTCAAGGACATGGACTCGAAGATGACCAACAGCGTCATGCGCGGGTCGTTCCTGAAGGACGCGAACCTGCGCCGCGAGTTCCTCTCGCTGCTCTCGGGCCGCGGGGATTAGGGGGGATCGATGCTGGTTCGGCTTCTGTATGCGAGTCGCGCGGTCGGGGGGATCGACGATGCCCTGCTGCATTCCATCGTCGAGCGGTCCCGCGCCAGCAATCTGGAGCACGGGATCACCGGCATCCTCTGCATCTATCAGGAGGGCGGCGTCTTCCTGCAGGTCCTCGAGGGCGCCCGCCGCGAGGTCAACGCGCTCTACGCGAACCTGGTCCGCGATCGACGCCACGCGGACGTCACGCTGCTCCATTATGCGGAGATCCAGGAGCGCCACTTCTCCGCCTGGCGGATGGGGAACGTCGATCTGAAGAAGGTCAATCGGAGCACGATCCTGCGCTTCTCGGAGAAGCCGGTGCTCGATCCGTTCTCGATGTCGGGGGCGGGGGCGCTCGCCCTGCTCGAAGAGCTCGCGGGCACGGCGGCGATCGTGTCGCGCGACGTCGGACACGGGCTCTGAGCGGGATTCTCAGTGGAGCTCGCGCTCCTCGAGCGACATCACGAGGGTCAGCTCCTGGGCGTGCATCAGCAGCTGATCGAGGACCATCGCGACCGGCGACGGGAACTGGAAGCCGAGGAAGGCGCTCATCGAGAGCTGGATGAAGGGATCGGCGAGGTCGTCGGGATGGCGGGCCGCCTCGATCGCGCGACGGATCGAGAGGAAGAAGGCCTCCTGCTCCGGCTCGTCCGTCTCTGCGAGGAGCTCGAGGATCGCGTTCAGGAACGGCACGAGCCGCCTCTGGGCGTAGTCGACCGGATCGAAGGCCAACGGATTCCTCCTCGCGCGCCGGCCTCCGCGGAGCGACGCCGGCGGACCCTAGGTTCTGGATTCGGGCCTGACCAGGCGGGACCGGGAGGAGTGCAGTGCAGTTCTGGCAATCGATGATCTTCTGCGAGCCCGAGCAGCTGACGGCGCTGGCCCCGATCGCCGAGCGCGTGGGCTTCGCGGGGGTCGTCCTGCCCGATCACGTCGCCCTGCCGGAGGCGGCGGAGTCGTCGTATCCGTACTCCGAGTACGAGCTCGATCCCCGCGCGCCCTTCCTCGACCCGTGGCCCGCGATCACGGCGATGGCGGCGGTCACGACCCGCCTGCGCTTCGCGACCTACGTCTACATCCTGCCGATGCGCGACCCCTTCAGTGTGGCGAAGAGCCTCGCGACGACCTCGATCCTCTCCCAGGGCCGCGTCGCCCTCGGCCTCGGCGTCGGCTGGCTCGCCGAGGAGATGGAGCTGCTCGGGCACGCGTTCGCGGGGCGCGGTGCGCGCAGCGACGAGATGATCGAGATCATGCAGCGGCTCTGGCGCGACGGGAGCGCCGAGTTCCACGGCCGCCACTACGACTTCGCGCGGGTCCACGCCGAGCCGCGCCCGACGCATCCGATCCCGCTCTGGGTCGGCGGCCATACGGAGGCGGCGATCCGGCGGGCGGCGCGGCTCGACGGCTGGATGGGGCTCGACTTCGCCGTCGACGAGATTCCGGCCATGGTCGGACGACTGCGCAGCGCGCGCCGGGAGGCGGGGCGGGAAGCGGAGCCCTTCGAGATCATCCTCTCGCCCCGGGCCGAGCCGAGCCGCGCGCTCTACCGACGCCTCGAGGACGAGGGCGTCACCGGCGTCATCCTGCCCGCCTGGAGCCTGATGTCGGGCGACCATCGGAGCGTCGACGCGAAGCGGACGCAGATGGAGCGCTTCGCCGAACAGTTCTGTTAGGCTGAATCGGATCCCGGCCTCGCGCCTCGGCTTCCGGCCCAGTCTGCGCGACGGGCTCGGGCGCGAGACTCCGGGCTCCTCCGAGCCCTCGCCGCCCCGAGGCGCCCCGCCCGCCGCCCGCTATCGTCCGAATCCATGCGCACCGCCCTCGTCACCGGCGCCGCCACCGGCATCGGCTCCGCCATCGCGACGCGACTCGCCACCGACGGCTTCGCGATCGCCGTCGCGGACGTCGACCGCGCGGGCGCCGAGGCGAAGGCCGCGGCCCTGCGCGAAGCCGGCCACGAGGCCGCGGCGTTCGCCGTCGACATCGCGAGCGAGGCCGACGTCGACCGTCTGGCGAAGGAGGTCGTCGCGCGCTTCGGCGGCATCGACGTCCTCGTCAACAACGCCGGGATCACCGGCCCCCACGGCGCCTTCGCCCGCTACGACCGCGCCGTGCTGCGCCGCGTGATCGAGGTCGACCTCGTCGGGACGATGCTGTGCACGCAGGCGGTGCTGCCGGCGATGCTCGAGCGCGGCGCGGGGCGGATCGTGAACCTCGCCTCGATCGCGGGCAAGGACGGCAATCCGAACCTCGCACCCTACGCCGCCGCGAAGGCGGGCGTCATCGCCTTCACGAAATCCCTCGCTCGCGAGCTCGCCGCCTCCGGCATCCTCGTCCACGCCATCGCCCCGGGCGGCGTCGGCGGCACCTCGATCACGAAGGCCGCGGGCACCGCGCCCCGCGACCTCGGCGCCCAGCGCACGAGCGTCGTCACGAGCACGCCTCTCGGCCGCCTCGCGACGCCGGAGGAGGTCGCGGCGCTCGCGAGCTGGCTCTGCTCGCCCGAGTGCAGCTACACGACCGGTGCGGTCCACGACCTCAGCGGGGGAAGGGCGACCTACTGAGGGGCGCTCGTCGCCTCTCAGGAATATCTCAGAATTCGCCGAGGACTTCCCCATCCGCTCCCCCTAGCCTCGCTCGAGACCACCGGGCGAGGAGCGGAGCATGCAATCGGGAGTCGATCGGATCGGCACGCGCCACCGGGGGACGCTCGCGAGCGTACTCGCGCTGGCCTTCTTCCTGATTCCGCTTCTGGCGACCGCGGCATCCCGCACCATGACGGGCTCGCTGGCGGTCTTCAATCCCTCCCTCCGGTACAAGCCGATCGACAGCGGGCCGGCGGTCGCGGGCCACGCGGTCGGACCCTTCGCCCCCACGACCGGGCCGCAGATCGTGGGCGTGGCCGGCTCGACGACGGGGACGTTCGTCGGCCGGACGGTCACCCTCGGCGCGGGGAAGCTGAGTCTGCGCGGCGGCTTCTTCCACGACATCCCGCAGTATCCGAACGTCGCGCAGTCGATCGGTACTTTCATGTCGGTCCAGAACACGATGCAGCTTCGCAACGGAGGCGGCGCGCTCGCCGCCTGTCCGGGACCGGGATGCACGGCGGGCGGGCAGGGCACTCACATTTCCTGGTGTCCGCCCAAAGTCGTCCAGGCGAGTCGTCCTGCTCCGGGGACCGTCATGAACAAGGTCGGAAACTGGGACTGCATCAGGCGGCTCGAGGCGGGCTTCGCGAATCGCCCGGCTCGCATCCGGATCTCGAACGCGGTCGGTGCGCCGCATTTCGGCGGCACGCTCGCCCTGCTGCGCAGGCAGCGAAACAACCCCTGGCTGATTCCCCTTGCGCCTTCGACGCCGCTGGCGAGCAATGCGGTCGTCGCGCGAAATTGGCGATCGGTCTCTCAGCCGATCGCTCCGGGGGGCGAGAACTTCGGCCTCCAGATCGATTCGCTCCATCGCGGACCGCTGCTCCGAGCCCGGCTCAACACCCGAGGCGCGATCGCGCAGACGTTCGGCTGCACGAATCCCCAGGGCACGATCGGCGTCGGCAAGACGTATGCCGGTCTGCCCGGTCTGTCGGGACCCTTCGAGCCGATCACCGGCCTCGGCCAGGATTGCGGAACGCAGATCACGCCCGATCCGCCCGTCTACTCCTGGGGCTTCCGGATGACGACGGGAACAATCACCGGCTCGGCCTTTTTCCCGTTCGTCCGGGACACGACAGCGCTCGGAACGCCCTTCGCGCCGGTGATCGGCGAGGTCAGCCAGATCGACGGCTTTTTCTTCACGCGCATGGGGAACGACGCGGTCGATGGTTCCGTCCGGAACATCAGTCTGGTCGGTGGCGCGATCGCGCTCGACTCCCGGACGGGCTTCGACTTCTTCCGTGTCTCGGGTCTGCGAATGCAGCTGACGGTCCCGGAGCCGGCGGGCGCCGCGGGCCTCATGGGGGGCGTCGTCGCGCTCGCCGCGATCGCGTCGCGCGTCGTCCGCCGCCCGCTCAGCGCGTCGCGACCATGCTCGGGCGCCGCGCACACCGCTCCAGCCACCGCCGCAGGTTCCCGCAATCCCCGGGAATCGCGAACCCCGCCGCCGCCGTCCCTTCGAGACTCGTCGCGAGGGTGATGTCGGCGAAGCTGAAGGCTTCCCCGGCGAGGAAGGGGCGGTCCGCGAGCTCGCGGTCGAGCAGGCGGAGATGGTCCTCCGCCTTGCGCTTCTGGAGCTCGCCCCAGGCCGGAATCTGCTCGGGCTCGAGCGGACGGGCGAAGGGCGAGGTCTGGCGGAAGTAGTCGCGGATCGCCGCGTAGACGCCGAATTCGATCCGCCGCGACCACATGTCGAGATGCGCCCGCTCGAAGGCATCGCGGCCGAGGAACGGCGGATCGGGATGCAGCTCTTCGAGGTAGCGCGCGATCGACATCGTCTCGGAGAGGCAGCGGCCGTCGTCGAGCTCGAGGACCGGGACGAGGGCGAGGGGGTTGCGGGCGAGGAAGGCGGGCGTGCGGTGCTCGCCCTGGCGCAGGTCGACGGGGACGAAGGAAATCGCGAGGCCTTTCTCCTCGAGGTAGACGGCGAGGCGGCGCGGGCTGCCTTGCGTGCGGGTGCCCCAGATCTTCATGCGCTCCTCCTGATGCCCGACCCTGCGTCGTCCGCCGCGCGACCGCTCACCGCGCCCGCGCGAGCCGACCCGGCCGCGCGCCCGTATCCGCTCCGTCCGCCCGGGTCTGCACGCCTGCGACGAAGGTCGCGACGTAGCCCCGCGCGCCCTGGACCAGGCGGCGCGCACCCGCCGGCAGATCCCGGGCGATCCGCGGCGGGAGCAGGGCGAGGGCCTGCGGATCGATCACGTTGACGTCGGCGCGCAGGCCCGGCGCGAGGCGTCCGCGATCGCCGAGGCCGAAGACGGAAGCCGGCTCGTCCGAGAGGCGGCGCACGACCTCGCCCATCGCGAAGCGGGGCCCGCGCGAGCGATCGCGCCCCCAATGCGTCAGCAGGAACGTCGGCTGGCCGGTGTCGCAGATCATCCCCGAATGTGCCCCGCCGTCGGCGAGGCCGACCAGCGATGCGGGATGGGCGAGCATCGCCCGGGCGACGCTGTGGTCGCCGCCGTGATAGTTGGCGACGGCGAAGAAGAAGAGCCGACGGCCCTCGTCCTCGAGCAGGAGGTCGTAGAAGAGCTCGAGCGGCGCCTTGCCCCGGGCCCGGGCGAGGGCGGCGAGGCTCTTCTCCGGGCCGGGCTCGTAGTCGGGGGTTGCCTCGATCGGAAAGATCCGCTCGGGCGCATAGCGGAAGAGCCCCGAATACGGATCGTCCGCCGAAGGCGGCCCCGGCTCCTCGCGCAGGATCTGCGCGCGCAGCTCGGGATCGCGCATGCGCGCGACCCGCTCGGACAGCGGCAGCCCCAGGATCGCCCGATAGCTCGGGCGATAGGCGAAGGGATGCACCGTCTCGAGCCCGACCAGGATGGTCTGCATCCGCCCGAGCGTCTGCGGCCGCAACGCGAGCCCCTCGGCCCGCGCCTCTCCCGCGACCTCGAAGACGCGCTGCCAGCGATCCGGGATCGCGTCGAGCTGGGCGAGGCCGAAGGTGACCGGCCGGCGCGTCGAGACGGCGATGCGCCGCATGAAGGCGAGCTCCTCCTCGAGGCGCTCGGGCTCGTCGCCGGCGGCGCCGCGGAAGACGAGCTGGAAGACACCGCGGCCCGAGGCAGTGAGCACGCGTCCCAGGGCCTCGGTCTCGGCATCGCTCGCGAAGCAGGTCGGCGTCGTGCGCCCCTCGAAGTCGCGGTCGAGGCGGCTGCGGGAGGTCGAGAAGCCGAGGGCACCGGCGGCGAGCCCCGCCTCGAGCATCCGGCCCATCGCGGCGATCTCGGCGTCGGTGGCCGCGTTCTTCGCCGCGTCGGAGAAGGCCCGCTCCGGGCCCATCGCGAAGAGACGAAGCGCGGCGTGGCCGACGAGGGCGGCGACGTCCACCGAGCGCGGCTCGTCGTCGATCGCCTGCAGGTAGCTCGGGTAGTCCTCCCAGCGGATCGCGAGGCCGGCTTCGAGGGCGGCCTGCGGGATGTCCTCGACGCCGCCCAACAGACCCTGGAGGGCGGGGCGGTCGCCGGGGCGGACCGGCGCCAGGCCCAGGCCGCAGTTGCCGACGACGACGGTCGTGACGCCGTGCTCGCTCGACGGGGAGACGAGGGGGTCCCAGTGGACCTGGGCGTCGTAGTGGGTGTGGACGTCGACGAAGCCCGGCGTGACCAGCGCACCGTCGGCGTCGAGCGTGCGGCGCGCCGAGTCCGTCGCGCGCGATCCGACCGAGACGATCCGACCGTCCGCGATCGCGAGGTCGCCGACGATGGGCTCGCCGCCGCTGCCGTCGAGGATTGTGCCGCCGCGAATCAGGAGATCGAGCATGGCGCCCTCGTGGTGGCCGCGCCGCGCGCCGTTCGACCCGGCGTCGCAGGCGGGCGATCGGGATCAGTCGATCAGGCCCTGCTTGCGGAACGACTTCGTCGCCGCGGCGCGCGCCGCGTTCGCGGCGGGGAAGCCCGCGTAGGCCGTCGCCTGGTAGATGATTTCTTCGATCTCCTGGATCGTGCAGCCGTTCGCGAGGGCGATCGGAAAATGGAGCTCGAGCTCGTCCGTCGCACGCAGGGCGATCAGGATGCCGAGGGTCACGAGGCTCCGCGAGCGGACGTCGAGCCCGGGCCGGACCCAGAGCTTCGCGAAGACGTTGTCGAAGGCGAGCTTGCCCATCTCCGTCGCGAAGCTCGGGCTCTGGCTCGCCTGCAGCTCGGTCATCGCCTTAGAGGTCCACTTCGCGAACAGGGCCTGGGCGGCTCGAGTACGTTCTTCGTCGGTCATGGGTCTCCTCGGCAGGGCTGGGTTCTCGGAGCGATCGGCAGCGGCCGCTTGCACGGTCGCCGATCGGCGGCGAGCATTCAAGCGGTCGAGGAGAGGCTGGATGCCGGGGCGATTGCAGGGGAAGGTCGCGATCGTGACGGGGGCGGCGGGCGGCATCGGCTCCGCGACCGCGCGGCTCTTCGTCGCCGAGGGCGCGTCGGTCGTGCTCGCCGATCTCGACGGCGCCGGTGCACGGCGCGTCGCGGACGAGCTCGGCCCGGCGGCGGTCGCGGTCACCGCCGACGTGACGCGCGAGACCGACGTCGCGGGGCTCGTCGCCCTCGCGCGCTCGCGGTTCGGCCGACTCGACGTGCTCCACAACAATGCCGTGACGGCGTTCGCCGACGACGGGGACACGATCGGAACCCCGAACGCCGTCTGGCAGAAGACCTTCGAGGTCGTCGTGATGGCCGCCGTCTACGGCTGCCGCCACGCGATCCCCGCGATGCTCGAGACGGGCGGCGGGTCGATCGTGACGATGTCCTCCGGTGCGGCGCATCATCCGACCGGCAGCCGGATCGCCTACGGAACCTGCAAGGCCGCGATCGAGACGCTCTCGGCCTACACCGCCTCCATGTACGGCGCCCAGGGCATCCGCAGCAACGTCGTGTCGCCGGGCTTCGTGTTGACGCCCGCGACACGCGGGCTCTTCGACGAGGCGCAGCTCGCGGCCTTCGCCGCGACGGCGGCGGCGGGCCGCGTCGCGACGCCCGAGGACGTGGCGCAGGTCGTCGCCTATCTCGCTTCGGACGACGCGGCCTACGTCAGTGGTCAGGTCGTGAAGGTCGACGGCGGCGGGGCGCGCGGGCTCAAGTGGTAGGTGGGCCAGGGCGGGCCCGTCGATCGGGACCCGCGGCCGCAGGCGCGCTCGCGGCGCACGAGGAGAATCGATCGTGAAGGTCAAGGGATTCAACCGGGTCGAGCTGATCGTGCGCGAGGACCAGATCCAGGACGCGGTGCGGCAGTTCAACGAGCTGCTCGGGCTGAAGCTGCCGAAGCCGATCTCGATCGAGGGCCATCCGGTCTGGTCGTCGACGGACTTCGACGGGGGCCTCGAGTTCGTGGCGCCGGTGAACGGGCAGGGGCCCTTCGCGAAGCGGCTCGCGGAGCACGGCGCGGGCCAGATCGGGCCCCTCGTCTGGGAGATCGAGGACGCGAACGCGGCGCGCGCCTGGCTCCTCGAGCGCGGCTACCGGATCTTCTTCGAGTACGACAGCACGCAGGGCAACGCGGCGGAGGCGAGCACGCCGGTCCATCAGCTCGTGCTCGACCCGGAGCAGTGGTTCGGCTTCCACGTCACGCTGATGCAGCGCGGGCGACGTTAGGCCGCCGGCTCGGCGTCGGAGCGCCGGCCGCGCCGGCTCTGGGCCGGCAGCGCTGGATCAGAGCCGCAGGAGGCATCCGAAGGTGGGCCCGGAGAGGTCCATGCGGACGTCGGAGCTGCGGTGGACGTCGGTGTCCCAGCTGGTGAATCGATAGCCTCCGAACACCGAGACCAGCGGCGTCAGATGGAGCTGTCCGCCGAGCTCCGCCGTCGTCACGAGCGCCACGTCGTGGTCCTGCTCGAGCACGCTCAGCGCGTGGACCTGTCCCTGCGCGTAGAGGTTCAGGATCGCGTGGGGGCTGACGCTCAAGCGCACGCCGACGTTGGGCCCGATCCCGAAGTTCGTCTCGCCCGAGCGGATGCCCGTGCCGCGCACGGTCAGATGGAACGTGCTGAGCGTGAGGCCGGTCAGGGCCTCGATCGAGAAGCGATCGAAGAAGCGCCCTCCGGCGCGGACGTCGACGGATCCCAGATGCTGATCGAATCCGTAGCGCAGATCCGTTGGGGGGCGGATCTGGATGCCGTCCCAGCGGACGTAGTCCCGTCCGGGCATGCGCTCTTCGTCCCGCCCGCCGACCGTCGCCCGATAGTCGACGTCGAGGGAGAGGACGGATTCGACCCGTCGGCGGCGACGGGGCGACGGTGTCGATCCGGTCGAGGCGAGCGCGTCCGCGCCGCCGCTTCCCGCCGCCCCGGGCGCCGCCTGCGTCGGCGCATCGCCCTGCGCGGGCGCATCCCGCTGTGCCGGCGCCGCGCCGCCCGCAGGCCGACCGGCTTCCGGCAGGAACAGGCCGAGCAGCCCGACCCGGGGCGACGGATTGCGGGGGAGGATCTGCCAGGTCGCGGACACGCCCGGCTGCGGCTCCCCATGATCGATGGGGTGGATCGACTTGCGGTCCGGAGGGGGCGGCGGCGGCGGCTCGTCGAGCGTCTCGCAGCCGACCGAGGCGAGGAAGAGCACGAGCAGGACCAGACGAAGCAGGGCTTGGGCCATGGACGCCTCCGTGGGGGCCGGACGGGCCGGCCTCCCCTTCGATCGCGACCCGATCGAGGATGTCCGATCCTGCCAGGGCAGTCCTTCGCGAATTCTTGAGGTTTGCTGAGGATTCGCGCCGGCCATGTTGGGCGGGGCGGCCGCGTGCCATGCTGACGGGCGTCATGCCGCGCGAGACGTTCCGACCCGCCGACCGCGCCCGCTCTCGAGGGAAGAAGCCTCCTCTCGCCGCGCTCGCGCTCGCTCTCGTCCTTGCGCCCGCCTTCGCTCTCGCGCAGGGCTCGGCGCTGCCCGCGCGCGCCGACGACGCGCCGGTCGAGGAGCGCGCGCAGCCCGATCCCTTCGAGGCCGACGGCTTCGAGGTCGAGCTCGGTGCGAGCGCCTACGTGTCGATCCAGAAGACCTCGGAGCGGCGACCCCAGATCGACGACCTCGGCGCGCATCTGCGATTCGGCTGGATGCTGACGTCGCCCGCCGCCGAAGGCCTCTGGCGCGGCAACACCGAGCTGCTCGTCTCGGCGCAGGGCTCGGCCGTCCTCGTCGGCCCGGGCCACGCCTTCGCGGGCGGCTCGCTCGCCGTGCGCCGGAACTTCGTCCAGCCGGGGGCGCGCATCGTGCCCTACGCTCAGCTCGAGGTCGGCGCGCTGCACAACGACGTCCATGAGAACGGCCGTCAGCGGGTCGTGGGCCAGGACTTCGAGTTCCAGCTCGGGGGCGGGGTCGGCGCGCGCTACCGGATCGGCGACGCCTGGGCCGCCTACGCCGAGGTCGACTATCGCCACGTCTCGAACGGCGGCCTGTCGAACCGCAACCTCGGGCTCAACTCCGCGGGGGCGCTGTTCGGTCTCTCGCGCTTCTTCTAGCCGGCTCGACTCAGCGCGTGCCGCGCCCGCGTCCCGCCGCGCGCCTCGGCTTGCCCCCCGGTCGGCGCCCGCGCCCGAGCACGCTCTTGCGGAACGCGCGCACGACCGGCAACGCCTCGAGCCAGGGCGACGCGTCCGCCTTGTTCGGATCGTGGGCGCACGACCTGCCCGCATAGCCCTTCGGGATCTGGCTGTAGAGCGCGGGCGGGTCCGCGTCCTCGTCGAGGTAGTGATACTCGTAGCCGGGGATGAAGAGGTCCTCGTCCGCGACGACGTCGACGAGGCGCAGGCCGAAGGTCGAGAGCTCGGTCGAGAGCGCCTGGGGCGGGATGATCCAGACGTGGCGGCGGCCCGCGATGAAGAGGTACTGGATCTCGCGGTTCTTCGAGAGGATCCGGTAGCGGCGCAGATTGCCGTGGTAGAGGTGGCTCTTCGTGCGGTTCGTCTCGACGAGACCGCGGGCGAAGTCGGGCTCGAAGCCCGGTGCGAACTCGAGGGAGCCCGGATCCCCGCGCCGGCGGAAGCGCGCGATCTTGCGCCCGCCGTGGATCCGGTTCGCGGGATTCGCCCGGGCGCGGGCGCGGGGGCGGGTGAACTCGGGGAAGGGCTCGACGCGGGAGGGCGGCGCCTGCTGCAGGACCTGGCGCAGGATCGCGGCGTCGGCGCGGGTCTTCTTCGTCGCGCGCGAGCAGTCCTCGAGCGCGGTCTGGATCTCGAGGGGGAGATCCGTCGTCGACTCGATCGACTCGATCCAGGAGTAGCCGCCGGCGCGGACCTCGTGGACGTCGCCCTTGCCGATCCAGATCGAGCCGTCGCGGTCGTAGGCGACGTGGGACGCGGCGCGCCAGACGAGCGAGAGATCCTTGTAGAAGATCCGCGCCCAGGCGACGAGCGGTCGGCCGGGCCGCACCGGCGGAACGACGTAGGCGACGCAGAAGCGCAGCTCCGGGTTCTGGCGCACGACCGACACGAAGAAGCGCGTTCCGAAGAGCGAGAAGCCGTGGCGCGGTCCGTACCCGCGCGCGAGGAGCTGCTTCGGGCGGCGCTTCGCCGCGCCGGCGACGCGGATCGTCATGCCCTGCGCGAGCAGCGCGCGGAACGCGCGGCCGACCTGGGCCGGTGTCCGATCGTCGCAGGTCACGCTCTTCACGACCTCGTGCTCACCCCGGCTCGCCATCGACTCGCTCTCCCTTCTGGTCCCGCGGATGCACCGCGACTCGATCCTTCCGCCCGTCTTCACCGCCCGGCGCCGGCCCCCGAGCCCGGGCTCGCTCCCGCGTCCGACTTCCCGTCCGTCGCCGTCGCCGCGAAGATCGGGCTCGACCAGGCCACGCCGCCGTCGACCTGGAGGATGCGGACGTAATGGAACTCGCCCGGCCCGAGACGCGGGATGCGGCGCTCGAGGTCGAGGCGCCAGATCGCGCGGCCTTGCGGCGTCCCGGTCGCGGCGAGCAGGTCGACGACGGCGCGGTGGCCGGTGCGGATGAGCTCGACGCGCTCGACGGGGGCGGTCGCCTCGTAGCGGATCTCGAGGATGTGCTCGGCGGCGGCACCCGCCGCGTCGGAGGCGAGAGAGCCGCCCATCTCGACGCCGTCGAGGCGGACGTCGAGCCAGGGGCGGATGCCGTTGGTCGCGAAGGTGTGTCGGCGTCGGAGGGCGGCGTGGATCGCGTCGCGCTCGAGGGCCTCGACGAAGAGGCCGGCGAGACCGCTCTGGCCCGAGGCGATCTGCGCGAGGCCGGGATGGCCGTCGTGGGAGTCGCCGCTGCCGATGAAGCCGAGCCGTGCACCGTGGAGCAGCACGTCGCGGACGAAGTTCCCGGGCACCGCTCCCCCGATCGGAGCCGGTGCGTCGAGCGCCTCGCTCATGCCGTGGACCGAGGCGATCTCGGTGACCGGCTCGAGCTCGGGGTCGGGCAGGTAGTGCCAGTTGGTCGCGATGGGCTCGCCCGCCGAGTGGTGGGCGAAGGTGAGCACCGGCTTCCCGCGCAGCGCCGCCCAGAGCTCGTCGGGGCGATCGGTCGCGGCGTCGATCGAGGAGAGCATCTCGAGCTCGTCGACGAAGGAGAGGACGTGGCGGTGGCCGTGGAGCCAGCTCGTCCACTCGTAGCCCGGCAGCGTCACGAAGCGGCCCGGCGCGTGGTAGGTCTTCGCGAGGGCGAGGATCTCCGCCTGCCGGGCCGGGGACTCGTCGAGGGCGTCGATGCCCCAGTGGTCGTGGTCGGTGAGCGCGACGACGTCGAGGCGGGCGACGTCGCGGGCATAGCGGAAGTAGGCGTCGGGGGAGCCGGTGCCGTCGGAATAACGGGTGTGGCCGTGGAGGTCGCCGAAGACGAGGCGGCGCGGGGCGCGGCGCACGACGATCGGCGGCACGTCGACCTCGAAGCGGGCGAGGGGGCCTTCGCCGCGGATGCGCAGGCGCAGCGTGCCCTCGCTCGTCGGCGCGACGAGGCGCAGGCGATGGGGCTCGCTCGCGGCGGCCTCGCTCGTCTGACGGCCGACGCCTCCGGTCGGCACCGCGCTCGCGCGGTCGAGGGACTCGAGCACGAAGGCCTCCCGCGTGCGACCGGCCGCGCCGGACGTCTGCTCGGGCCAGCTCGCGCGATTGCCGGCCTCGTCGACGAGGGAGACGACGAGCTCGATCGCCTCGCCCGGAGCGACCTCGGCCGGCCCGAACGCGACGAGCTCCACCGCCGGCCCCGCCACGACGTCGACCGCGACCGCCTCCGCGATCCAGGCGCGGCGACCGTCGGCGTCGCCGTCGAGCCCGAGGCGCATCTCCGAGCCGATCTCCGCATAACGATCGATCTTCGCCCCGGCCGGTCCCGCGCCGTAGACGAGCTCGATCTGCTCCCCGGCGTGAAGCGCGCGCCCCTCGACCCGGAACGCGCCGGGCGCCTCCGAGGGCACGAGCTTCGGGCGCGGCGTCGTCCCGCCCGCCGCCTCGTCGTCGCCCGCCTCGTCGCCCGCCGCCGTGCGCAGCGCCGCGGTCGTGTAGCCCGCTGCGTTCGGATCGCTGGTCTGGACCGGGGACCAGAACCAGAATGGATCCGCGAGCAGGAAGAGGGTCCCGCCGTCGGCGATGCCCGGCTCCCCGACCTCGAAGACGAGCCGGAAGCGCTGATGGCTGCTGGCGCGCAGGACGGGGCGCTCGCCGGCCCGCCCGCCCTTCTCTCCGTCCGCACCCGCGCCCGCGCCCTCGGCCCGGGCACCGACCGCCTCGACCGACTCGAGCCGGAAGCGACCGGCGAGGTCGGCGGGCGTGTCGACCAGCTGCCGCTCGGCGAGGGCGGCGGCGTGGACCTCGAGGTGGGCGTTGGGGGAGAGGGTCGGATGCTGCTCGGACCAGTCGGCGGGGAGCTCGAACCAGGGCGCAGCGGGGACGATCGGCGGGCGGGCGTTCGCGGCGGCCGCGTCGGGGCTCGGCGGCGTGTCGGGGGCGGCGGAGGGCGGTGCCCCGCTCGCGGATCGGCTCGCGGCGTCGGGGCTCGCGCTCGGGGCTTCACCGGAGTCGCACGCGGCGATCGTCAGGCCGAAGCCCATCGCGAGGGCCATCGCGAGGCCCGGACCGAGCCCTCGTCGGAGGACGCGCCGACCGCTGACGGGGCGGGTCGGGCGGAGCAGTCGGTGGGGCGGGGACGGGGAGGCGACTGCGATCGAGGTCGACGTGTGGCTCGGGAACGAGGCCGGTGCGGCGTCTGGATTCCCGAAGGGGGCGGGGCGGAGCCGGGCGAGGCGCTCGTGTTGCGCGCTTCCTGCTAAGGCGAGACCCCGATCCGGCCGCTGAGACGAGCAGCGGCTCGCGAAGCGGCGGGCGCTCGTTCGGGATTCGGAGCCCCGGGGTCCGGGGAAGACAGGGAGCAGAGCGCCTTGGATTGGCTGAAGACGACGCCGATCGTGACCGTGCTGCTCGCCGTGGCCTTCGCGGCGGCGCCCCTCGTGATCGATCCCGCCCAGACCTGGGGTGACCGCTACGACCGCGCGATCGAAGAGGCGCGCGCGCTCCTGATCCGCAATCCGCGGCTCGCCGTCGACGCCGAAGGCGAGCGCATCCTCGACCCGGAATGGCTCGCGGCCTTGCGCGAGAAGGCGGAGGTCCTGGGCTCCGGGGCCGAGGTCGAGCTGCCCGAGCGGATGGTGGCCCGATCCCAGGCCCAGCTCGACGCCCAGCTCGCCCAGGCCTACGAAGCGCGCCGGCTCGCCGCGCCCGCCTGGCGCCTCGGCGTCCTCGACGGCGATACACCGCCGCGCAACTACTGGGCCCACGCCTTCGTCCACGAGGGCTGGGCGGGGCTCGGCCTGCTGCTCGCGGTCCTGCTCGTCGTGGGCACGCCCCTCGAACGCAGCTGGGGCTCGCTGCTCTACGGCGCGTTCGTCCTGATCGCGATCCCGCTCTCCGCCCAGGGCTATCGCCTCCTCGACGCGTCGAGTGGCGTCCCGTGGTCGGGCTCGTCGGGTCTCGCTGCGGCGCTCGTCGGAGCCTACTTCATCCGCGGCCTCGGCGGACACTTCATCGTGCCGAGCTTCGTCGTGCTGCCGGTCTGGCTCGCGCTCGAGGCCTTCGCCGTGCGTGGCTTCTGGCTCGACGATCTGGGCGCGGTGCCCTGGGCGACGCTCTCCTGGGCGATCGGGATCGGGGCTGCCCAGGCGGCGGCGCTGCGCCTGTTCGGGATCGAGGCGAAGCTCGACGCGGTCGTCGCGAAGCAGGCGAAGAGCGGTCCGAACCCGGTCGTGATCCGCGCCGCGCGGCTGCGCTCCGACGGTGATCCGCACCAGGCCTTTGACCTGCTGCAGGCGGCCTGGCGCGAGAATCGCAGCGACGAGGAGATCGCCGAGGTCTTCTTCGGGGTCGCGGTCGAGCTCGGTCAGCCCGAGGCGGCGGCGGAGGCGATCCTGCCGGTGCTCCGCAGCGCGCTCAAGAAGGGCCAGATCGACCGGGCCCTGTCCCACTGGCTTCCGCTCGCGACCCGGCGATGCGAGGTCCGCCTCGAGCCGACCGCCGCCGTGCGCCTCGGCGAGGCGCTCCTCGACGCGGGCCATCCCGAGGAGGCGCTCTTCTCCCTGCGCTCCGCCCTCGATGCCGGCGCCTCGACGGCCCATGCCGTGCGCATCCTGAACATCGCCCGGGACCTCGACCCCGGGCTGACCCGTCGCGCCGCCTCGATCGCCCTGGCGGACCCGTCCCTCGACGCACCGACCCGCGAGCGCCTGGCCCCCCTCGCCGATCTCGCCGACGCCGACGAGCCCGCGAGACCGTCTGCGACCGCGTCGGCCTCCGCCGCCTCTGCCACGCCCGCTCGCAGCGCCCGCTCGAAGCCCATCGCCGAGTCGCCCCTCGAGCGCCGCGTCGAGGCCGAGCACCAGGCCGTCGAGCAGACCCAGTTCCCGACCGATCCGAACGAGTCGCAGCTCGCCGGGCAGTCGCTCTTCGGCGGGGCGCTCTCGGAGGAGAGCCTCGCCGGCGACCTCGCGGAGGAGCCCTCGGGCGCAGCGTTCGACGGTGCGGCGCCCTCGGACGTGCTCTCCCACTGGAACGACCGCGGCGCCCTCGACGCCGGCGCCCTCGCGGGCGCGGAGCCGGCCGGTGCCGGTGAGGAGGCCGCTGCGCGGGAGGCCGACGTCCTCGAGACCCGTGGCCTGCTCTTCGGCGACGACGACCTCGACTTCCTCGACGCCGATGAAGACCTGACGGACGGCGACGCGACACCGCTCCTCGAGGACTCGACCGACGAGCTGACGAGCCCGATGGGCCGCGGCGCGGCCACGATCGCGATCGGCGACGCCGACAGCGAGGCGACGGTCATGATGACGGCCGCGTCGGTTGCGCCCGTCTCGCCCGTCGTGCCCGCAGCGGCCGTCCCGCCCATGGCCCCCGCCGCACCCCCGGCCGAGCCGCGCGCGACCGCCCTCCTGCGCGCCCTGCGCACGATCGAGGCCGTGCCGGTCGAGGTCCGAAGCGACGGGATCGAGATCGACACCGACGGCCGCGGCAAGTCGCGGCTGCCCTTCGCGCGCATCGAGGCGATCGCCGCCGCCGTCGTACGCGGGCTCGGGCCGCGGCCGGTGGTCGTCGTCGACTGCATCCTCAACTGGCGCGACGACATCGGCTCGCCGCTCAAGCTGATCCGCTTCCGCAGCGACCGCTTCGAGCCGGCCGCCGTCGGACAGACCACGCCGGGGACGAGCGCGGTCTCGGCGCTCGGGGCCTTCGCGGGCGAGCTGCAGCGCGCATCCGGCGCGGACTGCCTCCCGTCGGAGGCGATCCTCGCCGGGAGCTATGCGAGCTTCGCCTGTCTCGAGGACTACGAGCGGGACGTGCTCGGCGCGGAGCGCGAGCTCGGGGCCTGAGGGCTGAGGAGGTCGACGACCCGCTCGACTGGGCGCCGAACGAGTCGGCTTCCCGGTGGTGATGGGCGCCCGAGGGGGCGACGGGCTGGAATGGCCTGGCTGATCCGATCTATTGTCATACATTACCCGGGTGGACTTCGTCTGGGACCTTCGGAAGGCTGCGGCGAATCTCAGGAAGCACGGCGTCTCCTTCGATGAGGCTGCCACGGCCTTCGATGATCGACTCGGCGCTTACTTTCCCGACTCGCTCCACGAAGACCGGTTCATCCTGATCGGCTTCTCGCGCAAGCAACGCCTGCTGTACGTCGTCCATGCAGAGGTCGAGGCCGCGGCGATCCGGATCATCAGTGCTCGAAAGGCCACCAAACATGAAAAAGCCCGCTACGAAGAAGGTTGATCCCCTCGACGGGCCGGTCGATTTCGAACGCTTCGGCCCCATGCGTCGCAACGCCTTCGCGGGCGCAGGCGAGCCTGGAGGGCCCTCCCTGTTGGCGCTGTGGGAGATGCCCGAGCTCGCGAACGACGCACTGCTGCTGCGTCGAGGTCATCCAGGGAAGGGGAAGCGGCGATCGACCGTCGTACGGTCCGTTCGGTTGCCCGAGTCGCTGTGGAAGGAGCTCGAACGAGCCGCCCGCGACAAACACATGAACTTGCATCAGGCGATGCGGGCCGCACTGCTCGGATGGATCCGCAAGGCCGGTTGAGGCATCGGGTGGATCGCCCTGGCCAGAGCCTCAGCCGAAGATCGCCGGATCGACCTCGACGCCGATCGGGCAGTGATCCGAGCCCATGACGTGGGGATGGATGAAGGCGTGGCGGACGTGCTCCATCGCCGAGGGCGAGGCGAGCACGTAGTCGATCCGCCAGCCGATGTTCTTCGCGCGGACGCCGAAGCGCTGGCTCCACCACGAATAATGGCCCGGCCCCGGCTCGAAGGCGCGGAAGGTGTCGATCCAGCCCGCGCGGGTCCAGCGATCGAGCTCCTCGCACTCCTCGGGCAGGAAGCCCGACGTCTTGCGGTTGTCCTTCGGCCGCGCGAGGTCGATCTCCTTGTGGGCCGTGTTGAAGTCGCCCATCACGAGGACGTGGAGGCCGTCGCGCCGCAGCGCCTCGATCCGGTCGAAGAGCGCGCGGTACCAGTCGAGCTTGTAGGGGACGCGGTCGTTGCTGCGATCCGTCCCCGAGCCGTTCGGGAAGTAGCCGTTCGCGACGACGAGGCGGCCGAAGCGGGCGAGCTGGAGCCGGCCCTCGTCGTCGAACTGGGGCGCACCGAGCGACGTCTCGATCGCGTCGGGCTTGCGGCGCGAGAGCAGCCCGACTCCCGAGTAGCCCTTCTTCGTCGCGGCGACGTAGTGCTGATGGTAGTCGGAGACGGATTTCAGCTCGGCCGGGATCGCGTCGACCTCGGCGCGGACCTCCTGCAGGCCGACGATCTCGCCCCCCGCCTGGCCGAGCCAGTCGACGAAGCCCTTCGCGACCGCCGAGCGGATCCCGTTCACGTTCCAGGAGTAGACGCGGACCGCGCCGTCGACGGCGGCGCTGGAGCCGGTCTTCGAGGCCGCGGCCTTTCGAGGCGCGGCCTGGGGGCGAGCCGGGCGGGCGGACGCCTGCTTGGAGGAGGTCGTCCTGGCGGAGGCCTTCTTGCCGGAGCCCGTCGGGCCGGACGCGGCCCGGTCGCGCGACCTTCCGCCCGACTTTCCGCTGGGTTTCCCGCTCGGCTTCCCGCCCGCCTTGCGCGCGGCCACGCGCCTAGCCCTCGTCGCGGAGGTAGGTGTAGTCGGCGAGCCCCTGGTCGTAGCGGCGGCGGAGGAGCGCGGACTCCTCGAGGCTGATCCGGCCCTCGGCCATCGCCTTCTCGATCGTCCGGCGGACCCGCTCCGACAGCACGCCCCGGTCGTACTGGACGTACGAGAGGACCTCGCTGACGGCGTCGCCCTCGACGAGGTGCTTGACCGCGTAGCCACGGTCGCCGTCGAGGCGGACGTGGACGGCGTCGGTGTCGCCGAAGAGGTTGTGGAGGTCGCCGAGGATCTCCTGGTAGGCGCCGATCAGGAAGACGCCGAGCAGGTAGGCGCCGCCGTTCCAGGGATGCATGCGCAGCGTCCCGGCCTCGGCGTCGGCGGAGATGAAGTGGTCGAGGCGGCCGTCGGAGTCGCAGGTCAGGTCGACGATGACGCCGCGGCGGGTCGGCTCCTCGCCGAGGCGGTGGATCGGCATGACCGGGAAGACCTGGTTCACGGCCCAGGCGTCGGGCATCGACTGGAACAGCGAGAAGTTCCCGAAGTAGGTGTCGGTCAGGAGCTTGCGCAGGTCCTCGAACTCCTCGGGGGCCTCGCCCATCTGCTCGAGGATCGCGCCGATCTTGACGCAGCCGAGATGGAACAGGCGCTCGCTCTTGGCCCGGCCGCGCAGGTCGAGGTAGCCGAGGGAGAAGAGCGAAGCCGCCTCGTCCCGCCCGTGGGTCAGGTCGTGGTAGGACTCGGAGAGGTTGTCGGGGGCGATCGTCTCGACGGTTTCCTGGAGCGAGTGGAGGACCGCGTGGTCGTCGTCGTCGCAGGGATCGAGCTTGGCCGGGACCGGGTCGCGGTTCACACCGATCACGTCGAAGATCAGCATGGAGTGGTGGGCGACCATCGCGCGGCCGGACTCCGTGATGATGTCGGGCGGCGGGATCTCGGCCTCGAGGCAGGCCTGCTGAGCCGCGTAGATCACGTCGTTCGCGTATTCCTGGGTCGTGTAGTTCATCGACGACGGGTCGTCGGTCCCGGCGCCGACGTAGTCGACCCCGAGGCCGCCGCCGACGTCGAGCAGATGGATGTTGGTCGCACCGAGCCGGTGGAGCCCGACGTAGATGCGCATCGCCTCGCGCAGGGCGTCCTTGTGCGCTCGGATCGCGGTGATCTGGGAGCCGATGTGGAAATGGAGCAGCTCGACGCAGTCGAGCATGTCGACCCCGCGCAGGCGGTCGATCGCTCGAACCAGCTCGTCCGCTGAAAGGCCGAACTTCGAGTGGTCGCCCGAGGACTCGACCCAGCGGCCGGCGCCGACGGTCGAGAGCCGGGAGCGCAGCCCGATATGCGGCCGGATCCCGAGATCCGCCGCGGCCTTGATGATGAGCTCGATCTCGTGGTAGCGGTCGACGACGATGACCGGCGTCCGGCCGAGGCGCTGGGCGAGGAGCGCCGTCTCGATGTAGGCCCGGTCCTTGTAGCCGTTGCAGATGAGCAGGGCGTCGGGCGTCTCGAGCAGGGCCAGCGCGATCAGGAGCTCGGGCTTGCTGCCCGCCTCGAGGCCGACGCCGAAGGGGGCGCCGAACTCGACGATCTCCTCGACGACGTGGGCCTGCTGGTTGACCTTGATCGGGAAGACGCCGCGCCAGCGGCCGCCGTACTCGTGCTCGGCGATGGCGTTCGAGAAGCAGCCGGCCAGGCCCTCGATCCGGGCGGCCAGGATGTCGGAGAAGCGGATCAGCATCGGCCGGCGCAGGCCCCGGCGCTCGAGCTCGCCGACGAGCTTCGGCAGGTCGATGCACTCCGAGTTCAGGTCGCCCCGCGGATGGATGCAGACGTTCCCGTCCTCGTTGACGGAGAAGAAGCCAGCGCCCCAGTCGGTGACCTGGTAGAGGGCCTGGCTCTGGCTGGGGGTCCATTCGCTCATCGAGCCCTCCGGAGAGTGGCCGCGTTGAGGCGCGGGTCGGGGGGAGGAGGAAGAAGTGTGGGGCGGGCCGAGAGGGTCTGCGGCGCCGTCCGCCGCGAGGTCCGAAACGGGGGGCGAGGTCCTGACGTCCGCCGCGGCTCTCTGCTTGCGACGGGATCGGGGCGCTTTATAGCGTTTCGGTGCCAAAGGTCAGCCCTTCAAAGGCTCTTCGTGCTCCACTTTTTTCGCGAGGTCGCGCACCTTGACCACGCCCCGCGCCCGCTCGTCCTCTCCGATGAGCCAGACCCGCTCGACGCCCGCCTTGTCGGCGTCGCCGAGCACGCGCTTGAGCTTCGCCGTGCCCAGCGCGAGCTCGACCCGCCGCCCGGCGGCGCGCAGCCGCGTCGCGACGGCGATCGCCGCCGGCTTCTCCTCCGGTCCGAAGGCGAAGACGACGTCCTGGACGTCCCGCGCGAGCGCCGGCCAGAGCCCCTCGTCCTCGAGCAGCTCCCCGATCACCGCGTCGCCGAACCCGAAGCCGACCGCGGGCACCGGCTTGCCCCCGAGCGTCTCCGCCAGCCGGTCGTAGCGCCCGCCGCCGGCGATCGCCCGGAGCGAGCCCGCGGCGTCGAAGGCCTCGAAGACGACGCCGGTGTAGTAGGCCAGGCCGCGGACGACGGAGGCGTCGAAGGGGACCTGGTCGGCGATCCCGTAGGCCTCGAGGAGCGCGTAGAGCCGGCGCAGGTCGGCCAGCGCCGTCGATTCCCTCGCCGCGAAGCGGGCCGCCTCGTCGAGGGAGCGGGCTGCCAGCATCGCCAGCACGCTCTCCGCCTCCCCCGCCGAGAGCCCGACCGCGCCCGCCGGATCGCAGAGCAGCTCCGTCACCGCCTCGGCCCCGATCTTGTCGAGCTTGTCGATCACGACGCAGAGGGGCGCAAAGACCTCCGGCCGCTTCGCGAGCACCCCGGTCCGCAGCGACTCCTCGAGCAGCGCCCGGCTGTTGAGCCGGACCTTGACCTTGCCGCGGGCGAGGCCGAGGGCGTCGAGGACGGTGAACATCGCCGAGAGGAGCTCTGCCTCGGCCTCGACCGAGGGCTCGCCCCAGACGTCCATGTTCCATTGATAGTGCTCGCGGCGCCGGCCGCGGGTCATCCGCTCGTAGCGCCAGTTCTGGGTCACCGTGAACCAGCGGATGGGGAACCGCATCGCCCCCTGCCGCGCGATCACCATCCGGGCCAGGGAGGGCGTCATCTCCGGGCGCAGGGCCAGATGCCGGTCGTGGAGCTCGAAGTGGTAGAGCTGGTGGACGATCTCCTCGCCGGCCTTCCGGGTGAAGAGGGAGGCGTGCTCGACCATCGGCGCGTCGACCTCCTCGAAGCCGAAGCGGGCGGCGGTCTCGCGGAAGAGGCCGAAGAGCCAGTTCCGGCGGCGCATGTCCTCGGGATAGAAGTCGCGGGTGCCGCGGGGGGGCTGGAGGTCGATCGTCTCGGCGCCCGAGGCGGAGCCGCTGCCGGCCGCGTCGGCGGAGGAGCCGGCCGGCTGCGGGAAGGTCGGGTTCTTCTCGATGTGCTTGCGGCCCTGGCTCACGGTCGGATCTCCTGGTCGGTCGGGTCGGGGTGATCGGGTCGGTCGAGGTCGTCGGAAGGGTCGGGAGGTCCCGGCGAGTCGGGACCCCGCGCGGGCGAGTTCGGGGCGCCCGAGCGGCGGCTCGTCGTCGGAAGGAGGGAAATACCACGCTGACGGTGGGATGCGAGGGGCGAGGGGGCGGGATGGGGCGGCGGGGTGGGCGATCGCGCGGGGTCCCCTCGGGTTCTGCTTCTATATATAGGCGGGTGGGCGGGGATGCGCGTTGGCAGAGGGGCGATCGGGGCGTGGGTCGGGGGGCGCTCGTCTCGAGGGTCCGAGCGACGCCGACCCGGCCATCGCGAGCGAACGAAGATCCGCGTCGAGTCGGGGAGCGAAGGCCGCGCAAACATACCGCCCGCTTCGCACCCGACCTGGCCTCGTCGAATACGCCGCCGTGGCCGACTCGGCTCGCCATGAACCCCAGAAGACGCCGCTCGGTCCCGTTCATCCAGCGCTTCGGGTCGGTCCTGACTGCTATTGGGAAGACGGCCTTGGTTCTCCCTACGCGCCACCCAGGCGTCGCCCTAATGCCGATGGTCCCGAGTCCGTTGCTTCGAGATTTGTCGCCACAACTGCGGATCTCCTGCCACTCGAACGCGATGACGCGCACCTCCTGACGATTGCGGTGGGTGGACCACTGGCGCGATCCGGCTAGGGGAGGGCAGGTGGCGCGAGGATGTGAGGTGGTCGATGGGCGTTCGGGGGGGCGATCGGGGCGTGGATAGGTTCGGCGCGATTTCGTTCGTTCGACGTGCGGTCGGGTTCGGTCTGGCGGCGGCCTTCGCGAGCTGGGTCGGTGCCCCGATGGCGGCGGCGCTTCCGGCGGTGGGGCTCGAGATCGACCTCGGCGGCATGACTTTCGACCAGCCCGGCGCCTACGTCCTGGGAAATGTCGCAACGGAAGTTTCTCTTTCGCCCACGCCGACGGTCCATGTCCATGAGGATGGAATCGGAGGTGGCGCCGTGACGGCCAATTACTTCTTTCGCGTCGAGGGGCCCATCGACGGGACGCCGGTCCCGATCGAGATCGACGGAACGGTCGAGATCGATGCGAAGGACGTGTGGTTCTACCGCCTGGTGACCTGGGAAGCGTTCGCAGGCATTACAGCCGTGGCCTTCGATAGCCCGTTCAGCCCGGACTCCAGCTTCGTGTCGAATCAGAGCGCCTGGGTCACATGCTCGCCGGACAGCGCGACGAGCCTCGGTCCGCAATCACAGGCCCCGCCGTTGGCGAGCTGCGCGGCGACGCATCAGCAGCAGCAGGTCAACCTCCAGCTCCATTCGCTCACTGGCGCCGACAATCTCGTCACACTCAACGCCTGGGCGTACAATTTCTATTCCGACCTGTCGAGCCTCGACTCGCGGATCACCGGCCCGATCATCCGCTTCGCCCCGGGCTTCGACTCGACCGGCTACCGGATCGTCCTCTCCGACGGTGTCGGGAACGGCTCGGTCGTCCCCGAGCCGGGAACGGCGATCCTGTTCGGCGGAGGGCTGATGATCCTCGCGGGCCGTCGGCGCGCCGACGGCCGTTCGTCGTGATCGCTGCGACGGGTTGAGCATTCGGGTCGAGAACGCATTCGGCTCACGCCGTCCCGAGAAGCGCTCGGTCTGCGTGCGCGAAGAACGCCCTCTGATCCGGACGTGCCTTCCGGGACGGCGGGCGCGCCGTCGCATCGAAGCGTTCCGCTCGCTCGCCGAATTGCGCGGGCCCCGGGGACCACCACCCAGGATGATCCGGCTTGCTTGATGGTTCTTGCCGATGGCGCGGAAAGGCGGCCATTTCTGCGCCCCAGTCAGAGCATTCAGGTCAACTTGCCCCGTCCGGGGCCGTCGGGGCCGCCGACGATCAGCGAGCCGGATTTCCGAGCCGAGGACCACCGATCGGGGTGCAGATCGGGGCGCGTCGAGGGTGGGAAGATCTGCTCCTGCGTGTAGCGCGCTGCCTCGACCGGCAGGGGCCCGCATAGCCTTCAGACACCGTGGCTGAATTCGATGCAAGGGATGGATCGGCGGCGGAGCTCGACCGCTGCCAACGGATCGAGCGAGGATGTGCAGAGCAACGGCAACCTCGCCGGCGATCGGACTGCGCCGGGAAATCATCGTTGACAGTCGGAGTGGCCATCCCGGAAAATCCGGGCGATCCATCGAGAAGGGCTGCCCATGCGGAACCGGGAGTGGAACGGGAACGGCGAGCGGTGCAGGGCCGCGGTCGTGACGATGCTCTTGCTCGTCGGGAGCTCCCCGGCGCTGGCCGTCGACGGCGTGATCGAGATCAATCAGGCGGCGGCGCTCGCCGGCGGGATCACGGCCTGTGATGGTCCCGGGTTTCCCGTGAGCCTCTGTTCGTCCGGCTCGTATCGACTGACGTCGAATCTGACCTACGCGACGGGTCGCGGGATCGAGATCCTGACCGACGACGTCACGCTCGACCTGAATGGAATGACGATCAGCGGTCCCACGACCTGCACCGTCGGCGTATTCGGCTGGGTCACGAGTTGCACGACCGACCCGGCGATCTCGAACTTCGCCATTGCAGTCGGGCAATCCGCGCAGCCTCGGATACGCAATGGCGTGGTGCGCGGGGCGGAGGGCGGCTGCGTCGACGTTTCGTCTACGCTGGCCGCGGTCCTCGAAGACCTCGTTTTGACGAATTGTGGGTCCCACGGCGTGCTCGTCGGATCGCGGACGTCATTGACCCGTGTCCGAGCGATCGGCAATCGAGGTGTGGGAATTCTTGGAACCTCCCAATCGCCGCAGGTCCAGCTGCGCGACGTGATCGTGACAAACAACGGGAGCCTTGGGATCACGCTGTGGAGCGGGTCGGAAGTGAGCGATCTGGTGACGGCACAAAATGCTGGGGCGGGTATCGAACTCGGGACCGGCGGAATGCTCGCCAATTTCAGCTCGACCGGGAACCTGGGCAATGGGGTCAAACTGGGTGACGGCAGCCTCGCCCGATCGGGTGTGGTGCGAGACAACGGCGTCGCTTTGTCGGCGTCGTGCGGCGTGCAGGGTCAGGGCGGTGCGGGCTATCGGGAGGTCGTGATCACGGCGGCCGCAGGCGGCAACCCAGCGACGGCGTGTGGTCCGGGTCTCGTCAATCTCGGCAACAACACCTGTCAGGGCACGACCTGTCCGCCGTAGGTCGCTCGTTTCGCCCGGCCTAATTCCGAAACGACTGGATCCTCCCCAGGACGGGCCAGTTCACGTAATGGTCCTTTCCGGCGGCGGAAATGCGGGGCTTGAATCGCCTATCCCCTCCGCGGCCGTGGAGAGTTCGAGACCGGCTCGGGACGGATCGATGAGGGGAGATGGGACTGCGACGAACCACCGCTTGAGCGAAATCGCGCAGAACCCGTCTCCCCTCCCCGAGATCGATCGAAGCTCGAGGCACCTCGGGCCTCAGCGACCCGATCGTCGCTTGACGGCGAGTCCCATCAGGCCCAGGCCGACGAGGAGCCCCGTCGTGGGCTCCGGAACCGGATTCGAGGCGAATCCGAAGAAGATCACGCCGGGATTGGATCCGACGAGCGACCACGTTCCGTTGCCGAGGTCGAATCGCGCGACGCCGCCCAGGCGCAACGCCGCGGTGGATGCACTCGCGTCGTGGTCGAAGAAATTGACGCCTCCGAACAGCGCATCGAAGGCGCCGTCCCCGTTCTCGTCGACCCCCGTGAGCGACGCGAATCCGCTGTAGGCACCGCCTCCGACGGAGCCGACCGCGCCGACTGCACCGATGACGGAGGCCGATCCGAGGACGCTGTCGATCGCGACGAGGGAATTCGTGCCGAGATCGACGCCATACACGGTCTCGCCGACGGAGCCGAGGCCGATGACGAAGGGCGCGGCGGTTCCGAGCGGGCGCCCGAGCGCCAGATCGATCGCGTCTCCCACGGCGGAGGCGTTCGATCCGACCGGGCTCGCGGCGCCCGTCGTGAGGTCGATGGTGTACAGCTGTTGCGTCTCGCTCTGTGCGTCGAACGGCAGGATGAAGCCTCTTCCGTCGCTCGTGACGTCGAAGCCCGTGGAGTTGAGCCCATTGTTCGAGCCGATCGGCGTGCGGACGCCCGTGGTCGGGTCGATCTGCGAGAGCTGGCCCCCGCTGAACCCGAGCAGGGTCGACGGGCCGAAGCCTGCGAGGGCGGGGGGCAGCCCGGTCGTGGGGGGCGAGACCGGCGTCGCCACGCCCGTCGAGGTCTCGATCGCATAGACGAAGTTCTGACGCGTATCGTCGTGTCCCGGCTGACCCACGGGCACGTTCGGATCACCGGGGACGAGGAGCTGGCCGCTCGCGTAGATCGTCGCGGCCGAGAGGGGCGAAGCGATCAGGGAGACGATCGCGGCCGTTGCGGCGATCGCGCCGGACCTTCGGTCGAGGAATCTTCGTCGGGCGTTCTGGGAGGATGTCTGCGGCTGCATCGTCTGGTCTCTCGTTTCTGATCATTGAGGGTTCGGGGTCTCTGGGGAGCCGCGCCGCTCGCTGCGGCCGTCGCCCCGCAAATCCTGTGCCGATGCAGCCTCGCGAGTTCCCGCCGAAGGTCGAGTGTCGCGACGACGGAGCTCTCCGCGACCGGAGATCCGGAGGACGCGATCTTCTTCAGCGACGGAGGAGGGCGGTAGGCCGAGTCGTTCGGGGTCCAGGCGATCGGCCTCGAGCTCGTCGCACTCGGCGCCAGTCTCGGGATCGGAGACGTTCTGGGCAATACGCTCTTCACGGGCGTCGCGAACCGTGCGGCGACTTTTCGTCTGCGCGATCTCGAGACGGTCGGGGGCGGCATGCCGGTCTTCGTGGATCCGGGGAAACTCATCCTGGTCTTCCAGGTCGTCCCGGAGCCGGGCTCGGCGCTCCTGATGGGCATCGGTCTCGTGAGTCTCGCGAGCTTTCGCAGGACGTCGCGCGCCTGGCGCACGGTCCGCTCCTGGAGCGAAGCGCCGAGTTTGCGGTCACCGGGCCGGATGGACCGATTCGGAGTCACATCCGGTCCGATGGGTCGCGCGACACTCGGACGAATGGAGCTCGGCCGAGCGGTCGAATCCCGTCGGCTCGTCCGTCGCGCTTCCGGGATGGGGCGATCGAAGGAGCGATCTACGCCGCGCCGAGCGGATCGCGAGGAGGGCGCAGACGACGAGGGCCGCGGCCTGGATCGGCGGAATCGACTCTCCGTGGGCTGCGATCGTGCCCGTCCGAAGCGCCTGCTCGATCGAGGTCCGGGCGAAGAGATCGACCATCCATCCGGCGCCGATCGCCATGCCGAGCACCATCCCGACGTACAGGACGACTGCGCCGCGTCCGAAACGCCGGCCGACCAACCCGATCGTGGCGAGATTCGTGGCCGGGCCGACGAGCAGCAGGACGAGCGCGGCGCCCGGCGAGAGACCCTTGAGCACGAGCGCGGCCGCCAGCGGCGTCGCCGCGCTCGCGCAGAGATAGAGCGGCGCGCTCGCGACGGCGACCAGGAGCAGGGGCAGTAGCCCGCTTCGACCCGCGAGGAAGGAGGGAATGAGGTCGTCGGGGAGCAGGGCGGTGACCAGCACCGCGGTCCCCAGACCGAGCAGAAGCGAGGGAAAGAGATCGTCGAAGAGCGTGCCGAAGCCGAATCGCAGCGCACGTCGTACGCGGAAGTCGAGCGATTCGTCGCTCGTCCCGGAGGCGTCTTCCGGATCGCATCGGCCGATCGCATCGCGAGCGTCGTGGCTCTCGGCGTGCGCGTGGCCGCAAGCGTGGGCCTCGGCCGGGCCCGCCGGCGATCCGCTCGGTGCGCCGAGAGCGACGGGGGAGCGGCTCAGCGCGAGGGATACGAGGCCGGCGGCGATCGCGGTCAGCATGGCGACCGCGGGCCGGACGATGGCCATCGTGCCCCCGAACAGTCCCCAGGTCAGGGCGATCGACTCGACGCTCGTCTCGGGCGTCGAGATCAGGAACGCGAGGGTCGAGCTGCGGCCGGCGCCCTTGCGATGCAAGGCGTCGGCGGTCGGAACGACGGCGCAGGAACAGAGGGGGAGAGGCAGGCCGACGAGCGCGGCGAGAAGAACCCCGCCGATCCGCTCCCCTCCGAGCTTGCGTGCGATCCACCCGCTCGGGACGAGCTCGTGGAGGATCCCGGCGAACAGGAATCCCAGCAGGAGATAGGGGGCGCTCTCGGCCGCGAGGTGGAGAGCCTGATCGGCGATGCCGATCGTTCGCTCGAGCATCGACGGATCTCCAGGCTTTGGTCGCTCGTATTCGACGGGAGGTGCCGCTCGCCCCGTTCGGGTTCCCTCGGCCCTTCGGTCGGAATGCACACGAAGGCGGGAACTCCGGAGGTCCCGACGGCACTTCCCGACCGAGCTGCATCTCCGGTCGATCCCGGCCTGCCGACGCGCGAAGCGGAGTCCGATGTCGTCATCCTGTTCGTTCGTCGCCGACCTTTCCGGGCTTTCCCTGATCCGGAAGTCCGGCGTCCAGATCGTCGTGGTACCCCGCAAGCTGCCCGAGTCGCTCTTCGTCGCCGAAGAGACCCTCGCCTCTCTCGGACCTTTCGAGATCCATGCGAGCGTGCCGATCGAGAGCGGAAGGGGCGCCGCCGCCCGGAGTCGGACCGGAGACCCGCGATCGCTCTTTCCGGAGCTCGATGGCATCGCGCAGCTCGATGGGTCGCCGTTCGTGGGCGCGCTTCGGCGCGACGTCCTCGAGCTCTGCCGGCGCTTCGCCCACCTCGCCGGGCTGGAGTCGGTGCATGTCTCGCTCGAGGTCTTCGACCACGACGCCTGTCGGAAATGGCATGCCGATCGCGTCGGAATGCGCCTGCTCGTGACCTACGCCGGCCCGGGCACCGAATGGGCGCTGGCCTCGGGCGTCGACCGGTCCTGGCTCGGGAAGACCGCCCCCGATCTCGAGGAGGCGAACGATCGGATCGTGTTCGATCGCGAAGCGATTAGGCGCGCGGGGGTCGGAGACGTCCTGCTCTGCAAGGGCGATCTCTTCGAGGGAGAACAAGGGCGGGGCCTGGTCCACCGTTCGCCCCCCATTCGGCTCGATTCCCGCTGGCGCCTGTTGCTGCGCATCGACGAACGGGGGTGTGGCGAATGAGCGCTGCGAGCGTCCCGCTCGCGCTCGCCCTCGGAGTCGCGCTCGGGGTTCGGCACGCCGTCGATCCGGATCATCTCGCGGCGGTGCTGGCCCTCAGTCGATCGGATCGGCGGTCGGGGAGGGTCGTCGCCTCGGCGCTCGCCTGGGGGCTCGGGCATTCCCTCACGTTTCTCGTCTGTGCGCTCGCCGTCGTGATGTTCGGCTTCGCCCCGCCCGCCGGATTCGAGGATGCCGTGACGCTCGCCGTCGGGGTGACGTTGATCCTGCTCGGCATCCTCGCCATCCGACGCGGACTCCGAGACCGGATCGGCGGCTCCGAGGAGGACGGCCGATCCGATCGTCTGCGACGCCGCGCCTTCGCGGTCGGTGGAATCCACGGACTCGCGGGCTCGCATGCGGTGGCCCTGCTCGCGCTCGCGACCATTCGCGATCCCCGCATCGCGGCGGCCCATCTCCTGGTCTTCTGTCTCGGAACGCTCGTCGGCATGGCCGCGATTGCCTACGTGCTTTCGCGCTCGCTCGAGCGGGCAGCGGGGCGCGGACCGTGGATCGGAGGATTGGTTTCCGCGCTCGCCGGTGGGGCGAGCATGGCGGTCGGGCTCGTCCTCGTCGGCGAGCTGATCGAGTCGTAGGCGATCGGGATTGGAGGGAAAGATGGAGAGAACGGACGGGCTCGAGCGTCAAATTCCTGTGACGGTGTTGACCGGATTTCTCGGCTCGGGCAAGACGACCCTGCTGAATCGGATCCTGACGGAGAAGCACGGGCTTCGGATCGCCGTCATCGAGAACGAGTTCGGGGAGATCGGGATCGACCAGGCCCTCGTCATCAACGCCGACGAGGAAGTCTTCGAGATGAACAACGGCTGCATCTGCTGCACCGTCCGCGGCGACCTGATCCGCATCCTCGGGAGCCTCGCGAAGCGGCGCGAGAAGTTCGACCACGTGATTCTCGAGACCACGGGCCTCGCGGATCCCGGTCCGGTCGCCCAGACCTTCTTCGTCGACGACGAGATCGGGAAGAGCTTCCGGCTCGACGGCATCGTGACCCTGGTCGACGCGAAGCACGTCGGCCTCCACATCGACGAGAGCCAGGAGTGTCGCCAGCAGATCGCCTTTGGCGACGTCATCCTGCTGAACAAGACCGATCTGGCCGAAGAGGCGACGCTCGCTGCGCTCGAGGCGCGCATCCGATCGATGAACGCGCTGGCGCGCATCGAGCGATGCGAGCGTGCGGGGGTCGAGGTCCGCCAGGTGATCGACGTCGGCGGCTTCGATCTCGCCCGTGCGCTCGAGACGCGGCCGACCTTCCTCGAGCCCGAATATCCCTTCGAATGGGCGGGGATCTTCGAGCTCGCCCCGGGCTTTCATCCGCTCGCGCTCCAGCCAGGGCCGGATCCGACGATGGCCTTGATGTGTCGGCCCTTCGCGCCCGAGGCGGGGCAGAGTCTCGACGCGCTCGCGGAAGAGGTCTTTCTGGCCTTCTCCGAGCGAAGCAAGCCCGTCGCGCTCGGCGCGACCCTCGAGCCGGGAGCGCGGGTCGCGACGCTTCGCCTCGAAGGGGCCGGCGAGAAGCGCTTCGAGCTCCGCATCCGGGAGAAGGGCCGCTATGTGCTCTTCACCCAGCACCGCCCCGAAGAGTTCTCTCTCGCGCTCCTCGACGCCTCGGGTCGAGCGATCGCGCCGATCGAAGAACGGTTCTGGACGCCGTCCCACAGCCACGACGCAGCGGTCGGCTCCGTCGGTCTCCACAGCGACCGGCCGCTCGACTCGGAGCGATTCGGGACGTGGATCCGAGGGCTCCTGCGCGAACGCGGCGCCGACATCTTCCGATCGAAGGGGATCGTCCACTTCGCAGATCAGCCGGGGCGCTTCGTGTTCCAGGGCGTCCACATGCTGCTCGATGGCCGGGAGGAGGGAAGCTTCGGCGGACAGCCCCCTGCGACGGACCTCGTCTTCATCGGCCGCGGTCTCGACCGGGCCGAGCTCGAGCGTGGCTTCCGCGGCTGTATCGCCGACGCGCCGAGGCCTGGCGCGCGCGCGAGCCGTTAGGCAAACCGATGGACTGGCGCATCGACGCGGGGGATTGGGTTCGCGACATCGCGCTCGCGCCCGACGGCAAGACCATCGCGGTCGCGACGGCCTCGGGCGAGGTCGTCGTCGTCGAGAGCGAGACGGGTCGGATGCTCTGGAGGCGGACGGTTCTCGCCGGTGCCGTCGGCGAGCTCGGATTCGATCCGGACGGCGGTTCGCTCGTCGTGGCGGGAGAGGAATCGACGGCTCGTGTCGTGTCGACCGTCGATGGAGGCACGCGGGCGGAGCTTCCGGGCAGCGGCGCGTGGGTCGAATCGGCGGCGTTCTCGCCGCGGGGCGACTTCGTCGCGATCGCTTCGGGTCGACGCGTTCGGGTCTGGATCTCGGACTTCGAGCCGCACGTCGAGACCGAGGAGCACGAGAGCACGATCGCCGCGATGCGATTCTCCCCGGACGGATCCCGCCTCGCGACCGCGAGCTATGGCGGCCTTCACATCTGGGGCATCGATCCAGGGGCCGTCTCGCGTCATCTCCCCTGGAAGGGCTCACTTGTCTCGCTCGCGTGGAGCCCGGGCGCGAAGGTCATCGCCTGTGGAACCCAGGAGTGCGGTGTGCGCTTCTGGCGACTCGCGAGCGGTCAGGCGTCGGAGATGAACGGTTATCCCGAAAAGCCACGTGCGCTCGCCTGGGACCCGAAGGGCACGCTGCTCGCGACGGGCGGCTCCCCGCTCGTGATGATCTGGAGCTTCCGGGGCAAGGGCCCGGAGGGCACGCGCGCAACCCAGCTTCGCAGTCACGAAGACTCGATCTCGAAGCTCGCTTTCTCTCGGGACGGAAGCCGCCTCGCTTCCGGGGCGAAGGACGGACGCGTCCTCGTCTGGGAGCTGCGCGATCCGCGCAGGCCGAGAGCGAGCCATGCGATCGGCGGAGAGATCACGGGTCTCGCCTGGCTCCATGGCGATGGCGCGCTCGTCGTGAGCAGCAGCGACGGCGGGCTTCAGCGGATCGATTCGAAGTGAGGAGAGTCGACATGGCATCGCACTCGGCGAGTGGACCACGCGCATCCTCGGTGCAGGACCGCGGCGAGACGGACCCGCTCGCGGTGCATCTGCTGTCCGGCCTTCCGTCGCCGGGCAACGAAGCGGCGTTCGCGCAGATGCGGGAGAGTCTGCGCATCCTCGAGCTCGCCGAGGCGCCCGATCCGGATCTCTTGCGCGCCAGGGACGTGGGCATCCGGCTCCCGCCCCATGCCGAGCCCGGCGCGATCGTCGATTCCTGGGAAGACGGCGTCTTTCTCTCGGAGCTGTTCGGCCGACCGGCCCGCCTCGCGAGCGTGGTGACCTTGATCGATGCCGAAGCAGCGATTGCCCTGCTCGAATCGACCGGATCGCTCGCCGAGCGCGGGTGGGGGCGCAATGCCTTCGACGTTCGCACGGTCGCCGATCTGGCGGTCGAGCAGATCGAGGCGGCGACCCATCTCTGGCTGAGCGGTCGTGGCCCGTGCCGGGAGGAGCTGATCCGGCGGCTCGAGCTCCTCAATCCCGCGGCCGTTCGCGTCGAGATGGAGGCGGGGGCGATCGCCGAGGTGGTTCGGCGGGCGAGCCGAGGGCGTCCGATTCGGGTCGTGCCTGCGTGGCTCGATCTGCTTCGGAGCGATCCCTCGCGCGCGATCGCGGCCGACCGCCCGGGACATCTCGTCTACCGGCGGGCATGGCCCTTCGATCCGGAACGTCTCGGCGATTGGTTCGCCGCGCCGCCGCGGGGCCTCGTGCGCGGAAAGGGTCGGATCTGGCTCGCGACCCATTGGGACGAGTCCTTCGGCTATTCGTGCGCCGGGGTGGTCCATCGGCTCTTCGGGGCGGGCGGCTGGTGGGCGGCCCGGTCGGA
This sequence comes from Myxococcota bacterium, assembly GCA_046351135.1. Classification (GTDB taxonomy): domain Bacteria; phylum Myxococcota_A; class UBA9160; order UBA9160; family UBA4427; genus UBA4427. The sequence goes on along the minus strand of JAXLZA010000009.1, from coordinate 100,530 downwards.
TGGGGGATGGCCGAGCTGTCCGGTGCAGCAACGGGATCTGCTCGCGCGCTGGCATCCGCGGTTCGGCGATCGGCGGCAGGAGCTCGTCCTCGTCGGCCTCGATCTCGACCGGGAAGCGATCTGCGCGAGCCTCGATGCCTGCCTCGTCGACGAAGTCGAGCTCGAGAGCCGCCCCGACGCCAGCGCGTGGAACGATCTCCGCCTGCCCGACGGATCGGGGGTCCACTGATGCTCGACTGGCTCATCGTCGGGGGCGGCCCCCACGGCGTTCACGCCGCGCTGCGCTTGATCGCCGAAGCAGGCGTCTCTCCCGATGCGATCCGCATCCTCGACGACGAGGATCATCTGCTCGCGCGATGGCGCCGAACGACCCGCAACACCGGGATGCGATTCCTTCGATCGCCGAGCGTCCACCACCTCGATCTCTCGAGCGCGTCGCTGAACCATTTCGCGAGCGGTCGGGGATGCCGCATCGAGCGTCCCTTCACACGCCCCTATGCGCGCCCGTCGCTCGAGCTGTTCGATCGCCACTGCGACGACGTGATCGAGCGCCATGCGCTCGATCGTCTCCACGTCCGCGGCCGCGCGCATCGCTTGACGAAGGGCCCACGGGGATTCCGGGTCGATGCGGACGACGCGATCGGCGGCTCCGTCGGGTCGATCGATGCACGCCGTGTCCTGCTCGCGCTCGGTCCGCCTTCGAAGCCGGCGTGGCCCGACTGGGCGCGTGAGGCGTCGAGCTGGGCAGGAAGGCGGATCGCGCATCTCTTCGATCCCGGCTTCGAGCTGAAGGAGGATTTCGCCGACGAGGTCGTCGCGGTCGTGGGCGCGGGCATCTCGGGCGTGCAGACGGCGCTGCGCCTCGCTCGCGGATCCCGCCGAGTCCATTTGATCTCCCGGCATTCGCTTCGGATCCACGGCTTCGACAGCGACCCGTGCTGGCAGGGTCCACTCTGCATGGCCAGCTTCGCACGGGAGCCCGACACTCGGGCGCGGCGTCGGATGATCCGATCCGCCCGGAATCGAGGATCGATTCCGCCGGACGTCCATGCGGCGCTCCGCGTCGCGCTCGCGGGGGGGCATGTCGACTGGATCGAAGCCGAGCTGGAAATCGCCGCGCCCGCGCAGGATCGCGTCGCGCTGTCGTTTCGCGATCGTGCGATCGAGGTCGATCGAGTGCTGCTCGCGACTGGATTCCCGGCCGACCGTCCCGGCGGCGCATGGGTCGACTCGATGGTCACCGAGCTCGGACTGCCGTGCGCAGAGTGTGGCTATCCGATCGTCGACCGGGCGCTTCGCTGGCATCCGGGCCTGTTCGTGACCGGCGGCCTGGCCGAGCTCGAGCTCGGACCCGTCGCTCGCAATCTCTCCGGAGCGCGCCGCGCCGCCGATCGGCTGGTCCAGGTCGCGCAGTCGGCCGAGCCCCATCCCGCCGCGTGAAGGTCCCGATCCGCCTGATCCGCGTGTAGCGCGCGACGAACTCGGGAACTTCGAAGTTCTGCTGGAATCCGCTCATCCTAGGTCTCGCTCTCGGGTGACCGTTCGCCGTGCCAGGTGACGACGGTCGCGATCACGAAGAATGTCGTCCAGATCGTCGTCCCGAGGATCGGCCTCACGTAGCCGCCGATCGGGGAAGGCAGGGAACCGCCGAGCGGCATCGCGAGCGGTACGAGGATCGGGGAGGCGACGGCCATCCAGCGCCGGTAGCGGGTCGGACGGAGCGCCACGATTGCGACGAAGGCGAGGGAGCCGATCATCCACGGGACGGCCACGGTCGTCACGATCGAGCGGTCGTAGGCCATGAAGCGGTCCATCATCGTCTCGAGGATGGGTTGCGCTTCGCTCCCGACCGCTGCCAGCGCGCGAAATCCTTCGGCGTAGAGCGCGTACGCGCCATGGGAGCCGGCGGCGACGGCAGTCCCGTAGAGCATCGGCAGGACCGGAATCAGTGCGATGTGGCGACCGACCGGTGCGAGCGCTGCATAGACAGGGATCAGACCGAAGATCCAGAGCGGGATGGCCGCCGCGCCGAGCACGCCGCCGGTGAAGACGATCTCGGTCGGGACCGACCCGAGCGCTTCGAAGGTGATCTCGGCAGCGCTTCGAGGAGCAGGGCCGCCTCGCAGCATGTAGTCGGCGACGACGTTCAGGATGCAGCCGAGAATGGCGGTGACCCCGCCTGCTCGGCAGGCCCAGACTGGAAGGACTTCCTCGTTCGTCATCTCGCATCCTCTTCGTCGCGACGTGGAGCTCGCGCGGCGGTTCGTGGCCAGTGGTTGGACTTCGGAGGGATGGGTCGCGCGAGCAGGCTCTCGAATCCGCCACGACGCCGAGTGGATTCGTCCGGTCGAGGCTGCCACACAGATTGCGGAGCCGAACGTTCGTCGGCAAGCGCGTCCCGGGTGGCGAATCTTCGATCGGGAGCGATCGAAGGGGTCGATCCTCGTGTCGGCATCGCGGATTCCCTTCCGGTGCCGCGTGAGTTCAGTGGGAAGAAGCGAGGGAACCCCTCCTCTTGGAGAGGCACTTCGGTGACGGATCGGAGCCGATGGGAACCCCGTCCCGACCGGGATCCATCATTCACGACCCGCTATGCGCGCATCCCGGTACGCAACCCACGCAGGAGTCCAGGCAGATGAAGCTCGACGAGGAACAAGTTGATCAGGAACGGCTCGATCGCGGTCTCTCCCGTCGGAGTTTCATCGGGAGCGCGACGGCCGCCATCGCGGTGGCCACGGTGCTCGGCAAGACCGAGGCCGCGGAGGCCGCTCCGACCCGACGCGAGACGATCGGGCGACGCGCGATGGCCCACAAGATTCGCGTGCAGGCTTCTTCGATCCACCTGACGGCGCCGCTCTCGATCCAGCGGGACAATGGTGACGAGCGGCGTTATCCCGATTTCCGGGCGAGCTACAGCAAGGGCCTGCCCCATGATGCGATCGGCGAGGTCGATCCCGCGGCCTACCTCGCGCTTCGCGCGGCCGGGGAGTCCGAGGACGATGCGGCCTGGGAGGCGGTGCCGCGAGGTGGCGCCCGAAAGCAGGTCTCGCCGCAGGGCTCGCTCTCCTTCGAGCTCAGCGGGATCGACGGTCGCGATACGAGAATTTCTCCGCCGCCGCGCTTCGCGAGCGCGGAGCTGGCCGCGGAGATGCTCGAGGTCTACTGGCAGGCCCTGACTCGCCAGGTCCCATTCCGGAGCTACGGAACGGCCCCGATCGTCGCGGACGCCGTGGAGGAGTTGAATTCGGTCGGGTTCTCGGTCGATCCGGGCAGTCTGTTTCGCGGGGAGACGCCGGGCGACCTCGTCGGTCCGTATCTGAGTCAGTTCCTCTGGCTCGACGTTCCCTATGGTGGGTCGACGATCGTCCAGCGCTATGCGACGCCGGCGCCCGAAGACTTCATGACCGGATTCCCGGAGTGGCTCGCGATCCAGAATGGCGCGAACCCGACTCGAAGGATCACGTTCGGGGAGCCGACCTACATCCACGACGGACGGACCCTCGGCGAGTACGTGCGCGTGGACGTCTCCTTCCAGGCCTTCCTGAACGCGGCGCTGATCTGTCTCGGATTCGGGGCGCCCGCGCTCTCTCCGACGAATCCCTACCGGGCGCTCGATCGGCAGGCCCCGTTCGTGAATTTCGGCGGACCGGAGGTCCTGCATCTCGTGACGTTCGCGGCGCGCGCCGCCCTCGTCGGTGCCTGGTTCCAGAAATGGGCCGTGCATCGCTCGCTCCGCCCGGAGGCCTTGGCGGGTCGGATCCACAATCAGGTGACCGGGGTGAAGGACTACGGCGTCCATTCGAGCGCGACCCACTCCGAGGCGGTGACCCGCCTGCTCGCCGCCAACGGTTCGGCGCTGCTCCCGATGGCGTTCCCGGAAGGCTCGCCGACCCATCCGTCGTTCCCGGCGGGCCATGCCGCGATCTCGGGCGCCTGCACGACGGTGCTGAAGGCGATGTTCGACGAGGCGTTCGTCATCCCCAGCCCCAAGGAGGCGAGCGTGGACGGACGCGCGCTCGATGCGTACGCCGGCACTCTCTCGCTCGGCGGCGAATTCAACAAGCTCGCGGCCAACATCTCGCTGGGGCGGGACGTCGCCGGGGTGCACTATCGGGCGGACGGCGTCGACGGCATGAAGCTCGGCGAGCAGATCGCGATCGGAATCCTCCAGGACTACTCGCTGACCCATGGCGAGCGGTTCGACGGGTATCGACTGACGCGATTCGACGGTCGCCGGATCGAGATCCGAAGCGGCCGGGTTCTGGCCCTGTGACCGAGGGCGACGAGCCCGTCCGGGGAGCGCTGCCCGGATGGGCTCGCGGCTGATCGGGGAGGGGAGACGAAGCGGGTCCGAGGCGCAACCCGGAACTCGAGTCTCCCGATCGGCACTGATCGTTGCGCTGGGGGCCGCAAAAACGTCCCTGCGCGTCGTGATGGGCCGGGAAGCCCGGGCTCTTCCAGGTCGAGCAGCGCGTTGGTGATGGATCAGCTGATGTCCAATGGAGTGGAGATGCTTATCCTGGATCGAGTCGAGTTCGGGCGGAGATGTCATCGGTTTCGGTTGGGCTCATTGCTCTCGATCGCGTTCGGGCCCGTCCTCTGGTTGATGGTCGGACAGACGATTCTGACGCTCTCGCATCCCGCGAACGCCGCGAGCGTCGCGCCGAGCTATGGGTTGACGGACCTCGGCGACCTCGGCGCGACGGCGGGAGGCCCCTTCTTTCCCAGGTACATCAGCCAGGGCAATCAGGTCGTCGGCGTCGGCCCGACGGGGGTCCCGGACGAGTATGCCGCCTACAGCTCGGTCGGCGGGGCTCCCATGCAGCGTCTCGACGGGCTTCTCGCGAATGGTGCCGCGTTCGCCGTGAACTCGGCCGGCGTGATCGTCGGCCAGTCCGAATCGGGCGGGACGACGATCGCGACGCGCTGGGACGGGGGGATCGCTTCGGCGATTCCGGGATTGTCGGGTCCGAACAACTCCGCCGGCGCGATCAATGATGCCGGGCAGATCGCAGGCTGGATGGATGCGCCGACGGGGGGAGCCGTCGCCTACCGGATCACGAACGGTGTCCTGGAGCCCTTCGGCAATCTGGGCGGACGGGTGAGCGACATCAACGGGATGAATGCGGCGGGTCGGTTCGTCGGGAACTCCGAGACGGCTGCCGGCGGGTTCACCTCGTTTCGCGCCTTCGTCTCCGACGAGACCAGTCTCTCCCTCATCGATCTCGGTCTTCTCGAGCCGGGACACACCGCCTCCCTCGCATTCGGGATCAACGATCTCGGGACGGTGATCGGGACCTCGAATCTCTTCATTCCGAGCCCGTTCACGTTCACGGCCCAGGGATTCATCTGGCAGAACGGCGTGATGACCGAGATCGAACGTCCGATCGGGTACGACATCCTCTCTCCGAGCGGCATCAACAACGAGAACGTCGTGGTGGGCAGGATCGTGGAGAGCGCATTCGGAGGGAGATCCGAGGCGTGGATCTACGACGGAACGCTTCAGCTCCTGACGCCGCGCCTCGACGCTGCTCATCTGGGATGGCAGATCACGAATGCCTGGGAGATCAACGATGCGGGCTTCATCGCGGCGGAGGCGATCGATCCCGGAGGCGTGACGAGAAACGTGCTCCTGACGCCGATTCCGGAGCCGGGGACGGCGCTGCTCATGGGCCTCGGGATCGCCGGTCTGTCCGCGGCGGGTCGCCGGATTCGAGACCCGCGAGGCCGCCACGGCGAACGTCGTCGTGCGAAGGAATGATGTGGGGCAAGGGTCGAAGGAGTTGAAATGGAGAAGACCCTGATGGATGCGGTCGATCGCAATCCAGTCGGAGACGGACGCCTTCCGGTCACCGTACTCTCGGGGTTCCTCGGCGCCGGCAAGACGACCGTGCTCAACCGAATCCTCAACAACCGGGAAGGGCGCCGGGTCGCGGTCATCGTCAACGACATGAGCGAGGTCAACATCGATGCGAGGCTGGTCGCCGATGGAGGGGCGGCGCTCTCCCGGACCGAAGAGAAGCTCGTCGAGATGTCGAATGGCTGCATCTGCTGCACGCTGCGCGACGACCTGCTCGAAGAGGTCGCTCGACTCGCGCGAGACGGTCGCTTCGACTATCTGCTGATCGAGTCGACGGGGATCTCGGAGCCCATCCCCGTCGCACAGACCTTCACGTTCGAGGACGAGCTGGGGCAGAGCCTCTCCTCGCTCTGCCGGCTGGACACGATGGTCACCGTCGTCGACGTCTCGAACTTCCTGACCGAGTATCGCGACGCCGCATCGCTTCTCGAACGCGGCGCCGCCCTCGACGAAACCGACGAGCGGACGGTCACCGACCTGCTCGTCGACCAGGTCGAGTTCGCCGACGTCATCGTGCTCAACAAGATCGATCGGGCCGACGACGCGACACGGGGCCGCGTCGAAGCCCTGATTCGCGCGCTCAACCCGGGCGCACGCCTGATCGCGGTCGAGCGCGGCCGCGTCCCGCTCGATGCGGTGCTCGACACCGGCCGCTTCGACTACGAGCGGGCGGCCGCGTCGGCGGGGTGGATCCGGGAGCTCGAGGGCGAGCACGTGCCGGAGACGGAGGCCTACGGGATCTCGAGCTTCGTCTATCGGGAGACGCGACCGTTCGACGCGGAGAAGCTCTGGGCGAGTCTTCACGACGATTCGAACTGGCGGGGGATCTTGCGGTCCAAGGGCTTCTTCTGGGTCTCCGCGAATCCCCGGATCGCCTACGAATGGGCGCAAGCGGGCGGGACGAGCGAGATGCGACCGGTCGGGATCTGGCTCGCTGCGGTGCCTCCCGAGGAGCGCGAGGTGGGGGAGCTCGAGTCCCATTCCGATCCGGAAGAGAGCTGGGACCCGCGCTATGGAGATCGGGTTCAGGAGATCGTCTTCATCGGGCAGGATCTGGAGCCCGATCGCGTTCGCGCGTGGCTCGACGGCTGTCTTCGTGACGACGGGATGCTTGCCGAAGGCGTCGACGAGTGGCAGGCCGAAACGAATCCGTTCTCCGATGTCCTCTGCGAGGGCGGGCACGACCACGCCTCGCACGATCACGCGCGGAGCCGCGACTGATCGGCGGACTCTCCGAAGTCTCGCGCAGCTGCCCGAGCGCGCAGGAACAACTCGCCTCGAACCCCAACCCAGGAGTCTTCCATGTCCCATCCCTTCGACTATTCGAACAAGCGCGTCGTCGTCACGGGCGCGTTCTCCGGCGTCGGAGCGGCTCTTCTCGACGTGCTCGTCGAGCTCGGCCGGCCCGAGGTCATCGCGCTCGACATCCGCAAGCCCGAAGGGCCGATCTCGAGGTACATCGAGACGAACATGGGGAGGGCAGCTTCCGTTTCGGCGGCGGCCGACGCGATCGGGGGCCCGATCGACGTCCTGTTCAACAATGCGGGGATCGCCGCGACCCACCCGCTCGAGGACGTGATGGCGGTCAACTGGCTCGGCCTGCGTCAGCTCTCGGAGCTGCTCCTGCCGAAGCTGCGGGAAGGCGGTGCCATCGTGAACACGGCGTCGATCGCCGGGGGGCAGTGGCCCGCGCACCTGCAGGACGTGCTCGAGTGCATTTCTCTCGAGAGCCGGGAGGAGCTCCTGGGCTGGTGCCGGGAGAACGCCCAGCTCGTCGGCGACGGATACGCGTTCTCGAAGGAGTGTGTTCAGGTCTACACGATGAAGAGCGCGAAGCAGACCCTTGCGCGCAAGGTGCGGACCAACAGCGTCTGCCCCGCGCCGATCGACACTCCGCTCCTGCCCGATTTCAACAAGACCATGACGGAGAAGACGATGAAGTGGACCGTGTCCCAGATCGGCGGGACGATCGCGACGCCGCGCGACATCGCGATGGCGCTCGCCTTCCTGGGCTCGGACGCGTCGCGCTACGTGAACGGCGTCAACCTCAACGTCGATCTCGGATTCAACGCCTTCCTGACCACGGGCCAGCTCGACTTCTCCGGGCTCGCGTGAAGGGCGGGTCTTCGGACGATCGACCGGGAGGATTCGCTCGGAACCATTCGCGACCTGAGCGTCCGGAATCCAGCCGGGCGATCTCTTTCGCGGGAACCCGCGCGCTTCGGGGGGCACTCAGGGTCGTGGCGTGAAGGAACACGCGAGGAGGCTTCGATGCATCGGGTGATCGTGGGGATGGTTGCGGCGCTGATTCTGCTGGGCGCACTGCCGACGAGGGCCTTGTTGATCGACTTCGAGGAGTTCGGCGTTCCGGCCGGAGGAAACGTCGAGGGTCAGAACCGCGTCTCGAAGGGCTTCCTCCTCGAGTCGAGCCACAATCATCTGATCAACAACCAACCGGGCGTCACGGCCTGGAACGATTCGACCTGGCTCGGCAACGTCGGCAAGCTCACGCTGAGCAACACGGACGGCAGCCTCTTCAGCCTCCTCAGCCTTCAGGCGGCCGAGTTCTCGTCCGTCTTCTACCCGACGCCCCAGGGCACCCAGATCAGCGTGATCGGGTACCAGCCGGGCGGCGTCACGCTCACGCAGCTCATCAGTCTGGATGACGTGGCGGATGGATCGGGGCCGGCGGTCGACTTCCAGTCGGTCGTGTTCGGTCCGGGCTGGACCGATCTCGAGAGCGTGGTCTTCGACCCGGTCGGTACGACCGCGGTCTTTTTCGCGCTCGACGACCTGGCCCTGGTCGTGATTCCGGAGCCCTCGACGTCGCTCCTGATGCTGGGCGGTCTGGGTGTCCTCTCCGGGGTGGCGCGGCGGCAGCGTGGCCTGGTCGGTCGGGCCACGGAGGCCGACTGAGGGAGCTCCCGTCTCCTCTCGGGCGCTCTCTCGACAGGAACCCTGAACGGAGATCTCCGTTTTGAGGATGGAGAATTCAGTGCGACCAGGCTCCTGCGGGTCGCACTGAACCTCCTGCTTCCTATCGGTTTCGTCGGTCCAGGTCCTCCTTGTACTCGACGCTGTAGCGGGCCCACGGCCGGATCTCGAGGCGGCGGAATCCGATCGGCTCGCCGCTGCCCTCGCAGATGCCGTATTCGCCCGTCTTCATCTTCGCGATCGCGTGCAACACCTGGTCGAGCAGCTTGTTCTGCTTATCGGCGAGGCGAAGCTGATAGTCCTGTTCGGTCGCTCGCTGAGCGAGGTCGCCCTCTTCCACCAGGGGCGATGCATCCTCGGTCGCGTACCCGATGCGCTTGCGGATGCGCGCGTCGACGCGGTCTCGCTCTTCGACGAGCTTCTGGTAGAGCTTCTCGACCTCGGCCTTGCGGAGACCCGAATCCGGATGCGCGTGGATTCCGGAGACTCTCGCCTTGTTCGCAGACGGCTTCTTCGTTCCGTCCTCGGATGTCCTGCTCTCGTTCTCGGCCGCGCTCTTCCTTCGTACCGCCATTCGTCGGTGTCTCTCCTCTGCTCGATGTACCGCCCAGGCCGAACGCCTTGCGCCCGCGACCGAACGCTCGAAGGCCGTTCGAATGACCATCGACTTCGTTCGACGGTTGCGATGGAGCGAAGGGCCGACGCCGCCCGCGGCGGATCTCCGCGCGGCGCTGGGCCACACTCCTTCGTGATTGGAGGGCTCATGCGCTCGCAGCTTCTCCGGCGGCCCGGCGAAACCACGAGATCACCTGCTGCAGATGAGCTGTTCCGTAGAGCCGCTCGAACTCCCGGGTCTTCGGATGGCTGTCGTCTTCGAGCTCGGTCAAGCGCGCGCTGATGTACGTCGACGTCAGCGGGATCTTGCAGCGGACTTCGATGCATTCTCGCCAATTCTCGTACGAGGTGGGGATGAGGCTCTGGACGGTCACTGCTTCTCCTGACGCGCTTCGCCGCGCTTCATTGCGGCGGATTACATGATCGCGGGGTCGGTAACGAGCCGTCTCCGCTGTGGTCGAGCGCGGAGCAGGGCGCGAAATCGACGTGCTCTGCAGAGCCCTCGGTCGCCCACGCAGGGCCGGAGAGGCCGGCGAGCAGACGCTCCTTCACGAATCTCCTCTCGCGAGTCGCCACTTCGCTCGAGAAGTTCCAAGACGGACGGAAGCCATTGCCCGAAGGGGACAAGCGACGCGCTTGGACGTGCCGCTCGTGCCCTGGAAGTTCCATCACTCGATCACTCGCGCGGGGCGGAGGCTGGCCGCAAGCGGCACGCGGAACTCCAGAACGACGAACGGCACTCCAGAGCACATGATGCTCTCCGCTGGCTGCCGGCCGCAGGATTCGCGGGCCGCAACGGGACGGGGAAACGAGCGGCGGGGCGCGACCTGCCCCGACCCGCATGTGAGATGAGGCGTGTCGTCGTTCCGAAGTCTCGTCCTGGCCGGCTTCTCGTGCTTCGCCTTCACTGGCGCCGCGCATGCGACCGTCGATTCGGTCTGGCTCTTCAAGTACGAGGACTACGTCCAGACATCGCACGCGGCGCCGACGACGCCCGTCAACCGCTCGTTCTACACGTACGTGCTCGCGGACGCCGGCGACTTCTCCGAGGCGGCCACCCTGAATGGTCCGCTGGGGCCGCTGCCGACGACCTTCTACTCCGACGAAGACATCACGACCAGCGAGTACTACGTCGAGGGTTTCTCGAGCCGGGCCGAGCTCGACGCGGCTGCCCCGAACGGGGATTACGCCTTCACGCTGAACGGTGGCCCACTCGGCGGCCAGACCGGCAGCGTCCCGTTGGTCAATCCGTGGCCGGAGCAGATCCCCACGCTGACGTCCGCTTCCTTCGACGCGCTGCAGATCGCGAATCCGGGTCAGAGCATCTCGGTCGAGTGGAACACCTTCTTCCCGTCCGTCCTGGCCGAGGATGCGCGCGTCCGCGTGTTCCTCCTCGACGAGACGGACTTCGAGTTCCCGATCACCGAAGGGGATCTGCCTGCGAACACCACGGGCTTCACGATCCCGGCCGGTCTGCTGCAGGCGGGGCATCAGTACGATTTCTCCGTGCTCTTCAGCAACATGACCGAGACGACCGGTCCCGCGTTCGGCTCCGCATCGGTCTTGTCCGACGTCTACGTGGGAACGTCCATCTCCTTCACCGTCGTTCCCGAGCCTTCGTCGGTGGTGCTGATGGCGCTGGGGCTCGCCGGCCTGGCCTTGCCGGGTCGGCGCCGGGCGTGAAGCGCATTCGAGGGCAGCGCCCGTCTCGATGAGACGGGCTCCAGCGCCGACCTCACCGTCGAGATCGCCAACTGCAGCGGGATTGGGATCTGCCAGGCACGAGGCCCAGGCGGTGCCGCTCGTCCATCCGACGGGCTGGCTGCTCGCCGTCCGATGTCGCGGTGTTCGCAGTCGCTGGGCGGTCCTGCAGCGGACTGGTTGACCTGACTCAACCCATCGGCGATGAGGAATAGGCCTCTTGGAGCGCCCATCCGCCTCGATGCCTACGTCCTGAACGGGCCCGGGGCGGCGCGGTCCTCGCCCCGAGTAGGCGGCCGGGCATGGGCCCGGCCTCGCATGCCATTCCGCGCCGGGCCCGCCCCGGGCTGCCGGTGGATCTAGTACGCTCCCCAGCGAGGTCACCCAGCGCCATCCGGGAGCGTATGCACGACGAGCCCGAACAATCGGACGAGCGCGACGAGCACTGGCGGGCGTGGATGATCGGCGCGCAGGACGGCGACGCCGCTGCCTACGAGCGGCTGCTGCGCGAGATCCTGCCGCGGGCGCGCCGGCAGGTCGGCGCGCGGGTCCCGGACGTCGCGGCGAGAGAGGACATCGTGCAGAACGCCCTCGTCTCCCTCCACCGCTCGCGCCATACGTACCGACCCGACCGCCCCTTCTCGCCCTGGTTCCGCGCGATCGTCCGCAACGCGATCGTCGATTGGACGCGCGCCCGCGGACGGACTGCGCAGCGCGAGTTCTCGATCGAGCCCGAGTCGCTTTCCGCCGCGACGCCTGAACTCGCGGAGCCCCGCGCGCAGGAGGATCTGTCGCCCGAGCTCGAGCATGCCCTGGCGAGCCTGCCCGTCGCCCAACGCCAGGCGGTCGAGCTGATCCACGTCGAGGAGCTCTCGGTGGCCGAGGCGGCCAGCCGCGCCGGCGTCTCGCCGGGTGCGCTCAAGGTGCGCGCCCACCGCGGCTATCGTGCGCTGCGCGCGTTGCTCGAAAGAGGGGACCGATGAGCTCGCGCCCTGCCGAAGAGCGGATTCGCGATCTCGTCGCCGATCTCCGCCCCGTCCGGAGGATTCCGCCGCTGCGGGTCGCCCTCGCCTGGACCGTGCTGCCCTGGCTCGTCGTCGTCAGCCTGGCCTGGAGCCTCGGGCGATCTCGGCCGCGTGCGCTCGGGGATCCGTTCTGGTCGTCGCCGTTCGCCCTCTCGATCCTGGCCGGACTGCTCGCCGTCGGCCTCGGCTCGACCGCAGCCGCGCTCGCGTCGGCGGTGCCCGATCGCGCGAGGGCGATGCAATGGGGGCTCGTGTCGTGCGCGATCGGCGCGAGCATCGCCGTCGGCGGCGCGCTGCTGCAGCTCTCGGGCTCCCTGCCTGCAGCCGATCCAGGTTGGTGGAGGGGAAGTCTCGCCTGTCTGAGCCACGCCGTCGGGCTCGGGCTCGTGACCGGTTTCGTGGCGCTGCGTTTCGTCGGCGCGGCGGCGATGTGGCGACCGCGGGCGAGCGCGACGCTGGCGGTCGCGGGGGCCGTCGCTCTCGGCGCGGGCGTCGTACATGCCAGCTGCCGGGCGGGCGAGACCTACCACCAGCTCGTGGCCCACGCGCTGGCCCCCGCGATCGTGGCGGGCCTGCTCTCGATTCCGCTCGGTCTCGCGATGCGGCGTCTCTACGGGGTCGCGCTGTCCGAATGACAGGAACCGCTCGGCCATTCGGGCGCGGCGAGGAGCCCTTCGCGGATCCAGCGTTCGATCAGGCCGACGAGCACGGAAGCGGCCTCGGCCTCGCCGATCTTCTCCGCGACCCCGCCACAGAGCTCGGCGAAGTCGTCGCCTGCGCGCAGACCGATCAGGGCGCGCTCCTCGAGGTCCGAAGCGGGCCGGTAGAAGACCTGCTCGCGATGTCGGTAGACGAGGAGGCAGGTCGGCGCCGGCTCGATCGCGGGGATCGAGCGATCGGCGCTCCAGGCCGCGCGAATCCGATCGACGGGCCAATCGAGTCGCAGCAGGCGATGCGCCGAGACGGGCACGAGGCGGAGCGCGGCCCATTCTTCGGGCGCGAGAGTCGCGAGCGTGTGTCGCTCGAGCAGTAGGTCGTTGCGGGCGTCGAAGACTTCGACGAGGGCCCACTCGAGGGCGGCGAGATCCGCGGCGAAGGGCCAGCGCCCGGCAAAGAGCTCGGCGACGGGGCTGCGCAGGAATGAGCAAAGGTGCTCGCCCGCGAATCGCAGCGAATGGCTTCGCGGCGGATGGACCATGAAGTAGAGCTTCGCGAGATCGTGGAACGCGTCTTCGCCGAGCGCCTCGGCGAGGGCGCCGTAATCCTCGCGGAGGACCTCGTGGAGGCGTGCGAACCACGCGTGGGCGTAGACGAAGAGGCGCTCCTCGGCCGAAATGCCGCGATCGGTTCGGATTCGCGCCGGTAGGTCGGTCTCGTCCCCGCGCGTGAGCCGGCGGGCGAGCGCGCGCTGCAGGTCCCGAAGCGAGGCCGGCGCGTTCATGCCGACTCCCCGGGCACATCGCCCGTGACGCGCGCGAGGATCGACCGCGCGCGCGCCGCCTCCTCCGCCAGTCGCTCGAAGGGCGGGATCGAAGCGTCCCATTCGATCAGCGTCGAGATCGCGCCGGCGCGGCGGATGAATCGCTCGTACAGCGCCCAGACCGCCTCGGGCACCGGATGATCGTGGGTATCGATCAGGAGCTGCCCGGACTGGCTGGGGCCGGCGAGATGGAGCTGGAAGACGTGATCGCAGGGGATCGCGTCCACGTATTTGCGGGCGTCGAAGCCGTGGTTGTGGGCGGAGACGTGGATGTTGTTCAGGTCGAGCAGGAGCCCGCAATCGGCTCGGACGGCGAGGGCCGACAAGAGCTCCCACTCGGGCATCTCGTCGTCGGCGAACGCGACGTAGCTCGACACGTTCTCGACGGCGATGCGGCGGCCGAGGCGATCCTGGATGCGCACGACGCGGTCGACGACGTGGTCGAGGACGCTCGCGGTCATGGGCAGAGGCATCAGGTCATGGAGCGACTCCCCGGCGACCGACGTCCAGCAGAGATGATCGGAAACCCAGGCGGGCTCGTGTCGATCGATCAGGTCGGCGAGCCGTGCGAGGTAGCCCGGGTCGAGGGGATCCGTCGAGCCGACGTCGAGGGAGACCCCGTGGAGCGCGATCGGGAAGCGGGCGCGGATCTCGTCGAGGATCCGCGGCGGCCGTCCGCCGGACACCATGTAGTTCTCGCTGATCGCCTCGAACCAGTCGACGCCGAGCTCGGCCGGCGCAGACGCGGCGAGGATCTCTTCGTAATGGATCGGGCGCAGGCCGACGCCGACGCCGAGAAACGGAACCGGGGGGCGAGGTCGCGTCGTCTGCATCGGGATCCGTCCTTCGCGGAGGACCCGAGAGCCGGTCCGAGGCGTGAGTCCGCGCCGGATCGGCTCTCGGGAATCCGTCCTTCGATCGACTACTTCTTCTCTTCGCTCATCTTCGCTTTGGCCGCCTCGCACTCCTCGGGCGTCATCATGACGAAGCCTTCGCCCGCGCAGCCGTTCTTTCCGGCACAGGCGTTCTTCGCCGACTTGCAGGAGCCGTGGCCCTTGCAGCTGTTGACCCCTTCGCACTTGATCTTCTCGCCGGCGGGCATGGAATCCGCCGCGAGCGCCTGACCTGCTCCGAGCGCGAAGAGACCCGCGACCGCCGCGGCGATGGCTCCATTCTTGCCTTGAATCATGACTCGAACCTCCGAATGGGCGGCCCGGAATGGGCCGCACGAGAATGCGACGGGAAGAATTCCGGACGGACGAGCGTCGCCCTCTCGTCGCCGGCAACCCGATCAGCCGCGATCGCCGAGGCGCCAGCGGATCAGGGCATCGAGCGAGAGAGACCCCGCGCCGAAGACGAAGAGCGAGACGAGCATCACTATGTATCCGAACTCGGAGAGCCCGAAGAGATCCGAGACGCTCTCGAGCTCGCTGCGGAGCGCCGTCGCGATCGCGACGACCATCACGCCGACGAGGGGAAGGGCGACGAGTCGCGTCGCGAGGCCCGCGAGCAGGAGCACCCCACCGACGAATTCGAGCCCGGCGACGAAGGGCGCCTGGAGTGCCGCGAACGGAATGCCGAGGGACTCGAAGAAGGCGATGACCCCCTCGAGGTTGTGGAGCTTGCCCCAGCCGCTCTGGAGGAAGACCCAGCCGACGGTGATCCGGACCGCGGCAAGGGATAGCCAGGCGAGCCGCGACGGCAGCTGGTCGGCCCAATCCAAGATTCGAATCGCCCCACCGGACATCGGAAACCTCCTCGTCGACGCTGCAGCTCCCCGTTCGAAGGGCCGCCGAGGTCTGCTGGAATCGATGTCCGGAATACGTCGGGCGTCACGCGGCGGTTACAAGCCGGCCCGATCGGCGTCGCTCCCCCCAGGACGGGCCAGCTTTCGTCGTGATCCTCACGGGTGGCGCGGAGATGGCGAGGCCGTAGCGCAGTCCCCGCCGAGGGCCTCGGGCGAGGATGGTCGGAATCGGCAGCTGCGACCTGTCTCTTCCGTTCGACCTGGATGAGATCGCCAGCTGACCGCCCTCCATCCATGGCCCCTGTCGAGGCAAGGGCGCAGGGTCCGGCCTGTTGAATGGAACTCGCCCCGTCCGACCGGCACATCCACCCACGGGAGCTCTGTGGTTGCCCGTAGCGGGCGGCACGCGAAAGCCAGGTCCGTGACTGTGGCTACCGCGCAGCGGGGTTTTCGAAATCACGATCTCGATCCTGGGAAGGAGTTGGACATGGCTGGGAAGATTTGGATTCAAGAAGATCAGGGAGGTTGGTCGTCCGGTTTGGGAGGCACGTTGGCGGCGGCCGTCCTCGCCGTCTTCGCTGTCGCGCCGGGAGCGCAGGCCCTGGATTTCGACGTTCTGCTCTACGACGACGGTTCGGGCAATGTCCGGGCAGGCGGGATCGACACCGACACGCTGACCCCGGAGCTCGGCCACGCCGTGCTCGAGGGCGGGCTCCTCGGGGACACGACGCTCCCCAACCCGAGCTTTCAGGCTGATGAGCCCGGAATCTTCAGTGTGTCGGACGACAACGCGGGCGTGCTCGGCGGATCGAACGACAACCTGCCGGGAGGCGCGGCGGTGACGCTCGACTTCCTGGTCGAGCCGACTCTGAACATCAGTCTCGCCTACTGGGACGGAGCGCAGTTCGGTGCGACCCCGCTCGGAGAGACGCTGTCGGTCGCGGTCGGCGCAAACCTGTACGGAGGCCTCGGCGGCTCGAACCAACTGCTCGGAGTCGACCTGGGGTCGACGGCGAGCGACGGGGGCCTCCACGTCCATCCCGACTGGGACCTCGGTGTCGCGACGCCGGGGGTCTACCTCGCATACGGCCACGCCAATGTCGCCGGGCTGAATGGGCCCTCGAACCCCTTCTGGCTCGTCTTCGGGACGCTCGACGCCTGCGCCGCGTCGGCCGATTGCACGCCCCTGCAGGAGCTCTTCAATGCAGGCATCGAGGACCAGATCACCGCGGGGATCGCCTACGTGAACGCGAATCTCGTTCCCATTCCGGAGCCGTCGACGGCACTTCTGATGGCCCTTGGATTGGCGGGGCTCAACGCGAGTCGCAGGCGCTGAATGGAGCAGCGGGCGGCGTGTCGGGCCCGGTAGGGGCCTCACGCGCGGTGCTCGGACGCTGAGATCCACTCCCGGGGAAGGGGCACGCAAGCGCCCCTTCCCCGAGGAGACGTGTTCGGACCTTTGTTGGTGGGGAGTGGACGGAGAGCCCGCTTCCTCATTGGGGAGAGCCTGGTGGAGCCCGCCTACCTGTCGCCGAAGTCCTGTCGATCTGGCGCGCTCGTCGCGCTGAACATTGCCCTTCCATTCCTCCTCTCGTTCGTCATTGCTGCGAGCGACGGCCAGGCGCAAGTCCCGCATGTCGACGTCGACGTTCAGCAGAATGCGTTGGACGGGAGGCTGAGCGTGCATGGCTTCGATTTCAACGCCCTTCCCCAGTTTGGAATTACTGCGGGTAAGCGCGTCTTTGTGAATGGGATCTCGATCAGCGGCAATCTGCTCTTGACCGATGCCCCCGGATTCGTTTCGCGGACATCCACGACCGAGCTGAACCCCGTCGGGCTCGTGGGAGTCCCGGGCGGATTGGCCCTCCGCTTCAACGTGCTTTCGCCGCCGCTGTCGACGATGCCGGCGCTCGGCGGTAGAAACGTCAACTACTGGGATGGGATCGGCGCGGTCAGCTGGGGCCCGACGCCCGATGCGGATGAGGGCGTTGCCATCATCAAAGGCTCGATCTTCAGCCCGACCAACGAGATCGACGTGACCGGATCGCTCGCGGGGATCCCCGGCTTCGTGATCGCCGCGACCTCGCCCGGCACGACCGGATCCCTTCATCAGCATCTGAAATACCTGATGCTCCCCGACAACGGCGCGGCGCCCCCGGCCGGGCCGGACAACGGCGTGTATCTCATGTTGATCGAAGTGACCTACTTGCCCTACGCCGAATGGATTCCCGTCTTCATCGGCTTCGAAGTCTTTGCAGGGGGCGGCGCGACGCAGAGCTCAGCGATCGCGGCGATCGAGAGCGATCTCCTGCGGCCGCTCTGCAGCGATGGCATCGACAACGACAAGGACGGGACCATCGACGCCCCGGGCGATCCGGGCTGTGTCGACGGGAGCGACATGTCCGAGCGGGGCGCGCTCGCGCAGTGTGACAATGGCCTCGATGACGACGGGGACGGCACAGTCGACTTTCCGAACGATTCCGGCTGCCTGCATCCGACGAACCCGATCGAAGCACCCGAGCCGGGCATTGCTTCGATGTTGACGATTGGCGCTCTCGGGCTCGTCGGCGCCGCGCGGCGCCGGTCGAGTCCGCGCCTGGGCGCATGACCGCGCTGCTCGGAAATGCCCGCCATCGGAGAGACCAACCAGCAAACTTCGCACGAAGCATCGAATCGTACGGGGCGCGCTCGCACTCTGCATTGCGCTTGGCGCCGCAGCCGCACCTCCGGCGACCGCACAGGACATGAGAGATCGTGATTCCGACGTTCTTCAGCCCAATCAGACAATGACCGGGATCTACGTGATGGGTGGGACGGTCGCAGCGGACTTCCGCACCGTCGGCTACATCGATGCGCAGATCAATTTTGCGCGCCGCGTTCTCGACCAGGGCTCCTACAAGGTGGAAATCGTTCGGAAGGACCAGGCTGCCACTGCGAACTGTCCTGGGCTTCGTCGCGCCGCGCCCGGTTACCTGTGCATTTACGAGGTCTATCAAGATTCGCGCTTGACACTTGGAGGCGTGTACAACCCCATCGGCAGCGGCGGCCAGATCGACCAGGACGGTGCAGTGCTCTATGGCCAGGTCGAAAGCGCCAATAGTGATGACGGCGACTCTCCGTTTTCTTCAGGGGGTTGGGCCATCACTGGGCTCAAGAGAAAAGGCCGTCAGTAACGATTGCTGATTTCAGAGTGTGTTGGTTGGAAGGGTGAAGCCTCAATGATCGGCGCTTCACCCTTCTGCTTTTGCAGCAAATGAAATCGCCGCGATCTGATCTGACGGTTGCGCCGATTGCGCACCGTCTGTCGGATCGAGTCCCAGCGGCGACCTCGCCGATCGACCTCTCCGTCCAGATCTTCATGCCGTCTTCGAGCGTCGCCATCGGCGTTCGTCCGCAGCACGTCTTGCCCTGATGCGTCTGCTCGACTTCATGCCCCACGAGCCATGCATCGCGGTCGGTCTGCGGCTCCTCGAGCGTGGAGTAGAGCATCTCTCGGAGCGTGACCTGATGGAACTCCTGCAGGATCGTCTTGTGGAAGCGCTCGCAGATCCCGTTCGACTGCGGGCTCCTGGCCTTCGTCCTCGTGCGATCGATGTCGTTGACGGCCCGGTAGAGTCGGTCGGGATGCCTGTCGACCCGACGGCAGCACTCGGTCGGATCGGGCCTCAGAATTCCCCGGTGAAGCGCGTCGTCCAGACGACCTCGGTCAAGTCGGTCGGCTTGCCGACGACGTCGAGGGTGAAGCCCGAGGTCGGCGTCGAGGTCCCGACGGCGCCATCGTTCGCGACGTGGATCGATCCGGTCGGGGCGCCCGCCTCGAGTGTGAAGGGCACGGTCCCGGCGTCGAGGTCCTCGATCGAGAAATGGTTCGCCGTGCCGACGCCGTCGTCGTCGTTGGCCGTGATCTGCCAGTCGGTGGTCGGAAAGCCCGAGACGACGCTCGTGTCCGTGAACTGGATCCGAAGGACGTCGCCCTTGAGGAGCAGTGTGTCGAATCCGAACGCCTCGATGAGCGCGCAGCCGGAGCCCACGCATTCGCTGCTCTGGACGATGAGGTCGTCGGGGATCACCTGGTCCGCGACGGCGGGAGTCGCGGATGATGCGATCAGGGCGAATGACAGGATGGGCGGACGGGTCGCGTGATGCATGGGGTCTCCTTCGACTGCGGACGCATTTCGGCAGCGAGTGTCGGAGACTGGATCGGGATTGCGGGCTGGCTCGTGCAAACAGACTGGATCGACCAGCGACGAGCATTTCATTTCGAATGCAGCCTCCGACGCGCGGCGGAATGCGGCGTCGGCGAGGGAGATGTTCGACCTGGCGATCGGTGCGGCGAACCCGCTCGACGCCGACCCTGGGCGACCACGACGGCGGCCCGAACGTGATCTCGGGCAGCGCGTTCGGAGCGCTCCCGACCTGCTTCGTGCTGGAGCCGCTGCGGGGCTGATGCTCGGCGCGGCGACCGTGCTCTTGCGCGGGCTCGAACGGCTGAGAATGCGCCGCGGCCGGAGCACGAACGGGATTCGACGCGGGCGCCCCTGAGCCCCCGCGCCGTTTCGATCGCCCTTCCCGGCTCGCGCGGCTTCGACGAGCCAGCATCCTCGTCCCGAGCGATTCCCTGCGTCAGACGCTTCCGGAGGTCGACTCCCGCATCTCGGAGAGGCTGCGCGAGCGGGGCGCTGTCGCGCTCTTCCTTCTGCCGATCGGGACGGATACTTCGCGCTCGATCATCGATCCCGCACGCCCCCGTACATCCCGCGGCGCACGACGATCGGGAACAGGATCTTCGCGACGAACCAGGCCGGGATCCGCACGCTCCCGCCCGTCGGCGAGTAGACGCGGAGACCATCGCGCTGCGGGCCGACGATCGAGCCCCAGCGGTGGCGGGGTGGTGTGTAGACCTTCATGGCGCCCTCGCGGCCTTCGAGCAGGGCGCGGACGTTGTGCGCCACCACGAGCGCCCCGCCGTTGCGCGCCGAAGAGCGCTCGGGGTCCGAGGCCGCGACGTCGCCGACGGCGAAGATGCCCTCGAAGCCCGGGACACGGAGACGATCGTCGACGCGGACGAAGCCGTCGTCGTCGAGCATCGCAGCGGGCAGGAAGCCCGTGTTCGGGCGCTGTCGGCCGAGGGTGAAGACGACGAGGTCGGCCTCGAAGGGCGGTGCCCCGTTCGTCCATTCGAGGCGGCCCGGCCCGAGGCGGTCGCCTGCGAAGTCCGGCGCGAGCTTCGCCCGATGACCGGCATGAAGGACGACGCCCTGGCGGGTCAGGCGCCGCTCCACGTCCTCCCGGACCTTCTTCGGATAGCTCGGCAGGACCTGGTCCCAGGACGGGGCCAGTTTACGTAATGGTTCTTACCGGCGGCGCGGAAGCGCGGGGTTGAGTTCCCAATCCCCTCCGCGAGTCGCTCGAAGCCCCATGACGGGGCAGTCCCGTGATCGCTCGCCTCGCTCCGCCGATGCGGTCCCGGCGGATGCCCGGCCGTCGCAGACTACGCTCGCCACGAACCCGAGAAGCCCCTCCTCTACGAGGTCATCCGCGCGGACCTTGACTCCGATCGCGCGGGACCCGGATGCGCAGCGTCCGATGTCGTTCGGGTCAGCGCGCGATGACGGCGCGGCGGAGCCCGAATGCGACGAGCGACAGCGCGAGCAACGGGATCGCCACGCTGGAGAGGCTCGGTACCGGCGTGCCGGGTCCCGTCGCCACGGGCGTCAGCAGGTAGCTCTTGACGATCGAGCTCCCTTCGCGGGAGTCGTATCCGATCGCGGTGATCTGACCCAGATTGTTGATCGCCACGGCGCGCTTCAGGGTCACCACGGGCCTCAGCGGATCGTCGGACGCGATCTGGGTATTCAAGTCGTAGGCGGTCGTCCCGACGATCAGGAAGGCGCTTATCCCGAGAGCGGTCGTGATCGGGACACCGTTGCTCGCCTTCTTGCAGCCTGCAAAGGTCCCGACGGCGCCGACGACGGCGCCGAGATCGTTGATGGCGGTGGCGATCGTCCCCGCATTATTGGTCGGAGCGATCACGCCCTGGGCCTCGAGCAGGTCACGCAGATTGACGATCGTCCGACCGGCACCCGCCCACATCACGGCGTCGAAGCGTCCCGCGGCGGTTCGTGCGACGCCGACGATCGTGCCTGCGTCGTTGATCGCACACGCGGCCGAGACCGTGGTGGGCGCCAGCGAACCGAGATCGGTCATCACGCCATTCTCGAAGACGAAGGCTCGCGCCCCGACGGAGCCCGATGTGGTCTCTCCGACGATCGTGCCGGAGGAATTCACGTCGAAGGCGGCGGCTACGAACGAGCCGAGTGTCGTGGGCGGTCGCGGCAATAGTGACCAGATCCCGCCTTGCAAGAACGCGGCGTCATAGCCGGCGGGGCGACCGGGAAAGTTGGTGACCTGACCGACGATGAGGTCCGCATCGTTGATGGCGTGCGCCCAGACGAGGCCCGACGTTCCAGACGGGCCCGGGAGAAGAGTGATCGCCCCGCTCGGGTCCCGGAGAAAGCCCTTCCGTAGACCACCGTCGAGGGTCTCCCCGACCTCCTTCCCTGCCGCGTTGATCGACCAGGCGTAGCTCGCCCCGTTCGCCGGCGTCGGCACGACGTTGGCCAGCGATCCGCCCGACCACTCGAATGCGTTGCCGAAGGAGGTCACGCTCGGATAGGCCGTACCGACGATCGCGCCGGCATCGTTCATGGCCGATGCGTTGGTGCTCGTGCCCGCCGCAAGCCGGCCGAGATCGGTCATGTGATAGGTCGGCGCTGCCTGCGCGAGTCCCTGCTCGGGCACCAGGATCAGAAGCAGGAGCAGCCCGACTCCGAATTCGATCCGTCGCTCTCTCGAGGCCATCGGACTCCCTTGCTGAGACGGGACAGTGTCGCGCGGACCGAGAATCCATCGGCCGCTGCCGATCACCCACGACGGCGATCGACCCCGACGACGCTAACGAGTCTGGGGCGAGCGAGAGTCCCCACCACGCGTTCTTCACGGAATTGGCAATGGCCGAATGCAATCCGGGTGACCGATCGGGCGTGGGCCGAGCGGAGCGGCGCGGTCGGAACGGAAGAACACCTTCGCGATGTGGCCCCGAGGCCCGGGAGAGTCGTGGACCGCACACCGACCCGTCGAACCCGCCTTAGGCAGTAAGGTGGGGGATGGGCGATTCGAGCCCGGGCTTGAATTCCCTATCCCGACCAGATCGGCCTCCGCTCGGCCGGGATGACGAATGAGGCTTGCTCATCCTTCCTCGCAACCACTGCGCATGTCGCTCGTTTCGGGCATCGCGCGGCCCCTTCTACCTCGATCCTCAGAGAAATCTCAGAAGTCCCTCAGGACTTCGGTCGCGCCGCCGTCGGCGTGGGGTAACTCGAGCCTCGGAGCATGTCAGTCCTCGACACACCAGACGCGATTGGGACTATTGCTGGACAAAGTGAAAAAGACCCAAGGCCACGTGGCCGTCGGGGTTGCCGTCCAATCGGAGTTGAGTCCCGCAGCGTTGCCGAACTGGGAAGTCGTCGTCCAGTTGCTGCAGTCGAGCGAGCCGCTTCGAAGCCAGCCGACGCTGGGAGGCGATGGGGGAGACGGGGGACCCGAACCCGCATTCGCCGGCGAGAGACCGAGCGTTCGGTCGTAGCTCAGATGTGATGGGTCCAGTATCTCCCAGAGAGAAGCGAGATGGAAGCCTGAGCTGCAGGCGGTCGCGGCCGCATTGCCCAGGACGCCGCCGGCGGGCCCTCCGAGCTAGCATCGGTGGCCGCGCGGCGCTGGAAGGCCGACTCCATTATGTGGCACCAGATTTCGATCGGAGAGGGAATTCGACGGCGCAGAATACCTGCCCCAGCGTTCCCCTGGATCGTCGATTGACTCACGCGGCTGGCCGACCCCGCGCTCACACCGACGCCGCCATTGCGCCGCACGTTGCTTCCGACGACCACGCAGGTTGCATCACAGACGACGCCGCCCAGACCGTTGCTTTCGATGGTGACGTCGCCGAGCTGGCTTTCCTCCGCCAGAAAGACGCCGTACACAGCCCGAAGCCGACGATGCGCCCGTTACGCAACCCGACGTCCCGCGCACCCGACGAATCGACACCGATCCCCGTGCCGACGGGCGCACAGGTCAGCGGTGTGCCCGAGCAGGTCGTCGTGCTCTTGATCGTGAATCCGTTGAGATCGATGCGGGTCCCTTCGACGTACGCAGCGATACCCGCCGGGGAGCCGGGCGGTACGGTCAGGTCGCTCGTCAGCAGATGCTTGATTGATCTCGATGATGCCGTCCGAGGCGAAGCCCGGGCTTCCGACGGCCAGGAAGAGCAGGACGAGGACCAGCATCGAGCGCATGGGATTTTCCTGCGAAGGATGGCGACATGGGGATGCGCTTTAGAGACGAGCGAAGTCGATCGGCAACGGCTGGGCAGCCCGACGCGGAATAGGCGATTCGAGCCCGCTTCTCCGCGCCCCCGGTCGGTTTCATTCCGTAAACTGGTCCGTCCTGTTCTCGCCGCTCCGTCCAGCGGACGACCGCCTTCCGCGCTCACGCGCTGCGATCGCGGCGAGACCGAATGCGATCATCCAACCCAGACCGGGCTCAGGCAGCGCGCGCACCTCGACGTGGAACGGATTTTCCGACCCGAAGATCGACCAGAGCCCGCCACCATCGAAGGTGTACTGATACTGGCTGAGCGTCCCGGGACCCATCTGGCCGTTGCCCTCGGCGTAGGACCATTCGAACGATCCCGGGCCCGATGCGCCGAGGAGCAGGTGGTACCGCGTGCTCGGAGCCAGGGGAATCGGGGCGGTCGGGAGGAAGGTGCGCAGCGCGCGGGGGCCCGTCAGGTCCGGCACGACGAGGGTATCGATGAGTCCGGCGGGCGACGTGTCCATCTCGCCGGTCGGCAGGCTCGCTCGCAGCTCCGCGAAGGCCCCCGACGATCCGACCTCGTCCCCGACCAGGGTCCGGATCGACGTCAGCGCGTAGGTCTGCGGATCGGTCTCGAAGCTCTGGGCCGCCCAGAGCGACGCATCGATGGTGTTGTAGGACCGCACGGGCTCCGTCACGTTCGAGACGAGGACGAACTCGTCGACGGGGGCGGACTCGACCTCGAGGTGGAAGGGGTTCTCGGATCCGAAGATCGACCAGAGCCCGCCGCCATCGAAGCTGTACTGATAGGGCCCGAGGGTCGCGACGCCCGTGCTCGCGTTGCCCTCGGCATAGGACCACTCGAAGGTTCCGGGTCCCGTCGCGCCGAAGAGGACGAAGTACCGCGTCGACGCGGCGAGCGGGATCGGCGCAGCCGGCAGGAAGTCGCGCGCGCTACGCGGGCCGGTCAGGTCGGGAGGGACGAGGGTGCCCACGAGACCGCCGGGGGACGTGTCCATCTCGCCCGTCGGTGTTGCAGTCCGAACCTCCACGAACGCCCCGGACATTCCGGACTCGGCGCCGACGAGCGCCGCGACCCGGCTCAGCTCGTAGGCCTGCGCGTCCGTGTCGAAGCTCTGGGCCGCCCAGTCGGTCGCGGATATCGTATTGAAATCGCGCACCGGGACCGTCAGGTTCGAGACCACGATCTCGGCGCGAAGCGGGAGGGCGACGAAGGCCAGGAGCAGGGCGACCAGCCAGGCGCACCTCGCCTGCCCGCGTGCCGGTTCGCCAGGCAGTCGGTCGATCCGCATCGAAGTTCTCCTCCAGCTCGGGATGCGCCTCGTGGGCACCGAATTCGTGCGCTCGAGGAAGATCGCCGCGACCCGGTCGGTCGGATCCGATCGGCACCTGCCGGACGATCTCGTGTCCAGGAGATGTATCCCGGAATCCCGTCCGCAGTCTTGAGACGATCATGAGATTCTTCTGAGATCCGATGAGGATGGGGGCGCGGAGCGGGTGGCGTGAAGGAAGAAGGCCGCTCGAACGACCTATGCCCCGCGTCGAGTCGACGGCCTCGATTCCTCGCGACCCGTCATTCTTCGAGCAGACGGGATCGGAGCATCTCGCGCTCGGGAGTCCCGAAGCCCGCCCAGTCGAGAAATCCGTCCGGCGAGTCGTATCGCTCGTCGACGCGCCGAAGGGTCCGGAACATCACGTCGCCCGTCGTCGCGGGCGGTCCCGCATCGCCGATCAGGTCGCCGAAGAGTGCGCGCAAGCGCTCGATGCGTGCAGGCGAGAACGACAGATACTCGTTCGTGAGCTCGTAGTCGGCGGCGATCACGTCGCGCGGGACGCCCAGGGCGGACAAGAGGATCGCTGCCGTGAGACCTGCCCGGTCCCGTCCCCCCGTGCAGTGGAAGACCATGCTCCGATCGCCGAGGCGCGCGGCATGGTTCAAGACCTGCACAAGAGAGTGGCGTCCGTCCTCGAGCATCTGCAAGTACGCGTCCGCCGCCTCGTCCGGATCCTCGCTCGCAGCCCCCCGACCAGCGGGGACTGCGCGGACGTGGCGGTGAGCCCCGACGTCGGGGAGGAACGGAACGTGGTGATGGCGGACTCCGTGATCGACCAGAGGATTCGTTCCGAAGGCCTCGATCTCCTTCGCGGTCCGGAGATCGAAGACGTCGCCGAGCCCGAGACCGACGAGCTTGGAGACGTCGGTCGGCGCGAGATCGTACAGTCCGTCCGATCGGAAGACCCGTCTCCATCGCAGCATGCGACCGTCGGTCGTCCGGTATCCGCCGAGGTCACGGAAATTCGAAGCACCCCAGAGCACGATGCGTCGATCGGATTCCGACCACGACATGTCCGCTTCCCCCGATGGAGCACCGCGACCACCCGGCCATCGAGGAACCTGGAGATCGCCGTCGACTCGATCGATCCGATCGGCTCAGTGATCCCTGCCGCCCGCGCGCCGGAGTCTCGAAACCGCCATTGCGAGCCCGATGGCGCCCGCTCCGAGCGACGCCATCACTCCGGGCTCGGGCACGACCGTGACCCGGTAGACCAGAAACATCGTGTCGTTCTCGTTGTTCGTCGGGTCGGTCGCGTCTCCGACCGCCGGCGGAATCCGGGTCGCCGGATGGGAGACGAAAGCGTTGTACGCCACGTTGGTGCCGTCGGGGCCGACCATCGTGCCGGCCGAGGTCAGGAAGTCGTTGTCGTTGGCGACGAACAGGAAATGGTCGTAGGGATGGACCGGGTCGTTCGCGGGGACGAGCGACATTCCCTCCCACTTCTCGCCCAGGGTCAGCTTCGATACCTGCCCGCCGGAATCGAGCTCGACGTTGAACTTGCCGAGCTGGGCGCCGTTCAGGATGTTCACCACCTCGGTCCAGGCGAGTGGCACGATTCCGGGGCTGAGCACGCCCGATGCGGAGGTGATCTTTCCCGCGACCGTGGTCGAAGCGACGTCGTTCACGAAGTTCGTGGGATTGCCGAGCTGCGTGTCGACCAACAGCACGCTCTTGTACATCGAGGGGTTGGTGGCGTTGCTCCCGAGCCCGTTGCCATCCCGCGCGAGCACGAGCAGCCGATGATCGTCGAGGGCGACGAGCTCGCTCTGCGCCGCTGTCCGATCGACGGCTCCTCCGTTTCCGTTGAGCTTCAAGGTGGGCAGCGTCAGCGCATGCGCTGCGATCGGCGACGCCGGCGTCGTGCTACCGCTCACGTCGTAGATCAGCAGGCGGGTGTGCCTCGCGTTCTGGTTGTTCGCGGCGTCGGAATCCTGTCTCGTGGCGCTCTGCAACAACGCGAACAGCGTGTTCCCGTCCGGGCTCAGCGCGACGCCTTCCAGGCCCTGATTGTTGCGGCGTCCGTCCGTCGGCGTCGCGGTCGACTGGAAGTTGAGGACGCCGACCGGCAGGTGCGGCTGCATCGCCGGGGGCGGAACGATCGCGCCGACGATTTCCTTGTTGGCGTTGAAGTAGTAGATGTGTGCGCCGTACTCGTCGCCGACGTAGCCGGAGCCGTCCGGCTTGAGCGCCAGCGCCTCCGAGTCGAGGGCCAGGCGGTTGATGCCGACGAACGTCTCGTTCGATGCGCCCGGTGTTCTCTGGCCCGTGTAGCTCGTCACGTACGGCATGGGGTTGCCGAAGAGCGTCGCGCTGCTGCTCGCGGGATCGAGACCCGTGGTGGGCAGGGCGATGCCGGCGTTCGTGTCGAAGTAGGTGAACTTTCGTCCCCGGATCGGCGACGTGAACGTGATCTGGTTCTGGGCGGCGATCTTCGAGCTCAGGTCGTCCCCGCCGACGTTCGTCGGGCCGACGTAGGGCACGAAGGCGAAGTCGACGGACTGGATTCGCGCGGCGTAGTGGGAGAAGAACCCGCCCGCATTGTTGTTGTTGTATCCGCGGTCGGGAAGGATCTGGAAGGTGCCGGTATACCCGCTCTCTCCGTCGCCTCCCCAGTCCGTGATCTGGAGACCCGAAGCCGAGCCGAACGTCTCGCCGAAGCTGTCGAGCGCCGACGCGGAGATGCGGCCCACGCCAACCAGCCCCTGGTTCACGAAGGTGGTCGATCCCAGGGTCGAAGCCGTCGCGCCCGTGGTCGCGATCACGTTGGGCGTGGTGAACTGTGCCTGAGCCGGCGCGATCTGGAGAAGCGGGGCCGCGAAGCAACCGAATGTGAGCGCCTTGATCCTCTTCATGGTCTTCCGCGGACCTCCCGATGTCTTGTTCGGCGACGGTAGGGCGGCGGGAGCCCGCTTCGATCTCGAAATCGTGAAATCCCCGCGACGTCTCGCCGCACGTCGGGCAACGACGGAAGCCTGCGATCGCTCGGATCCGCTCCCCTCAGAGCATGCTCGACACGAGGATCCAGAGACCGAGGAGCACGATGACGATCGACGAGCCCCGCGCCAATCGGTCGAGATGGCGCGCGCTCAGCCGACCTCGCGGTCGCTCGATCCATCGGGTGCCGAGGCTCCAGAATGCGATCGTTCCGATCGCCACCATGACGGAAAGCGAGATCATCCCGAGGCCCGTGGTCCCCTCGGCGGGGAGCCCGGCGAGCGCAAAGAGCGAGGCGATGGGAACGAAGGTCCCCGGATTCAACACGACCATGCCGAAGGTCGAAAGAAACGAGATCCAGTCCGTGCTCTCGGAGCGAGAGGGGGTCGAAGGGGGCGAGCTGAGGAGGCCATTCATTCCGTAGACGAGGAAGAGCGCCCCGAGCCAGCGGTCGAGGTACATGTTCGGGATACGGCCCCAGCTCGAGATCCGGTCCAGGCCGTGAAGCACGAGGAACGAGCACACTGCATCGGCGAGGGCGATGCCGGATGCAGAGATCATTCCGGCGGTCCTGCCTCGCCGGAGCGTTCGCTCCATGCAGAACATTCCCGCCGGCCCACCTGGTATCGCCAGCAGGAATCCGATTGCGAAGCCGACGAGTAGCGATTGGATCATGAGCTCGTTCGCGGACCGCGCGGGACGTCCGATCGCATCTCCCGATCCCGCCTCGCCGGGTCGCGACGGGGTTCGTCGTTGCGATCTGATACGGTGGATTCCGGTCGCCCGCAAATGACCGGGCGCGACGAACACCGTCGTCACGCAGATGTCGACAATTCGTGATCATTCGAAGGAACGGTGGGGGACGTCGCCCTTGGGATTTCGAGCTCGACTGGTTCCCGGCGATTCCGACGTGATCGAGATCGGAGAAGATTGCGAGGCCCCGAACGGGCCAGCTTCCCTGGTGGCCTGAAGCAGATGCCGGACACCGCGGCGGTGGCCGGATGCCAGATGTTCACGCTGCCCGGCTCGACTCAGTCTCCACCCTTTCGCCGTTCCCCGAAGCGGACGCGGGCTTTCGGCGAACGCCATGAAAGATCACTTCGCTAAATCCTGCCGCCTCGTCGTTTGCTCAACCGAGAGCTCTGGCGCCCAGATCTCTGGCAATCGCGATCGACTTCCCCATCGAGCGTGAGCCGAGAAAGACATCATGCCCGAGTTCTGCCAGCGAGCCGGCAATGACCCGAGACATGTTCCCAGTTCCAAAAACGACGAGCTTCATGAGTTTCAGATCTCTCCGGTTTTCGAGCGCCTGGCTTGAAGCCGCTCGTCGAGGCGACACGATAGCGGGCCTTGATCGAGCCCAGGGACGGTCCGGTTTGCCGAATGAACTTTGGCGGTGGCGCCGCAGAGCGGGCTCGAATCGCCTGTCGCCGTGAGGGATACCGGGAACGTCGATCGGTCCGTCGGGATCGTGATTCGTCGCTGGAGACCGACTGGAGATCGATTCTCCAGACGCCTTCTGGCAGGACGCAGCCTGTGTGATGAGGCCGAGGCGGCTTCCGCCGCAGCAGTTGCCGACGCATGGGCGTGGCGGTCGATCTCCCCGATCGGTGAGACGCTCGATCCCCCGGCGCTTCACCGGCCGCGTCGATCAGGTCGTCCGCAGCCAACCGCAAGAGCCCATCGCGAGTCGATCGGCCAGCGACCAGATCACGATCAGCCTGGCGGGGGTACTCGAGCTCGGGACAACCATCAGCGGATCGGGTGACAGATCCGGTGACGGATCTGGGAGAGCGGCGACGGGTGACGAGTCTCGTCTTCTCCCTGATTTCCGAGCAACGTGAGCTTCGGATTGCGATCACTTGAGCTGCGACACGACGTGATCGGAGAACGCCTTCACTTTGGTCGACCGACTCCGACCGACCGGGCTCACGAGATGAATGGGAACGGGCGGAGCCGTCCATTCCGGAAGCAGGATCTCGAGCTCGCCGCTTGCCAGCTCCTTCTCGAACAACCACGAGGGCGAGTATCCGATCCCCATGCCCGAAAGGACCGCAGCGCGAATGACCTCGCTGCTGTTGGTCTGGATCGAGCCAGCCACTCGAACGCTGCACATCGTTCCGATCGGCACGGCCGATCGAGGACCAGCCTTGAACGTCCACTCGTTCGCGTGGGGGACGGAGGTGTAGACGATGCACTGATGGGATGTGAGGTCGTCGGGAGCCATCGGCGGACAAACGCCCTTCGGAGGCTTGCGCAGGTAATCGCGATGGGCGACGAGCAGGCGATTCGAATTGCCGATTCGGCGCGCGATCAGGGTGCTGTCGGCGAGCTGGCCGATGCGAATGGCCACGTCGATGCCGTGTTCGACGAGATCGACGAACCCGTCGCTCAGCTTCACGTCGATTCGGACGTCGGGATGGGCATCCAGGAAGCTCTGCAGGATCGGGAAGAGCTTCAGTCGGCCGAAAGCCACCGAGGCAGCGACACGCAGCCAACCGGAAAGCTGCGCTTCACCGGTCCGCAAGGTGCTCTCCGCCTCCGCGACCTCGGCCACGATGCGGCGGACCTGTTCGAAATAACGGAGGCCTTCTGGTGTGAGGGCCAGAGCTCTCGTCGTGCGGGACAGCAGTCGATGGCCGAGAGCCTTCTCGAGACCCGCGACCTGCTTGCTGACCGCGCCCTGGGTCGACCCCATCTCCCGCGCCACGGCGGAGAAGCTGCCCGCCTCGACGACGCGCACGAAGGTCTGCATGGCGAGTAATCGATCCACCCGCGCCTCATTCATTCCCGTCAGGAATGAAATCTAACCTCCGACTCCATCTAGTTGCAATCCCGGGCCGAGCCGAGAATGGCTCCCGTCGGATCTAGAACCCCCGACCCCAACCTGGAGCTCGAAGATGGAGTCCCCCGTCGTTCTCATCACAGGATCCTTGACCGGAATTGGTCGCGCGACCGCGTTCTTGTATGCGCGGCAGGGCGCGAAGCTCGTCATCAGCGGCCGCCGCGAGGAAGCAGGGCAGGCCCTGGCCCGAGAGCTCCGCGCGCTCGCTCGGGAGGTCGAATACGTCCATGCCGATGTGCGCGAGGAGGCGCAGGTGCGCCGACTCGTGGACACCACGGTCCAGCGTTTCGGTCGGCTCGACATCGCAGTCAACAACGCAGGAATCGAGGGGAGTCTCGGCCCGATCACCGATCAGTCGACGGAGAACTATCTGGCCACGTTCGACGCGAACGTTCTGGGCACCTTCCTCGCCCTCAAGCACGAGATGCGCATCATGCTCGCGCAGAAGAGCGGCTCGATCGTCAATCTCTCCTCGATGGCCGGCCGGATCGGCATGCCAGGCGCATCGATCTACGTGGCGAGCAAGCACGCCGTCGAAGGACTGACGAAGACTGCCGCGCTCGAAGGAGCGGCGGCGGGCGTACGCGTCAACGCGGTTGCGCCCGGCCCCATCGACACCGAGATGTTCGATCGATTCTTCGCCTCGAGTGACGAAGCCAAGTCGAGCTTCCTGGCGAATCTCCCCGCCCGACGGGCCGGTACGCCGGACGAGATCGCCGAGACGATCTCCTTTCTCGCGAGCGATAAAGCCCGATTCCTGACGGGTCAATGCGTCGCCGTCGATGGCGGATATACGGCGCAGTGAAGACTTCCTGAACGTCCAATCCCACACGAACCCAACCGATCCAATGGAGGATCCACCATGACTTTGATCACCGTCCCGACCCGCGACCAGGTCTCTCCCCAGAACCAGGAGATCTTCGACAACCTCGAGAAGAACCTCGGATTCGTGCCGAACCTCTATGCGACCTTCGCCCACTCCAAATCCGCGCTGGCGAGCTACCTGGCGTTCCAGAACGCGAAGAGCAGCCTCAACGCAAAGGCGCGCGAGGCGATCAATCTGGTCGTCAGCGAGGTGAATGCCTGCGAGTACTGCCTGGCTGCCCACACCGCTCTCGGTAGACGCGTGGGATTCTCCGACGAGCAGATCGTCGAGCTCCGTCGAGGCGGCGCGAGCTGGGATCCGAAACTCGATGCCCTCGCGAGACTGGCTCGTGGCCTCGTCGTCGAGCGGGGTCATGTAGAGCCCGCTCTCGTCGAAGAATTTCTCGAGGCGGGTTGGACCCGCGAGAATCTGGTCGATTCGATCGTCGTCGTCGGAGACAAGACGGTTTCCAACTACCTGCACGGCGCCACGGGTGTCCCTGTCGATTTTCCGGCTGCGCCGATGATCGGCTAGTTGACCGAATGACCCCGACCTGCGGTGCTGGAAAGCGGGCTCGCGTCGTCTACGGACAGCTCGCTCCGCCGAACAGGCTGGTCGGGAGAACGCTCGGGGCGGTGCTCTGCCAGAATTTCTCGAAGGTCGGCCCCGCATGGGGCATCGAGCGGACCTTGCATGCGTCGTTGCGGATCGAGCTCCAGAAGCCCCGGAACTCAGCCGCCCTGTCGAAGTCGAGTGCAGGATTTACGGCCCGGTGGCAGCTCTGGGAATAGGGATTGAAGACCACGCTATACAGCGTCGCGTCCGCGCTCCAACTGGGCGGCAGGTAGGCGTCGTTCGCGGTGGGAAGCGAACAGACTCGGGTGAGCCACGATTGGATCGTCGTCGGCCGGACGCCGGGGCGATTGTCCTGAGATGCGGAGACGTTGGCGTTGGTCGTCCGGATGGCCGTCTCCTGATCCGCACGCGTCCAGCCTGGCACGGATGAGAAGGAGACCCGGCTCGGGTCGATCGGAAGTAGCAAGGCCCCCGTGACGGAGTGGGTCTCGGGATTTCAGGTTCCGCCGTGGCACGCGATGCACGCCCGGGGCACGGCCCTGGGTCCCCAGGCAGCGAGCTCGGCCGTCCGCGAGAGTCGGTACGCCCCCGTGGCGTCGCGCTTGTACACCATGACCGAGACCCCGCCGGCGGTCGCAGCGCAGCCAGGAGCATCTGGATCGACCACGCTGCCGCGGACCCGGTCGGGACCAGGTCCGCGGCTGGCTTTTGCCCGCCACGAAGGCGAACTACCCTGGATCGAGTTTCGATTCTGCGTCGGGCGCAGACCGAAACCGATCCGACCGCTTCCGGATCCCTCTCCTTCGCGGGGCGCAAGTCGTTCCAAGCACCGACGCCGATCCTGCAGGGTCGGAAGCGGCCGGGGCGCGCTGGAAGCGCCCCCGGCCGCCCGTGCTCGAGTCGCCGGATCGCGCGTCGAGCGGGCTCGCGCGTCAGCGCCTCGCGCGACCGCGAAAACCGCCGAGGCTTGCCAGCCCGATGCCGAGCAGCAGAGCCGTTCCGGGCTCGGGGACGACCGTCGCTTCGATGAGCACGTTGTCGACGCGACCGGTTCCGCCGGACGCGACGACGCCGCCGCTCGCGGACACGGTCGAGCGATCGGTCATGCGGAAGTACGCGGTCGACACGCCGTCGAGCACGGAAATCGCGGACAGGTCGTAGCTGAGCGTGTAGAGCGGGCTGCGGCTTCCCCCGGACGACCAGACCGGATTCGGTGCGGCGTTCGCGAGAACGCTGTAGTCGGCGAAGCTGACGAAGTTGGTTCCGTCGAAGCTGTACTGCAGCGAGAAGTCCCGCGGACCGGTCCCGCTGGACGTCTGGTCCCAGCTGATCAGGACGTCCTGATATCCGCTGAGATCGACCTGGAACTGGTAGTAGTCGCCCACGGCCCAGGTGTTCGAGCTGAACGAGCGTGGACTGCCGTTTCCGGCCGGGCTCGAGTACGTCGATGCGCCGGCGTGGAAGCCGCGAGCCGAGCCGCTGCCCACCTCGGCGCCGAAGGGCCCCGCGGTCGTCGGTGCGCTGGTCTCGAAGGTCCACATCGCGATCGTGGTGGCGTTGGCGGTTGCCACGCCCGTGAGGGCGAGGACGAGGACGCTGAGCGCCATCGTCATTCGAGCGAGAATCTGCGAAACGTGCGTGCCCATGGCGCGCATCCCTCCCAGTGGGTCGCGCGCGGCAATGCGCGCGACGCGCAAGGTGTACCGGGGCCGAGCGACCTTCCGATGGCGGACAGCGCAAGTTGCGTTGCGGAGGACGGTGGTCCGGCGTGAACGATTCGTGACGCCGTGAAGGCACGGAGGCGGCGCCGAACCCGCCCCGATCGATCACCGGGCGAACGGTCGGGCTCCGAACTGCCCGACGACGACTGCGCGTCGACGGGGCCTCTCCAGCCCTCCACCCCGGTCGTGAAGATCAGCGCCTGTCGCTCTTCTGCCGGCTCGCGAGAGAGACCAATTCCCAGAGCTTCTCCTCGAGTCCTCGGCGAAAGTCCGGATCGGCCTGGTCGGGCTGAAGCTCTCCGGACAGGA
Organism: Myxococcota bacterium; assembly: GCA_046351135.1. GTDB lineage: Bacteria > Myxococcota_A > UBA9160 > UBA9160 > UBA4427 > UBA4427. Next base: position 66,190 of record JAXLZA010000009.1, on the reverse strand, counting down.
ACTCGACGAGCTCGCACTCCGGGGACGGCTTGGGGGCTTCGGTCGCGTTCGACTCGCTCGTCTCCTCCGGCTCGACGATCGGTGCGCTCCACGCGATCCCGGATTTCACTTTCCGCCTCCGGATGCGACGGCCAGGTCGTCGAAGCGATCGGCGGGAAGGAGCCAGGTCGCGAGATCCTTGTTCTCCCGAAAGTGGTCCGCGGGCGGAGCACCGACGGCTCGGTAGACGAAGAGCGGGATGTCGCGTTCGAACTCACTGCCGTGCGTCCGATACGTCGGGGGCAGCGTCTCCCGCTCGTCGCGATCGAGCACTCCGAACACGGTCGTCTCATCGCCGAGCACGACGAGGTCGCCGATCCGCTCGGGCATCAGATGGAATCGATCGGCGGCCTCCTCCCGCGTCGACACGTCCTTCACGCCCTCGAGTCCCCGTAGCGTCCGCTCGACGTCCGCGCGATCTCCGGGCGCTCGCAGGTAGACGTAGGAGACTCCGCCGAATCCGCGGTGGTGCTTCGGGTATTTGTCCTTCTCGGCGGAGATCGCCAGCCGGATCGGAGTCCCGCGGTTCGAGGCCGCCTTCTCGAGATCCCAGACGCGGGATTTGTGGTTCACGTCGTGATCCGCCGTGACGAGAATCGCCGCATCGGGCGCGACGGAGATCAGCTTGGCGAGGTAGTCGTCGAGCATCTGGAGATGGGCCTTCGACTCGGGGGCGGACGGCGGCCACGCGTGCATCGGATAGTCGGTCGTGTGGACGTAGAGCAGGGCGACGTCGCGCCTGTTCTCGAGCACCCAGAGCGTCGCGTCCATGAGCCAGGCATTGACCTCGCGGCTGTAGACGTCGGGAGGAGGGCCGAGTCGATCGATCCATTCGGGCGTGGCCAGCTGCGGCGACATCGCGATCTCGGTCCCGCGAGCGAGCAGCCCGATCGTCTTCTTCTTGGCCGAGAGGAGCGCCGAGCGAACGCCGAGCCGCGCCATGCGTTCGAAGAGCGTCGGTGCCAGGAGGAGATCGCCGGTCTCCATGTAGGCCTCCCTACCCGACGCGTCGAGATGGGAATTGCCGGTGATCCCGTGGCAGTCGGCGTAGAAGCCCGTCGCGATCGAGGCATTGTTGGTGTTCGTGACGGTCGGCATCATGGCCTGGACTCGTCGGTAGATCCCTTCCCGACGTAGCCGATCGAAGGTCGGGAGCTCGGTGCTCGCGAGATACTGGATTCCGAGACCGTCGAGCATGAGAATGATCACGCGACCCTTCTGGCCGGGAAACTTCGCGGTGGCGTGCGTCGTCTGGCGGGTTCCGGAGTCGATTCGATTCGACGGGCTCGAATGGCAGCTCAGAAGCGCAACGGCGATCAGCGAACCGAGAGCGGCAGCGCCAAGCGATCGCATGTTCATCAGTGGGAATCTCCGATCAAGACCATCCCTCCGAAGGAGGAATCCGCGCGAACCCGTTCTCCCCATCCGACCGGAAGAGCGAGGCCGCCGATTCGGGTCCATGCACACGCGTCATTCGACGGGGCGCTCTCTCAAGATCCGGAATCCCACTGCGATCGCCGCATCGAGCTCGTCCTGTGTCCCGCCATCACCCGCGAGACGAACGACGATCGTCTCCGACGAAGCGTCGTTCCAGCGGATCAGTCGAATCGATCGCGGGGAGGCGGCCTCCGCGCGTCGATCGGAGGACCCTGTGTCGTGATGATCGTGATGTGTGCTCGACGTCATCGAATTCGTGGTCCCGCACCCACCCCGTTCACGGATCGCAGCCGAGAGCCATCCCCGCTCTTCGATGCGGCACGATCCGGTGGGTGCAACCCGCCGCTCGCATCCGTGAACGTTTGCGCCGAAGATCATCGCTTCGAAGGCCTCGCCGTGCCGCGTCTTCTTCACGACGATTCGATGGCATGCGAAGCGAGCTTTCGGAGCGGCCCGTCGCACGATGGGGTCACTCGGCCGGACTCATGCGATCGGCGTTCGAGCCATCCATTCGTTGAGGCTGGCCACGACGGTCGTCGGATGGGTGAGCAGGAGGCTGTGGCCGGCGGAGATCGTCCGGTGGGTGTGGGCGGGAAGAAGCGATCGCACCCGCGCCACGTGTGTCGCGGGGATCACGGTGTCTTCGTCCCCCGTGATGACGAGGATCTCGCGATCGAGCGAGCGGAGGGCCGAGTAGCGCGCGCTCTTGTCTCCGAGCGCGCCCTCGCGGAACATCGAGAGGATCGCACGACCGAACCCGTCGTCCGCGGCCTGTTCGACGAAGCGCGAAGTCAGATGGGGTCGGCCCATCATCGCGTAACGTTGGCGTCTTCGATGAATCAGCGCCGGGACGCCGACGAGGCGCATGAAGGCTTCGCCCAGCAGGGGTGTCTGGAGGAGCTTCGACCAGGAGACCGTCGAACCGAAGTCGAGCATCGGCGCGACCAGGACGAGGCGTTGGACCCGCTCGGGCCGGGCCGCCGCCACGGCTGCCACCAGAGCGGCGCCGAAGGAATGCCCCAGATGGATGGCCGGCTGGGGAAAATCCGTCGCTTCGACGATCTCGGCCAGCTGTCGGGCGAATCGACCGAACGTGTAGGGTCCGGCGGGGCGATCGGACGCCCCGTGCCCGTAGAGATCGAATCGCAGCGTCTGGAAGCCTGCACGCAGGAGCAGCGGGACGAGCTCGTCGAACTCCCAAGAGGGCACCGTGGCGCCGTGGACCAGGACGATGGGCACGGCGTCGCGCGGACCTTCGCGACGCCAGTAGGTGGAACCCTCGCTCAGTCGGACGGAAGCCCCGCCGGCACGCCAGTCCTCGTCGCGATCGTCCGCCAACTCCGCATCTCCCGGCTCGGAACCCCCGAGCCATTGGAAGGCGGACTTTACACGACGACGTCGATCTGCGGTGGGAAGACGGTCTTAGGCCAGGCTCTGCACGGGTGAGCAGGCTCATCGACCTCCGGCCGCGCTCGCCCGGGTCGGGCCCGACACGAGAACGCCGCACAATGGACATCCGACGGGTCGTGGATCGTGCGCCAACTGCCAAGCGATCGTTGCCCAGGGCCAGAGCGTCCGTGAGATACTGTGCCCACCTCAGGGAAGGAGGAAGGCACCATGCAGACGAAGATGCTCGGCCAGACCGCAGTCGGTCTGGCAACGATTGCCGCAGCGAATCTCCTTGCGACGACGGCGTCGGCCGTGTCGATCTCCGTCGGCTTCGCCGACAAGCCCGGTTCGATCCGCACCTTGACCGATCAGGACGCCGGCCTCGGCTGTGCCAGCGCGGGCTCCCTCGGTCAGCTCGCCTGCGTCGGCAGCGGCCTCGACAACGGCGGCTGGCGCCTCGACAGCTGGAACCTCCAGACCGATCCCGATCCGACGATCAACAACGTCTTCTCCGTCACGAACAACACGGCCGGCACGCAGAGCTTCGTCGTGACGGTGGCCCTTCCGACGGGCATCGCCTTCGGTCCGCCGAGTTTCATCCGTGGCTCGATCCAGGGCGGCGCCACCGACAACAACTTCAATGGCGTGACCGTCTCGAACACGGCGACCTCTGCGATCTACGACGGCCTGATCGACGGCGCCAGCGTCCGCACCCTCTTCGACGCCCCGACGAGCGCGTCGGGGGTCGGCAGCGTCTCGCTGGGGACCGCATCCTTCGGGATTCCGGTCCAGGAGTCGGTCGCGGTCGCGACCCTCAGCTCGATCTCGCTGACCCTGCGCTTCGACCTGACCGCGGGCGACTCGGCGTCGTTCACCAGCGTATTCGACGTGCAGCCCGTTCCGGAGCCGGGCACCGCGCTGCTGATGGGCCTCGGGCTCGCGGCGCTGGCGGCGCGCCGACGGTAGGCCGACGCGTCGCCGCGGGCCACGCCCTTCGACGGGGCGTGACCCCGGCGACGCGGGGTTCCGTCGCACGATCGAACCTGCTTCCAAGCGCCTGCACGTCCACTCGAAACGAGGACCGAGGAGATTCACCGATGAGTCGGATCGATCGAAGAGGACTCCTGGCGGGCCTGGCCGCCACGGCTCTTGCTCCGACCTTGTCTCGCGCCTTCGGAGATCATCCGGGCGACCTCGAGACCGGGCCGATCTTCCGACACGGCGTGGCGAGCGGGGATCCGCTGGCCCGTCGGGTGATCCTCTGGACGCGAGTGACGCCGCCGATTCGCGTCCCGTTCGTCCGGGGCGAATGCCGGATCTATTCCGACGCCCGTCTGCGGCGCGCCGTCGGTCGGTATCGCTTCGTGACCGGTCCGTGGCTGGACTACACCGTGAAGATCGACGCCTTCGGGTTGAACCCGGGGACGACCTACTACTACCGGTTCGTGGCGCTGGGCGAGGCCTCGCCGATCGGTCGGACGCGGACCCTTCCGGACGGACGCCCCGACCATCTTCGCATGGCCGTCGCATCGTGCTCGAACTTCCCGGCCGGATACTTCGCGGGCTATCGACGCATCGCCGAGCGCGAGGACCTCGACCTGGTCCTTCATCTCGGCGACTACATCTACGAGTATGGAGAGGGCGAATTCGGGACCGGGGCCTCCATCTCGCGCGTCCCGTCCCCGACGACCGAGATCACGACGCTCGGCGAGTATCGACAGCGCCACGCCCAGTACAAGGCGGACCGGGATCTCCAGGAGGCCCACCGTCAGCATCCCTTCATCGCCGTGTGGGATGATCACGAGACGGCGAACGACGCCTGGCAGGGCGGCGCCGAGAATCATCAACCGGGGGAGGGCGACTGGGAGATCCGCAAGGCGCAGGCGCGACGTGCCTACTTCGAGTGGATGCCGATCCGCGACCCGGGCGGACTGTTCTCGGAGGCCGGACGGATCTTTCGTGGTTTCAGCTTCGGCGATCTCGCTCAGATCGACATGCTCGACACGCGGCTCTTCGGCCGCGAAGAGCAGCTCCCCGCCGTCGTCGATCCGTTGACGGGAAGGCTGCTCGTCGATCCTGCCGAGCTTCCGGCCATCCTCGCAGCGCTCGCCCGCCCCGATCGACAGCTGCTCGGCCCGCTCCAGGAGTCTTGGCTCTTCGACCGGCTCGAGCGACGCACGAGTGAGGCGGCCCAATGGAACGTGATCGGGCAGCAGGTCATGATGGGCCAGCTGCAGGTCCCGATTCCCGGCACGACGACGTTCCTTCCCCTGAACATGGACCAGTGGGACGGCTATCCGTCGGCCAGGGCGCGGCTGCTCTCGGCCGCGACGGCATCGGGCAGCGAGAACGTGGTCGTGCTCACGGGGGACATCCACTCCTCCTGGAGCCACGAGCTCGCGCTGAATCCCTACGACCCGACGAGCTACGACCCGACGTCTGGCCGCGGCTCGCTCGGCGTGGAGTTCGTGACGCCCGGCATCACCTCCCCGGGCATCGACGCGACCATCGCGCCCCTGCTCGAGGCGCGAATCCTCGCCGGCAACCCGCAAACCCGGTACGTGAACCTCTCGCAGCGCGGGTATCTCGTGCTCGACGTCGATCGATACCGCGCGCGGTGCGAGTGGTACCACCTGGCGAACGTCCTCGACCCCGACTCGAGCGAACGCCTCGCGCAGGTCGCCGAGTCGGTCGCCGGCACGCGTCGGGTCACGCTCGTCGAGGGCGTGCCGATGGCGGCCCGTGCGGGCTCGCCACCGCCGGCTCCCGGCGACTTCCCGGATCGGACGGTGGTCTCGCTCGCCTGATCGGCGCCTCGAGCGTGACGACGTAGTCGATCGCAGATCGATCGACCTGGCCTCGCCACGCTGTCACTCGAGCAAAGGGCCGGAGAGACGCGAACCGCGCGATCCAGCGCGTACACGATCGATCTCCCGCATCGCAAGGCCCGTTCTCACGAACCCGCCGATCTCCGGGCGACTGCGACCTGCTCGATCGCTCGATCGCCCACCGTGGCGGCGAAGCGCAGCGGCTCGGGGTTCCCCACCGACCCCGAGCCGCTCGCCACCGATACTCACTCCTCGTCGCAGTCCTCCAGGATCGGCGCGTCGAGGCGGATGCGGAGGAATTCCGTTTGATCGGGTGCCGCATCGCGGCCGCCACCGCCCGGGAAGTTGTTGTCGTTGATCACGAGGAGCGTCCTCGGATCCAGGATCAGGACCGATTCGATCGTCACGTACGGGAAGGTGAACGTCGTGCTGCCGTCGCCATTGAGATCATGGGGATCGGCGACATTCATCAGATCGACGAGGTCGGTCTTCTGGACGAATCCGTTCGCATCGACGGTGTCGACGTCGATCACGAAGATCCGCTTGTACGGTGCGCCTGGCGTCGTCGCGGTGTTTCCGTTGCGCTCGAGCACGAGAAAGCGGTGGTCGTCGATCGCAGTCATGTCGCCGATGTTCGTGCCCTGGGCGTCGAGGGCGTAGAGGAAGTTCCGGCCCGTGAACTTGCGCCTCTTCACGTCGAACTCGTCGATCCGGAGGCTCTTGACCGGGTCCCCGGCCACCGTCCCCTCGAGCAGCGTGTAGAGCTTCCGCCCGGATCGATCGATGGCCATGCCCTCGAAGCCGCGCGAGCTGCCGAGATTGGGCGAGCCGACGAGATGCGGGTTCTGAGGCGACTGGACGAAGAGGCCCGTCGCGGTCGAGCCGGAGGGCAGGATGTTCGGCAGCGGGATCTCCGCTCCGAGGACTCGACCCGTGCGATCCGTCTCGACGAGGAAGGGCCCGAATTCATCCCCAAACCAGAAATGCCCCCGCTCATCCACGCGAACGGACTCGACGTCGAGGTCCGCGCCCGTGAGCAGTCGCCCCCCCTTGATCGACGGATCGACCGGCGGATTCGTCGCGACGCCGTAGTAGTTCGCGAGGTCCGCCTGGAGGGGGAACTGGAGCTCGTGCGACGGGTCGCGCAGGTCGAGAAACGACCGTTCGTCGAAGCTCGGGAGCGGTCGACCATCCCGGAACGACACGGGACGAACGTCACCCGTGCCGACGACGCGATCTCCCCTCCACGTCCGAAACGCGGGCCGGACCGCATACATGCGGAGCAGGGCGTCGGCGGAGTTCGTGATCGCGCCGAATCCGTTGTCGGTCAGGACGTAGTAGGTCCCCCGCCGAGGTCCGTCGAGGACGCCCGAGAAGCCCTGCACGGACTGAGCGTTCTGGATCGGCAGGAGGTTGCTGTTGGCGCCGAAGCCGGTTCCCCCGAACTGACCGGTCGTCGGCCCGGAGGAAACGGTCGTTGCCGGCAACACGGCCCAGCCTTCGAGGGTCGGCGCCGCCTGTGCGGCATCGCCCAGGGAGGCGACGATGGCGAGGGAGAGTGAGGTGCGCCGGATCCATTGAGTTCGATGATTCGTCATGGCTCGATTCTCCTTTGGGATGGGGATGGCGGGCGCCGCCGCCACGAGGCGACGACGCCCGCCGTTCCCGAGGTATGCGCTCAGCGCTGGTTCAGGACGTTCGGGGTCAGGTTCCGGCACCGCTTCGCGAAGCTCGAGGCCGGATTCGTGAGGCAGGACGCGAGACCCGGATCGGCATCGAGCAGGAACTGCGTCCGAGCCGCGAACGCCTCGCCCGGGAAGTCGGCGAAGAGTCCGTCCACACCCGCGGCGAAGTAGGCACGCAGCTCGTTCGACGGGATGCCTTCGAAGGTCGACGCGAGTCGGCGCTGCTCGCTGCGGAAGGTCCAGGTGTGGACGAGCAGGCCTCGCGCATGGGCGTCCGCGATCACGGGCGTCGCGCCCGTGACGACGCGGTCACGGTCGTCGAGCTTGCCATCCGCGTTCAGATCGTCCGGCTGGCCGTCCTGATCGGCATCGATCTGCTCGGCCCGCAGCAGGTAGGTCTTCCAGGGACCGATGCCGTCGGCGTAGGTCGCGACTTCGTCGAGGCCCGCGGGCGTCGTCAGGTATCCGAAGAAATCCTGCCGACCCGCGACGGTCCAGTCGTAGGGGCGGTCGAAGGGCGCAGCGAAGGTCACGTCCCCGTTCGCGGCGATCGAGTCGCCGTCGACGAGCTGGACGAGGCGCACGTCGGTGATCGTGTTCAGGTACTTCAGATTCGCCTGCTCGAAGGACTGGATGAAGACCGGGGCGCTCGCGCGATTCCAGCCCTCGCTCGCGAGCGCGCGGACGAGCCTGTCCTCGAGCGGGAGACCCAGCGACTGGTGGTAGGTCGGGTGCTTCGTCTCGGGGTAGATGCAGATCGTCCGGCCCTTCTGCAGCGACTTGGTCTTCGCGAGGCGGATCACCTCGGTCAGCGTCGGAATCTGGAAGCTTCCGTCGAGGCCGGTGAACCGCTCGCTCGGGATCGTCTGGACCGCGCGCAGGGTCTTGATCTCGGCCAGGGTGAAGTCGCTGGCGAAGAAGCCCTCTTCGGCGGCCCCGTCGACGATGGCGGTCCGCCGACGACTCGCGAACTCGGCCCGCTGGGCGACGTCGGTGGTCGCGATCATGTTGGGCTCGTGGCGCGCGATGAGGTGACCGTCTCGGGTCGCGACGAGATCGGGCTCGATGCAATCGGCACCGAGCTCGATGGCGAGGGCGTAGGACTCGAGCGTGTGCTCGGGCATGTGGCCGGGTGCGCCGCGATGACCGATCACGAGCGGGGTCGCGAGCTTCGGTGCGGAATCCGTCGCATGCGCGGGTGCGCTGCCGAGACAGGCCAGCAGGGTCGGAGCGAGCGCGAGCAGTCGAGACGAACGATTCACGGGTCACCCTCCAAGGGTTGAAAGACTCGGGGACCGCGTGGAGCTTCGATCATCGCGATGGCGACGAAGCGGCGAGATGCGCTCGTTCGAGTGAACTCCGAGAGGGAGTTCGACTCAGCCTCGGCCGGGGATTCTTGCTCCCCGGCTCCCCGTGTCGACGCGACAACGTCGAAATCGACTCCGCTTCCCGTCTCGAAATCGTCACTGGACCATTCGGCTCGTGCGGCGCATGTTGACCGGACGTCGATCCGGCTGATCCGTGCATTCGCGATTCGCTTCGAGGGAGGAAACATGACGTCGAATTCGACCAACCGTGGCCGCCGCGCGCTCTGGCCCGTGGTCCTGTTCATGCTCGGCGCCGGGAGCGCGAGCGCGGCCGATTATGCCTACGACGCGCCATCGGGTGACTGGCGGGCGAATCCGATCAACTGGGTCGACACCGAGGGCGGCTACTTCGACTATCCCAGCGAGTTCGACGACGCTTCGATCGGCACCACTTTCCCGGCCAACCTCTTCGGACTCACCTCCAACGTCACGCTGACGACGGTGGAATCGGCTCGTAGCGTGTTCCTCGGCCGGGGTGCGAATGCCTTCGGCTCGATCACGCTTCAGCCCGGCAGTGCGCTGATCACGAACGATCTCTACCTCGGCACTCAACTGACCAGCTCGACGGGAGCGGTGCACAGGAATGGCGGATCGCTGAACGTCGGCAGCGTGTCGCTCGTCAATGGGAGCGTCCTCAACCTCCTGCCGGGCGACGTGATTGGTCAGCTCAACTTCTACACCGGAAGCCCCACGGCCTCGTTGGTCCAGCCGGCCGGCGCTTCGACCGGTCTCACCCTCACGCGCAGTGCACCGAACGCGCTCACGTTCGCGACCGCCGGCGGCCGGCTCCGGCTCACGTTCGATGGCGTCGCGTCGTCGGGCCTCGACTGGGTGCTGCGCGTGGCGAATCCCAGCGGCGGCGACTGGGTCGCGACTCTCAACGGCCTGATCGGATCGGGCAACGTCGTCGTGAGCGGAAGCGGATTCAGCGTGTTCAGCAGTCCGGACGGTTTCACGTACGTGGCCGTGCCCGAGCCGGCGACGATGCCGCCCGTCGTCGCCCTCGCGGTCGCCGCGCTGGCTCGGCGGCGACGCCGGCGTCGAATCGATTGCGGCGTCGCGAGAGGCCGAACACGAAGGCCAGACCGCTCCACGTCATCAGTGCTGCCTCGGGCTCCGGTACCGTGACCTGCGACTGGACGTAATCGATGCCACTGATGGTGGTGCTCGCCGCGCTGAGGCCCTGGAGCGTCTCGCCGCGCGGGCCGATCAGCGGAGCGCCGCCTACCCCCGTGATGGACCGGATGCCCGCCCAGATCGTCGATGCCTGTCCCGAGCCCGAATCCGTCAGCGTGGACGAGCCTGCCGTGTCGAATCCTGCCGAGGCGTTGGCGTCCGCCCTGAGAATCATGTCGAGCTGGATTGGTGCCCCGAAGACGAACTCGAACGTGAGCGTCTGGATGCCGGGGTTTGCCAGCGGGAAGCCGACGTTGTAGTCGCCGATGCTGTAGCCGGCGTTGCTGTCGTCGCTCACCGTCTGGCCACCGGACCATGAGGCAAAGCCAGCATACGGGCCAGTCGGACCGGGATCCGAAGCAATCAGACTGATGCTCGCTGCCCACTTGGCGTTGGCCAGCCAGTATCCGTTCGAGGGAAACCCATCCAGGATGTTCATCTGGCCGTTGCCGAAGGAGCCTGCGTCCACGCGGACGGCCACCGTCGCGGAACCACGGCCGCCGTTGGCACATACCACGGGGTGTTGGCAGGTGATCACGAAGCTGTCGGTGGTGTGCGCGTCGATCGATGCGCTCGCGGCGGCGGATTGAGGCACGGAGAGCGGCGGATTGAGGATCCGTGCGCTGTTGGAGACCGTTCCGAAAAGCATGCCGGGGCCGGCTTTCGCCATCGCGTTCGCATCGGCCGCGCCAAAGGCCGACTGTGTGTTCGGGCTGCTCGCGGTATCGCTGACGTTCGACACGGCAATGACGAACGGCGACGAAATGACGCCGGTGTAGGAATCGCCGGCGCTGGGCCCCGATACGTCCCGTGTGCCCGAGGTGGCGGAAGCGGTCACGTTGTAGGTCGCGGGCCATGCGGCCAGCGGCAGTGCCGTCATGATGAGGAGGGCGATCCACATCAGAGGACGGGTCTTCGCAAAATTGCTCATCGAATTGTCTCCCGTTTGCGCCGGCCGATCCGGTCTGGAGGGAGAATCGTGCGGAGAGCCGGAACCGGATCATTTCGATCGCGGGGCCCTCGGCGGGGAGAGCCCCACGGGACGTGGCAATCGGCGTATCCAATTCGTGTCGCTGGTGCGATATTGCCCGTGATCGTCGGGGTTCGAGAATGGTCCGCATTGGTCGAGCAATGGGGATAGGCGATTCAAGCGGCTTGCCCGCGCCACCGGTAACCACCATTACGTAAACTGGCCCGTCCTGGGGGTCCGTTTTGGGAGGAATTCCCGTCCAACGGATCGCGCGGCCTCGAAGAGCCAGCGTCTTCGTCCCGAGCGAGTCCCTGCGTCAGACGTTTCCGCAGGTCGACTCCCGCATCGCGGAGAAGCGGCGCGAGTGGAGCGCCGCCGCGCTCTCTCTCCTCCCGATCGCGACGGAGGCCTCCGGCGCGATCATCGATCCCGCACGCCCCCGTACATCCCGCGGCGCACGACGATCGGGAACAGGATCTTCGCGACGAACCAGGCCGGGATCCGCACGCTCCCGCCCGTCGGCGAGTAGACGCGGAGACCATCGCGCTGCGGGCCGACGATCGAGCCCCAGCGGTGGCGGGGTGGTGTGTAGACCTTCATGGCGCCCTCGCGGCCTTCGAGCAGGGCGCGGACGTTGTGCGCCACCACGAGCGCCCCGCCGTTGCGCGCCGAAGAGCGCTCGGGGTCCGAGGCCGCGACGTCGCCGACGGCGAAGATGCCCTCGAAGCCCGGGACGCGGAGGCGATCGTCGACGCGGACGAAGCCGTCGTCGTCGAGCATCGCAGCGGGCAGGAAGCCCGTGTTCGGGCGCTGTCGGCCGAGGGTGAAGACGACGAGGTCGGCCTCGAAGGGCGGTGCCCCGTTCGTCCATTCGAGGCGGCCCGGTCCGAGGCGGTCGCCGGCGAAGTCCGGCGCGAGCTTCGCCCGATGATCGGCATGAAGGACGACGCCCTGGCGGGTCAGGCGCCGCTCCACGTCCTCCCGGACCTTCTTCGGATAACTCGGCAGGACCTGGTCGCGGGCGTGGAAGAGATGGACCTCCTTGTCGGCCCACACGTCCTTCAGGTTGGACGCGACGCTGACACCGGCCGCTCCTCCGCCGACGACGGCGATCCGCTTCGCCGCAGCGACGCGCGCGACGTCCTCCGCGAGCGCGCGCTCGATCGCGGCTGCGCTCTCGATCTTCGCCGTGCGCCAGAATCCGTTCGTCACACCGGATGCGATCACGAGGGCGTCCCACGCGAGGACCTGCTCGCGCCCGTCGGCCGTCTCGACGAGGAGGTCGCGTCGCTCGGGCTCGACGGAGCGCACGAGTCCCTGGACGACGGTCATGCCGTCGAGGCCCCGGTAGCGCGGGAACGCCGTCAGATAATGCTGCCGCCAGACGTCGAGGCGGGCGAGGCGGGTCCCGAGCTCCTGGCCGGAGACGAGGCAGGGCTTCGGCGTCAGGCCGACGACGTCGTAGTCCGGATGGAGCTTCAGGGCCGCGAGGAGGCCGGTGTCGCCGAGACCCGCGATGACGATCCGCTTCTTCTTCGACATGCGATTCCGGACTCCTGCCTCTCTGGCTTGCCTTCTATAGACGAGGTGGACCCGGCCCGCGACGCCCCGTTCCTTGGCGGGCGGGCTTCGCGGGATGGCATCGACCCATCTCTTCGTCTCGCGAGGGCTGCTCGGGCGCTCCGCCGCTCGCGAACGCGCCCTTTGTCAGGGCGTGCAGGACGGTGCACCGACGGTGCAATCGGCGAACGGGTCGGGTACGAGATCGGCATCGGGATCTACGACCGTGCCGGCCGAGACCGGCCGCGAGGCGATCCCTCCGAGCGGAGCGAGCACGAGAACGAACGCGAGCAGGAATCGGGCAGGGCGGGCCTGGGATTCCATCGGGGCTCGTCCTTCGACTCTCGGGGTCAACCGGTCGTCGAGACGTCGCCGACATCCTGCCGCTCCGAGCATGGCTGGTACGGTCGTCGTGAATCAATTTCTGTGTAGGAACGCCAAGGTCGAGACCCCATCCTTGCCCCACCGGTCACCCCGGAAGGACTTCACGCTGCGTCAAGGTCTCGAGGAAGTCGCCGGGGGCGAGGCGATGAACGGACGATCCGGTATCGCATCCGCGGACCAACATGAAGGACTGCGCCGCCGACGCAGGCCCCCCAGCAGAACCAACCCCGCCGCGAGCCCGAGCCCGACACCGACTTCGGGCACCGTGCGAATGCCGTTCGCCTCTCCGCTCGTCGGGAGCTGAAGCCACGGGCCCGCGATCGGATTTGCCGGAATCGGACCGGTCGCCGGCGCGCTCAGGACCCGGGCACGCCAGCGATAGAGCGTGTTGGGGGCGAGCCCGCTCACATGGCGCACCATCTCCACCTCGGGCGTCCCGGTCGAGACAAGGACCCAGGCGGGAGTAAGCCCGGTCGTACAGCTCGCGTTTCCGAACGGCAGTCCAGCCGCACAGACCTCCACCTGGCCTCGCACACGGGTCGATCCCTCGCCGGGCAGTCGCCGCGCCTGGATCGCCACGTCGAAGGAATCGAGACTCTCTGCACGGCCGAGGGGGCGGACCGGAATGCCCGACCCGTTGCCGCGGCGCTGCTGCAATCCGACGAGGCGTCCGCCGCCTTCACTATTGAAGACGTAGGCTGCGCCGGGCCCGCGATTTTGGGCGAGCTCCTGATCTTCGCCGACGATCACGTCGGCATAGCCATCCCCATTCACGTCCCCAGCGGATGCAACGCTCCATCCGAAGAGCGAATAAGCACGAGTCGTCAAGAGCTTCGCTCGTGCGTCATCGGGGCCCTCGAGGAGCCCAATACCGGAAGCCCCCCCTTGGAATAGGAATGCCGCTCCAACCCCGCTGGCCGAGGTCAAGCTGGGCACGCCCACGATCACATCGCTGAAACCGTCGCCGTTGACGTCCCCCGCCGCGGCGATCCTATCGCCGATCTGGGCAATGGAATTTCCTCCGATCCCGATCGAGCCGTCGACTTGCGAGTCGACGCCGGTCGGACTGCCGTGAAAGATCAGCTCCCCTTCCATCGAAGCCAGGATGGGGACGGTCGCCATGACGTCGCCGTAGCCGTCGCCATTGAGGTCGCCAGCGGCGGCGATGCGCCTCGCGGTGTTCGGGGTCGGCAAGACCAGGTCGTGGGCGTTGGCGATGGTCCCGTGCGGAATGCCTCCCGGACCCCCGTGAAAGACGCCGAGCTGGAAGGAAGTGGGGGAACCAGGCAGGTTGATCAAAACGTCGGAATACCCGTCCCCGTTGACGTCCCCCGCGCTCGCCACGGTATCGCGTTCGATCGTCGGGAGTGGGTCGACTGCGACCCCGAAGATCCGCGTGGCCGCCGTCGTCGGATTTCGACCGACGATTCCCCCTGCGCTCCCCAGAAAGACGAAGGCAGCGCCCTGGTTCGCGTTCGACGGGCCCGAGACGTAATGTTGGGCGCCGACGATCACATCCGAATACCCGTCTCCATTGACGTCGCTTCCGCCCGCGACCTTGTGCCCGAACCACGAGTCCGCCTGATTGGACTCGAGCTGGGCCGCCGCCGTCCCGGGATCGCCGTCGGGAATGCCGGCGGCACTCCCGAGGAACACGAACGCCGCCCCTTCGAGGTTCTCCCCCGACGTGTAATCCACGGCGCCGACGACGACGTCCGAGTATCCATCGCCATTCACGTCGCCCGCCGACGAGACGCTGATCCCGAGCCGTGCACCGGCTTGATTCGACACGAGCTTCGTAGCCGCCGCGAGCACGTTCGTATCGGGGATCCCCGTCGCGCTCCCCCGGAAGATGAACGCTGCTCCTTCGAACGCCTCGCCGTCGTCGTACAAGGGCGCGCCGACGATCACGTCGTCGTAGCCGTCTCGATCGACGTCACCTGCCGACGCGACGCTATAACCCACGGTCCCAAGGGCGGGCGATCCCGTGCCATCGAGACGCGTCGAAGCCGTCAGATTGTTTCCGCTTGGGATCCCGCGAGAACCTCCTCGATAGACGAGGACCGCCCCTTCCTCCGTCTGATCGACCGTGTATCGCTCGAGCCCGGCGATCAGATCGGCGAACCCGTCCCCGTTCGTATCCCCGACGCCCAACGCCCATCCCATGCCGACGGTATAGATGTCCTCGGCCGTGAACGTGCCCGGTTGGTTCGACTCGAGCGTCACGATCGAAGTCGATGGGCCGCCACTCGCGATCCCGGAAGCGCTTCCGAGGTACGTGAAGATCGCGCCCTCGCCGGCCTGGCCCAGCGAATACGTCGGGGCGCCGACCATCAGGTCGGCATAACCGTCTCCGTTCAGATCCCCCGCCGCCAGGCCGGCCCCGAAGTTGCCGTCCCATGGACTTCCGCCGAGCGTCGGGTTGATCAACGAGGCCGAGGCATTGGCCGGCGATCCATTGGCGACGAGGCCGGCCGCACTCCCCTTGAAGACGAAGACCGCGCCCCGCTTGAAGTTGTAGGCCGGCAGCCCGAGCCCGACGTCGCCGAACCCATCGCCATCGACGTCGCCCAGGCCCGCGACGTAGGCGCCGGCTGCATAAGCGCCACCACTGTCGTTGTCGGACTCGAGCCGGGCGTGAGCCGTCAGCGGATTTCCGTTGGCGATGCCCAGAGCGGTTCCGAGGAAGACGAAGGCCGCGCCCTCGTCGAGCTGACCATCGTCGTACAAGCCCGCGCCGACGATCACGTCGCTTCGGCCGTCGCCGTTCACGTCCCCCGCGGAGGCGACGCTCCCGCCCATCGAGGCACGCACTTGGTTCGACTCGAGGCGCGCATGCGCCGTCGCCGGGCTTCCGTTCGCGATCCCCGTCGCGCTCCCCAGGAACACGAAGGCCGCGCCCTCGTCGAGCTGACCATTGTCGTAGCCGGGCGCACCGACGATCACGTCCGCATAACCATCCCCGTTCACGTCCCCGGCCGACGCCACACTCTTGCCGAAGCCCGCACCCGTCTGATCCCCCTCGAGCCGCGCTGCGGCCGCCGATTCGTTCCCGCTCGCCACGCCCGATGGGCCGCCGAGGTACAAGAACGCCACGCCTTCGAGGAAGCCCTGTCCCGAGTTGTATTGGGCGGACCCGACGAGGACGTCGTCGTAGCCGTCTCCGTTGACGTCCCCGGCCGAAGCGACTTTCAGCTCCGTGTCGACCTGCGACAGGGTCAGCACCGTCGCTGCGCTCGCCAGGCTTCCATTCGCGATCCCCGCCGGCCCCCCGTGATGGATGTAGGCGGCCGTCGGTCCGACGCCCAGAACGTTCCCTCTGGACGAGATCACGTCTTCGTAGCCGTCGCCGTTCACGTCGCCCGCCGAGGCCACGCTATGCCCGAGGAAGCCATTGACCACGTTCGACTCGAGACGCGTGTCGGCCGTCTTCGTCAACAGGGGATCGATCACGATCGGGTAGGTTGCAGCAGCGTCGTCGACGACGATCCGGATCCGATCCGGCGTCGGGACTTCGAAATGCGAAGCGAGCGCGATCCCCTTGGCGTCGACGACGGCGAGATGGCCGTACTCGAGGCTGCGCCCCGTCTGCGCCGCCAGCAGGACCGAATCGCCGGAGCGGACTGCCGTGGCGCCCTTCACGGACAGCTCGACGACTAACGGAGTATGCACCGAGTCGACCTGGGCAGAGGCCGGTCGAGCGTTCAACGTGAGCCCCTGCTCGAGTCCTTCGTCGGCATTCTCGAACCACTCGATCAGCCCGAGCGCCTCGCGCGCGATCTCCACGCGGCTCTCCGCGTGCGACACCTCGCCGGAGGGGACGGGCGAGAGTGCCGCGCCGCGACCCAGTCTCGAGAGCGTCAGCTCGACGAGCTTCGGGCTGCCCTGCGCGGTCCGGTCATGGATCCGCACGCCCGACGGCTCGAAGTAGCTGCGCAGGTCATGGCGACGGTTCGGCGCCTGGAGCGCGCCCGCGCTCTCGCTCGCCCAGTACTCGCGCGCGGCGATCGCGTCCTCGAGGTTGGAGACGGCATCCGGAGAGAGCGCGGCCGGCGCCCCTGCGCTGCTCGTGGGCTCGCGGAGGTCGGTCGCCGACCGGATCGGCGTCTGGGACGACGATCCACAACCCGCCAGCCATCCGACAGCCATTCCGCTGACGATGATCCAGCTCACCCCGGTCCAGCCCGCATGTCTCGTCGTGCGCACGAAATCTCCTCCCGGTCGCGTGTCGGCGCCGCCATGCCGGCTGGAACGGCCTCTCCGCCCTCCGAGCAATCCAAGCAGACGGATCCCGAGCGCCCCGAGTTTCCCTCAAGCCGACCTGCGAAGTTCTGATCATTCCTTGATTTCTGGGGTCGGAGGGGCGGCGGCTGCACGAGCGCCGGCGGTTCGAAGCGATCGATCTCGCGTGGAGTCCCCCGGATCCGGCCGCCCGGAAGCCGAGATTGGCTCGGCTCGAGCGAAAGATCAGGGAAAGATCAGCTTTCGCGACGCTCGGATGGGGGAGAATCCGGGAGGCGAAGAGGCGGTCGACCGGCAGGTGGCAGGGCGCGGCGGTCCTCGTCGCGAGGCGGATGACTCGAGCAGGAGAATGGGATGGAGCGGGGTAGGGGCGTGCGATGCCTGGGCGGGTTCATGCTGTGCCTCGTGATGGGGCTCGTGGCGGGGAGCGGACCATCCGGATCGCCCCGCGCCGTCCTGGATCCGGATTCGGGCAGACGGTCGGACATGGTTCTTCCTGAGGAGCCCCGAGCCGACCGTGCGCCCTCGCGCTTCGCCGCGGCTCTCGCCCTGCGGGAGTACTGGGCGACCGACGGTGGGGAGGGCCTGCAGGCACCGAATCGTGCGCAGGACCTGCGCAGCTATTTCGAGGCGACGGGCGTCCGGATCCACGCGCGCACGGCGACGGAGAGCCCCCGCCTCGTCGAGCTCCGGATGGCGGGGCTGGGACGGGGCGAGTCGATGAGGCCGGTCGGAGCCGGCGCGGTGACCCACCACGAGGGGCGGATCGAGATCGCGCGGGCGGAGCTCGGTCTCGTCGAGTGGTTCGTCAATTCCGAGGCGGGTCTCGAGCAGGGCTTCACGCTCGCGGAGCGACCCGCGCCCGATCGATCGGCGGCAGAGGCGGCGACGCGCGGGGAGCGGGATCGGCCGGTCCGAGAGCCCCATGTCATCGAGTCTCCCACGCCTTCCGATCTGGTGGTCGAGCTCGCGGTCACGGGGGCGTCCGCGGGGCTCGAGGGGACCGAAGTCGTGCTCGCGACCGACGCAGGGCGTCGCCTCGACTACGGCAAGCTCGCCGTCGTGGACGCCGCGGGCCACCGGCTCGCCGCCCGCTTCGAGGTCCCTCGATCCGACCGGATCCGGATCCGTGTCGACGACCGCGATGCGGCCTACCCGATCGTGATCGATCCGCTCCTGACCGGCGTCTTCGACACACTCGTCGAATCGAATCAGGCCTCGGCCCAGCTGGGCTTCAGCGTCGCCTCGGCGGGCGACGTCAACGGCGATGGCTACGACGACGTGATCGTCGGGGCGCCCTTCTTCGACGCGGGGACGAGCGACGAAGGTGCAGCCTTCATCCTGCTGGGCTCGAGCTTCGGCATCGACCAGGTCAACCCCGTCGAGGCGAGCGCGCAGATCGAGGGCAATCAGCTGAACGCCCAGTTCGGCAACGCCGTCGCCTCGGCCGGGGACGTGAACGGCGACGGCTACGACGACGTCGTGATCGGATCGGCGCTCTTCAACGCAGGCCAGACCGACGAGGGCGTGGCGTGGATCTATCTGGGCTCGCCGAGCGGAATCCCCGACGGCAATCCGGCGACGGCCCACGCGGGCTTCGAGTCGAACCAGGCCAATGCCCAGATGGGCTTCTCCGTCGCCTCGGCCGGGGACGTGAACGGGGACGGCTACGAGGACGTGATTATCGGCGCGCCGTTCTACGACAACGGTCTCGTCGACGAGGGCATGGCCTTCGTCTACCACGGCAGCGCCGCCGGCTTCGCCTTCGGGACCCCCGTGACCGCGAATACGCGGCTCGAGTCGGATCAGATCGATGCGCGCTTCGGTGTCAGCGTCGCCTCGGCCGGCCGTGTCGACGCCGACGCGTACGCGGACGTGATCGTCGGGGCCCACACCTGGGACGGCCCCCTGCTCGACGGGGGTGCCGCCTTCGTCTTCCGCGGCAGCGCGTCCGGGATCCCGGATGCCTCGCCTCTGACGGCGCATGCCCGGATCACGAGCGATCAGGCCGTGACTCGGCTCGGCTTCAGTGTGGCGGGTGCGGGCGACGTGAACGGCGACGGCCACGCGGACGTCGTCGTCGGCGCGTTCGCCTACGACTTCCAGCCCGGGGACTCCGACATGGGCGCGGCCTTCGTCTTCACGGGCAGCGCAGCGGGCCTCGCGCACGGGACCCCGGCGACGGCGGCGTCCCAGCTCCATCCCGATCAGGCGGGAGCGCAGTTCGGTCGCAGCGTCGCCTCCGCGGGCGACGTCGATGGAGACGGTCTCTCGGACGTGATCGTCGGCGCCATGCTCTGGGACGACGTGGCCAGCGACGAAGGGGCGGTCTTCGTCTACCGCGGCCGGGCGGGGGGCATGGGGATCCGACCGCCCGTGTTCCGCTGGGCCGGCTCCGGGCAGGCGGGCGCCCGACTCGGGGCCTGGGTCTCGTCGGCGGGGGACGTGAACGCAGACGGCTACGACGACGTCGTCGCCGGCGCCCCGCTCGGGAAGAACGGGCCCGAGACCGACGAGGGATTCGCACTCGTCTTTCGTGGCGCCGCTTCTTCGACGAGCATCATCGAGAGCGTCTCCGGCTTCCCCGGATCGTTGCAGCCCTTCGCCCTACCCTTCGGGATCGTTGTCCCGGACACGATGGGTGCAGTCGGGCTCACGCAATTCCTCGAGTTCAGCAACGGCAACGTCTCGGTCTACGACAAGGTGACCGGCGTGCTCCAGTCGCGCGTCTCCGACCAGGCCTTCTGGCAGCAAGCGGGCGTACCGGAGGCCAAGGGCATCTACACCCTCGGCGATCAGCGCGTGATCTTCGATGCGGCGACCCAGCGCTGGATCGCGTCGGGCTACGGCCCGACGACCGACAAGACCAATCTCGCGGTCTCCGCGACGGCCGATCCGCTCGGCGTCTGGCGTGGCGTGCAGTTCGCCGGCGTCGCCGCGGGCGAGTACGCCGACCGGCCTACCCTGGCCGTCGATCGGGACGGAGTCTACGTCGCGACGACCCGTTTCTCGGCTGCGCAGACGTTCATCCGCGCGATGCTGCACGTCATTCCCAAGGCCGATCTCCTCGGCGGAATCCCGAGCCTCGCTCGCAAGACCGACTTCTCCTTGCCGAACGCGGGGAGTCTGGTCCCTTTCGTCGTCCAGGGCGCGGTGAACAGGGGGCTCGGCGGGCAGCGCGGCGAGTTCCTCACGAACAACGCCCACAGCGGGAATCTCGTTCGCTTCACCGTCGACGGCGTCGGCGGATCCAGTCCGACCTTGTCGACGCTCGCACCGGTCTTCGCCGGCCCGCTCCAGCTGAGCTCCGCGCGGGCTCGTCAACCCGACGGCACGCGGCTCGTCCCGACGCTGGACGATCTGCTCACGGCAAACGTGGTCCGTGTCGGAAACCGGATCTTCGTGGTGCGCACCGTGCACCGGACGCCCCTGGGCTCCGCCGTGGTCAACTGGCAGGTGATCGACGCGACGACGGGGCTCCTGATCGACGAGGGCGACCTCGGTGGTGGAGGCTTCGACGCCTATCAGGGCTCGATCGCCGTCAACGACTACGGCC
This sequence comes from Myxococcota bacterium, assembly GCA_046351135.1. Lineage (GTDB taxonomy): Bacteria > Myxococcota_A > UBA9160 > UBA9160 > UBA4427 > UBA4427. The sequence continues at coordinate 45,557 of JAXLZA010000009.1, read as the reverse complement.
AGGCCGTCGTCGGCTACAACCGCTCGAGCTTCCAGACCGCCGACGTCGACGACGACGGCAAGCCCGATGGCCGCATCAGCTTCCTGGCCCAGGCCTTCGTCACCGACGCAGGAGGCGGGCTCGACCCGGCGGGCGATCCGGTCGTGCTGCGCGTGAGCGACGTCGACGACTATCGATGCGGGTCGCACACCCTGGTGTCGAATTGCGAGACGCGCTGGGGAGAGGCTTCGGCCGTGACGATCGATCCGACGGATCCGCGTGTCTTCTACGCGATCGGCGAAACCGCGGCGCCGTGGGCGATCTACCCGGGCGGGAGCTCCGAGTTCTCCGTCTGGCAGACCTACATCGCGCGGATCCGTCTCGTGCCCGAGCCGGGGCGGGGCGCGGGGCTGGTCGCGGGCCTCGGGCTGATGGCACTTCTCGCCGGACGCCGAAGGGGCATCGACAAGTCCGTCGGCTTCCGCGGAGAAACGACCTCGACCGTCCTTTCGCGCCCTGGCGCGCGTGCCTGAAATCGGGGGCCGATCGGGCGGCCCCGACGAGGGCGCAACCGGCTCGTCAGACCGGGACGTCGTAGGCCTCGGCCTCTCTCAGGACCGCGACCAATCGCCTCTTCTTTGCCGACTCCAGGCTCTTTCGGGTGAGCTCGGCGCTGCGCATCCGATCGACCTCCCGTCCTCTCGACCGCAGGGCGCGGGCACACGCCAGGCTCGTCCGAGCCGCGAACACCCGCGCTCCCACGCGCCTCTCTTCCGCGAGCGCCGCGTCGAAGAAGCCGATGGCGCCGTCCCAGTCGCCCCGGGTTGCGGCGAGCAGTCCGAGGTAGTGAGCCACGGGGCCGTAGTAGACGGCGCTTCCGATCACGATCGTGCGCGCCGAATACGGTCGCAGATTCGCGGCGAGCCACTCGGCGGATCGCTCGTCTCCCAGACGCGAGACGACATCGGCCGACAGCGCCTGCGTCCCGAACCAGCCCCGATCGAGAGGAACGTCCGAGAAGCGCCGTTCGGCGAGCGGGCGGATCGCCTCGCGCGCGGCCTCGAGCCGACCGCTCGCGACGAGAACCCGGGCGAAGGCAGCGCTCCAGGTTCGCTGCTCCGGGAAGCGCCGGACCTGCTCGTTCACGGCCGTCTCGATTTCCGAAGCGCGCCCCTGCTCGGTCCGCAGATAGACCAACTGAGCCTGGACCTCGATGGCGACTTCGGGCGCATCGATCCGATCTGCGATCCGAAGCGAATCGAGGACGAGCTCCTCGGCGCGCTCCCACTCGCCATCCATCAGGGCACGAGAGGCCCGGAACACGGTCGACCACCAGCGCGCATACGGCGTCGGAAACTGATGCGCGATCCGATCGCAAGCCCGGATCGCCTGCTGCGCTCCCGCGAAGTCTCCCAGCTCGAGGCGTCCGCTCGCGCAGCCTTTGTGGCCCGAAATCTCGAGATCGAGGTCGTTGGCCTCGCGGGCCCTTTCCACGACCTCGAGATTCAGGTCGATCCATCCCTTCGGGTCCGAGGGTGTCCACTGCACGAAGGTGCAGTCGTCGAGCGTCTGGGCGAGCACGGCCGGATCCCCCAGCTGGCGTGCCTCGGCGAGCGCTTCGTGCGCGAGCTCCGCCGTCCGCTCGAGCTCCGAATAGCGGATCTCGGCGGCGAGCCGGGACGACAGACGGACGCGCAACGCTCGAGCCTCGACGGGCAGCGAACGGAGCGCTTCGTCGAGGAGGGCAGCGACTTCGAGATCGGCCTGCCCCGTCGAGCTCGGACGCTGCGCGAATCCGAGTGCGGCCAGGGCCAGGAGATCAGGCCGCCCGCACCGGCGCGCGGCGTCGGCCGCGCGCGCGAAGGCATCCCGTGCGGTCGCGAGCCCGGTGACCCGAACCTGGGCCATCGCGAAGCCCAGCGCGAGCTCGGCCGTGTTCTCCAGGTCCGACGGATCCAGAGGGGCGTGCGTATCGAGGGCGCGGTCGTACCAGCCGGCGGCGCCTTCGAAGTCGTTGAGTCTCGCCGCTTCCTCGGCTGCCGCGCGCGCCAGCGCGGTCGCGTGCGCCACATCGACGAGGGGAGCTGCCTCGCATGCGTGCCGCGCGGACTGCGCCAGATTCACGCTCGATCCCATGTCCGTCTCATCGAGGGCCCGAAAGATCCGCGCGTGCAAGCGCCGGCGTGCGCTCCCGGGTGGGATCAGCGATTCGTAGATCGCTTCTCGCACCAGCGTGTGCGAGAAGCAGAGATGCCCGCCAACGAGTCCATTCAGGAGGAGCCCGACCCCCATGATCTCTTCGAGGCACCCGTCGAGGGTCGACCGATCCTGGACGCTTCGGGCGAGCAGGTCCCGGTCCACCTCCATCCCGATCGCCGATGCACACCCCAGCACGTCGAGCGCCCCGGACGAAATCTGTTTCAGCTTCGGGCGCAACAGGTGCGTGATGCCTCGAGGCAGCAGGGACTCCCATTCGCTCTGGTCACGGGACTGCCCCAGGAGCTCGCGGGCCTCGAGGGATCGAAGGCTCTCGACCAGGAGAAGCGGGTTCCCGCCCGTCTGTCGCTCGAGCGCCGCAATCAGTCCCGGATCGGGCGGACGGCCGAGCTGCCGTGCGACCAGCGTCTGGACTTCGGCTTCGCGAAGGCCCGTGAGTGGCCAGCGCTCGAGACATCCCAGGCGCAGGACCCTTTCGAGGGCACGGGCCTGCTGCGGACCCATCGCCACGTCCTCCTCGCGGCAGGTCGCGATGACGACGATCGGAAGCGAGCCGAGCGATCTTCCCAGGAACTCGAGCAAGCCGAGAGACTCCGGGTCCGCGGCATGCAGATCGTCGAGCACGATCGCGAGCGGACGATTGCGTGCCGTTCTCGTGAGAAAGCAGAGCACCGCATCGAAGAGTCGAATGCGGACCGTCTCCTCCGAGCCCGACACCACGACGTCGCTGGCTCCGTGCAGCTCGGGAACGATCCGCGCGATGCAGGATCGCTGCAGCGGCGTCAGCGATTCGAACGAGCGCGGATCGGCGTCGATCAGCTGGCGGAGCACCCGCGTCCAGCCCCAATAGGTCGGACCTTCCGCCACGAGCCCCCAGGCTGCGGCCACCTCCGCGCGTGCCGCGAGCGCCCATCCGGCGAGCAGCTCGGCCGTTCTCGTCTTCCCGATCCCGGCTTCGCCCGCGAGGAGGAGCACGCGACCGTGGCTCGAGAGAGCGGAGATCAGAGCCGACCGAGCTCGCTGCAGGATCTGGGTGCGGCCCACGTAGTCGGGATTCGGATCGACGGGAGTCGCGGACTCGTCCTCGATCTCGACGGGCGCCACGAAGCGGTAGCCGCGGCGCGCCACCGTGACGATGATGGTCGGATTTCGGGTCGAATCCCCGAGCGCCCGCCGCGCGAGGCTGACGACTCGCGCCAACGAGGCCACCGTGACCACCGTCCCGGGCCAGAGGGACGCGAGCAGCTCCGACTGCCCGACCACGCGCTCGCGATGACGCGCGAGATAGACGATGAATTCGAGAACCTTGGCCTGGACCGAAACGAGATGCCCATCGGCACGAAGCTCGGAACGCTCCGCGTCGAGGGAATGACGACCGAACGAGAACCGCATCGAGAACCCGCGCCGGCAATGGATGCGATCGCGAACAAGCCCAATCCGCCGATCGACGCCCCTCATGCAGGCTAGCGCGGTGTCGGACGCCGCCCCAGGGAGAATTCGGGGCGAGGATGTGATGGGTAGCCTCGAAAGAAGCGTCCGTTCAGCATCGGAAAATGGAGCTGCCTCGCGCTCACCGCGGATGACGGTCGTCGTCCTTGCCCGTGCCCTCCCGGACGGACCCGGATCCGAGAAATCAGAGGAAGATCAGAACTCCCGACCGCGGGTCCTGTCATGCTCGGTCGGTCGAGCCCAGAATCCGCCAGGTTTCGGTCGCCCCGATCCCCTGGCCCGAATCGGAGGTGGCGCGTGCGGGACCGGACGATGGAAAAAATCGTTGCGATCGGGCTGGTGCTCTCGCTCTCGACCGTCCTGGGTAGCGGCGTGCACAGTCGCGCCACGGAGGCCGCCGACGCGCGATCCTTCGAGCCGGTCCAGGCCCCTCCCGACGCCCGCGAATACTGGGCGAGCGCGACGAAGCAGGGGCTGCAGGCCCCGAACCGGGCACACGACTTCCGAGCGTACTTCGACGTGCAGGGCGTGCGGGTCGAGGATCCGCACGCGTCGAGGCAAGCCCCGCTGGTCGGCCTCACGTTGGCGCGCCTTGGTCGGACGGATTCGCTCAGGGTCGTCCCGGAAGGCGAGGTCGTCGATCGAGGCGAGGGTCGGGTCGAGATCCGACGGGATGGGCTCGGCGTCGTCGAATGGTTCGAGAACTCGAGTGCCGGGCTCGAGCAGGGGTTCACGCTCGCGGCTCGACCGGAGTCTCGAACGGCGTCGGCCGGCGCCAGCGCGCCCGACGCTCCACCGCGGGATCCGCTGGTCGTCGAGCTGACGGTGAAGGGTGCCACGGCAGTCGGATCCGGCGATTCGGTCCTGCTGGCGGCGCAGACGGGGCGCAGCCTCGAGTACGGCCATCTTGCCGTCGTCGACGCCAAGGGGATCGCGCTCGCTTCGCATTTCGAAGTCCCGACGACGGATCGGATCCGGATCGTTGTCGACGACGCTGCTGCAACCTACCCGATCGTGATCGATCCCCTGTTGACGAAGACGGCCGACACGCGTCTCGAGTCGAACGTGGTCAATGGCTTCCTCGGGCATAGCGTGGCCTCGGCGGGCGACGTGAACGGCGACGGCTACGAAGACGTGATCTCGTCCAGAGGGAACGTTCTGGGCGTCGGACCGACGGCCGCCTACATCCATCACGGGGGGCCGGCGGGGATCGCGAATGGAAGCCTGGCGAGCGCAGCGACGGTGCTGACCCTGTCGCAGGTCGACACGGAGCTGAAAGTCGCTTCGGCCGGGGACGTCAACGGAGACGGCTACGACGACGTCCTCGTCGGGTCCGCCCAATACAACTCGGGACAGGGCTTCCTCGAAGGCGTGGCGTTCTTGTACCTCGGCGGCCCATCGGGCGTGGCGAGCGGGAACGAATCGGCGGCCGCAGCGCGGCTCGAGGGGGATCAGACGGGTGCGGGCTTCGGCAAGAGTGTGGCGTCGGCCGGGGACGTGAACGGGGATGGTTATGCGGACGTGATCGTCGGTGCGCCCGGCTACGACAATGGTCAGCTCGACGAGGGCGCGGCCTTCGTGTTCCTGGGGAGCGCGACGGGGATCGCGAACGGAAGCCCGGCGACGGCGCATGCGCGCCTCGAGTCGAACCAAGTGCGTGCCTCGATGGGCGGGAGCGTCGCCTCCGCGGGGGACGTGAACGGCGACGGCCGAAGCGACGTGATCGTCGGCGCGGGCTTGTACGACGATGGTCAGCTCGACGAGGGCGCGGCCTTCGTCTTCCTCGGAACCGCTCTGGGCATCGCCAACGGAAATCCGCTGACGGCTCACGCCCGGCTCGAGTCCGACAACGACAGTGGTGGCGCTTATGCAGCCGGCGCCTACGTCGCGGGCCTGGGCGACGTCGATGGCGATGGGTTCGGCGACGTCGGGCTCGGGCTGCCGGCCTACAACTTCAAGCGGGGCGCGGTCTTCGTCTTCAAGGGGAGTGCGGCCGGCCTCGTCGCCAATGGATCGCCGGCCAATGCCTCGGCCTCGTTGATCAACCCGACGCTCGGCGGAAGTCCATGGGACGGCAACTTCGGGGCCGGCCTGGCGGCGGGGGATCTGAACGGAGACGGTTATGCCGACCTGATGGTCGGCGCCCCGACGTATTCGCTGGGCCAGGCCGGCGAGGGCGCGATCTTCACGTACCTCGGAAGCGCTTCCGGGATCGCGAGTGGCGGCCCATCGACTTCGATCGTGACGCTCGAGTCGAACCAACCGGGCACGTTCACGGCCGAGGACATCTATACCGTCGGCATGGGATGGGCGTTGGGCGTCGGGGATACGAACGGGGACGGGTTCGCCGATCTGATCGCCGGGCTCGAGCGATACACGGTCGATCAGACGGAGGAAGGGGCGGTCCTCGTCTATCGAGGGGGATCGCGGCGATTCGTACGGGCGGCGTTCGAGCCGGCTGACGCTTCGGTCGGCGGCATCATCAACCCCGGCGAGATGCGGGGGGTCGGACACGGAAGTCTGTATGCCGTCGCGAGCGTTGCGGGCGACGTGAACGGCGACGGATTCGGGGACGTGATCATGTCCGTTCCCTTCGCCGACACCCAGGGAGTGATCGACTCGGGAATCGCGCTCGTCTACAACGGTTCGCCGGCGGGCATCGGCCCCGTCGTGATAGCCCAAGGTTCACTTCTCCCCAGTGCCCTGCTGATGCCCTATCCGCCGGGATCCGGTTCGTACGGAATTCTCGTGAGCGGAGCCGGAGACGTGAACGGCGACGGCTACGGGGATGTGCTCGTCGCGGCCGAAGGAAGCGTGTTCCTCCGGCTCGGCTCGTCGGTCGGCATCCTGCACGACATTCCGGGCATCAGTCCTGCTCCGGCCAACGCGCGTTTCGACATTCTGCAGGCGGGCTCCAGCATCTCTTCGATGGGGTCGGCGGGCGACGTCAACGGGGATGGATATGACGACTTCATCCTCGGGTTCGATGCCTACGACGCGGGCGAAGTCGACGAGGGGGCGGCATTCCTGTTTCTCGGCGGGGCGACCATCGCGAATGGGAGTTCGTCGAGCGCCAACGCCCGCTTCGAGGGGAATCAGGCGAACGCGCGTCTCGGACAGCGCGTCTCCTCCGCGGGCGACGTCAACGGAGATGGGTTTGACGACATTCTCGTAACGGCGCCTGGATCCGATTCGGGGCAACTCGGAGAGGGTGCGACCTTCCTCTTCCTGGGGTCGGCGGCTGGGATCCCCAACGGAAGCCCTGCGACCGCGCACGTCCGGATCGAATCCGACGTGGCCTTCACCTCCGATCATCAGATCGCGACCTCGGCTGGCGACGTGAACGGCGACGGCTACAGCGACGTCGCGCTGGGCGTCCATCAATACGATACGGGTGCGCTGAACCAGGACGAGGGCGCCGTCTTCGTCTTTCACGGCTCCGCCAGCGGAATCACCAACGGACATGCCGCTGCGGCCGACTCGCACGTCTGGTCGAGCATCGCGAACGGCCATCTGGGCGTCATCGTGACGGCGTTGGGCGATCTCGATGGAGACGGCTTCGGAGACCTCAGTGTGAGCGGGCCCTCCAGCTACATCCTCGGAGGCTCCCCGCTCGGAATTCCCACTGGGGATGCAGCGATCCTCGCCCCTTCGTCCTGGCAGCTGTCTCCTGCGGTTGGCCCGATCGACTACGCGGACGTCAATGGTGACGGCTACCCGGATGCGTTGAGCACCCAATCCAATTCCGACACGAGGGCCCTTGCAAAGGTTTTCCCGGGCAACAGCATCGGGCGCCTCACTCTCGTGAAGCAGCGCCGAAACGATCCGCCGGCGACGCTCGTTTCGCCCGGTGGAACCGTCGTGGCCTCGAGCGGCTTCACTGCCGAGCTCTTCGCCCGCAGCCCCCGCGGCCGAGAGCGGGCGAAGCTCGAGGTCGAGCTCTGCCCCGCACAGATCGCCTTCGGCAACGCGGCCTGCACGAAGCAGCAGACGCCGAACTGGGTCGACCTCGGGACGACGGACGTCGCGCTCAGCACGTCGCTCACGAATCTCGCGGTGAACACGCGATATGCCTGGCGCGCGCGAACGCTCTTCGCGGCGTCGAGCGCGAATCAGCCGGGAATCACCCCGATCGTTCGCCGGGGCCCATGGTTCCGGCCGGCGCGGCGCAGCGGAGCGGAGGATTTTCGAACGATCGTGCCGGAGCCGACGGGAGCGACGGGCCTGCTCGTCGGAATCTCGCTGCTGTGGGGGATGGCCCGGCGACGAGAGGGGCGAAGCCGGTGCTCTTCAAATTGTCGTTGGCCGGAACCCGCCTCGCCGCGATGACCGATAGGTCCGCACGCTCTTCCACCCCAGGGCGAAGGCGACGCCGAAGGCGACCGTGATCAGGCCGCCGACCGCGAGCGCGACCTGCGTCATCGGAACATTCCGGCGCGGTGTCGAGACGACCGGAAATTGGAGGCCCCATTCCGCAGCTCGGAATCCGCTGCGCCCCAGCGATCGGCACCCTGATTTGAGGGGCGTCGGATGGTCTCGGGTCGGAGGACTTCACCATTGCTCTTCGTGGGGCGACGCCGCGTGTTGGCAAGTCGGTGTCCGCCGAAAGCCTCGTGGTGTCGCCGGAAGAATCTGGAGAATTGGTCGTCAAGAGCGGGTTCAGGGCGTCGTTGCGCTTGCGCACGTAGGCCGGACGTGAGCCCGCGAGGGCGGTCTCCTTCAGGCCGCCCGTGTCGAGAAGTTCTCACGACCGTCGAGATGTCCCTTCGTCCCGTCTGGACATTCGACTTCGATCCAGTCGTCGGCGCGCTCGCCCATCGACGCGGACGGGATTCCGTCTCCCGTGTCGATCGCTGCCGAAGACCATGGTCGGGCCTGGTCCTTTTCATCGGTGGGATTTGCCGATCGACACCCGAACCGACCGACTTCGTGCGATTCCCTCTCCGGTTCATCGAAGGGCTTCCTTCGTGGTCGAAGCCGGGTCGAAGGGGGAGGATTGGCGATTCAAGCCCGGTTTCTCGCGCGAACGACCAGTGTCATTCGCTAAGCTCGCCGGTCCTCGGGCTCTGCCGCCCTTCTCGCGCGAATCGGCCTTGCCCATGCGGAGGGTCCTTCGAATGACGAGCTTCCGATCACTCTCGTGGGTCCTGGTCGTCGCGCTGGGCGGTCTCTGCGGCGTCGGACCCGTCCCGGCCGCCGCCTACAGCAGCGTCTACGTCTTCGGCGACAGCTCCTCCGACATCGGCCGGATCGCGGCGCTGACCGGCGGGATCCCCGGCCCGCCCGACTACGCGCCCGGGCGTTTCTCGAACGGGCCGGTCGCGGTCGAAGTCATGACGCAGGTCCTCGTCGGCTCCCCGCTCACGCTCGACCACGACTACGCGTTCGGTGGGGCGAGGACCGGCGTGAGCCCGTTCTCGTTCTCCGACAACGCGAATCCGTTCTTCAACGGCACGGGCCTGCTGAACCAGACCGGACTCTTCCGCTTCACCGTCGGTCCGGGCCACACGGATCCGAATGCGTTGTACGTCGTCTTCGCCGGTGCCAACGACATCGACGAGCTCCCGGTCTTCGCGAACACCGACGGGACGCAATGGGATCGGGTGATCGGCAATCTCGAGACCGCCATCGACAATCTCGCGGCGGATGGGGCGCGACACTTCCTCGTGCCGAATCTCCCCAACGCGGGGCTCCCCCCGGCGTCCCTCGCGCTCGGCCCCGTGACGGCCGCCACCTTCAGCCAGTACGCGGCGAGCTTCAACGTGCTCTTCGCGCAGCGGATCGCGGCCTTCGACGCGGCCCGCGCCGCGATCGACATCCACACGTTCGACGTCTACGGCTTCATGACGAGCGTCTCGGCACAGGTCACCGCCCACGGCAGCTACCTCGGTGTCAGCAACGTCACGACGGCCTGCCAGGGCGACTCGAACTGCAATCCGAACGCGGCCTTCTACTGGGACTCGGTCCATCTCACGACCAAGGCGCACACGCTGCTCGGTCTCGCGATGGCGGAGGCGGTTCCGGAGCCGGGGACCGGGATGTCGATGCTGGTCGGCGTCGCGGGACTCGTCGTGATCGCGCGGCGGCGGGCGGGGTGACCCGCGATCAGGTCGTGACGCCTACGCTTCAGCCCAGCCCTGAATGTGCCGCCACGACGCCGAGACCGAGGGCGAAGAGCAGTCCGAGCAGGCCGCCGTAGGCGAGGCGGCCGAGCCAGCTCGTGACGGTCGCGCGCTTCAGGCCCGCGAGCGACGGGGCTTCGAGGTCGAAGATCCGGGGATCGAGAGCCAATCCAGTGCCCCGGCCCATCCGCGTCGATCGATTCGAGATCTCCATCCCGTCCTCCCTCCGGCCACGACGAATCCATTCGTCGCGCTCGTCGTCCGATGGCTTGTCCCGTCGCGACGAGCTCCTATTCTTCTCTTTTCTCCTATCGGGTTCGTTCGGATGCGCCTTCGTCGTATTCGGGAAGGGATCCGAAGTTGCGCGCGACCCGCGCGGCGACTCGAGTGCTCAAGCGGCGGCATTCGAAGCTCGGCGGAATCTTCCGCTCGGAAGGGAATGGAGATCGATGAACAGGATCCGCCTTCGCATCCTCCTCGCCATCGCATTCACCTTGGCGATCGCGCTCGTCGCTGCGACGCCGCTCGCACGGGCTGGTGAAGGGGACATTCCGATCGGGAATCCCTGGATCAGCCTGCCGATCTATGACGAGGCACCGCGGGCCTATTTCGCGATGCAGAATCCGACGGCGAGGCCTCTGCGCATCGTCGGCGCGACGAGCCCTCGCTGCCGCGAAATCGGGATTCGGATCACGACCTTCGAGGGGGGCACCGAGGGCGCGAAGGCGCTGAAGGAGATCGAGATTCCCGCCGGCGGGGCCGTGGCATTCTCTCCTCGTGGATATTTTCTCGAGCTGATCGGCTCCGAGACGCTCGCCGAACGCCAACGTGTTCCGATCGAGCTCGAGCTCGCCGATGGGACGAAGGTCCGCTTCGAAGCCGAAGTCCGCGACGAGTAGGCCCGATGAGAAGTTGTTGGCGGCTCGGGTCCAGCGGATCGGACGGATCTCGACCTCCTGGCGACTTCGGGCCGAGGCAGGGAATGGGAGTCTCCCGGCTGCGCAGGCTGAGCGAGACCGGCATCGGGAATCCATGGCGAGAGATCTGATTTCCTCTTCCGATGGTCGGGCCTGGCGTCCCAACCTGCCGTCTCGTTGCCGGCGCGCGTATCGGCAGCGCGGCACGAATGGGTGTCGCGTCGTCTAGAATCCGATCGTGCGGATTTCCCTCGTCGCGCTCTTGATGATTCTCGCCGTGCCCCTGATGGGGAGCGATTGTTATGTCGCGACGCGCGTCGGAGGGCCGCCTCCGGGCGGGAACGGTCCCCCGCCTCCGCCTCCGAACGGGGGTGGGGGTGGCGTGATCATCGTGACCTCCGGTGATCCGATCCCATCTCCGCCGACGACGGATGCGCTCGTCGTGGATCGGCAGCTCGTGGCCTCTGTGCTCGCGGCGAGCGTGTGGACGCCTCCTGCCCCCGGGCCGTCGGTGGGCGACAAGGCAGGCGGGGTGCCGAGAGCCGTCGTGACGGGCTGGACGCAGATCGACTCGCAGCCCGTGGTGGTCGCCGCTCCGGAGGGGGCGACGGCCGTGCCGGAGCCGACGGGCCTCCTGCTCTTCTCCGGCGGACTCGCCGTGGTCGTTCACGCGGCGCGGACCCGCGGACTCCGTCGAGACTGTTGAGACCGTGCACGCCTTGGGCGCCGGGCCTGAGCGCATGGGCTGGTCTCGCTCGAGGATGTGCCAGGCGAGGAGCGGAGAAGGCGTGGGCTCACGGTGGACGCCCATCTCGATCGCCCGAAACGCAGGATCCCGCCTGCTCCGAGAAGCAGGCGGGATCCCCCGGGCCTCTGCACGTCCGAGCGGGTCTGCGCCTTATCGGCCCAGCCCCGCACCCGACACGACGATCTCGACTCGTCGATTGCGGGCGCGGCCCTCGGCCGTCGATTCGTCCCCGATCGGCATGGAAGAGCCGAGTCCGGCGACGTCGGTGCTGGACGCCGCGATGCCCTGTCCGACCAGATAGTCCCGAACGGCCAGGGCCCGCTTGAGGGACAGCTCCTTGTTGACCTCCGGGCGACCCGTGTTGTCGGTATGGCCCTCGATCGTGAACTTGAGCCCCGGATACGAGGCGACGATGCCCGCGAACTTCGCCAGACCTTCCTTGGCCTTCGAGTTGAGGTTGGCCGTCCCGGTGGCGAACTGGACGCCGCCGATCTCGGACACGAGCCCGCGATCGGTCTTGTGCGTGGGCAGGGCGGCATTCAGTCGATTCTCCAGATCCCGGTGCGCTGCGATCGCGGCCGAGCCCTCGTCCTGAGCTCGCTGAACGGCGGCAGCGGCCTTCGCAGCCGCGTTGGCCGCGGCGGAGCGCCGACTCGCCTCCACGGCCGCTTCACTGGCCGTCATCCCGGCCCGCCGCGCATCCTCGCCCGCCAGCGTCGCCTCACGGGCGAGCCCGGTCGCCGTCTTGCGCACCGAGGCCTTCTTGTCCGCAAGGGCCGCCTCGGCCTCCATGAGCTTCATTCGCGCCGTCTCGAACGGCTGGGGGGCGAACTTCTCGGCACCGGCTGCCGCGGCGATCGCGAGCGCATAGCGCGCCTGGACCAGCTCGATCGGGTTGGTCTCCTTGTCCTTCACGATGGGCGTCAGCTTCGAATAGTCCGCGCTCCTCGCCAGGGCGGTCACCTTCGACTCCGAACCCTTCACCTTGTCCGCGACGTTGTAGAGGACGACCATCGTGCTCGGGAAGCTGACGGCGAAGTGGGGCTCGGCCGTCACGATCAACGCGAACTGGGGTGCCCCGTAGCTGGTCTTGAATTCGCCGCTTCCCTTGCGGTTGGTCGCGATGACGCCCTGGTTGACCGCACGCCCCTCCGGCGTCAGCGCCCAGAGGATGTAGACCGTATACGGTCCCAGGCGCGGCGGCGGGGGCAGCTTCTCGACCTCGACTTCGATCCGTGCGTTGCCCTTTTCGTATTCCACCCAGGCCTTGCCCTGGCCATTGGCGGCGACGGGCGTGCCGCGGAATACGAGCCTCGACTTCGGGCCCTCCTCGTAACTGAACATCGAGATCTGACTCGCCACGTCCTCGGCGATGGGATGCGATTCCTCGACCTGCTGGGCGAGCGATGCACCGGGCAACGCCAGCATGGCCAATGCGACCAGCACCGCACGAATTTGTACTCTTGACATCACGGCTCCTCGTGTCTTCGGGGACGAAAATCCAAAATTGAATCGACTCGGCCCACGCGGCACCAAGCCCTCGACGGGATGCATCGCTCCCGATCGGCCCAGCGCAAGTCGTTATTTCGCGCGGTCGCCGCCTGACACCCCTGGAGCAGACTGAACCGACGGATGGGTGGCGGGTGTGTGGATCGCCCCGGCCGCTCGACGAGCCCGGGGACCGCCGGGACGCTCGCGCTCCCGACCGCCTCAGTCGTGTCGGGGCGGTCCGATGCCGACCCAGTTCGTCCCATTCGCGGACTGGATCAGGCGCGAGTCCCGGCCGACGGCGACGAAGACGCCCTGACCGTACGCGACGCCCTCGAGATCGCGTCCCGTGCCTGAATCGCGCGCGGTGTAGGTCATGCCGTCGGGGGACGTGAGAACCGTCCCGTTGTTTCCGACGACCACGTACGAAGCGTTCGCGTAGACGACGTCCCGGAGGTCGCTCGAGACGGGGGAGAGCTCCGGAGTCCAGGTCGCCGCGTCGGGAGAGGTCAGGATGACGCCCTGGTCTCCCACGGCGACGTACGCGCCGTTCCCCCAGCCGACGCCGCGAAGGGTTTCGCTCATGCCCGAATGCGCGAGCGTCCAGGTCCCACCGTCCGTCGAGGTCAGGATCTCTCCCCGACCGCCGACCGCGACGAAGCGTCCGTCCGCGAAGACGACGTCGTGGAGGCTCTGACGCGTATCGCCTCGCTCCTCGGACCACGCGCCCGCGTTGCCCGAGCGGAAGATGCGGCCGTCGTCGCCGACGATCACCCAGGTCGCATTGCCGAAGGCGACTCCCCGCAGCGCCTTGTCGGTCCGCAGGTACTGGACGAACCAGCGAGCGGTATCCGTCGACGTGTAGACGATCCCGTCCCCGCCCGCCGCGAGCCAGAGCCCGCCTCCGAAGGCGACGGCGCCGAGGGTGTCGCAGCAGTCGGAACGTTGCCGCTGGAAGGTCTCGCCATCGGCGGAGTTGAGGAGCGATTCATTCTGGCCCACGGCGACGAAGGCGCCGGCTGCATGCTCGACCGCGAAGAGATCGTAGTTGAGTCGATCGTGGGAATCCGAAGGAAGCTTGTCCTCGTCGCAGCCAGAGAGCAGGAAGGCCATTCCGAATCCCAGCAGCGTTCGCGGGAGGGAGCGCGTCGGGCGGCGGGAACCGGGCTTCGAGGGATCACGCGGCGTCTTGACCATCTTCGGATCACGATCTCCAGCGACGAGCTGCAAGGAAGGGAAGGGCCAGGCGGCGTCTCCGATACCGTAGGCGATGCTCGAGCGGCCGGCTCGGCTGCCCGAGGTCGACTAAGAGGCCCCTGCCTGCGCCCCGATTCTCTGCTGAAGGTCGAGCATCGGCTTCTGGTCGATGCTGACGATCCCCTGATGGGGATGCATCAGATCGAAGATCAGGACGATCACGACGGTGATCAGGAGCGGCAGGATGGCGGCCGTGAAGGCCGAGCGCGCGCCCGCTGCCCCCGACCCATAGGCAGTCGTGAAGCAGCCGGCGCCCGCGACGATGAGCAGCAAGAGCCAGACCGCAGAGGGGATCTCGTTTCGGCCTGCGGTCTCGCGCGCGGGGTCGGTGTCGATCATCTCGTTCAGCGAGTTGATGAACATGGCCGTGATCGGCGTCGGCGCTTCCCGGACCGCCTCCAGGGCCTGCTGCCACAGCGCATTCTCGATCTCGGCGCAGACCCGCAATCCCTCCGCGAGCCGAGCCGCGTCGTCCGTGACGCGCTGGTACTCCACGCGCACGTCCACGAATCGCTTCAGCAGGGCCTTCGCCGCCGTGCGATGCGCTTCGGGAAGCAGATCGGCCCGCAGCCAGGTCGTGCCGATCACATTGGCCTCCCGGAGCACGAAATCGCGCCGCGTCTCGAAGCGGGTCACCGCCATCGAGAACGTGAAGCCGAGCAGTAGCCCGAGGAGCCCGAGAATCGCGCCCTGGATGCCGCCGATCTGGCTCCGGCGCGCCTCGTCGCGTGCAGCGAAGAGCCGCAGGCCGATGCGATAGCCCGTCTCCGAGACTCCGAGGAGCAACAGGGCGATCGCGACGCAGAACACCCATTGATTGCCGAAGACGAGGGGCTCGAGGTCGTGCATGAGGAATCCAGATTAACGGTGTCACATGAACCTGTCGCGAGGCGAGCCTCGGGGTGCCCGTCGGGATCCTCCCCCGGTCGCTCTTTGCGTGCGGACGCGCCTCGTGGGCCGCGAGCCCGATCGAAGCGGATCCGGGCGACGGGAATGCCATCTGGGCTATCTCTCATCCCCGACGCGAACGTGCGTCGGCCTGAACGGGATGCGTGGATCCGGTCTCGAGTCCCAAAGAGGGGAGAATCTACCGTCATGAAGTGCGCAACCCTCGCTGTGGTCCTGGGCCTCACGTTGCTCGCGAGCTCGGCCCGGGCCCAGGCCCCCGATGTGAGGCCCTCGACCTCGGAAGGGACGGCCGGCTGGGGCCCGATCGACCTTCGATCGCGCGTCGTCGAGCCCGGCACGAAGGCGAAGTTCACCTTCGCGGCCGAGCGCTCCTTCGAGGGGAGCTTTCTCGATACCGCGCTCTGGGCTGCGCGGGGTGCGTCCGCCGGCCCGACCCTGTGCGTGGTGGCGGCAATCCACGGCGACGAGATCAACAGCGTCGAGATCGCACGCCGGGTCTTCCAGGCCGTCGATCCGCAGCGGCTCGAGGGGACGTTGATCGTGGTTCCGGCGGCCAATGCGAATGGATTCCGCACCATGAATCGCTACATGGTCGACCGGCGCGATCTGAACCGTGCGTTTCCCGGGTCGGTCAAGGGGAGCGTGACGTCGATCGTCGCGAACGCGCTGTTCGAGCGCGTGATCCGGCGGTGTGACTACCTGATCGACCTGCATACCGGATCCAACTTCCGGACCAACGTGGCCCAGATCCGCGTGGATCTGGGACATCCCCGGTCTCTGGCGCTGGAGCAGAGCTTCGGGGTCGGCGTGATCATCGGAGGGGCCGGGCCGAGCGGCAGCCTGCGCCGCGAGGCGGTCAAGGCGGGCGTCGCCGCGATCATCTACGAAGCGGGGCCGCCCTATTCGTTCGTGGAGCACGAGATCGAGCTCGGCAGCCAGGGGGTGCTCAACGTGATGAACGAACTCGGGATGTTCGAGACGCGCGGCAAGCGCAGCAAGGCGCAGAAGCTGGTCGGCTCGAGCTGGGTCAGGATTCCCAAGGGCCGGGGCGGAATCTTCCTGACGAGGATCGGTCTGGGCGATCGCGTCCGAGAAGGAGATCTCCTCGGCACGGTGACGGACCCGGTGACGGATCTCGCCTACGAGATTCGAGCCAATCGAAGCGGCATCGTCATCGGGGCGGCTCTCCCGCAGGTCGTGCTCTCGGGCTACGGCGTGTTCCACATCGGCGAGCTCGAGTAGTCGATCACCGCGCGTCCTTCGTCGGTCGCTCGGGGTCCGGATCGGTCCGCCGCCTTCGATCGGCGACTCCGCGGCGGCCGAGTGAACCAGGACCTCGCGCGCGTCGCTTAATGTCTCACGAACGCTGGCGTGGTCCCCGACAGGGAGAATTCGATCGGCGTTGCATGGAGCGATAGGATCGCGAAAGGATCCGATCGGCCCGGATTGCCCTTTCGCCGACCCGAACAACCTGTCATGTTCGTTATTCGCCGGGCAGTCCCGGGGCTCGTCGCCGCGCCTGCGGAGGAACGGGGCCCAATGAACAGAAATCGAATCGAAACGAGAGAAGGAGTCGTCTCATGACGAATCGCGAGAACGCGCAGCGCTCATTCGGTCGATCGTTCGTCCTGATTGCGTGCATCAGCCTGCTCGTCGGGGCGGGGCTGCCGGCCTCGGCTCGCGACGACTCGCGGCGCGGCGGAGCCAACGATTCCCGCGCGACCCTCCAGAAGCTCGTCGACGACGCCTACGCCCGGTTCAAAGACGTTCGCGAGGGGAAGAACGCGGACTACATTCCGGCGCTCGCCCGGGTCCCCTCCGAGCTCTTCGGCGTCGTCATCGCGACTCGGGAAGGGGTCGTCGTCTCGGCCGGGGACGTGAACTACACGTTCTCGATCCAGTCGGTCTCGAAGCCCTTCACCATGGCGCGAATCATGGATCAGCAGGGCTACGAGGCGGTGCGCGAGAAGATCGGGGTGGAGCCGACGGGTCTGCCCTTCAACTCCAAGCTCGCGATCGAGATCTACAAGGCGCGCTCGGTGAATCCCCTGGTCAACGCCGGTGCGATCGCGGCCGTCAGCATGCTGCCCGCGAAGAGCGAGGCCGAGCGGATCCAGATGGCGATCGACAACCTGAGCCAGTTCGCCGGCACGAAGCTCACGGTCCTGAAGGACATCTACGAGTCCGAGTATTCGACGGCCTACGGCAATCGCGCGATCGCGAACCTGCTCTACAACTCGGAGCGCCTCTACTCCGAGCCGGAGGAAGCGCTGCGCGCGTACACGGAGCAGTGCTCGGTGGGCGTGACCGCGAAGCAGCTCGCGGTGATGGGGGCCACTCTCGCGAATGGCGGCGTGAATCCCGTGACCCGGAAGCGGGTCGTGCGAGAGGACATCGTCGACGAGGTCCTGGCGGTCATGCTGACCGCGGGCTTCTACGACGAATCGGGTCGCTGGTCGGCGGAGGCGGGCGTTCCCGCGAAGACCGGCGTCGGGGGCGGCATCGTCGCCGTCGTCCCGGGGCGTCTCGCGATCGCGAGCTTCTCGCCTCCCGTGAACGAGGCCGGGAACAGCGTGCGGGCGCAGCTGGCGATCCAGTACATCGCCGACCAGCTCCACGCGAGCCTCTTCGAAGCCCACTGACCCATTCGCGCCCAGCGCCGAGGAGACGGCCCATGCGACCTGTTGACCGGCTTCGATCGATCGGCCTCATCGTCCTGCTCGCCCTCCCGGTCGTCGCTGCGACGGCGACTGCCCAGGAGGAAGATGCGAAGGCCGAGGAGGCGACTGCAGCGGCGGCCGAGCCCGCGCCCCCGGAGTCGGGGCCGACGCTCTCCGTCTACGGATTCGCCCAGCTGGATGCGATCTACGACTTTCAGCGGAGCAATCCGAACTGGGATGCGACCTTGCGGCCCTCGACGATTCCCGTCATTTGCGACGGATCGGCCAACGTCGACAACGGATGCGGGCGCAACAGCGGGAACATGACGTTCAGCGTCCGGCAATCGCGATTCGGCGTGAAGGGGCACGTGCCGACGAAGTACGGCGACTTCAATACCCAGTTCGAGTTCGATCTCTTCGGCGTGGGCGGAGATGCCGGGCAGACGACGTTCCGACTGCGCCACGCCTACGGCGAGCTCGGTCAGGTCGGGGGCGGTCAGACCTGGTCGTTGTTCATGGACCCGGACGTATTCCCGAACACGATGGACTACTGGGGTCCGACGGGCATGATCTTCCTGCGCAATCCGCAGCTGCGGTGGACTCCGGTCCGGAACGAGGAATGGTCCGTGGCGGTCGCTCTCGAGGCCCCGGGCTCGGCGGTCGATCAGGGCAAGCTGAAGATCACCGCGCCCGAGCTCGATGCCTCCGCCTGGAACAGCTATCCCGACTTCACCGCGCAGGTGAGGAGGACGGGGCCCTGGGGTCACGTCCAGGTCTCGGGCATCCTCCGCGCCGTCGGCTACCAGGTGGGCAATCAGCCCGGCCGCAACTCGAGCGGTCACGAGCTGGGAGGCGGTGTGAACGTCGCGAGCACGCTCAACGTCTTCGGGAAGGACACCATCAATCTCCAGTTCGCCGGGGGGTACGGGATCGCGAACTACCTGAACGACGGCGGGACGGACATCGCGCCCGACGACTCCACGCCGACCGGGGTCCGCGGGGCCGCGACGGTCCCGCTCGTCTCCTGGCTGGCCTACTACAATCGGACCTGGAGCGATCAGTTCACGAGCTCGATCGGCTACAGCGAGGTTCGGCAGTTCACGGTCGGTGGGCAATCCGACGCCGCATACGAATCGGGTCAGTACGCCAACGTGAACGTCCTGTTCCACCCGATCCCGGGCATGACGATCGGTCCGGAGTACATCTGGGGCCGGCTCAACCTGAAGGGCGGGGCGGACGAGACGGACAACCGGCTGCAGCTCTCGGTCAAATACGTCTTCGGCGTCACCGTGAGGCCGCCGTCGTGAGGCGCGGCGGACGCCCGGCACGCCTGCGGGCGATCATGCTCCTGGTCGGAGGCCTGATCCTTCGGCTCGATGCCTCTGCGGTCGGCGCGGCGGAGGTCGAGCCGCTCTTCCACGACTCCCATTTCCATCTGACCAACTACGTGCAGAAGGGCCCCAGCCTCGCACGGTTCGTCGAGATCATGGGCGATCGGGTCGGGCGCTCGACGGTCTTCGGGATCCCGCTGCAGCAGACCTGGGCGTACGGCAACTCCGGGGACGACGCCCCGACCTACTATCTCCACTCGGACGCGCCGCTCTACTACTACTCCTTCACCGACGCGTTCATCGCGATGCAGTTCCGATCGCTCCCGCCCGAGCAGCAGGCGCGCTTCGATCCCATGATCACGGGCTTCAATCCCGCGGACATGTACGCGGTCGATCACATCCGGCGCGTCCTGCTCACCTTCCCGGGTGTCTTCTCCGGGATCGGGGAGTTCAGCATCCACAAGGAGTTCGTCTCGGCGAAGGTCGCCGGGGAGAAGGCCAGCCTGCTCAACCCGGCGCTCGACCGGATCCTCGAACTGGCGGAGGAGACGGGCCTCGCGGTCCTGATCCACAACGACATCGACGTCCCGTTCGCGAAGGAGGGCGCCGCGCCGGCCTATCTCGCCGACTTCAAGGACGTCCTGCGCCGACATCCGAACGCCACCGTGATCTGGGCCCACCTGGGGCTCGGGCGGGTCATCCATCCGGTGCGCGCCCAGGCCACCTCGGCGCCGGGCGAGCGCAATCCGCGACAGCGGGAGCTGATCGAGGCGATCCTGCGGGATCCGAGTCTCGCGCATCTCTGCTTCGACATCTCCTGGGACGAGGTCGCGAAGTACATTCTCGAGAGTCGCGAGATCACGCGGCGAACCGCCGACCTGATCAACGCCTACCCGGATCGATTCCTCTTCGGGACCGACAACGTGGCGCCCGGCGATCAGTCGATGCACCTTGCGATCCATCGCAGCTATGCGCCCCTCTGGAAGCGCCTGACGCCCGAGGCGAGGCGGAAGGTGTTGTTCGGGAACTACGAGCGGATCTTCGATGGAGCGAGGGTCCGGGTCCGAGCCTGGGAACGCGACCATGCGACCGAGGCGCCCTAGCGCGGAATGAGCCGGAGGCGCCGTCGGAGACGTTCCGCGGGAGCGCTCCGACAGGCAGCAAAGAGGGGAAGAGGGAATGTCGAGGCACGAGGGCAGCATTCGGGCGCGGAGCCTGCGCGTCGACGGCCCGGTCGGGTCCTGCGCCCGCGAACGGATCCGCGTTCGTCGCGGGCTTCTTCCGGTGCTGGCCTGCCTGGTCGTCACGAGCGCGGCGCCGACTGCGCTGCGAGCGGAGACGCTCGAAGATCGCGTGGAGCGGCTCGAGCGGGACCAGAAGGTCCTGAAGGAGCAGATCGAGGAAAAGGACGCGCGGATCGAGAAGCTCGAGTCGGAGCGCGAGCGGGAGGACGGGAGCGCCGAGCCCGCGGAGGGAGCAGGCGAGGGCGCCGCGGCCGCGACGGGGACGCCGGACGGGGCTGGAGAGCCCGCCGCTTCCGCCTCGGAGCCGGAGGGAAAGACCGTCGACGAGGAGGCGACGGCGAAGCCCTCTCCGACCGAGGATGAGTGGGGTGTGTACGATCCGGGAAAGGGATTCCTGATCGGGCGGAACCGGCTGGGAGAAGCATCGATCAGCGCCTATGCGCTGGTTCGGTACATCAATCAAATGGACTCGAACAGGAAGTTTCGGGACCACCTCGGTCAGGTGCGCGACGTCGACACCCGCGAGAACATCCAGGCCCACCGAACGCTCGTCTGGCTGAGCGGCTGGGCTGCAACGCCGAAGCTTCGCTACCAGATCGCCTGGTGGACCGTGCAGGACACCAATCAGAACGCCATCTTCGGCAATCTCGGGTACCACTTCCACAAGCGCTTCAGGCTCTTCGGCGGCATCAACGGAAATCCCGGCTCGCGATCGCTGCAGGGCTCGCACCCCTTCTGGCTGGGCCACGACCGCGTGATGGCCGACGAGTTCTTCCGTCCCTTCTTCACCCAGGGCGTCTGGGCGAACGGTGAGCTCCTGCCCGGCTTCTGGTACAGCGTGATGGCGGGCAACAACTCGAGCACGCTCGGCACCACGGCTGCGAACCTCGATCGGGACTTGACGTTCGGGGGCTCGCTCTGGTGGATGCCGACGACCCACGAGTTCGGCCCCCGCGGCGCCTACGGCGACTGGGAGATGCACGACGAGGTCGCGACCCGATTCGGTGTCTCCTCGGTCTACAGCCCCGAGCTGCGCCAGTCGGATACCGGCCAGTCGGCGAACAACACGGCCCTCAGGCTCGCCGACAGCGTCAACCTGTTCGATACGGGCGCGCTCGCGCCCGGGGTCACCGTCCGCAACGCGGACTACAACAATCTATCGGTCGACGCGGGCGTGAAGTACAAGGGCTTCTTCCTGCAGGCCGAGTACTACGTCCGATGGCTGAGGCATTTCCAGGCCGACGGCCCCCTGCCGAACGACGAGATCGTCGACCACGGATTCTACGTCCAGGCGGCGTTCTTCCCGATTCCCAAGACCCTGGAGCTCTATACCGCGACCTCCCAGATCTTCGGCGACGGAGACGCGGGCTTCGGCGACAGCTCCGAATACATCGCGGGCATGAACTACTACCCCTTCGATACGCGCAACCACCGGGTCAACGTCCAGTACATCAACGTCAACGGCTCGCCGGTCAGCAGCGATTTCGGCTATTACCGGGGGGGCCAGGACGGCTCGACGGTGACGGTGGGCGTCTCCGTGTTCTTCTGACGGGGTCGTTCCGATCGGCTCGAAGGAGGTCCGATGTCCCGAGCTCACGAGCTGCTCCCGATCCCGCCCCGCGGCCTGCCCGAAGAGCCGATGCCCGGCCTGGAGCTGCGCGACGAACACCGCGCCGCCCTCGACATTGCGGAGCGATTCGTCCCCGGCCCGCCCGGCGCGCCGGACGTGCGCGTCGTCGTCTACCAGCCGAAGCGGCGTCGTACGAAGATCCTCCCGGTCCTGCTCCAGATCCACGGCGGCGCCTTTTGCCTGATGCACCCCGAGACCTTCGCGGGCATGGAGGCGGATTGGGCCCTTCACCATCACTGCGTCGTCGTCAGCGTCGACTACCGACTCGCTCCCGAGCATCCCTTCCCGGCCGGTCCCGAAGACTGCTACGCCGCGCTGCTCTGGGTCGCCTCGAGCGCCGAAGAGCTCGGAGTCGACCTCGAGCGACTCGTCGTCACGGGCGCGAGCGCGGGCGGCGCCCTCGCGGCGGCCCTCACCCTGATGAGCCGCGACCGGGGTGGACCGAAGATCGCCTATCAGGCCCTGATGATCCCCGTCCTCGACGATCGCCTGAAGACGGCCTCGCATCGGCAGGCCGACGGGGCGCCCGGGTTCAACGCCGCCGGCAACGAGGGCATGTGGCTGCATTACCTGGGCGAGCACACCGATCGCAGCCGGACCTCGCCCTATGCCGCGCCGGCCCGCGCCGAGGACCTCTCGGGCCTGCCCCCGGCCTTCGTCCAGACGAACGGCCTCGACCCGCTGCGCGACGAGGGCCTCGAATACGCCCAGCGCCTGATGGCCGCGGGCGTCCCGGTCGAGCTCTACAACTGCCCCGGCGCCTATCATGGTGCGCCGCCGCTCGACCTCCGCACGGCGGGACTCGCCGCCCGGATCCTGGACGCGGCGCTCGGGGCGGCGCTGAACCCGGAGGCGCCGACGCGCGCCGTCTAGGCCCGCGCGATCCGACGCCTCGCGGCGTTCCGTGCTTGCGCCGGTCGCTTCGCGGCGCCGCCCGGATCGGCCTCGTCGCCCTCAGTCGGCGAGCTTTTCGAGCTCGACGGCGATCGCCTGGGTGAACGTGAACTCGACGAGATCCCCGATCTTCACGCCCTTCAGGCGATCGGCATCGCGAACCCGGAACGTCCTCGTCTCCCCGTCGGCCGACTCGAGGGTCACCGACGGTCCCGACGGGTCGAGACCCCGAACGGTGGCGGTCACGAAGACGGAGCGAGCGACCGCGCCCGCCGGTGTGGCACCGGGGCTGGCGCGGAGCGCTTCCTCCTGGACGCTCACTCCGGGCACGGACTCGCCGGGCTTGCGCAGGTGGTAGACGATGGACTCCATGTACGAGACACGGACGGAGTCGCCCGCCTCGACCTGGTCGAGATTCCGGACCTGGGGGCCCGCCTGGAAGGCGACCTCCGATCCATCCGGCATCCGCAGTGCCACGTTGCGCGTCGACGGGTCGATGGCGATCACCTGCGCGGTCGAGCTGACGAGGTTCTCCGAGATCGTCCCGCTCCGGTAGAGCGGCTCTTCGTCGCGGAACAGGGCGCAGCCCGATAGCGCGATGCAGAGCAGAGCCAGGACCAGACCCGATGCGACACCGTTCGTTCTCGTCATGCGATTCCCCTCTTCAGTGCTGTACGTGGAACTCGGCCTCGATGCCTCTCAGGACCTTCTCGTCCCGACCATAGACGTCCCTGCGAAGCTGCAACGTCCCGGCCTGGTCGACCCACGCCGTGAAGTACGTGAGCAGGACCGGCACCGGCTTCGAGAGCTTCACGGTCCGGGTCTTCCCGCTCGCGACGACCTCGTCGATCGCAGCCCGATTCCAACCGCTCTCGCCCTCGAGCAGCAGGGCCGCGAAATCGAGCGGATTCGCGACTCGGATGCAGCCCGAGCTGAAGGCGCGTTCGCTCTTTCCAAAGAGCTCGGGGGCCGACGTGTCGTGCAGGTAGACGGAGTACGAGTTCGGAAACATGAACTTCACGCGACCCAGCGCATTGGCGGGCCCCGGCCCCTGGACCAGCTGGTACGGGAAGCTTCGCGGACGCGCCTTCGACCAGTCGACGGAGGAGGTCGGCACCACTCGCCCGTTGCGGTCGACGACCTTGATCCCCTTCCGATCGAGATAGGCGGGATCGCGCCGCTGCGCGGGCAGCATGTCCTGGGCCAGGATCGTCGGAGGGACCGTCCAGGTCGGATTCAACACCAGATAGGTCATCTCGGAGCGGAAGACCGGCGTCGCACGATAGGGCTTGCCGATGATGGCCGGGGCAGACCAGACGACCTTTCCGTCGCGCAGATAGGTGACGCGATAGCCCGCCAGGTTCACGAACACGAAGGTGGGGTCGAGGTCGTGGAGGTACCAGCGCATGCGCTCCAGGTTCACTCGAATCCGGGCGATCCGGTCCGCGGCAGAGAGGTTGATCGCGGCCAACGTCGCCGGACCGACGACGCCATCCACGTCGAGACCGTGGCTCGCCTGGACCTGCTTCACACGCTCGACGACCGCGTCGTCGAACTGGTCTCCTTCTGCCGTCAGCCCGAGCCGTGAACGCAGGGCGGCGACGCGTGGGCCCTGGACGCCCTGCTCGAGCTTCGGGCCACCGGGGACTTGCGCCGGCTCGCCGGCCTCCGCGAGCGCCCGTTGACGGGCGAGCTCCGCTCGGAGACCGAGATAGAGCTCGTGGGTCGGCTTCTCGGCCTCGATCCGCTCGTAGACCTGCCCCGACTCGACGACCTGTTCGAGAAAGGTGGCGGCGTCGACGCCTCTCGCCTTGCGGGTGAAGTTCCAGTGCGGGTCGAAGGACTTCGGTGTGACCTTGCCGAAGGCGAGGTGATAGAGCAATCGCGCCAGGGCGTCGGTCTGCAGGATGTCGTGGTCGATCCGGTCCTCGAGAGAAGGCTCTCCTGCGGCGACCGCTGCGCGGACCCGTTCGAGCTCCCCGAGGAGGTAGTCGTCGGGGTCGAGCCCGTCGGCAGCGATTCCTCGCACGGCCCGCAACAGATCCTCGCTCGCTTCGGGCGATTGCCAGGCCCGTCGGAAGCCCCGCC
Source organism: Myxococcota bacterium (assembly GCA_046351135.1). Lineage (GTDB taxonomy): Bacteria > Myxococcota_A > UBA9160 > UBA9160 > UBA4427 > UBA4427. Next base: position 20,624 of record JAXLZA010000009.1, on the reverse strand, counting down.
GTTCGTAGAAGGACTGGAGCGCTCGACGCGTCGCGATCTCGGCCCCGAGGACACGCGCCTCGGCGTCGGTCGTCAGCTGTTCGATGCGGAGTCGCAGGAGCTCGACCTCGTCGAAGCGCTGCTCCTCGGTCCGCCCGACCACGGCGCTCCCGAGGGAGAAGAGCAGCACGAGCAGGGCCGTGAGCCGTCCCCCGCCCGAGCGCATCTCCCGGCCGCCAGCTCGCGCGTCGCCATGGACGCTCATCGGACCGGATGGTCCTTGCCCTCGAGACAGGCAGCGTACGACTCCGTCTTGCCTCGCATGGGAAATCTCCTCGCCGATGGATCGGCCCGTGGCCCCGCTGATGTCGCCCAGCATATCGCGCCGCATCCCCATCCGGCTCGCGGTCGGGATTCGGAGAGGTGACGACGAGCGCGGATCGAGCTCGGCTCGGTGCGACGCGCTGCCTCACTTCCGCGGGTCCCGCCCTCCCGTGATCCAGAACGGAGGCGGGCAGCGATTCCAGGATCGAGACACACGGGACGGTCGATCCGACCCCCGCTCACGGGAGATCGCGCGATGATGAATCGGAGACCGACGACGTTCTATCTCGTCCTGGCGCTCTATCTGGCCCTGCTCGCCAGCTCGGCTCGCGCCGCCGGCGTGGTCGGCACCGGGTCCCCGGCCAGCTGTACGGATGCGGCACTCGCGTCCGCGCTCGTCGGCGGCGGACTCGTCACCTTCAACTGCGGCCCCGGCAACGTCGTGATTCCCGTGAATACCCACGTGATCGCGACGGGCGAGGCGACGATCGTCGACGGCGCCAACGGGATCACCCTCGACGGAGAGGACAGCCGCCAACACTTCTACGTCCTGAATGGAGCGAGTCTCCACCTTCGCAGGATCGTGCTCCAGCACGGACGCTCGACCGCCGGCGGAGCCATCCTGAACCAGGGCTCGCTCCTCGTCGAGAGCGCGCGTTTGATCAGCAACGTGGCCGAAGCCTTCGGCAGCGGGGGCGCGATCTACAACGACTCGGCCTCGCAGCTCACGGTCCAGGACAGCACCTTCCGATCCAATGTCGCCCAGGCCGGCGGTGGCGCGATCCAGAATCTCGGCCACGTCGACGTCACGACCTCGCTCTTCGAGCTCAACAGCGCGGGTCTCGACGGCGGGGCGATCCAGAACAATGGCGGCGACGCCCGGATCGACCGCTCGACGTTGTCGGTCAACGCCGCGACGAACGGGGCCGGCATCGAGCTCAATGGCGGGACGTTCCGCGTGCGACGCTCGACCCTGATCGGCAACGGCGCGTTCGGGCAGGGGGGCGGCATCCGCAACGTCTCGGGAACCTTGACCGTCGAGAACGCGACGTTCGTGGGCAACGAGGCGAATACCGGCGGCGGGATCTACACCGAGGATGCGGTGTCGCTCCTCAATTCGACGCTCCACCTCAACAAGGCGTTCGCCGGCGGAGCGCTCTGGCGGCTCACCCCGAGCCCCGTGACCGCGCAGAACACGATCTTCTCGTTCAGCCTCGAGCCCGGCTCGGTCGCCGCGCAGCTCAATTGCGATGGCGGACAGCCGCTGGTCTCGACCGGAAACAATCTCTCGACGGACAACAGCTGCAATCTCAACCTCGCGAGCGACCAGCCGGCGACCGACCCCCTGCTCGGCCCGATCGCGAACAACGGCGGTCCGACGCAGACCCACCTGCCCCTCGCGGGCAGTCCGGCGATCGATCGGGGCTCGAACGTCGGCTGCCCGACGACGGACCAGCGCGGCGCCGTCCGTCCCCTGAGTGGCGGCCTCGGGGTGACCTGCGACATCGGCGCCGTCGAGGTGCCCGAGCCGGCCACGGGCGTCGCCCTCGCCGGGGGCGTGCTCGGGCTGGCGAGTCTGCGCGGGAAGCGGCGGGTCGCACGAAGGCGCTCTTGATCGAGCGGCCGCGGTGGAGGCGGCGACGGCGCGCTGCTCATGGGGCATTCCGCCCCGGCCCGAGCCGGAGCCCCGGCGCGGCCGATGCGATGCGGCTGCGGATGCCACCCGGATCGCTGCTGGCTACGCTGGGTCTTCCCCGTTCGCGACGGCATCCGCTGCGCGATGCAAGCCGAGGCCATCGCCCAGGAGAACGCCATGCACGAAGCGAGCACCCAGAAGCTGATGAACGACCTGCGCACCGTCATCGCCGACGCGGAGGCGCTGATGGCCGCGACCGCGGACACGGCCGGGGCAGAGGTGCGCGAGGCGCGGGCGCGGGCGGGCGAGTCGCTCGATCAGGCTCGCGCGCGGCTCGAATCGCTCGAAGCGGAGCTGAAGGCCCATGCGAAGGCCGCGCTCGGTGATGCCGATGCCTACGTCCACTCGAACCCGTGGCAATCGATCGGCATCGCCGCCGCGGTCGGCCTGGTGGTCGGCGTCCTGATCGGTCGTCGCTGAGCCGGCGATGTCGGCGCTGCGCGACGGAAGCGGCTTGTTCGATTCGCTGCGTGCGATGCTGGCGACGCTCGTCACCCTCGCGCATACGCGGCTCGAGCTCGTCAGCGTCGAGCTCGAGCAGGAAGGCGAGCGCCTCGCCGGCCTCGTCCTGTGGGCGATCCTCGGCCTCTTCTGCGGCGGCCTCGCCGTTCTGATGCTCGCGCTGACGATCGTGATCGCCTTCTGGGACGGCCACCGCCTGCTGGCCGCCGGGCTCGTGGCGCTGCTCTTCACGGTCCTCGCGATGGTTGCAGGCCTCGTCGTGCGGCATCGGCTGCGCACGCGGCCGCGGTTCCTCTCCGCGACGATCGGCGAGCTCGAGCGCGACGCGCGGGCGCTGGGCAGCGAGCGATGAGCGCGCGCGGGCGGGAGCTCGCCGCGCGGCGGGAGCAGCTGCTGTTGCGGAGCGAGCGGCTGCGCCGCGATCTGCGCGCTTCGACCCGGGAGCTCGAGCGGGGCTGGCAGACCGTCGATCGCGGGATCGCGTTCGCGCGCTCGAAGCTGATGCTGCCCGCGATCGTCGCGGGCGGGCTGCTCGTCGTCCTCGTCCGGCCGAGTCGACTGATCCGGATCGCGGGCCGCGCGCTGATGATCTGGCCGGTGGTCCGGCCGCTGCTGCCGATCGTGTGGTCGCTCGTCGGGGCGGCGAAGGACGCGCGGCGGACGAATCCGAGCGCCTAGCGCCCGCCTCGTCGGCGGTGCCGCTCAGAACACGTCGATCGTGCCCGCCACGAACGCGTCGAGCAGCGCCGGCAGGCGATCGAGCTCGGCGGCGAGCCGCTCGCCGGCGCGCGCCGCGAGCGCCTCGGCGGGGATCCCGTCGCGCGTCTTCAGGCGCAGGTGCGCGAGGGCGGGCTCCGTCACGGGATGGCCGATCCGGCTCAGCAGATGGCATTCGGCGGCCACGACCTCCGACAGGTCGGCGACGAGGCGCGCGGCCACGCGGTGGGCGAGCACGTTGTAGATCTTGCCCGCGTGCGAGACCGGGTTCTTGCCCGCCGCTGCCTCGAGGCTCATCGGCCGGCCCGGGGTGATCAGGCCGTTCACGCGATTGCCGCGGCCGACCTCGCCGTCGTCGCCCGCCTCGGCCGAGGTTCCGGTCACGGTCAGGTAGATGGAGCGCCCATCGGAGGAATCGGCGGCGTTGACGTCGACGACGCAGCCGTCGAACCCGGCCTGCACGGCCAGCTCGGACACGACGCGGCGGATCGCCTCCTTCTCGCCGAAGTAGTCGTCGAGGGTCCGGAGATGGCGGCCGATCAGGGCGCACGCCACCGTGATGCGCACCGCGCGCCCCTGGCGAAGGCCCATGACCTTGACGTCCTCGCCCCAGGCGGGTCGCTCGCGGGCGCGATCCCGGCCATTCAGCCTGCGCTCGACGCCCAGCACGAGGCGCTCGAGGGGGCTCAGCGGCGCATAACCGACACCGAACGACGTGTCGTTGGCGAGCGGGACGCGCGTTCGGCCCCGGGCGAAGAGCGCGCTCAGGTCCTGCGAGCCCGGGCGGATGCCGCAGTGGAGGCGGACGTCCCGCTCGACGTCGAGCGCGTGCAGCGCATCCCGCAGCCAGGCGCGCGAGCCTTCGATCGCGATCGTCTCGACGGGCACGCGCGCGTCGCCGATCCGATCCGTCGCGCGGCCGGAGAGATGGATCTCGATCGGCGCCGTCACCGCACCGCCGCCGAAGGCGGGCGTCGCACTGCCGCCGCAGAGCAGCGCCTTGTCGACGTTGTGGTGGAGGACCTCACCGAAGCGGTCGAGATAATGACGGCAGAGGTTGCGCGAGAGCTGCTCGGCGAGCGCGTCGCAGATCGTATCGGGATGGCCCAGTCCCTTGCGCTCGACCATCTCGACCGGCGAGTCCTCGATCGGCAGCGACGAGACGACGACTTCGTTCATGGCGGCTCGGCCTACTCGTCGCCCGGACGGGGAACGCTGCGAAAGCGGAGACGCGAGGCATCCTCGAAGCCCTCTTCGCCGATCAGCGGAACGAAGACGACCGGGCTCAGCGCCTCTTCGCGATCCTCGCCGTCGATCCCGCGCGTCACGCGCACCAGCATCTGGCCGTAGGCGCTCTCGCCGACCGGCATCACCAGCCTTCCGCCGGGCGCGAGCTGCGCGCGCAGGCTCGGCGGAACGAAGGGCCCGCTCGCGGTCACGAGGATCGCGTCGTAGGGCGCCGCGTCGGGCCAGCCGAGCGTGCCGTCGCCGACGCGGACCTCGACGTTGCGGTAGCCCAGGCGCTCGAGGGTCGCGCGCGCCCGCGTCGCGAGAACCTCGATGCACTCGATCGTGACGACCCGGCTCGCGATCTCCGCCAGCACCGCGGCGCCGTAGCCCGAGCCGGTCCCGATCTCGAGGACCCGCTCGCCGCCCACGAGCTGTGCCGCCTCGGTCATGTAGGCGACGATGAAGGGCTGCGAGATCGTCTGATCTTCACCGATCGGCAGCGGGCCATCCTCGTAGGCCGCGTCCCGATACGCCTCGGGGACGAACTCGTGCCGCGGAACCCGGCGCATCGCCCGCAGGACCTTCGCGTCCTGCACGCCGCGCGCGGCGATCTGTCGATCCACCATCTCGTCGCGCTTCCAGGTGTGACCATCCGCCTCAGTCATTCTCGACCTCCGATGCCGGGTCCGACGGGACTCGCGCGCTCCGGATCGGACCGGGCCTCGCCCGACGACGCGCGAGGCGAAAGCATGCTGTGTCGGCACACATCGGCGGTCTTGGTAGCACCCCGGCGCGACCGTGCCCCTCCCGACGGCGCCGACACCGAGGGTGGGGCGGATGCCGGGACCGCCGCCGGGACCGCCGCGGCGCCGAAGTCGCGGATCGGCCATGCGGGAGCGAGGGCGATCGGGGGAGAAGGGGCGAAGGCCACGTCGCGGCTACCCTGCCTCGCGTCGCACGCGGGTCGGCGGCGATCGCGTCGGGTGGAGCGGGGGGAGGTCGAGCTCGTGCGGAAGCGGCAGATCGACCATGGGACCGACGATCCCTTCGATGCGTGCGTGACTTTGCTGCCACACCGCCTGTTGCTCCGACCCCGCGAGAGCCACGGCCTGCGCATCGCCTCCTCGACGCTCTCGATTTCGGGGCCCCGTCCCTCAGGTGGCGTCGTGACCGGGAGTGAGCACGGGGCGGTCGCGGTCGCCGGCCATCCGGAGAGCGTGCCCCCCGTTTCGGGGAGCGATGTCGGTGCGACGCGCGAGCGGCCGACCCTGCAGGTTTCCGTTCGTGTCGTCGCGCTCTGAGGCGGAGCGCCATCGGCCAGGGCCTCGCACCGCGTGCCGGGTCGTCGTGGTGTCGCTGCTCGTCGGGTCGATGCTCGCGACCGTCGTCCCGGATGCGGGGGCGGAGAAGCCGGCGCCCTCCCCGGAGCAGCTGACGGAGCGCACGGAGGAGCTCCGCTCCGTCTGGTCCACGTTCCAGAGCAACGTCGCGAGCCTGCGCATCGGCGTCGACGAGCGTCTCGTCAGCGCCGGGGTCTTCGATGGTGCCCGCGCGCGCTGGTTCCGAACGGGCTTCTCGGTCGAGGGCGGGGCACCGATCACGGACCGGATCCAGATCGGCGTCTCGCCGACCGTCGCCATCGAGACGCTCTCCTTCGACGGCTCGGACACCTTCGCGTCGTCGATCGTGGGCAAGCGCTCGACCCGCCTCGACGACTTCCTCGATGCCGCGCTGCGCCTGGGCGCGACCTATCGATTCGATCACGGCTTCGGTGCCGAGTTCCTCACGAGCACCACGCTCCGCCAGGAGCGCGGCGCCGAGTTCGCCGAGTCGCTGCTCGTCGGCGGCAGCCTCGGCGGGACCTATCGCCGGGGAACCTGGCTGCGCCTCCGTCTCGGGGTCGGTGTCGGATCCGACCTCGGCGACGGGAGGCTGCGCGTCGCACCCGTGTTCCGCGTCCAGCTCCGACCCCGCCCCGACCTCATGTTCGAGGCCACCGGGCTCAAGGGCTCGATCGCGTGGGATGCGACGCGCCGACTCCAGCTCGCCCTCGCCGGCGGCATGGAGAGCACGCAGTACCGGCTCGACCGACGCCGGGGACCGCCCGTCGGACTCGGGTCCGGGGCCCTGCAACGGCGACAGACGCGCGTCGGGCTCGAAGCGGACTACCGGATCCGGAGCTGGCTCCGGGTCCGGGGCGACGTCGGCCTCGCGCTCCTGCAGGAGCTGACCGTGCTCGACGAAGACGGTGCCGAGGTCGACAAGCGGGAAGAGCACGACCCGTCGCCCGTCGTCGGGATCCGATTCGAGATCCGTCGCTGAGCGGAAGGAGCGGGAGCGCGCACGCGAAGGCGAGGCGCAGCCCTGCCGCTCGGTCTTGCGGCTCGCCGAGTCGCCGGCCGATCGAGTGGCGGCGAGAAGGCGTGCCGACGAGGCAGGGCGCGGCGACAGGAGGATCGGAGTCGCCCGCTGTGCATCGCTGCATCGTCGGGAGGACGGAGGGCGCGTTCGGGCCCTTTCGATCCGTTCGCTTCGACGGCCAGGCGCCGCCTCGGATTGCCGCCCGGGCGAACGACGCACCTGTCCCGCCGTACCCGAGCTCGTCGAAGAGATGCCGCGCGGGCGTGGCGTGGCATGCCGCCGATCGGCTCCCCCGGATGGCCCGCCCCGCTCGATCCGAATCCTGGGCCACCGCCTCTTCGACGCCGCTTCACGGAAAGCAGGCGACCGTGGCGGGAGGACAGAACGTGCCGACCTTGAGCACGCCCACGCTGCACTGCACCGCATTGCAGCTCGTGGCCGTCACGTTGCCCTGGACCTGATTCTGGTTGGGGACGCCATTCGGACAGAGGACGCCGATCGAAGCATTGCCCGTGAAGAGATTCTCTCCGATCGCCCCCGTCGTCCCGGGCGAGGTGCCGAAGTTGGCACCGCAGTCGGAGTTGTTCGAGATCGTGTTGCCCAGGAGCATGCCGCCGGCCGGGAGATTCACGCCGTGGCCGGCCAGGGTGCCGGTGACGGTGCTGTTCGTGATCGTGGCGACCGTGGTGGACGTGATGCCGACGCCGAGGTTGCGGACGACGGTGCAGCGGTCGACGTTCGTGACGCCGCCGATGCCGTTCTGATTCTGACGGACGACGCAGTCCTGGACCGTCTCGGCGATGATTCCGAAGTCGTCGTGGTTGGACGCCTCGACGCGCCGCGCGACGCCCCCGATTCCCATGGCGATCCCCACCGTTCCGTTGTGGTGGACGACGAGGTCCTCGACGACGGCGCGCTTCGAGCTCGAAAAGTCGACGCCCCGCGAGCCCATCCCGCGGATCGATCCATGGCGCAGGACCGTCGCCTCGCCCGTCGAGACGATCCCGTTGCCGCCGGCATCGGCGTACGTGCAGCTCGTCGTCGGCCCCTCGCCGCAATCGTTGGGACCGACGATCGCGAAGCCGCCGAGATCGACGTGGACGCTGTTCGCGCTGACCTGGATGGCCGTCGTGGTCGGGTCGACCGACAGATTGCTGGTCAGCCGATAGCTCCCGGGAGCGGAGATCGAGACGGGAAATCCAGGCGCATCCCCGGCAGCGCAGCCGGGTCCGGTCGCGCAGACCTGATTGATCTCGAGGACACCGTCCGACGCATGGGTCGCCACGGCGACGATCGAGAAAGCGGCAACGAGTCCCAGCGTGCGGCGCATGGCATCCTCCGACGAGCATCCGTCGAATCGAATGCCTGTCGCCCCCACGGCCCGTCGATTCGCGGCTTCGGCCTTCAGGACCGTGACCCCATCCCGAGCGAAAGTCAAGCATTCTTGCGGGGGAGCAATGCATTCGCCGAGGGCTTCGGTGATTCGCCCGAACCCGTCTCGTCGATCAGGACGTGCTCCTCCGCGAGAAAGATCGTCGAACGCGACCAGTCGATGAAGTTCTTCTCGTCTTCGAGGAGGCGCTTCATCGTCGCTTCGCCCTCCGGCGACGCCCAGGCCCGCTCGTAGGCTTCGAGGCTGTCGAGCCAGACCTCGGCGATGCCGTCGAACTCGGGCTCGAGGCCCGGCCGGCTGCTCGCGACCCGGCGATTCACGGCCTCGGGCAGGGCGTGGAGCTGGACGTACCTGCGCATGCCCAGGGCACGCGCGGCATCGGGGCCGGCGGCGCGCGGATGGATGCGGCGCCAGTACGTCCGGAACTCCTCGCGCGAGAGATGGGGCAGGCGCCGGATGCAGAAGCAGAGCTTGATCATGGAAGCCTCCGCGCGGGGGGCTCGATGCCCTCCCGCGCGAGGATACGACTTCATCGTGCAGATCGCGGCCGGCGGTTTCGCTCGGCTCGGCGGTCTATAGTGCGGCGGGGTGAGTGGGGCGGAGTTCGCGGAACCGCGCCGGTCGTTCGGCGAATCCGGGAGGGCTGAGCGATGTCATCCACATCCGGCTTCGTGGGCCAGGACGAGGAGATGGAGGCCTACTGCCGCGAGGGGACGCGGAAGGCCATGGGCCTCGGCAATCGAGGGCCGGTCCGATTCACCGCCGACGGCCAGCTCCATCCCGCGATCCTGGACGCCTGGCGCCGCGACGGCTTCTACGTCTTCGAGGGCGTGATCTCCGCCGGCGAGCTCGCCGAGATGGAGGCCGACTTCTTCGCCATGGTCGACCGCTTTCCGACGGCGCCCGGTGCCCGACTCGACCACAAGGGTCGGCCCGCGATCGGAACGGATCACGACGCGCCGACGATGGTCTGGTCGAAGCCGCTCGGCGATCCGTTCGGGGGGACGAGCGTCTCGAAGAGCCGCCATCCGGTGAAGATGCGCGAGCACGAAGCCGCGGCGGGCCTGCCCGAGCAGATCGTCGCGGGCGTCCTCGGGACGCTGCAGTACATGGATGCGGCGTTGCGGCTGCACGCCCATCCCGATCTGCTGGGCATCGCGGCTGCCCTCAACGGCGACGACTTCACACCGCTGGTCGAGGCGGTCGCGATCAAGAAGCCGGGCGAGGGACCCAGCATCGCGTGGCATCAGGACGGCATGACCCACTGGGACAGCCCAGACTGGACCCCCGACATCCACGGCTGCAACTTCATGCCGCAGCTCTACGGCTCGACCGCCGCGAACGGCGTCTGGTTCGTCCCCGGCTCCCATCGCCTCGGCAAGCTCGACATCAAGGCGATGGTCGAAGAGGCGGGGACCGAGCGGCTGCCCGATGCGATTCCGCTCGTGTGTCGACCGGGCGACGTCTGCGTCAGCAATCGGCAGATCGTCCACGGCTCGTTCGCGAACGTCAGCCCCGACTGGCGCGTGACCTTCAACATGGGCGCGCTGAAGCGCAAGGCCGTGCTCGGTGCCTCGGGCTCGGGCATGATCCGCGAGCGGGAGGTCCGGTACGACGAGTCCATGATCCGCGATCGGTGTGCGATGGTTGGCTATGCCATCGATGCGCGTCGCCGCCATCGCCCGGACGAGAAGCCCTTCGTCTACGCGCCCCACGCCGATTCGGGCGAGCAGTACGTCTGGGACGAGGCCGTGCGCGAGGCCATTCGCGGCTACAACAAGCGCGATCTCATCATCTAGCGGGGTCGCGCGGGGACCGCGACGGATCAGCGCTTCGCTTCGCTTCGCGCTCGCGCTCGCGCAGGTCCAGCATCGCCTGGATCTTCCCCGTCCACGGTTCGGCGAACGGGCCGCCCGCGATGCGCGCCGCGACGCGCGCCAGCGTCGAATCGCAGGCCTTGCTCGCCGCGGCCTCGAACGCCCCTGGATTCCGTCGTTCGTCCTCGCGGAGGATCGAGACGAGTCGATCCGTCTCGTCCGCGAGCTCGTTCGGGGTCCGACAGTTCTTCTCGGGCATGGCGACCTCCGGGAGGGGTGAGGCGCATCACGCGTCGGCCCCGGGATCAGGAGCCGAACAGCGCCCGTGCGATTTCCACCGGAGCATACAGCCCGAGTCCGAAGACCGTATGGCTCGCGAGACTCTTGCAGCGGGCGAGAGCGGGGCGAGGCGCTTTCGCGCTCGCGACGCCGAGGCCGAGGCACGGCTGCATCACGAAGAAGGGAAACGCGACCGTGACGAGGCCGAAGGCGAGGGCGGGGAGGATCTGCGGTGAATCGAGGGCGCGACCACCGGACAGGGCGACGAACGCGACCGCGAGGCCGATGCCGATGGCGTAATGGGCGAGGCGGCCGAGGCCGCACTCGTGGGGCTTCGCGGAGGACTTCGCGATGGCGGTGTGCCGGAACGTGCCGCCGGGCATGTGGAGAAGCCACCGGCCGAGCAGGCAATAGTCGAGCGACGGGATCGCGAAGGCGCGGAGCAGGAAGAGGTTCCAGAGATCCATCGTCGCGGTCGCTGCGATTCCGAGAAGGACGGCAGCGGCGAGCGACGAAGGTGCGATCTCCATGGTCGGGGAATGATCCCCGCCCCGTGCCCCCTCGACAACCGGCTCGCGGGATCGGGCATCCGGCTCGAGGAACCGTCCGCTTCCACCGGCCTCGAGGTCTTCTCCGTGGACGATCCGCGGGACGATCCGAGCGCCCATGGCCCGATCCTCGAGCTCGCGGCACGTTCCCGCGTCGGGTCGATGAAGACGAGGAAGCCGGCGGGGCGGGGCGGAGTCGCTCTCTCTTGCGGTCGAGGCTGGATCCGAGATGTCGAGACTTCCGGGCTGGGTGATCCTCTGTCTGGCGCTCCTGGGTCTGGCGGCCCTGGCCTGCGTCGGCGTCCGGCCGTCGCGCGAGCTCGGTCCGGCCGGGTCGATCGTCGTCGAGCGGATCGAGCTTCTGGGCGCGGTGCGCTCGGTCTCCTGGTATCTGCCGGCCGGGGACGCGACGGCGCTCGTCGTCTTCGAGCACGGCTTCCTGCGCCGCTGCGAGAACCTGCGGGAGACGACGCGTCGGCTGATGGCGGTGGGGCTCATGGGGCTGTGCGTCGACGCGTCGATGCGCGGCGGCAATCCGGCCCTCGCCGAGCAGCTCGCGCGGGCCCTCGTCGAAGACGGGCTCGCGCCGGCCGGTCGCGAGGTCCCGCGGCGCCTGCTCGTCGCCGGTCATTCCGCGGGCGCGCTCTTCGCGGTCACGCTCGGGGCCACGCTCGACGCGATCGCCCCCGATCGGCTCGCGGGCGCGCTCCTCATCGATCCCGTCGCGGGGAAGGGCTTCGAGGATGGATTGCGGGCGATCTCTGCAGCGGGTCGCAGGCCGGTGCTCGTCCTGCTCGCCCCGCCCCATCGCTGCAACGCCGACTCGAATGCCCTGCCGGCCCTGCGTCGCGTCGAGCAGACGGCGAGGGAGGCCGGATCGAGCGCGTTCGAGCTGGTCCTGCTCGGCGAAGGGGCGACCCACGCCGACGTGGAAGGCGAGGACACGGGCGGGATCGCCGAGTGGTCGTGTGGCCGGATCCGGCGGGACCAGACGGAGCGGCTTCGCGCGCTCGCCTCGGATTGGGTCCGGCGCGTCGCGGCGGAAGCGACTGGGGGCGGACCGACGGATGCGGCGCGCGCGCCGGACGCGCGGGACGAGGGGATGGACGTCCGCCCTCAGCCGCCGAACGCATACGCATCCATGCGCAGGATGCCGTAGGGGATGCTCGTATGGAGCCGCGTGGCCGTCGCAGGAGCGTGGCCGCCCGGGCCGGCGCCGCCCGCGCCCAGGGCCACGAAGAGCGGAAGCAGATGCTCTTCCGTTGGATGGTTTCGCGTCGCGTGCGGTGCGAGGCGGCGATCGTCGAGGAGGTCGTCGGTCCGCCGCTCGCGGAGCGCGGTATCGAGACGACGCGATCGGCCAGCGCCGGATCGCCCGGCGCCGGATAGGTCAGCGGGTCGGGCTCCTCGTCCGGTCTCTTCCTTCTATTATTTGTTCAGCTCGAGCTTCACGTCGATCGAGACCTCGTCGCCGACGAGCATGCCGCCCTGGTCGAGGGTCTTGTTCCACGTGAGCCCGAAGTCCTGTCGCTTGATCTTGCCCATGACCCGGGCGGCGCGCACCTGCTTGCCCCACGGATTCGTGAGCGCCTCGCTCAGCGTCGCGTCGAGCGTGACGGGCCGGGTCACGCCGTGGATCGTGAGATCGCCCCGGATCGCGTAGCCCGCGGCCGTCTTCGAGATCCCGGTCGACTCGAACTCGATCGTCGGGAACTTCGTCGCGTCGAAGAAGTCGGGGCCGCGGAGGTGCTCGTCGCGATCGGCGTTGCCCGTATCGATCGACGCGACCTCGGCCGTGAAGGCGAGCCGGCTCTTCGCGGGATCCTGCTCGTCGAGGAGGACCCGGCCCGAAAACTTCGTGAGCGCGCCTTCGACGCTCGAGACGACCATGTGGCCGACCTCGAAGCCGACCCGCGCGTGGGTCGGATCGATGGCCCACTCCGTCAGCCGGCCCGTGCCCGTGCCCGCGCCCGCGGTCGGGGCGGCCGCCGGCTCCGCGGCGTGGACCGACGCGGCGAGGCTCACGGAGGCGAGACCGGCGGCGAGCGTCAGCACGAGGGCGCGGGCGGGGCGAAGCGAGGTCGGGGCAGGGAGGCGATGGGGCATGGCGGGATCTCCTGTTCTTCGTTCGTGCAGGCGAGCGCGCTCGTCGCGCCCGGTCGACGGAGACCTTCGGCGCCCGGGCCCCCGCGCACAAGGTGGTCAATCGGAACAACACCGAGTAGCCTGGCTTGACAATCGGGAGGCCACGCCGGACGGAGCTTCATGCTGGATTCGCTGCGCAGCCTCTACGTGTTCGCCCAGGTCGCCGAGGCGAGGAGCTTCTCGCGCGCGGCCGACCGGCTCGGCATGACCCGGAGCGCGGTCAGCAAGCACGTCGCCCAGCTCGAGGCCGAGCTCGGGGTCCAGCTGATGGTGCGGACGACGCGCCGGGTCGTGCTGACGGAGGTCGGTGAGCGGGTCCAGGCGTCCTGCCTCCGCCTCGTCGAGCAGGTCGAGGCCGCGCACGAGGCGGCGCTCGGGCAGGGCGCCGCGATCTCGGGCCCGCTCCGGGTGACGGCGCCGACGGCCCTCGGTCGCAGCTATCTCGTCCCGCTCGTCGTCGAGTTCATGCGCCGCCATCCGGCGATTTCGGTCGAGCTCGTGCTGAGCGACTCCTTCGTCGACCTCGTCGAGGAGCGCATCGACGTCGCCTTGCGCGTCGGAGGGCGGACGGAGCAGAGCCTCGTCAGCCGCCGCGTTGCCAGCGTCGCCTTCTTCCTCGTCGCCTCCCCCGACTACGTCGCCCGACACGGGATGCCGCGCTCGCCCGCCGCCCTCGCCGAGCACGCCTTCATCCTCCACACGCCGTCCGGCGCGCGTCCGCGCCTCACGCTCGCGAAGGGGCGGCGGCGCGAGACGGTGCGGATCGACGGGCGCTTCGCCTGCGACGACGGCCCCGCGAATCTGCGGGCGGCCAAGGCGGGGCTCGGCCTGATCCTGGTTCCGGACTTCGAGGTCGCGAGCGACCTCGAGCAGGGCGATCTCGTCCGGGTCCTGCCGAGCTGGAAGTCCGAGGACGCCGCCCTGTATCTCGTCTTCCCCCCGCGCACCCACGTCCTCGGCCGCGTCCGCGCCTTCGCCGACTGCGTGGTCGAGGGCTTCCGCGTGCCGCCGTGGCGGGTGGGGGATTGAGGCTCGGGCCGCCGCGCTTGAGCCCGCGTCGTCGACCTCTCAGGAACATCTCAGAAATCGCTCAGGACACCGCCGGGCCCCTCCTCATAGACTGGAGGTCGGAACGAACGATCGGCCTCCCGAAGCGGAGGCTGCGATCGGAGCGGTCATGCGTGCGGCTTCCCGTAAGGGCTTCCTCTTCTCTGCATTGAGCCTTCTCTTGTCGGCCTCGGCCGTACGGGCGGATCCGACCTTCGTCGTCAACAGCGCCCTCGACGTGCCGGCGAGCCTGAACGTGACGGATGGGATCTGCGAGACGGGCCCGGGCAACGGGGTCTGCACGCTGCGCGCCGCGATCATGGAAGCGAACGCGGTCGTCGGGGGCGGAGCGACCATCCAGGTTCCCGCCGGCAGCTTCTTCATCACGCGCGCGGGCGCGGGAGAAGAGGGGAGCGTGACGGGCGACTTCGACCTCCTCGCGCCGATGACGATCGTCGGGAAGGGACCCGCGGCGACCGTCCTCGATGGAAATCTGGTCGACCGCCTCTTCGACGTTCGCACCACGGCGACGGCGGTCACGATCCGGGACCTCCTCATTCAGCGCGGCAATGGGCTGGGCCTGAAGGGCGGCGCCATCCTGAATGCCGGCGGTCTGACGCTCGTGAACGTCCACGTGATCAACAGCGGGGGCCAGGGCGGGATCGTGAGCAGCGGGACGCTTTCCGTCGACCGCAGCGTGATCGCCGGCAACGGTTCGGCTTCGGGTGGGGGCGTCGCGGGCGGGCTGTCGGTTCTGAGCGGTGGATCCGCGCTCGTCACCGATTCCTGGATCCGCGACAACAGCGGCAGCGATGGCGGCGGCGTCCTGAATCTGGGCACGCTGCGCGTCGAGCGGACGATGATCCGGGGCAACGAGGCGCGGTTCGTGCTCGGGAGCGGGATCAGACACACCGGATCCCAGCTGACCGTCGTGAACAGCACGCTGACCGAGAACGTCAAGAATGGCGGCTTGTACTTCGACGGGGTGGGATCGGCCGAGCTCGTCCAGACGTCGATTCTCCACAACTCCGCCGAATCCGGGACGCCCGCCGGGATCATGGTGGGGGGGGCCGCTGCGAATCGATTGGTCCTCCGCGGCTCGCTCGTGGCCGGAAATCTCATGTTCAACATCCTGCCGGGGGACTGCTCGGGCGGGCCGATCGTGTCGGGCGACTACAACCTGATCGGAACGCGGTCGACGTGCTTGCTCACGGGCATCCTGACCCATGTCAACGCGGCCGACTTTCCGTTCGCGCTCCTCCCGCGAAACTGGAACGGCGGCTTCAGCCTCGATCAGGGCAGCGCCGGCCTCGAGCTCGACCAGATTCCGACTGCCGACTGCACCGACGATCTCGGCGCGCCCCTGCGCGTCGATCAGCGCGGCTTCGTGCGCGACGCGCTCTGCGACGTCGGGGCGATCGAGTTCTCCCGCGCCGCGCTCCCGCCCCAGCTGCTCGGGGCCCAGCTGATCCGCAACGGTGGCGGCCAGGGCGAGGAGCTCGGCGTCGCGAGCGTCAGTCCGGTCGCCCTTCCGCACTACTGGATCGCCACCGAGCCCGGCTTCATGACTCCGATCCGCTACGGCGAGGCAGGCGGATACCCGTTGGCGAGCGAGGCGCCGCCCGGCAGTGGCAGCACCTTCTTCGGGGGCGGCAACACGCCCTTCTCGGGCGGATCGCAGCGCATCGACGTCTCCGCAATCGCGAGTCAGATCGATGCGGGCGGCGTCGGGTACACCGCATCCGGTGCGTTCGGCGGCTATCTGACGGACAACGACTCGGCCTCGCTGACCGTGACGTTCCAGGACGAGGCCGGGCTCGATCTGGAGACCGTCGTGCTCGGTGGCTTCACCGCGAGCGATCGCGGCAACCTGACCGGCCTGCTCCCCGATTCGAGGACCGGCGCGGTGCCGGTCGGATCCCGCGTCGTCGACGTCCGCCTGGCGATGACGCGCGCGGCCGGATCGAGCAACGACGGCTACGCCGACGACGTCTCGCTGGTGCTGCCCGAGCCCGCGACCGGGACGGGGCTGATCGTGGGGCTCGGGGTGCTCGCGCAGCTCGGATCCCGTCGACGGCGCGAGGATGCGGTGCGTCGATAGCAGGGGCATCTCCGCGCCCGGCCGCCTATCGTCGGTCGCGAGGAGAGCCCCATGGCCGCTTCGACGACCCCGGATGCCGTTCCGACTGCCTCGATCGAGTCCGCCGTCGCGGAGGCGAGCCTCCCCGCGCTCATGATGGCGATGGTCCATCTGACGGGGGACGCGAGCCTGCTCGACGGCCCGATCCGGCCGAAGCACGCGACGATGTTCGACACGGAGGCAGGGATCGCGCCGGACGACGCGGCCCGGGTCCGCAGGCAAGCCGCCGCCGTGATCCGCGACTACGTCGCGAAGGGCCGGCCGCCGCTCGCTCCGCTTCCGAAGCCGCTGGTCGAGCGCATGCTCGCCTTCGCGCTCGCCGACGAGTCGATTCAGCCGAACGCGGTCGGCTTCCTGCTCGAGGAGCTCGCGCTCGGCGGGAGCGATCCGCGGCGCCTCGACATCGACCCGCGCGCGCTCGCGCGGCGCGGCGGGGATTTCCGCGTCGTGATCGTCGGAGCCGGCATGTCCGGTCTGCTCCTCGGCCATCGGCTGGCGCAGCAGGGCGTTCCGTTCACGATCCTCGAGAAGAATCCCGGCGTCGGGGGAACCTGGTTCGAGAACCGCTACCCGGGCTGCCGCGTCGACATCGCGAGCGACAGCTATTCCTATTCCTTCGCCCGCGGCGAGTGGGACCATCTCTTCGGGCCGCGCGCCGAGGTCCAGCGCTACTTCGAGCGCTTTGCCGAGACGGCGGGCCTGATCGAGCACGTCGAATTCGGGGCCACCGTCGAGGCGGCGCGCTGGGACGAGGCGCGGGCGCGCTGGGTCGTCGCCTACCGCCAGGGGAGCGAGCGCCGGGAGATCGAGGCGGCCGTGCTCGTGAGCGCGATCGGCCTCCTCAACCGGCCGCGGATCCCGGCGATCCCGGGCCGCGAGACGTTCCGCGGCCCGCAGATGCACACGGCGCAGTGGGACGACTCGGTCGATCAGAGGGAGAAGACGGTCGCCGTCGTCGGGACGGGGGCCAGCGCGTTCCAGCTGGTTCCCGCGCTGGCGGGACGGGCGCGGCGCGTCGTCGTCTTCCAGCGCCGACCATCCTGGATGTTCCCGAACCCCGAATATCATCGGGCGGTCTCGGGCGGTCATCGCTGGTGTCTCCAGAACGTGCCCGAGTACGCGCGCTGGTACCGCGTCCTCTCGATGTGGCCGCAATTCGACAAGGCGGCGGGCGAGCTGATCCGCGTCGATCCGGGCTGGGACGACGGCGGCGCTTCGTGCAGCGCGGCGAATCGCGTCATGCGCGACCAGCTCGCGGGCTACATCGCGAGCCAGGTCTCCGACCCGGCACTCCTCGCGAAGGTCGTCCCCGACTATCCGCCCTTCGGGACGCGCATGCTGCAGGACGACGGGACCTGGCTCTCGACCCTCGCGCGCGAGGACGTCGAGCTCGTCACGAGCGGCGTCGCCCGGGTCACCGAGCGCGGCCTCGTCGCCGACGACGGCACCGAGGTCGAGGTCGACGCGATCGTCTGGGCGACGGGCTTCGACGTCGGCCGGCTCCCGTCGATCGACCTCGTCGGCCGCGGTGGCCGGCGCCTCTCGGAGGCCTGGGGCGACGAGCCGAAGCTCCATCTCGGGATCACGATCCCCGGCTTCCCGAACCACTTCATGATCGTCGGCCCGAATACCGGCGTCCTCCACTCCGGCAACCTGATCATCGTCTCCGAATGCCAGGTCAACTACATCCTCGACGGGATCCGCAGGCTCGTCGAAGAGGTGGACGTGCTCGATTGCCGCCCCGAGGTCGCCGACGCCTACCATGCGAAGCTCGCCTCCGAGCTCCGGGGCTCGGTGTTCGCGAAGGTCCCGAGCTACTTCAGCAACGCCGCGGGGAAGGTCGTCGTCTGCATGCCGTGGCCGCTCGCCGACTACTGGCGCTGGACGCGGCGGGTCGATCCGGGGGATTTCGACGGGAGGCCCGCGGGGCGCTGACGGTCCACTGGTCAGGAATTGGTTTGATCCGGGTCAAGTCCCTCGGACGATCCATGGGTAGGTTCGGAGCCGTTTCGGCTTCGCTGCGCCCGTTCTGATCGGAGGACCCATGACTCGCCGCATCTCGATCTTTCTCTTCGGTGTGATCGCCTACGCGCTCTTCCTGGCCGTGTTCCTCTACAGCACCGGGTTCATGACGGGGCTCGTCGTCCCGAAGTCGATCGACTCGGGGCCGTCGGGGCCCGTCGGCCGCGCGCTCCTCGTCGACCTGTCGCTGCTCGCCGTCTTCGCGGTCCAGCACAGCGTGATGGCGCGCCCCGGCTTCAAGCGCGCCTGGACGCGGATCGTCGATCCGCGAGCCGAGCGGAGCGTCTACGTCCTCGCGAGCTGCATTGCGATGGGCGCCCTGTTCGCGCTCTGGGAGCCGCTGCCGGCGATCGTCTTCGAGCTCGCCTCGCCCGTGGCTCGGACCATCGCCTATGGACTCTTCGGGCTCGGCATCGCGACGATTCTCTACGCGACCTTCCTGATCGACCACTTCGATCTCTTCGGGCTGCGGCAGTCCTGGCTCGCCCTGCGCGGCATTCCGTACACCCACCGCCCCTTCGCGACGCCCGGCCTGTATCGCCACGTCCGGCATCCGCTCTACGTCGGCTGGTTCCTCTTCTTCTGGGCGACGCCGACGATGACGGTCGGCCATCTCCTGATGGCGATCGCGACGACCGGCTACATCCTGATCGCGATCGTCTTCGAGGAACGCGACCTGCTGGTCCACTTCGGGTCCGACTACCGCGCGTGGCGCGCGCGCACGCCGCTCTTCTTCCCCCGCCTCGGTCGCCGCGGCCTGGCCTCCGGTGGCCAGGCCGGGCCGCGATCGCGGGCGGTCGGGGAGTCGGCGTGATTTCGTGAGCCCGAGCCCCTGAGGCTCGGCCGTCGACGCCCGATGCGAGCCGGAACGGGGCTCGTCGGAAGACCGGGGAAGGCCCCTCCGCGGTCTCCGGCGAGCCCCATGCCGCTCCCGGCCTCCGACGCCATACTCGGCGGAATGATCTTCCGCTGGGACGACTGCGAGCTCGACGACGAGGCCGGCGAGCTTCGGCGTGGGGGCGTGCGCGTCGAGGTCCAGCCGAAGCCCTTCGAGCTTCTTCTCTTGCTGGTCCGCGCGAGACCGCGCACGGTCGCGAGCGACGAGCTGATGCGCAGCCTCTGGCCCGGCGTCGTCGTGACGCCCGCCTCGCTGAACCGCGCCGTGACGAGCGCCCGCCGCGCGATCGGGGACACCGGCCGCGGCGAGCGCATCGACAGCGTGCCGCGCCGCGGATACCGCTTCGCGGGCGAGGTCGAGGTGCTCGATCGATGGCCGTCGGCCGACGCCTCTGCCGAACGCGTCGCTCCGCTCCCGGTCGCGCGAGCGGCCGGGGCGGCCGCCGGGGCCCCGATCGGGGCGCCCGTCGGCTCAGCGCCGATCGCGGCGCCCTTCTCGACGCCCTTCGTCGGTCGGGCGGAGGCGCTCGCGACGTTGCGCGGGGCGCGGCGGGCAGCGGAGCAGGGGATCGGGGCGGTGGTCCTCGTCTCCGGTCCGGCGGGCATCGGCAAGACGCGGCTGCTGCGCGCCTTCGTCTCGGAGTGCGAGCAGGCGGGCGTGCGGGCACGGATCGGACATTGTCGCGATCGGGAAGGCGCGCCGGCCTACTGGGTCTGGCAGCAGCTCCTGACGGCCATCGGCGCGGAGCGCGAGACCGAGCAGCTGCACGCCCTGCGTCGGCAGGCGGAGACGCTCGCCCGATCCGACACGGCTCGTGGCGATGGCCCGTCCGCGGGGCCGGAGCAGAGCCGCTTCCTCTTCTTCGAGGGCGTCCTCGCCGTGCTGCGGGAGTGGGCGGCGGAAGGAGCGGGCGTGATCGTGCTCGAAGACCTGCAGTGGGCGGGCTCGGAGTCGCTCGCGCTGCTCGAGCACGTCGCGTTCGAGATCGAGTCGACCCGCCTGCTCCTGGTCGCGAGTCTGCGCGAGGAGCCGGCGGGTCGACGACGCGTCGCCGAGCTGACCCGGGTCGCGCTGCGGCGGATGGAGCACTGCCATCCGATCGAGCTCGCGCGCTTCACCCGCCGCGAGATCGAGGAGCTCGCGAGGCAGGTCCTCGGGGATCGCGTTCCGCCGGAGCTCGTCGAGGCCCTGGACGCGCGGACGGAGGGCGTCCCGCTCTTTCTGCGCGAGCGGCTGCGCGAGCTCGACGGCGCGGTCCGGCGCGGCGAGCTCCCCGAGCTCGTCCTGTCGCGGACGCTCGCGGGTGATTCACCGACGCTCTCCCTCGTGCGGCGCGCGATCGAGGGCCTGCCCGAGAGCTGTGTCGCCTATCTCGAGGCGGCGGCCGTGCTCGGGCGCGAGTTCCCGCTTCCCTACGCCGCGGAGGTCGCGGGCCTCCCGCTCGAGGAGGCCGCGCGCGCGTTCGATCAGGCCGCGCTCGGTGGGATCGTCGAGGAGGCCGGGCAGAGCGCGAGCGGGCGATTCTCCCACGCGCTCTATCGCGAGGCACTCTACGACGGGATCGCC